>UQVS01000017.1 GCA_900544615.1 uncultured Oscillibacter sp. | reverse complement strand
GACTTCCTACACTTGAAAAGTGCGAACATAAAAACAGTTTCATCAATATTCTCCTTTATATATAAATTCCGATTTGTCGAATTTTTCAAATTGGAATACGCAGCACTGCACGCCTTTCCTCCCGTCGGGGCAGGTGCATCTTATGTTGTTAAAGCCCACTAATATGACAACCTGTCAGGTATGGTACCTGACAGGTTGTCATATTTCAACCCCATTTCAGGATTGTTCACAGAATTTTCACATTGTATGAAGCAGTTCATACAGTGGTACCCGCCGGTCATAGGGCTGGGGGCAATAGGTCACGGAGGAGATCTTCTTCCCGCTCATGCCGTACTTGGGATGCACGCCGAAGAGATTCACATATTGCAGCAGATCATCCTTTTCCGCCGCCATGGCTTCCAGCAGCAGCGCTGCGGCGCGGGCGTCATCCACCGCCCGGTGGCTGTTTTCCACCCCAGTCAGCCCATAGGCCTCAATGGCGTTGCACAGCTTGTGGGGAAAATCCCGCCGATCCCGGTACACCGTCAGGGCGTCCAGAAACCGGGGCTTTTGCAGGACGGACAGCAGTCCCAGCGGCCGCAGCAGATAATAGAGGAAATTCAGATCAAACTGGGCGTTGTAGGCCACCAGCAGCGGCTGCTCCGCGCCGTCCAGCAGGCGGCAGAACCCCTCCGCTGCCGTGCGGTCATCCACCCCCTCATCTCTCAGCTGTTCATCGGTAATGCCGGTAAGCTGGGTGATAAAGTGCGGCAGGGTCTGCCCCGCAGGCAGGCGGATCAATGCGTTGAAGCCGCCCTGCTCCTCGCCGTTTTCCAGCGCCGCCGCACCGATTTCGATGATTCGGTCCGTTCCGAACTCAATGCCGGTGGTCTCCGTGTCGAACACCACCAGCCGGTCAAATTCGTTCCACAGCTCCATCATGCCGCCCAGTTCTCGCCGGTGGCATAGTCGATCTCCACACCGGGCTGCACATTGTAGCAGTACACATGGAAGCATACGCCCCGGCCGTCATCCTCCACGGAGTAAGCCTCCATCTCCACGCCGCGGGCCACCAGCTCAGAGCCGACGAAAGCCGGCGTCACCCGGTAGAGGACATGGTTGCCGGTAGAGGCCACATAGTCCGCCACCTCGTTTTCAAAGGGCAGCATTCCATCCACATTCATGTACCGGGTGCCGGTGATGAGGTTCTTTTCGTTGGCGTTTTCGCCGGTGAGCTGGAAGCCGATGAGGTGGCAGCGGTTATATAGGCTCTTGCCGTCCACAAAGTCATACTGGTTCTGTACCCAGCCGGTGGGATACACGCTGGAAATGCTCTCCCGCTCCTCCGTAGGCATCAGATCCACGCCGATGCAGGCCTCCGTCACGCCGCAGCGGCCCAGGTTGTCCAGATCGCTGTAGTATTCATAGGACTCGGTGGTGTAATCCTCCTCGGTGAACGAGGGCTGGTTCCGGTCGATCACGGCGTAAGCGCTGGTGCCGTCATAGTCCGGGATATTGCTCATGTCGTAGCCGGGCATGGTCGCCTGCCGGATCAGGCTGAGGATCATCGCCAGCGCAATAACCACCAGCGCCTCCTTCCAGCTGAGCTTCCGGGGCGTGCGCTTCTTCTTTGCCATAGTTGTTCTCCTTTTTCATCCGCAAGGTTTTTTTACTGCCACATCATACCAGCTTTCGTCCGTTTTCGCAACCGGGTATGAAAGTCTTTCCCTCCGGGCAAACTACGGCAAAACAGTGAGGAGGAATCCTATGCGTAAACGCCTGCAAATATTCTGCCTGCTGCTCCTGCCCTGCCTGACGCTGGCGGGGCTGCTGGGCCGCGGCTCCCCTGCCGCCCTGACCGCCGGTGACGCGGCTATTCCCGCTTCCGCCGACAACTGGGGGCTGTCCTTCCCGGAGGAGGGCCTGACTCCCGTCGGCAACGCCACCGCGGACTTTCTGTCCCAATACGACGCGTGGTATGTAGGGGACGTCAGCCAGAAGGTCATCTATCTCACCTTTGACTGCGGCTACGAAAACGGCAACACGGAGGCCATTCTGGATGCGCTGAAAAAGCACAGCGCCCCGGCGGCGTTCTTTGTGGTGGGGCATATGATCGAATCCGCGCCGGACATTGTCCGCCGCATGGCCGAAGAAGGACACATTGTGGGCAACCACACCTATCATCACCCGGATATGTCCGCCATTGCCGACAAGGCCAGCTTTCAGAAGGAGCTGGATTCTCTGGCCGCACTGTATCAGGAGACCACCGGGCAGGCGCTGTCCCGGTTCTACCGTCCTCCTCAGGGGAAATACAGCGAAGAAAATCTGAAAATGGCGCAGGAGCTGGGTTATCAGACAGTATTCTGGAGTCTTGCCTATGTGGACTGGTACGCAGACAAGCAGCCCACAGCAGAGCAGGCCTATGCCAAGCTGCTGCCCCGGATTCACAACGGGGCCATTGTGCTGCTGCACTCCACCTCCTCCACCAACGCCGCCATTCTGGACGATCTGCTGACCAAGTGGGAGGAGATGGGCTACCGTTTTGCGCCGCTGACGGAGCTGCCCGGCCTGACCCTTTGATCCCGCAGGTAAAATAAGCATCCACCCGAAAAGCGGGTGGATGCTTATTTCAGCACTCCGTATGTTCACACAGCTCCCGAACCTTGGCCTGAATGTTCTTCAGATCCACAAAGGTCTCCGGCCGCTTCTGCTCATCCCGCAGAAGCGCCGCCGGGTGATAGATGGCGGTCATCTGCACGCCGCCCCGCTGGAACCACTGCCCATGCTCCTGCGTGATTTTGAAATCCTCCTTGATGATGGCCTTGGCGGCGATCCGCCCCAGACAGACAATGATCTTCGGCTTCACCAGCGCGGCCTGCCGCCGCAGATAGCCGATGCAGGCGTCCTGCTCCACGTTCAGAGGATCCCGGTTCTGGGGCGGGCGGCACTTCACCACATTGGCAATATAGACCTTGGTGCGGTCCAGATGAATGATCTCCAGCATATCGTCCAGCAGCTGACCGGCCCTGCCCACAAAGGGGACGCCCTGCTCATCCTCGTGCTGGCCGGGGCCTTCCCCGATGAGCATGATCTCCGCAGTCTCCGCGCCGTCCCCAAACACCACGTTGGTTCTGGTGTCTGCCAGCGCACAGCCCCGGCAATGGGCGCAGTCCTGCTTCAGCGCCTCCCAGCTGTCCGCCATTCCGATCCCGCCTTTCGCATCACCGGCAGCACGGGCAATCCGCCGCCGGTGGTCTGTTTTTCCGAGTATACCACACCCCGTTCTTCTCTGCAAGTGCATAAGCCGAACCGCCCCCGCCGATACTGAGTACAAACGCAAGGAGGTCGGTATGGCGGTCTGGCTTTGGAATTTCTGGATATTCAGCTTTTGGGGGTGGTGTCTGGAGCGGCTGTTTGCCGCCGTTACCCACTCCCCCCGGCAGCGGCGGCGCTGCCTGCTGGTTTCGCCCCTGTGTCCCGTGTACGGTCTGGGCATGGCGGCGGTGCTGGCCCTGCCCGCGCCTTTGCTTTCCGGCTGGCGGCTGTACTTTTTCGGCAGTCTGGCCGCCACCGCCGTGGAATACCTGTACCACTGGTGGGGCGACTGCTTTCTGCGCGTCCGCTTCTGGGACTATACCAGCGTTCCCGGCAATCTCCGGGGGCGGGTCTGCCTGCCCTTTTCTCTGGCATGGGGGCTGCTGATGTTCCCGGCGGTAAAGCTGGCCGCCCCGGCAGCCGCCGCGCTGGCCCTGCGGGTCCCGCCGCTCCTCACCTGGCTGTGTCTGATGGTCTTTGCCGCCGACGCGGTGTGTTCCCTCCGCTTTCTGGCCGTCACCCACGACCTGAACGCCCTGCGGTACGCCTTCTGAAGGCTTGTCAACTGCCGGTTGACAGGATTCCAGCTATGGGCGCTTGTCCTTTCAGGGGTTTTCTGTTAGAATTCAGGTACAGAAAACACAAAGGAGACTGCTATGGAATTCAATGAACGCATCGCCTCCGTCCGAAAGGCGGCCGGACTGACGCAGGAGCAGCTGGGCGAGCTGGTGGGCGTCAGCCGCCAGGCCGTCAGCAAGTGGGAAAGCGGTCAGGCCGTGCCGGACGCCCTGACCATTACCGCCCTGTGCCAGAAGCTCCACGTTTCGGCGGACTATCTTCTTCTGGGCGTTGATCCGGATACCGCTTCCGGGTCTGCCGCTTCGGCCTATACGCCGCCGGATACCTGCCCCTGCTGCGGACGCCATGTTGGGGGAACCATCTGCCCGGTATGTGGCTATGCCCTGCCCACCGCGCCGCCCAGAGGGCCGAAATACGCCATTTATTCCGCAGGCACCATCAGCAAGCTGTCGGAAGCGGAAAGCGACCTGCAAAAATACTGCGGCTATTCCGAGGAATACGCGAAGATGCTGGCAGGCCAGTGCAACAGCTCCAACTACGCCAGCCGGATCCTGCTGCGGCGGGATCTCCCGGACAGCGCCGCCCAGTATCTGGCCGCCAATCTGCGGGATACCTTCTTCGGCCTTTCCATCGTTCTGGATGAGGGCGAAGAGGAGGACAAGCTGCTGCTCAAGGAAAGCGCCATGGAGCTGCCGCCCTCCGCGCACCCGGAAAAAAGCGGTCTTGGCTTCTGGGGCGTGGTGTTTGCCGTCATCGTGGCGCTGCTGATCCTCTCCATTTTCTGATGAAGGCTATTCTGCGACGGTACGGGCTTCCGGCTCTCATCATCGCCGCCCTGTATGCAGGCAACCGGCTTCTTTTGATCCCGCACACTGCCGGGATGCTCCACCGGCTGCTGGCGTGGCACTTTGCCGACTTTCTGGCCGGGGGACTGATGCTCTGCGTGCTGGACTGCGCCCTGGAACTATCCGGACGGCAGCCGGTGCGGCGTGCTGCTTCTGCTTTAGGATTTTCCCTCCTCTGCGGCGGCTTCTGGGAGCTGGTCACGCCCCTGTACCTCGCCCGCTCTACCGGGGACTGGCGGGACGTGGCCGCGGTGTGTCTGGGCGGGCTGACCATGCAGGCCATACTGAAACGAACGAAATAAAACAGCGCACGGCTGCGGCCATGCGCTTGCTTTATTTCAACAACTTCTTTCGCTCTTTCCAATCTGGCAGGTACTGTTCCAGCAGGGCATAAAACCGCGGCCCGTGGTTCATCTCCCGGATATGGCAAAGCTCGTGAACCACCACCAGATCCACCGCCGTCTCCGGGCTTCGCATCAGATAGCAGGAAAAGCAGAGGCTGTGCTTGCTGCTGCAACTGCCGTACCGCTTCCGCGCTGTGGTAATTCTGACGCCTGTGGGCTGCACGCCCATGATTTTGCTCCAATAGGCTACCCTGCCCGGCAGCTCGGCTTTGGCCTGCGCCTTGAGGGCTTCCGTCTCAGGAAAATCCGGCGCGGGCAAAGGCGGGCGCTCCGCCTGCTTTGCCAGATTGCGGAGAATCCAGTCCTCATGGGCCGCCACAAAGCGGTCGATCTCCCGCTTCGCCAGACGCATCGGCGCTCTTGCGATCAGCCGGCCGTCGCGGGTCAGTTCCAGCGCCAGTGTTTTCCGGCGGGAACGAATCAATTCATAGTCTCTCATGGGTACATGATAGCGCTTTTTCTGATGTTTTGCAATCTTCCTTTTTATTTTTCGCTTAAATGTTATTTCTTTATGAATAAGAAATAAATTAATGTAGAATCGGTTGCTTTTTTCAAAGTAAAGAGTATACTAAACCTACAATACTTTCAAAGGAGGATCCTATATGCCCGTTAAGAAGAAAGCGGTGTCAGCCAAGGCTGCCGGAAGATCCCGAAGCGGGGCGCGTCTTTCCAAAAAGCCGCCGCTGACCCCGGCGCAGCTGAAGCAGATCGACACCTACTGGCGCGCCGCCAACTATCTGACCGCCTGCCAGCTCTATCTGCTGGACAATCCTCTGCTGGAGCGTCCCCTGACCGCCGCCGACCTGAAGCAGACCATTGTCGGCCATTGGGGTACCTGTCCGGGGCAGAACTTCATCTACACCCATCTGGATCGGGTCATCAAGCGGGATGATCTGGACATGATCTACCTCTCCGGCCCCGGCCACGGCGGCAACGCCATGGTGGCGCAGGACTGGCTGGACGGCAGCTACACCGAGGTCTACCCCAACATCACGCAGGACAAGGACGGCATGAAGAAGCTCTTCAAGCGGTTCTCCTTCCCCGGCGGCATCCCCAGCCATGTGGCCCCCGAAACCCCCGGCTCTATCCATGAGGGCGGCGAGTTGGGCTATTCTCTGGCCCATGCTTTCGGCGCCGTGGCGGACAACCCCGACCTGATCGCCGCCTGCGTAGTGGGTGACGGCGAGGCGGAGACCGGCCCGCTGGCCACCTCCTGGCACGGCAACAAGTTCATGAACCCCATTACCGACGGCGCAGTGCTGCCCATTCTGCACCTCAACGGCTTCAAGATCGCCAATCCCACCATTTTCTCCCGCATGAGCCATGAGGAAGTGGAGAGCTTCTTCCGGGGCTGTGGCTGGGAACCCCGCTTCGTGGAGGGCAGCGATCCCGCCGAAATGCATCAGAAGATGGCCGCCACGGTGGACTGGGCCATCCGGGAGATCAAGCGGATCCAGACCCAAGCCCGCACCACAGGCGACGCCAGCCGTCCCCGCTGGCCCATGATCGTTCTCCGCACCCCCAAGGGCTGGACCGGCCCCAAGAAGGTAGACGGCCACATTCTGGAAGGCAGCTGGCGAGCACATCAGGTACCCATTTCCATGGGGGCTGACACGGATAAGCACCTGCCGGAGCTGGAAGCATGGCTTCGCTCCTATAAGCCGGAGGAACTGTTCAACGAGGACGGCACCCCCGTTGAGCTGGTCGCCTCCTTCCCGCCCACCGGCAGCCGCCGCATGGGCGCCAACCCCCACGCCAACGGCGGACTGCTCCTGCGGGATCTCCGCACTCCCGATTTCCGAAACTACGCCGTGGATGTGAAGTCCCCCGGCGCTGTGGAAACGCAGGATATGTATGTGCTGGGTACTTACGTCCGGGATGTGATGAAGCTGAATCTGGACGCCCGGAATTTCCGCATTTTCGCCCCGGACGAGACAGCCTCCAACCGACTTCAGGCGGTGTTTGACGTCACCGGCCGCCGCTTCCTTGACCATCAGCTGCCCGATATCGACGAAAATCTGGATCCCGATGGCCGGGTCATGGACTCCATGCTCTCCGAGCATTTCTGTGAGGGCTTCCTTGAGGGCTATCTGCTGACGGGCCGCCACGGCTTCTTTGACAGCTATGAGGCGTTCATCCGCATCGTGGACTCCATGTTCTCCCAGCACGCCAAATGGCTGAAAATGTGCAACGAGCTGCCCTGGCGGCAGGATATCGCCTCTCTGAACTACATTCTGGCTTCCAACGTCTGGCAGCAGGATCACAACGGCTTCACCCATCAGGATCCCGGCTTCCTGGACCATGTGGCCAACAAGAAGGCGGACGTGGTGCGGATGTATCTGCCGCCGGATGCCAACTGCCTGCTGAGCTGCTTCGATCACTGCATCAAGAGCCGGAATTATGTCAACGTCATTGTGGCCAGCAAGCACCCCCGTCCCCAGTGGCTCACCATGGAGCAGGCCGTCAAGCACTGCACTCAGGGCATCGGCATCTGGGAATGGGCCTCCAACGACGCCGGCTGTGAGCCGGACGTGGTGATGGCCTGCTGCGGCGACACCCCCACGCTGGAAACGCTGGCCGCCGTCAGTATTCTGCGGAAGGAGCTGCCGGAGCTGAAGATCCGGGTGGTAAACGTGGTGGATCTCATGAAGCTCCAGCCCCACACGGAGCATCCTCACGGCCTTACCGACGAGGAGTACGACACCCTCTTCACCAGGGATAAGCCCATCATCTTCGCCTACCACGGGTATCCCACCCTGATCCATGAGCTGACCTACCGCCGCCGCAACAGGAATCTCCATGTTCGCGGCTACAAGGAGGAAGGCACCATTACCACCCCCTTCGATATGCGGGTACTCAACGACATTGACCGTTTCGATCTGGTCATCGACACTGTGCGCCGCCTGCCCCAGCTGGGCAACCGGGGCGCTTATCTGGTACAGAAAATGAACGATAAGCTGGTGGAACACCGCCAGTATATCCGGGACAACGGCATCGACCTGCCGGAAGTCCGCAACTGGAAATGGGAGGGCTGAGGCCGCTCAGCTCTGCCGGATCCGCATCAACAGGACGGCTGCTCCGCAGCCGTCCTGTTGGCTTTTCTCAGGGTGGAACACATTTGGAGTCCGCACGCCAATTTCCGCGAAATTTTACATTTCAAAATTTGACACGTTCTTAACATCCGGTGTATAGTAAGGGCAGCGCAAGCCATACTGATACGAAACGATCGGAGATTTTTATGTTTTCTGATATCTTCCGCAATCATCTGCTGATGAACGCGCTGCTTGCATGGGCCACGGCGCAGATCCTGAAATTCTTTATCTACCTGGCGGTGAACCGCACCATCGACTGGAAGCGGCTTACAGGGGACGGCGGAATGCCCAGCGGCCATTCTGCCACCGTCACCGCGCTGGCCGTGACCTCCGGGCTGGAATACGGCTATGACTCGCCGGCTTTTGCCGTGTGCGTGGTACTGGCCATCATCGTCATGCACGACGCTATGGGCGTCCGCCGGGAAGCAGGCCGCCACGCCAAAGCTATCAACGAGCTTCTGGAAACCCTCAGCAGTCAACAGGAGCCGGACGTCAAGCTCAAGGAGTTTTTGGGACACACACCCATGCAGGTGTGCTGCGGGGCTGTGCTGGGCTTTGCAGTCGCCTGGATTCTGGGCTGAACACAGATTTTATTCAATAGATTGCTCCTGTTTCCGTTTGGCTTCGGTACACCGATCAAACGGGCTGCCAGATTCAGAAAAGCCGTCTCCATGCGTAATATAAGCGCCGCGTTTTCCGTCTTATAGATCAGAAGCAGCACCGCTTTCAAAATAACGGAGGAGGGATCATCCCATGAAGCGTTTTTCTGCCGCATTTCTGATCCTGATGTGCGTTCTGTGCCTGACGGCCTGCCGGGAAGACCGGGGGGATGTGGCCGCCAAGCCTGTGATCTACCTCTACCCGGAGGAAGAAACGCAGGTCACGGTCAAACTGGATTACGCCGGGGAACTGACCTGCACTTACCCCGCCTATGACGATGGCTGGACGGTCACGGCGCAGCCTGACGGCACCCTCACCGATGCCGCCGGCCAGACCTACAGCTACCTCTTCTGGGAGGGCGTGGATACCGCCGCCTACGACTTTTCACAGGGCTTCTGCGTGGCGGGAGGCGACACCGCCGCCTTCCTGGAAAACGCCCTCTCCCAACTGGGTCTCACCCGGCGGGAGGCCGGTGAATTCATTATCTACTGGCTCCCCCAGATGCAGGACAATCCCTATAACCTGATTGCCTTCCAGTCCGACGCCTATACCCGGACAGCACAGCTGACCGTCACCCCGGAGCCGGATACGCTGCTGCGGGTGTTCATGGCGTGGACGCCGCTGGAACGCCCGGTAGAACTTCCCGCCCAGAGCCTGACCGCCCCGGCACGCATCGGGTTCACCGCAGTGGAGTGGGGCGGATGCAGGGTTTCACCGTCAGATCTCTGATAAAAACCGCCCTTTCGGGCGGTTCCGGGTTCCCTTTTCCCGGAATCGTTCGGAAAATATTGAAAACCGGCGATATTTTTTCAGAAAAGTTCCCAAATGCCCTTGCATTTCGTAATAAAGTATGCTATCCTGCATATGTTAAAGGAGTGTAAGCTGGGAGTGGACCGCAAGGTCCGCTCTTTTTTGTGACATCAGCACCCCCGTACAAATCGGAATCAGGAAGGAGAACACCATGGAAAAGGTCACGGAACTCACCGCCCGGCTGGCGGCGCCCATTATTGAGGAACAGGGCTGTTCCCTGTGGGACGTGGAATATGTGAAGGAGGCCGGCACCTGGTATCTCCGGGTCCTCATCGACAAGGAGGGCGGCGTGGATATTCTGGACTGCGAAGCCATCTCCCGGCAGCTCAGTGACCTGCTGGATGAAGCCGATCCTATCGAGGGCAGCTACACGCTGGAGGTCGGCTCCGCCGGTGCGGAGCGGGCGCTGAAGCGCCCCGCCGATTTTCAGCGGTATCTGGGCAGTCCTGTGCTGGTAAAGCTCTACAAGCCGGTGGACGGCCGCAAGGAATTTCCCGGCACGCTGACCGCCTACAACGAGGCCGATGGTTCCGTAACCGTAGACCTGAACGGCAGCGTCTACACCTTCGGCAAGAAGGACGTGGCGCTGTGCCGCCTGCGGGTGGAATTTTAATCTGTTATCCCTGTCTCGAAAAAAAGACGTATAAAGTAAAAAGGAGAATCGCAATGAAAGGCAAGAAAAAGGTGAAAGAAGCTCCGGGCATGAATATTCCGGAGATCTTCGCAGCTTTGTCCATGCTGGAGAAAGAGCGGGGCATCCCCCAGACCTTCATGATGGATAAGATCATTCAGGCCGTCACCACCGCCTACAAGCGGGATCACAGAGACGTGGAAAACGTCATTGTGGATGTGGACGAGGAGCATCAGACCCTGAAAATGTACGTTCAGAAGAACGTAGTAGAAGAAGAGGACTATGTGGACCCCTTCAACGAGATCCCCATTCAGGACGCCAGAGCCATTTCCGCCAAGTATCAGGTGGGCGACGTTGTGAACATCCCCGTGGACAACACGGAGTTCGGCCGCATCGCCGCCGGCAACGGCAAGCAGGTCATCATTCAGGGCCTGCGGGAAGCCGAGCGGGGCATGGTGTACGATGAGTTCAACTCCAAGCAGCATGAGATCCTCACCGGCGTAGTGACCCGCATCGATCCCCGCACCAACGCCGTATCCCTGCGGATCGGCACCGGCACGGAGTCCACGGAGGCTCTGCTGCTCGCTGGAGAGCAGGTTCCCGGCGAGGAGCTGGTGGAAGGCCAGCACGTCAAGGTGTATGTGGTGGACGTCCGCCGCTCCACCCGCGGCCCTCAGATCCTGATCTCCCGCACCCACCCCGGCCTTGTCAAGCGTCTGTTCGAGCTGGAAGTGCCGGAGATTTACGACGGCACCGTGGAAGTGAAGTCCATCGCACGGGAAGCCGGCAGCCGTACCAAGATGGCCGTCTGGTCCGCCGACGAAAACGTGGACCCCATCGGCGCCTGCGTCGGCCCCAAGGGCCAGCGGGTCGCCAACATTGTGGAGGAGCTGCGGGGCGAGAAGATCGACATCATCAAGTGGAGCGAGGATCCCGCTCAGTTTATTGCCGCCGCGCTGGCGCCCTCTGATGTGGTGAGCGTCCTCATGGCGGAGGAGGGCAAGGCCTGCCGGGTCATCGTCCCCGACGACCAGCTGTCTCTGGCCATCGGCAAGGAGGGCCAGAACGCCCGTCTGGCCGCCCGTCTCACCGGCTATAAGATCGACATCAAGCCGGAAAGCTATCACGACGAGGAAGAAGCCGCAGCAGAATGAGTCCGCTGTATTTCATCCTCTGCGGACTGGCAGCGGCGCTGGCCCTGCTGTCCCTGTGGCTCAACGGAAAAAACAGGAAACAATAAAAAGCCCGGCGCGCGCAGGCGCGCCATGTGTAAGGGAGGGCTGTCTGAATGCAAAAGGTAAAAAAAATCCCCCAGCGCCAGTGTGTCGGCTGCCGGGAGATGAAAGACAAAAAAAGCCTGCTGCGGGTAGTCAAATCCCCAGAGGGAACCGTCAGTCTGGATTTCGTGGGCAAAAAGCCCGGCCGCGGCGCCTATGTGTGCCACGATGTGGAGTGTCTGAAGAAGGCGCGGAAATCCAAAGCGCTGGAGCGTGCGTTCAGCACGGCAATCCCCCCGGAGGTCTACGACGCCATGGAGGCAGAACTGGAGGGACAGAATGGACAGGAATGAGCAGGTTCTCTCCCTGATCGGTCTGTGCCTCCGGGGCCGGAATCTGGAAGTGGGCGAAGAGCCGGTGGAGGCCGTGTCCCGCGCGCGGGACGCCCGCGTGATCCTGCTGGCGTCCGACGCGGCGGAGAACACCGCCCGCCGGGTGCAGCGCTTTGCAGAAACCGGCCAGTGCGTGTGGCTCCGGGTTCCCTTCACCAAGCGGGAGCTGGGGCAGGCCACCGGCCGCGGCTCTGCCGCCGTAGCCGCCGTGACGGATATCGGTCTGGCGGTGGCGGTGGCGCGCCGGTTGGCGGAGCTGGATCCCGAAAAGTATGACGAGGATCTCGCCAAGCTGGAATTGAAGGCCAAGCGTGCCGCAGAGCGGAAGATCGAAGCCGCACGGCATGAGAAAAACCTCCGCCGGGGCGTCAAGCGTCCCAAAAAGACAGATAATGAAGCGGAGAGCAGCCCGGAGGCCAGGGCAGATCGCCGGAAACCCACCGGCAGAACCCCCTCCGGCGAGCGGCGTACCGAAAAAGCAGGCAGCCGCCCCGATTCCGGCCGTCGGAAGTCCGGCGAACAGGCGGATACGCCCCGTCCCGGAAACGGCGGCGCACAGCGGCGTCCTCTCCGCAAGAGCGGCTCCCGCCCCTCCAAAAGCAACCGCCCCAAACCCAGGGGAAAAGCGAATCCATATGCCCACAGCCGCCCGGTGAAAAAGGGAAAAGGCTCCTTTCGGAAAAAGGAAGGCTAAGCCGTCCGACGTGGGTTTCCTATCGACGAAAAGCCCAGCCCCAGGGTTGGAGATGAACGAGGTGTTTTGATTGGAAAAATACAGAGTAAGAGATGTGGCGCGGGACTTTGGTCTCCCCGCCAAGGTGATTACCGAAATTCTGGACAAATACGCCACCGCGCCCAAGAGCAATATGCAGGCGCTGGAGGATCATGAGCTGTCCATCGTTTTTGAGCATCTGACCCAGAACAATCAGGTCTCCAGCATTGCCGCCATCTATGCGGATGAGCCGAAGAAGCCGGAGCCTCCCAAGGCGCAGCCCGCTCCGGCCCAGAAGCCGGCGCAGACCGCAAAGCCGGCAGCGCAGCAGCCTCAGCAGCCAAAGCCTGCCCAGCCGGTGCAGCAGCGCCCTGCCCAGCAGCCCCAGCAGAAGTCCGCTCCGGCAGCACAGCAGCAAAAAACCGCACAGGCGGCGCAGCAGCGTCCCGTCCAGCAGCCTCAGCAGAAGCCTGCCCAGCAGGCGGCACAGCAGGCCGCGCCCCAGCAGCCCCAGCGGCTGAACAAATCCACAGCCACCGCTCAGCCCACCACCCGTGTGCCTGAGAAAAAGCTGGTGGATACCCGCAAGGGCGGCGACGTGAACCTGGCCAAGTATGACCAGCGTCTGGAAGAGCTGGGCGGCCAGCGGGGCGAGCGGATGTCCCAGAAGGGCGGCAAGGAGAAATTCCGCAATAACAAGAACCGTCAGGGCGGCCAGATGTTCTCCAACAAGCGCCGTCAGGACGAGGCTGAGAAGATGAGAAAGCTCCAGCTGGAGATCGCCAAGAAAGCCCCCGTCAAGGTGCAGATCCCTGACGAGATCAGCGTGGGCGAGCTGGCCAGCCGCATGAAGAAAACCGGCGCAGAGGTGGTCAAGTGCCTGATGAAAAACGGCGTCATGGCCTCTCTCAGCCAGATCATCGACTTCGACACCGCCTCCTTCGTAGCCGAGGAACTGGGCTGCAAGGTGGAAAAGGAAGTGGTGGTCACCATTGAGGAAAAGCTCATTGACACCACCGAGGACCGTCCTGAGGATCTGGTTCCCCGCGCCCCCGTGGTGGTGGTCATGGGCCACGTGGACCACGGCAAGACCTCCCTGCTGGATACCATTCGGAACACCTCTGTGGCGGCAGGCGAAGCCGGCGGCATTACCCAGCACATCGGCGCCTATCAGGTGCAGATCAACGGCAAGCCCATTACCTTCCTGGATACGCCGGGTCACGAAGCCTTCACCTCCATGCGCGCCCGCGGCGCCATGGTGACGGATATTGCCATTTTGATGGTGGCGGCGGACGACGGCATCATGCCCCAAACCATTGAGTCCATCAACCACGCCAAGGCGGCCGGGATCCCCATCATTGTGGCCGTCAACAAAATCGACAAGGAAAACGCCAACCCCGACCGGGTCATGCAGCAGCTGACCGAGTACGGTCTGGTGCCTGAGGAGTGGGGCGGCGAGACCATCGTCTGCAAGATCTCCGCCAAGAAACACATCGGCATCGACAATCTGCTGGAAAATCTGGTGCTGCTGGCGGAAGTGCAGGAGTTGAAGGCCAATCCCAAGCGCGCCGGTCAGGGCACCGTCATCGAGGCCCGTCTGGACAAGGGCCGCGGCCCTGTGGCCACCCTGCTGGTACAGAACGGCACTCTCAAGCAGGGCGACATCATCATCGCCGGTACCTCTGTGGGCCGTGTCCGCACCATGACCAACTACAAGGGCGAGCGTCTCACCGAGGCCGGCCCCTCCGTGCCTGTGGAGATCGCAGGTCTGTCCGAAGCGCCTACCGCCGGTGCGCCCTTCTTCGCCGTGGCGGACGAGCGGATGGCCCGTGAGCTGGTGGAACAGCGCAAGGCCGAGGAGCGCGCCAAGGCCGCCGCGCCCGTGCAGAAGGTCTCTCTGGAAAACCTGTTCGATCAGATCAAGTCCGGCGAGCGCAAGGAGCTGGCGCTGATCGTCAAGGCCGACGTACAGGGCAGTGTGGAAGCCGTGAAGTCCTCTCTGGAAAAGCTCTCCAACGACGAGGTCAACGTCCGGGTCATCCACGGCGCTGTGGGCGCCATCAACGAATCCGACGTCATGCTGGCCGCCTCCTCCAACGCCATCATCGTGGGCTTCAACGTCCGGCCGGACGCCGCCGCCCGCGACGGCGCACAGCGGCAGAACGTGGATATGCGGATGTACCGCGTGATCTACGACGCCATCGACGAGATCGAAGCCGCCATGAAGGGTATGCTGGCGCCCAAGTATCAGGAAGCCGTGCTGGGCCACGCCGAGGTGCGGGAAACCTACAAGGTTTCCTCCGTGGGTACGGTGGCCGGCTGCTATGTGCAGGACGGTGTCATCCGCCGGGACTGCTCCGTGCGGGTGGTCCGGGACGGCATCGTGGTACACGAAGGCGTTCTCGGCTCTCTCCAGCGGTTCAAGGACTCCGTCAAGGAGGTCAAGGAGCGCTATGAGTGCGGCCTGACCATCGACAAGTTCAACGACATCAAGCTGGGCGACATCATCGAGGCCTACACCATGGAAGAGGTTCCCCGCTGATCGTTTCCCCTCTGATACGCATCCTGACAGGGCGGCGGCTATGCCGCCGCCCTGCCGTTCATTCCTCCCTCAACAGAAAGGAGATTTTTTATGGCATCCAACCGTATCGGCCGCATCAACGAAGAGATCCAGCGGGAGCTGGCGGAGCAGCTGCGCCGTCTGAAGGATCCGCGGGTTTCTCAGGTGGGCATGGTCTCCATCACCCGTGTGGACACCACCGGCGACCTGCGCTATTCCAAGGTCTATATCAGCGTACTGGATAAGGATCAGGAAAAGGACGTCCTGAAAGGGCTGAAATCCGCCTCCGGCTTCCTGCGCCGGGAGTTGGGACACAGCCTCCAGCTGCGCTACACCCCGGAGCTGCAATTCATTGCAGACGATTCCATCGCCTACGGCGCACATATTCTGGAAGTCCTGCGGGACCCGGAAAAGGTGAAGCCGGTCAATCCCGACAACGACGCCGTCCTGCCGGATGAGGAGGACTGACGGATGCTGACCGTTTCCGAAACTGCGGAACTGCTGCGTTCCTTTGACCGGGTTCTCATCCTGACCCATATCCGGCCCGACGGGGACACGGTGGGCTGCGCCGCCGGACTGTGCGCCGCCCTGCGGGCGCTGGGCAAAACCGCCTTTCTCCTGCCCAACCCCGGCCTGACGGACACCACCGCCCCCTATTTTGCGCCCTATGCCGCCCCGGCGGAGTTTACGCCGGCAAAGGCGGTTTCCGTGGACATTGCCGCGGTGGGGCTGTTCCCCGACAACGCCAAGCCCTATATCGGCGCCGTGGATCTGGCCATTGACCATCATCCCTCCTTCGAGGGCTTTGGCAAAGCCAACATCGTCCGCCCGGAGGCCGCGGCCTGCGGAGAGCTGATTCTGGACATCATCCGGGAGCTGACGCCTGTGACGCCAGAGATCGCCCTGCCGCTGTATGTGGCGATTTCCACGGACACCGGCGGTTTTATCTACTCCAACGTCACCGCCGCCACTCATCGGGCTGCGGCGGAGCTGATGGACGCCGGGATTGACTACCGCAGGGTCAATAAGCTGTTTTTCCAGACCAAATCCCGCGTTCGGATGCAGCTGGAAGCCACCATGCTGGCGGATGCGAAATTCTACGATGGCAGCCGGGTGGCGGTTCTCGCCGTTCCCCGCGCCCTGCTGGAAAAATTCCACGCCACAGAGAGCGACGCCGAGGATCTTTCCGCCCTCGGCCCCCAGATTCAGGGGGTGGACTGCGCCGTGACCATGCGGGAGCTGGGAGACGGCGTATGGAAATTCTCGCTCCGCACCGGGGAGCGGGTCAACGCCACGGAGGTCTGCCGCCTGCTGGGTGGCGGCGGCCACGCGCGGGCTGCCGGTGCCACCGTGGAACACGTGACGCAGGCGGAAGCCGAGGAAAAAATGCTCTCCGCCATCGCGCAGATCGTCCCGGACTTCAAGAAATGAGGAACATCCATGCCTAACGGAATCGTCATCATCGACAAGCCCTCCGGCTGGACATCCATGGATGTCTGCGCCAAGATCCGGGGAATCCTGAAGGAAAAGCGGGTGGGTCACGGCGGCACGCTGGATCCCATGGCCACCGGCGTCCTGCCGGTGTTTGTGGGACAGGCTACCCGCGCCGTGGAGTTTGCCGAAAACGGCGAAAAGGAATACATCGCCGGTCTGCGGCTGGGCCTTGTCACCAACACGCAGGACACCTCCGGTGAAACGCTGGAGACCCATCCGGTCACGGCAGACCGCAAGGCGCTGGAGGCTCTGCTTCCCCGGTTTACCGGGCCGATCCAGCAGATCCCGCCCATGTACTCCGCCATCAAGATCGGCGGGCAGAAGCTTTACGACCTGGCCCGCAAGGGCAAGGAGGTGGAGCGGAAGCCCCGCAGCATCACCATCTTTGAGCTGGAACTGCTGGAACAGGTAAACGAAACGGATTACCTGCTCCGCTGCCGCTGCTCCAAGGGGACCTATCTCAGAACGTTGTGCCATGACATTGGTCAGGCGTTGGGCTGCGGCGGCGCCATGTTCCGTCTCCGCCGCACCATGGCCGCCGGGTATTCCCTTGCGGAAGCGGTTTCCCTTGACGATGTGCAGGTGCAGGGTGCAGCCCTGCTGCGGCCCGTGGAAACCATGTTTGCAGCCTATCCCGTGTATGTGCTCTCTTCCCCCGGCAAGGAAAACCGGGTTCGCAACGGCAATCCCATTACGGTGCCGGAGCTGGCGGACGGCCTGTACCGGGTTCACGGCAGCAGCGGCACGTTTCTCTGTCTTTCCCGTGCCAAAGACGGCACGCTGACTTCTATCAAAAACTTTTTTGGAGCGTAAGTATGTCCAATCAATCAAGAGTCATTGCTCTGGGCTTTTTTGACGGGGTGCATCTGGGCCACGGCGCTCTGCTGCGCCGCGCGGCAGAAGAGGCCAAAGCGCGGGGCGTTCGCTCGGCGGTCTTTACCTTCGCCCAGCCCCCCAAGGAGGTGGTCACCGGCGTGCCGGTTCCCCTCATCAACTCCCCGGAGGATCGGGCCTGGCTGGCTAAGAACCTGTACGGCATCGACGATGTGATCATGGTTCCCTTCGACCGCGAAATGATGACCACCTCATGGGAGGATTTCATCACGGAAATTCTGGTGAAGCGATATCATGCCGTCCATCTGGTGGCAGGCCACGACCACCGCTTCGGCCATAAGAATCAGGGCAGCCCGGAGCTGCTGAAGGCCAAGTGTACGGAACTGGGGCTGGGATGCGACATCATCCCGGAAGTCACCATCAACGGCATCACTGTCAGCTCCACCTATATCCGCCGGCTGGTAAGTCTCGGACAGGTGGAGCGGGCCATGGAATATCTGGGCCATCCCCATATCCTGACCCAGACCGTCCGCCACGGCCGCCGCATCGGCCACACCATCGGCATCCCCACGGTGAATCTGGTGCCGCCGCCCCATGTGTTGGTGCCGGGGAACGGTGTCTATACCGCCAGAGTGCATCTGGCGGACGGCAGCAGCTATGCCTCCGTCACCAATGTAGGCACCCGGCCTACGGTCAACAATGGCAGCGATCTGACCGTGGAATCCTGGATGCTGGATTTTGACGGGGATCTCTACGGCCAGACCATCCGGGTGGAGTTTTACCAGCATCTCCGGGATGAAATCCGTTTCGATTCACTGGAGGAACTGAAAGCCCAGATTGAGTCCGACGCCCTGAAAGTCCGGGCCTATTTTGCGTTGCACACCTGAATAACAGGAAAAAGGAGAGCCGCCGGCTCTCCTTTTTTCACAGCCTGCCTACATTGCTCCGTAATTTATCCGGCACGATCCTATCCCTTGAAAAATGGTGCAAATTTCAGAAATACGCAGAAATTACCGACTGCATTTTCGCATATCCACTCCTTTTCGAGCCAAACTATGCTTGCGATACCCAAGAACCCACAAATGTAAGATGTTGAAAAGGAGAAATTGTTATGTCCAGTAAGAACACCAATAAGATTAACGTTCCTGAGGCCCGCACCGCGATGGATAAGTTTAAGATGGAAGCTGCCGCCGAGATGGGCGTCAACCTGAAGGAAGGCTACAACGGCGACCTGACCAGCCGCGAGGCCGGCTCCGTGGGCGGCCAGATGGTCAAGAAGATGATCGAGTCTTACGAGAAGAACCTGTAAGCTACTGGTCGGATCAGACTATGTAAGGAAGAGCGGACGGCTGTCCGCTCTTCCTTTTTGAAATCGGGTATGCTATAATATTTTATTACAATTTTCCGCAGGGGTGCGGCGGGTGAAGGAAGGGATCGGCATGGAAAATATCCATCAGGGACACCGGGAGAAAATGCGGCAGCGCTTTCTGAAAAGTGGGCTGGAAAGCTTTGCAGATCATGAGGCGCTGGAGCTGCTGCTGTATTATGCCATTCCCCGACGGGACACCAATCCCATTGCCCACCGGCTGATGGAGCGCTACGGCTCCCTGACGGCGGTTCTCTCGGCTCCGGCGGAGGATCTGAAAAAGGTGGAGGGCATCGGCGAGAGTGCTGTGGTGCTGCTGAAGATCGCCGGGCAGATTGGACGGAAGGCCCGGCTGTCGGACGCGACGCAGAGCCGCGCCATGACGGATGTGGAAACCGTGGGCGCCTACCTGCTGGAACGCTACGCCGGGGAGACCCATGAGGTGATCTATGAGCTTTGTCTGGATCGGAAAGGCAAGCTGCTGGCCTGCAAGCGGCTTCATGACGGCGGAGCCGCTTCCGCCGCGCTGGACATCCGAAAAGTGGTGGAAAACGCGATTCTCACCTCTGCCAGCACGGTGATTCTGGCCCACAATCACCCCAGCGGCATCGCTCTGCCGTCTGATGACGACTGCGCCGCCACGACTCACGCCGCGCAGGCGCTGCAAACCATCGGTGTCGCGCTGGCAGATCATATCATCGTGGCAGATGACGATTTCGTTTCCATGGCCCAGAGCGGATATCTTTCTTAAACGGCCTGCGAACGAATGTTTGATTTTCTGTGCTGAATGTGATAAACTGAACTGCGGAATATTCGGAGGGAAAATGGAGAATAGATCATGCCGAAATTTGAAGTAGTCTCTCCTTACCAGCCCAGTGGCGATCAGCCGGAGGCCATTGCCGCGCTGGCGGAGGGAATTGAAAACGGCCTGAAGGAGCAGGTGCTGCTGGGCGTTACCGGCTCCGGCAAGACCTACACCATGGCCAAAGTCATCGAGAAGGTGCAGCGCCCCACACTGGTGCTGGCCCACAACAAAACGCTGGCAGCCCAGCTGTGCGAGGAGTTCAAGGAGTTCTTCCCCCACAACGCCGTAGAGTATTTTGTCTCCTACTACGACTACTACCAGCCGGAGGCCTACATTCCCCATACGGACACCTACATCGCCAAGGACGCCTCTACCAATGACGAGATCGACCGTCTGCGGCTGTCCGCCACCTGCGCCCTGCTGGAGCGGCGGGATGTCATTGTGGTGTCCTCCGTCTCCTGCATTTACGGCCTGGGCGAGCCGGACGACTTTGCCAAGCTGGTGATCTCCCTGCGGGTGGGGGCGGAATGGGATCGGGACGAGCTGCTGCGCCGTCTGGTGGAAAACCGCTACGAGCGGAACGACGTAGCCTTCGAACGGAATATGTTCCGAGTCCGGGGCGACACGGTGGAGATCTACCCCGCCTACTATAAGGATCACGCCATCCGGGTGGAGTTTTTCGGGGACGAGATCGATCGGATCTCTGACTTTCACCCCCTTACCGGCACGGTGAACCGGGTGCTGAACCATGTGGCCATCTACCCCGCCAGCCACTATGTCACCACCAAGGACAAAATGGACCGGGCCATCGGCCAGATTCGGACGGAGTTGGAGGAGCAGGTCAAATACTTCAATGACAACGAGATGCTGGTGGAGGCCCAGCGCATCCGCCAGCGGACGGAGTACGACATGGAAATGATGCGGGAGCTGGGCTACTGTTCCGGCATCGAAAACTATTCCCGGATCATCTCCGACCGTCCGGCAGGCAGCGCCCCTATGACCCTGCTGGACTTCTTCCCGGACGATTTCCTGCTGTTTGTGGACGAAAGCCATGTGACGCTGCCTCAGGTGCGGGCTATGTACAACGGCGACCACGCCCGGAAGGAATCGCTGGTGCGGTACGGGTTCCGCCTGCCCTGTGCCTTTGACAACCGTCCCCTGAAATTTGAGGAGTTCGAGCAGCGGATCGGGCAGGCAGTGTTTGTCTCCGCCACGCCGGGTCCTTATGAGCGGGAACGGGCGGACAACATCGTTGAGCAGGTGATCCGGCCTACCGGGCTGCTGGACCCCCGCGTGGAAGTCCGCCCTGTGGAGGGGCAGATCGACGATCTGATAGAGGAGATCCGCGCAAGAGCCCAGCGGAATGAGCGGGTGCTGGTCACGACCCTTACCAAAAAAATGGCGGAGGACCTGACAGAGTTCTTCCGGGCCGCCAACATCCGGGTGCGGTATATGCACTCCGATGTGGCCACTATTGAGCGGATGGAGATCATCCGGGATCTGCGGCTGGGCGAATTTGACGTGCTGGTGGGCATCAACCTCCTGCGGGAAGGACTGGATCTGCCGGAGGTATCTCTGGTGGCGGTGCTGGACGCCGACAAGGAGGGCTTCCTCCGCAGCGAGACCTCCCTCATCCAGACCATCGGCCGGGCGGCGAGAAACGCGGAGGGGCTGGTCATCCTCTATGCCGATACCATCACCCCCTCCATGCGGGCGGCGATGGACGAGACGGAGCGCCGCCGGAAGATCCAGGACGCTTACAACAAGGCCCACGGCATCGTACCGAAGACCATCATCAAGGACGTCCGGGAGATCTTGGAGATTTCCAAGAGCGAGGACAGCAGCCGCAAAGCCAAGGGCAAGCCCAAGAAGCTGACGGACGCGGAACGGGCGGCAGCGATCGCCAAGCTGGAGCAGGAGATGAAGGAAGCCTCCAAGCTGCTGGAATTCGAGTACGCGGCGGTGCTGCGTGATCGGATCATTGAGCTGAAAGGCGGCAAGTAGGGCGTTTTCTGCGGCTTTTAACGTACCTCGCAGAGATGAGAAAAGGATCACTGCAAAACGCCGCAGACCTTGCGCGGAATCCCACCGGCTGGTGCCGGAAACGCTGCTGAAATACGTCCGGCGGGACATTGAAATCCATTCTGACAGAAAGAGCCAAACCATGAAAACGAAAATATACTATTCCTCCCTCCAAATTCTGGCGGCGGGCATCTGCTGGGGCTGCATCGGCCTGTTTTCCCGGACGCTGCTGAACGCCGAGATCGGCGCGGCCAACGTGGTGGTGTTGCGGAATTTGGGCAGCCTGCTGGTGCTGCTGGCGGTATTTGCGGTGAAAGACCGCAGCGTATTCCATATCCGCCTCCGGCATCTGCCGATCTTTTTCGGCACCGGCGTTATCAGCGTGGTGCTGTTTACCCTGTGCTATTTCCGGTGTCAGGAGCTGTGCTCTCTGGCAGTCAGCGCCATTCTGCTCTATATGGCCCCCGCCATGGTGGTCGTCATGAGCGCCGTGGTGTTCCGGGAACGAATCACCGCGAAAAAAATTGCCGCGCTGGTGCTGGCGCTTCTCGGCTGCTTCTTTGTCACCGGGATCTGGAACGGCGGCCTGAGCATGACGCTGTCGGGAATTCTTTTCGGATTGGGTGCCGCCTTTTTCTATGCGCTGTATTCCATTTTCAGTCGCTTCGGCCTGCGGCATTACGGCTCGTTCACCGTGGTGATGTGGACGTTTGTGTTCGCCGGGCTGGCCTCTTTGCTGCTGTTGGACTGGCCCGCCATGAAAGCGGTTCTGTCCCGGCCGGGGATGTGGCGGATGGCGGCGGGCATTATTCTGTTGTCCACGGTAGCCCCCTACCTGCTCTATACCAGCGGACTACAGCGCGTGGAGAGTGGAAAAGCCTCGATCCTTGCCAGCATAGAGCCGGTAACGGCGGCCTTTGTAGGGATTCTGGCCTTTGGAGAACCGGCGGGTCTGCCGGTGTTCGCAGGACTTGCCTGTATTCTGGCCTGCGTGCTGATTCTACGCTGAAAGGATGAATGATGATGAAGCAAACAAAAACAAGAGGCTGCCTGAACAGCCTGACGCTGAAGCTGCTGGCCATGGCCCTGATGCTCTGCGACCACCTGTGGGCCACGGTGCTGCCCGGCTGGATGTGGCTGACGGACATTGGCCGGATCGCTTTCCCCATCTTTGCCTTTCAGGTGGCGGAGGGCTTTCAGCGCACCCATGACCGGAAAAAGTACCTGCTGCGGATGCTGGTCTTTGCCCTGATCTCCGAGATCCCCTTCAACTATCTGTACTACTCCTCCCCGGTGTTCCCCTTCCATCAGAACGTGATGTTCACCTTCTTCATTGCCCTTCTGCTGATGCTGGGGCTGGAAAAGCTCCGCGGCAAGGGAACCGGTGTGTACATCATCGCCGCCGCGCTGAGCCTGCCGGTGGGGTATTTTCTGGGGACCGTCACCATGGTGGATTACTACGGCAGCGGTGTGGTCACGGTGCTGATCTTCTATCTCTGCCGCCAGATCCCCTACGGCTGGATCGGCGAGGTGGCGGGACTGGCCTTCCTGAACTGCAAGCTGCTGGGCGGCATGACCATCCCTCTGACGCTGGGAAGCTGGACCTTGGAATTCCCGGAGCAGGGCTTGGCGCTGCTGGCTCTGATCCCCATTTGGCTGTATAACGGCAGACAGGGCGCTCACAATAAGGCCATCCAGTATGCCTGTTACCTGTTTTATCCCGCGCATATGCTGATTCTGGCACTGCTGCGGATGTATTTATAAGAGGTGAGATCTGTGTCCAAGCACAAGGAAGAAAAAACCAACGTCATGCGGACGCTGGAGCAGAAGAAGATCGCCTACACGCCCCATGAGTACCCGGCGGACGGCCCGGTGGACGGTGTGTCCGTGGCGGCGTATCTGAATCAGGACCCGGAGCAGGTGTTCAAGACCCTGGTGACAAAGGGCGCCGGCGGCGGATACTATGTGTTCGACATTCCGGTGGCAGAAAATCTGGATCTGAAAAAGGCAGCCAAGGTGGTGGGGGAGAAGTCCATCGCCATGCTGCCCCAGAAGGAACTGCTGCCCCTGACGGGCTATGTCCACGGCGGCTGCTCCCCGGTGGGCATGAAAAAGCAGTTCCCTACGGTGTTTCACGAAACTGTGGAGCTGTTCGACACCATCTGCGTCTCCGCCGGAAAGATCGGCGCACAGGTGGAGGTGAATCCGGCGGAGCTCATCGCCCTGCTGGGGGCAAAGACCGCAGACATCACCGTGGAGTGACGGCTGCATAAAGTTCAGAAAACTGCACAATTCTTTATAAAATAACCGTTGACATTAAAAAATAATTCGTATATCCTATGACCGAAAACCGGTTTTGACTATAGAATACAGGAGCAGAAAAGTACACCATGCAGGAAAATATCATTGTCAAAGGCGCACGGGCCAACAATCTGAAAAATATTGACGTCACCATCCCGCGGGACAAGCTGGTGGTGGTCACCGGCGTGTCCGGCAGCGGCAAGTCCTCGCTGGCCTTCGACACCATTTATGCCGAGGGACAGCGGCGGTATGTGGAAAGCCTCTCCTCCTACGCCCGGATGTTTCTGGGGCAGATGGACAAGCCGGATGTGGACTATATCGAGGGTCTCAGCCCCGCCATTTCCATCGACCAGAAAACTACCAGCAAAAACCCCCGTTCCACAGTGGGAACGGTGACGGAGATCTACGACTATCTCCGTCTGCTGTGGGCCAGAGCGGGTACGCCCCACTGCCCCAACTGCGGCCGGGAGATCCGCCAGCAGACCATTGACCAGATCATCGATCAGGTGCTGGCGTTGCCGGAGGGGACCCGGATCCAGGTGATGGCTCCGGTGATCCGGGGCAAAAAGGGCGAACACGCCAAGGTGTTTGAGGACGCCAAGCGCTCCGGCTATGTCCGGGCCAGAGTGGACGGAAGTCTCTACGAGCTGGACGAGGAGATCAAGCTGGAAAAGAACAAAAAGCACTCCATCGAGATCATCGTGGACCGGCTCATCATCCGGCCCGACATCCGCCAGCGGCTGACGGACAGCGTGGAGACCGCTGCCAAGCTCTCCGGCGGACTGGTGATCGTCAACCTTCTGCGGGAGGAGAAGGATCTCTCCTTCTCCCAGAACTACGCCTGCGAGGACTGCGGCATCTCCATGGAGGAGCTGACCCCCCGGATGTTCTCCTTCAACAACCCCTTCGGCGCCTGCCCCACCTGCACCGGTCTCGGCAACCAGCTGAAAGCCGACCCGGCCATCATCGTGCCGGACGGCAGCAAATCCATTCTGGACGGCGCTATCTGCGCCAGCGGCTGGAACAACGTCCGGGGCGACGGCATTTCCCGGATGTACTTTGACGCTCTGAGCAAAAAATACAAGTTTTCCCTGACGGAGCCGTGGGACAGTCTCAGCCGCGAGGCAAAGGACATCATCCTCTACGGCACCAAGGGCGAACTGCTGGAGCTGCACTATGACCAGCCTCGCGGCAAGGGCGTTCTGAAGCAGGCCTTTGAGGGCATCTGCAACAACATTGAGCGCCGCTACAAGGAGACCCAGTCCGACGCCAGCCGGAAGGAGCTGGAGGAGCTGATGAGCGAATGTCCCTGCCCGGAGTGCGGCGGCCGCCGTCTGCGGAAGGAATCTCTGGCGGTAACGGTGGGCGGCAAAAACATCTATGAGTTTACCACCCTCTCCGTGGAGGACGCCCTCGCATGGATGGACGGCCTGACGCTGACGGAGCAGCAGCTGCTGATTGCCGACCGCATTTTAAAGGAAATTCGTTCCCGACTGGGCTTTTTGAAATCCGTGGGTCTGGGCTATTTGACGCTGGCCCGCAGTGCCGGGACGCTCTCCGGCGGCGAGAGCCAGCGCATCCGGCTGGCCACCCAGATTGGCAGCAGCCTTATGGGAGTGCTGTATATTCTGGACGAGCCCTCCATCGGCCTGCACCAGCGGGACAACGACAAGCTGCTGGCTACTTTGCAGAACCTGCGGGATCTGGGCAACAGCCTGATCGTGGTGGAGCATGACGAGGACACCATGCGAGCCGCCGACTATCTCATTGACATCGGCCCCGGCGCCGGTGTCCATGGCGGACAGGTGGTGGCGGCAGGTACCCCGGCGGAGGTCATGGCCAACCCCGACAGCCTGACGGGGCAGTACCTCTCCGGCAAAAAGAAAATCGAAGTTCCCGCTGCCCGCCGTGCAGGAAACGGAAAAATTCTGAAGGTCGTTGGGGCGTCGGAGAACAATCTCCGCCACATCGATGTGGAATTCCCCCTCGGCACATTCACAGTGGTCACCGGCGTGTCCGGCAGCGGCAAGTCCTCGCTGGTCAACGAGGTGCTTTTCAAGCGCCTCGGCGCGGAGCTGATGCGGATGAAGGTCCGCCCCGGCAAGTGCGACCGCATCGAGGGCATTGAGCAGCTGGACAAGGTGGTGAACATCGACCAGAGTCCCATCGGGCGGACGCCCCGGTCCAACCCCGCCACCTACACCGGCCTGTTCAACGACATCCGGGATCTGTTCGCCTCCACGCAGGAGGCCAAGAGCCGGGGCTACGGACAGGGGCGGTTCAGCTTCAACGTCCGGGGCGGACGGTGCGAGGCCTGCTCCGGCGACGGCCTGCTGAAAATCGAGATGCACTTTCTGCCGGATATCTTCGTTCCCTGCGAGGTCTGCAAGGGCAAGCGCTACAACCGGGAGACGCTGGAGGTGCGCTATAAGGGGAAAAACATTGCCGACGTGCTGGATATGACCGTGGATGAAGGCGTAGAGTTCTTCTCCGCCCTGCCCAAGCTGAAACGGCGGTTACAAACCTTGCAGGACGTGGGCCTTGGCTATGTGAAGCTGGGTCAGCCCTCCACGGAGCTGTCCGGCGGCGAAGCCCAGCGGGTGAAGCTGGCCACGGAGCTGAGCAAGCAGGCCACCGGCAAGACCATCTATATTCTGGACGAGCCTACCACCGGCCTGCACTCCGACGACGTGCGGAAGCTGCTGGAGGTCTTGCAGCGGCTGGTGGACGCGGGGAACACCGTGGTGGTCATTGAGCATAATCTGGACGTCATCAAGTGCGCCGACCACCTCATCGACCTTGGCCCTGAGGGGGGCGACGGCGGCGGTACCATCGTCGTCACCGGCACGCCGGAGGAGGTTGCGGCCTGCCCCGCCAGCTTTACGGGGCAATATCTGAAACGGATGCTGAAATAATATATGGGGCGCATTCTTTTCTGGAAAAGAACCCACCCCACACCCCGGAAGAAAAGCACCAGGGCGTTTCGTTTCGCCCTGGACCCACAACGACACAAAGGGGAGGGCTTGCGAGCCCGAACACCGTCGCACCGCCCGGTTGCCAGACGCAAAGCGGCTGGCAACTGGGGTGCTTCCTCGAAAGCGGCTCGCTTCATCCGCCGCAGGCGGCGCTTCGCCGCTTTCCCCTTTGGAAACCCCACCCAAAGGCTGCACGGCTATCCGAAATCATGTCTTCCACCGGGAGAAATACCCATTTCTTCGAAAAGGGAAGCAATTGCTTCAATTTTTTGAAAGCAAGCCTCATCGTTGAGTGTTTCATCCGCTAAAATATCACGGATTTTCAGAAGCATTCTACCGGCGGCATCGGACACCAGACAGCGGTAGAATTCTTGCTCCTTCTGCATAAAATCACCCCTGTACAGTTTATATATCGCCTATATAGTATCATATATAGACTACTTTGTGCAAGTGCCTCTCGTACATTGATGTTGATAAACTTCGAGGGGGCTTGGGCATGGATACCAGAACAGCGGTGATCAACAGACTGATTTTATTGTGCGGAGAGCGAGGATGGACGGTGAATCACCTTGCCAATGTATCCGGTGTGTCCACATCTACTGTTAAAAGCATCTTGTATGGAAACAGCAAGAATCCCGGCATTGTGACGATTAAAAAGCTGTGCGACGGTTTTGGCATCACGTTGAATGAATTTTTCTCCGGAAGAGAATTTGAGACATTGGAACAGGAGATCAAGTGATTTTCCGAGAGCGCATGGGAGTAGCAGCGAAAAGGGAGGCGGAGGGGGTTCTCTTTGCAGGTCGATAAATGCCATATCCGCAGATGCGGGGATGCACGTAATCTATCTGCGGACTTTCGGCGCAGCCAGCAGGAGATTTTTGGATTTTGTCGGCAGTACGTATCGGCCGCTCTTTCGTATGGGTGAGTTGGCCTTTTGCAAGCCAACTCATCCCCAAGCGCCTTTTCTTTTGACCATGAATGGCCGTTTTCTTTTCGACGGGACGAAAAGAAAATGGGGATTCAATCCGGGACGGCATAGCCGTGCCTTTTGATTACTTGCACTTTTGCGGATTCTATGCTATTTTAATACTGCAACGATCAAAATTGCTCAAAGAAAGTTGAGGATCACCTATGTCAAACATTACGAAAACCGCCATGATTACCGTCTGCGGCCGGCCCAATGTGGGCAAATCCAGCCTGACCAACGCACTGGTGGGCGAAAAGGTCGCCATCGTTTCCAACAAGGCGCAGACCACCCGGAATCGGATCTACGGCATCGTAAACCGGGGCGATACCCAGTTCATCCTGCTGGATACGCCGGGCCTGCACAAGCCCAAATCCGCTCTGGGCGATTACATGGTGAAGGTCGTCACCTCCAGTCTGGCAGACGTGGACTGCGCGCTGCTGCTGGTGGAACCCATCCCCCATGTGGGCGCCCCGGAAAAGGCGCTGATTGAGCGGGTCAAAGAGGAAAAGATTCCCTGTATCCTCTGCATCAACAAGATCGACACCGTAGAGCCTGCGGAGCTACTGCCGGTGATCGCCGCCTACAATGAGGCGTGGGACGGTTTTGACGCCATCATCCCTATCTCCGCCCACAGCCGCAGCGGTCTGGACGATCTGATGCAGGAATTGCAGAAATACGCACAGGAAGGCCCTCAGCTGTTCCCGGACGGAGAGACCACCGACCAGCCGGAACGGCAGGTCATGGGTGAGTTGCTGCGGGAAAAGCTGCTGCTGTGTCTGGATAAGGAGATCCCCCACGGCACCGCCGTGGAGATCACCAAATTCTCCGAGCGGGATTCCGGCGTGGTGGATGTGGACGCCACCATCTACTGTGAAAAGGCCAGCCACAAGGGCATCATCATCGGCAAGCAGGGCGCTATGCTGAAGAAGATCAGTTCTCTGGCCCGGACGGATATGGAGAAGTTCATGGGAACCAAGGTGTTCCTCCAGACTTGGGTGAAGGTCAAAGAAAACTGGCGGGATAACCTGAACTATGTGCGGAGCCTCGGCTATCGGGACGAGTAAAACATAGCATGACCGATGCCGGTTTTCTGCGAACGGCAGTGAGCCGCCGCGTCAGCGGCGTACAAGCGTTTTGCGGAGCAAAACCTTGGAGCAGGCGGGCTTTGCCTGACTGCTCAGGTGAAATCAGGGACTCCCATGAAATCTCCGATTTCATGGGAATAAACTGGCGGGATAACCTGAACTATGTGCGGAGTCTCGGCTATCGGGACGAGTAAGGTATCATGAAGAAAAAAATCATCGGGAATATGCTGGTCTGCCTATGGCTGGCTATGAGTTCCTATGCGTTGTTTCCGCTGGGAACTTCCATAGCGGGGCTGGCTATATTCTGCTTCGCAGTGCTGGTTATGCTGGGCGGCTGGTTCCGTACGCAGCAGTGGCCAGTCTGGAAGGAAATCCTGCTGATTGTGGGGAGCGGCATTCTGGGAATGCTGGCCCGGTGGCTTCTGGAGTATGGCGAGGTTTGGTGGCAGGAGAATTTTACCGCAGAGAACACTGTGCGGCATGTGGTGGCACTGGCAGTCTGTGGGGGCGTGCTCTCCTTCCTTCTCCGACACCTGACCGAAAAGAAAATCTCATAAAAATTGGGGAAAGGCCAAAGCCTTTCCCCAATTTTTTATCTGGTTGTCAGCTGCCCCAGAAGGGGTTCAAAGTCCACGCCGTCCGTTTCGGTCAGCCCCTCCCTCAGCGTGCGGCTCACACAGGCCCGAACAAATTCCGCCGCAGCTTGCGCCGCCTGAAACAGCGGGATCCCGCCGACCAGCCCACCGGTGAGGACACTGGCAAACAGGTCGCCGGTACCGGAGAAATCCTGCGGTTCCCGGAATGTCTGCACCGCCTGCACCTGACCGCTCAGGTGGTCAAAACACAGCGCGCCGGTCTGGCCTTCCGCCGCAGAGTAGCCGGTGAGGACCACAGACCGCCGCCCGTCTCTGCTGAGTTTTTGGACGACAGCTGCCGCATCGCAGGCCTGAATTTCCTCATAGGGCCGCTCCAGCAGGATGGCCGCTTCCGTCAGATTCGGCGTAATAACGTCTGCCTGCTCCGCCAGCTGCCGCATTCCCCGGCACAGTTCCGGGGTGCAGGTGCGGTAAGCCTTCCCGTGATCTCCCAGCACCGGGTCAACAATCACCATGCTGCTGCCCCGGAACCGGCGGATGACCCGCTCCACAACATCGATCTGTGCGGCGCTGCCTAAGAATCCGCTGTAGATGCCGTCGAACCGCAGGCCGATCTGTTCCCAGTGTTCCGTAATGCGCGTCATTTCGTCCGTCAAATCCAGAAAGCTGCCGCCGGTAAAGCCGGTGTGGGCAGAGAGCAGAGCCGTGGGCAGCGGACAGCACTGGCAGCCCATGGCCGAAAGGACAGGCAGCGCAATGGTCAGAGAGCACCGTCCGTAGCAGGAGAGGTCATGGACAGCGGCGATACGGGGCGTAGGCATGGCAAATTCCTCGATTCTTTCAGATGCATTGATTGTAACGCGGAAATTTCACTTGTTCAAGTGGGAAAACTGTGTTATACTGCAAAATGTATCCGTTGGATTATGGCGGCGCCTTTGCCGGACGTTTTTACAGCATCATGTGCGGCCAAATCTTCCAACGCTTCCTATGCGGGCATGATGAAATTGGTAGATATGCGAGATTTAGGTGATGTCACCTCAGTGAAGGTTTTTCGCCCCATCATTCGCCGTACTCATTCTTTGGTAAAAGCAGGTCCATCCTGTTTTTATAGATGCGGATCAAGCGTTACGTTCCGCCTCGGTTCCTCGCCGTGTAAAAATCAGAGGAGAATAAAATAGCGGCAGGTAGTTCTGCCGCTCATGTATGCGGGCGTGGTGGAATTGGTAGACTCGACGGATTTAGGTTCCGTTACCTCAGTGGTGTGCGGGTTCGAGTCCCGCCGCCCGCACCATATCGAGCGGATGTAACTGATTTCAGTTACATCCGCTTCTTTTTTACCTGAAAGTATTGACACGGGCATCATTCGTGAGTATACTATGATGATTTAGCGAAAAACGCTGAATGGGTGGCATGGGCGAAGAGGAGATTGTTATTATGTATCACTATATTCAAGATAAGGTATTTCTTAAAGATATGAAATACTTATGCTCCAATATCATCAACCAGCTTGTTCAGCTCATTAACAACGATTCCCTTATGGAAGTCAAAGCTCACCTTGTCGGCAGCGGTGCAAAAAATCTTATCACGCAAAATTCCAATGAACCGATTGATCTCGATTATAATTTGATGATAATTGATTCTGAAATCAACATCAACAACTGTAGAGAAATTAAGGAATATATCCGCAAACAGTTTAATGTGATTCTCAATAAAAACGGATGGAATGACTGCATGGATTCCACTTCCGTATTAACAACAGAAAAACGGTATTTTGCCAAAGGTAATCACACCGAATTCAGCATTGATCTCGCCATAGTATTCAACGATCGTAATGGTTGCCATAGATTGATTCATGAGAAAACCGGGGTTACTGCTTGGGACAGGTATTACTGGAATTCAGTGCCCGATTCAAGGAACTTATTTGATAAAGTTGCAGCCATCAAAGACGAACATCTTTGGGACGAAGTAATTGATGAATATCTTGAAAAGAAAAACATGTATCTTCGTCGGCAAAATTATAATCATCCGTCATTTAACGTTTACGTCGAAACCGTAAATCAAGTTTTTAATAAATACTTCGATTGAATACCCTTATCCTCGGAGCAGGTTTACGCCTGCTCCGGTTTTGCTTCCTCAAAAGAATCATCGCACGCGCCGTATCCCTCCGGGAACAGCTCCTTCAGATTCTCCGGCGGCTCGCAGGAAATATACTCTATGGCAACACCCTCGCGGATGTCGGCGGTGTAGTTCGGACGGCACTGCGTGGGATCAATGTCCAGATACCCGACGAACTTGTAGTAGATGACAAGTCGTTGGGTTTTGTTTTTGCCCGTCCCCTGCGTTTCGTACACATCAATGTGGTCAATCAGCTCGTTCAACACCTGTTTGGTCAGCGTCCGCATTTCCATGAACTTGCGTATCGCATGGATGAACTCTTCCCGATCGTTTTCCTTTTCGCCCATTTCGGTCAGCTTCCTGCGCAGCTTCAGAATCTTCTTTTGCAGCTGCTCACGCTCATCGGAATATTCCTGCGAAAGAACACAGTAGTTATCCTCCGAGGTCTTGCCGCTGAGCTTGTCCTCATAAAGCGTTTTCAGTAGCTTGGGAATGATCTCAATACGCATTTCTGACTTTCGCAGCTCGGACTGAACTGTTTTCTTTTCACTCTCTACCTGCTTAATGCTTCTGCGGGCAAGAATTTCGGCAAAGCGGTTTTCATCGGCTACGAGGTATTCCGCAAGCCTCCTTAGTTCCATTTCCACCACCGCTTCCACCGCATCCGCACGGATATAGCGGCGGGTGAGGCAGGTACCGCGGTAGTCCTTCACATAGTTGGAGCATGAAAAGTATCCACGCCGTCCAGCACCAGCTCCGCCTTGCCAACAGCCTGCGTCGCATCCACATGAAAGCGGCAGTTGGGGTACTCTTTCAGAATCGTTCCAATCTCCCGGATGGGCTGGACGGTTCCCAGTTCGCTGTCCACCGCGCAGACGGAAACCTGCACCGTATCTTTTCGCAGAAGCTCCCGCAGCTGCTCCAGATCGATCGTGCCGTCCCGCCGGATATCCACCAGATCCACCTCGCACCCCTGCTGCTGAAGGGCGGACAGCGCGCCGCCTACAGAGGAGTGCTCCAGCGCTGTGGAAATGACGTGCCTGCCGATATGCCGGGATACCTGCACAATGCCCTTGCGGGCAAGATTATTGGACTCGCTGGCGCCGGAGGTGTAGATGATCTCCTCCGGACTGACGCGCAGCAGCCCCGCAATGCTCTCCGTCACGCGGGTCATTTCCGCCTGCGCTGCCTGTCCGGCGGAGTGGGTGGAGTTGGGGTTGCCGATATAGGTCTGCTCCGTGCGGCAAAACGCTTCCAGCACCGCCGGATCCGCCGGTGTATTGGCTGAATAGTCCAGATAGATCATGGTACTCCCTCCTGCCCGCTGCATCCGTTCCACCGGCCCGGCTTCCGGCAGACGGACCGTCCGTATCCGCGATGCGGTCACACCGCGAAACGTCAAATTGCTCCGCTGTCTGCGGAGCATCAAAGTTCTGTATGGGTAGGCGCTGCATCCTCCGCGCCCCGATAAACATAGTATAATCGTAGGTTAAATGTGATATCATGCCTGCGGCCTGCTGTCAACTGGTGTACAGGCGATATTGTGCGGGCCAATCCCGCTTCGCGGCGATTCTTCGCCTCTCAGGCGCGCCGCCCTTCCCGAACCGGGTGCCGTTATGAACTGCATTATGCAAAATACAGCCTATTCCACACTTTTTTAGAATAACCGTCACCCCATCCGCATAAGGTTTCAACACATCCTATCCGCAGGAACCGGCGTACGCCTTTCCCTTTGTTCCTGCTTCTTTCTGAAAAAGCCGTGAGGTGTTGTTGAACGATGGCAATTTCCTGGATCTGGGCCGGTATGGTGATCCTCTCGCTTTTCTGCGGCCTTTACACCGGAAATCTGGATGATGTAGCATCCGCCGCCCTGAACGGGGCGCAATCCGCCGTGGAGCTGAGTTTCTCCATGGCAGGTGTTCTCTGTCTTTGGAGCGGGGTCATGGAAGTTCTGAACGCCTGCGGTCTTTCCCAAAAAATCGCAGGATGCTTCCATCCCCTACTGCATCGTCTGCTGCCGCAGGCAAGTCAGGACAGCGAGACGCTGGCCGCTGTCTCCGCCAACGTCTCCGCCAATCTTCTGGGGCTTGGCAACGCCGCTACCCCCCTTGGAATTCAGGCCGCCTGCCGGATGGCCCGCGGCTGCGGCGGCACCGCCAGCGACGAGCTCTGTCTGCTGGTAGTGCTGAACACCGCTTCCATCCAGCTGCTGCCCACCACAGTGGCCTCCATCCGGGCCGCTTACGGCAGCGCCGCCCCCTTTGACATTCTCCCTGCCGTGTGGGTCAGTTCTCTCGCTTCCGTAACGGTGGGCCTGCTGACCGCCCGCTTCCTCTCCCGCCGAAAGAGAGGCCACCTGTGAATCTCAGCGCCCTGATTCTGCCGCTCCTGCTGGCCGTTGTCGCCGCCTGCGGCATGGGAAAGCGGATCAATCTCTACGAGGCTCTGACCCGCGGCGCCGAGGATGGCCTGACCGTCCTCCTGCACATCATCCCGGCTCTGGTGGGGCTTCTCACAGCGGTCAGTATGTTCCGGGCCTCCGGGGCCATGGATCTGCTGACATCTTTGTGCGCCCCCCTGCTGGAGCGACTGGGAATTCCGCCGGAAACCGCTCCCCTCATGCTGATCCGCCCCGTATCCGGCAGCGGCGCATTGGCCGTTGCCAGCGACCTGATGGCAGCCCACGGGCCTGACAGCTATATCGGCCGCGTGGCCGCCGTGATGATGGGCAGCACCGAAACAACCTTCTATACCATCGCCGTCTACTTTGGCGCTGCGGGCATTGTCCGCACCCGACACACGGTACCGGCCGCTCTGGCGGCAGACCTCACTGGGTTTTTGGCCGCTGCTCTGACCGTCCGGCTTTTTTTCAGTACCTGAACCGCCCCGCCTCATCCGTCTCTTCCCGAAAAAGCGCACCATTCTCTTGTTAGAGAATGGTGCGCTGCCGATTTTATGTCATGCGTTCCCGCAATCGTTCCAGATTGCCCTCCATCAGCGTCACATAGGTCTCTCCCCCCGCCAGTTCCTCCGGGGCGACGTTGTGGCAGCTGTGGAACATGGCGGTTCCGGCCCCTGCGGCCTCCGCAATGGCGTCCGCCACCAGATGGTTGGAAAACTCGATATACCAGACGGTGGAGATATGCTCTGACTTCACCTTGTCCGTCAAAAACGCGATGGTCGCCGCAGATGGCTCCGTCTGGGTAGAGCATCCCGGAAAGGCCGCATAGTAGTTCAGGTGGAATTCCTCTGCAAAATACCGCAGGGGGAACCGATCGCCGAATACGATCGTCCGATCCGGCAGGGCGTCAAAAAAGTCGTGGAATTCCTGATCCAGCGCGTCGATCTGCGCCGCATACGCTTCCGCATTGGCCCGGTACTGCGCCCCATGTGTGCTGTCCAGCGCCGCCAGCTCCTCCCCGAACCGCCGGGTGATGGCGGCGGCATTGGCAGGTGATGTCCACACATGCTCGTCAATCTCCGTCACCGTTCCCAGATGGTCGTGGTCGTCATGGTTGTCATGGTCGTCATGGTCGCCGTGTTCCTCGTGGTGATGCCCTGCCTCTTCCTGCATCCCCTCCGTATGCTCCTCCTCCAGCGTTTCCACGCAGTCGATCATGGCCAGCGTCTGTCCTGTCGGCTCTGCCGCATCCAGAATCGTCTCCACCCAGCTGTCGGACTCGCCGCCCAGATACAAAAACAGGTCGCAGTTCTGCACCCTCAGAATGTCCGCCGGGGTCGGTTCATAGGAGTGGCTCTCCGTTCCCGGCGGCAGCAGCAGCTCCACATCCGCCAAATCACCGGCAGCAGCCCGCGCAAAATCATAGGCCGGGAACACAGTTGCCACAATATGCAGTTTTCCGTCTGCCGGTTTCGGCGCGGCAGGCGCCCCGCAGCCCGTCAGCAAAGCCAGGATCAGAAAGATCATCCAGATTTTTTTCACAGTGGTCTCCTTGCAATTTGAGAATGATTTTCAAATAGAATACCATACTCCCCCGAAAAAAGCAACCCCCGGCGGAAAAACTCCGCCGGGGGACCTCTCATTTGCTCCGCTTCAGGACTTCCCGCAGCAGCGCCCACGTCCGCTGAACGGACGCAATGTGCATCCGCTCCCGCGGTGTGTGGATATCCGTCAGATCCGGGCCAAAGGACACGCAGTCCAGTCCCGGCAGTTTTTCGCTGAAAATGCCGCACTCCACACCGGCGTGAATCGTTTCGATCACCGGCTCCCTGCCGTACTGCTCCTGGTAGACCTGGGTCATCCGCTCCCGCAGAGGGGACTGCGGCAGGTATTCCCAGGCGGGATAGTCGCCCCAGATCGCCACATGGCCGCCGATCTGCTCCGTCAGGCACCGCAGGCGCTCCTGCATCGTCTGCTTCTGGCTGGCCAGACTGCTGCGGACGGAGAAATCCGCCGACAGCTGCCCTTCCTCGCAGGCCAGGATTCCCAGATTCAGGGAGGTCTGCACCAGACCGGGAATGTCCATGCTCATGGCCTGAATCCCGTTAGGCAGGCAAAGCAGCAGGCAGATCGCCTTTTCCGTGGTGGCTGCATCCATGGGCAGCCACCGGGCCACTCCCGGCTCCACCGTTACCGTCAGGCCGGGGTCTGCCGCCCGGTACTCCTTTTTCAGTGATTCGGTCAGCTCCTTCACCGCCGCCTGCACCGCTTCCACGTCCGCAGACACAAGCACCGCCTCCGCCGCCGCAGGAATGGCATTGTCCTTGCTGCCGCCTGCGGCGGACACCAGACGCACCTCCGCCGCACCGGACGCTGCCCGCAGCAGCCGCCCCAGCAGCAGATTGGCATTGGCCCGGCCCTTGTCGATCTCCACGCCGGAGTGTCCGCCTGCCAGCCCGGAAACCCGGAGGGTCAGCGTCTCTCCCGCAAAGGGTTCCCGCACCAGCGGCAGGCGGCAGGACACCCGGCTTCCGCCGGCGCATCCCACCGTGAACACGCCCTCCACCTCGGAGTCAATATTCAGCATAGTACGGCCCCGCAGCGGCGACACGTCCAGCGCCGCCGCGCCCAGCATCCCGATCTCCTCCTCGGTGGTCAGCACCGCCTCCAGCCGGGGATGGGACAGGGTTTCATCCTCCAGCGCCGCCAGCGCCATTGCCACGGCAATGCCGTCGTCGCTGCCCAGGGTGGTACCTTTCGCGCCGATCACATCCCCGTCCACAAAGAGATCCAGCCCCTCGGCGTCCATGTCCTTGGCGCAGTCCGGCTCTTTCTCGCACACCATGTCCAGATGCCCCTGCAAAATCACGGCGGGGGCGTCCTCATACCCGGCGGTGGCCGGAGCGATGAGGATCACATTATTGGCCGCGTCCTGATACCATTCCAGCCCCAGCTTTTTTCCGAACTCCACACACCAGTCGCTGATGGCTTTGGTGTGAGTGGAGCCGTGGGGGATGGCGCACAGCTCCTCAAAAATTTCAAGGACCCGCTTCGGCTCCAGACCTGACAGCACGCCCATGTCACTCACCCTTTTTCTTCAGCTTTGTTTTGTTGCCCTTGGCATCCACAATATAGGTATTGTCCAGCTGCCCTTTCAGGCTGCCCAATACGGAGTCGATGTATTCCCGCCGCAGAGCGGCCCGTTCCATCTCCTCCCACTCCGTCAGCCCCTCAGGGCTTTTGGCTTTCTTCGCCAGTTCGTTGATCCGATCGATCTGCTTTTGTTCCATGATAACTCCTTTTCTGCGGTCTCCCGCTCAAAGACAAGGTCTATTGTCTCAATCAACCCGTTTCGCCGCTGGATCGCCGGAATGCATCCGGCAAAGTGCCAGCCGTCAGCAGCACGTTTCCAAATGCGTGACTGATCGTCTCCCGTCATCAGCTACCGCCTTCCGAAAAGCTGTCATTGCCAAAGGCGGTACAGTCTACGCGCTCAAATTCATAATGCTCCTATTTATAACACTTTACACCAATGGGGATCCGTCCCTTTCTCGTCAGGCTTCCCACTTCCGCCAGTTCAAATTTACCGAACCCGCGGGCAGAGACCGTGTCTCCTGCCGAAACCGCCTTGTCCGGCTTGGTACACTCCCGCCAGTTCAGCTGCACCCGGCCGCTTTCGATCAGCTCCGCCGCCTTTCCCCGCGCCATGCGGAAGCCGGTGGAGCAGACCGCGTCCAGCCGCAGGGAGGACACGGTGTCCCGCCGCTCTTCAAAATGGATCTCCGGGATGTGTACACAGCCGGGGTCGATCTCCGCCACGCGCAGCTTCGCCCGTCCGGCAGATTCCCAGCTCTGCGCCAGAAAATCCGCCACGGTGTCCAGCACCATGAGATCGGCGCTCTCCGGCCCTACCAGAATGTCTCCGATCTTCTCCCGGACAATGCCCATCCCCATGAGGCTGCCTAAAAAGTCCCGGTGGGTCAGCTTTTCCTCCCCCCGGAAGCCTGCCCGCAGGCAGCGGATGGGACTGTAAGCCGCGGCGTCTTCAGGCTCCATCCAGTCTGGCAGGAACTGAAGCACCACCCGCTCCGCGCCGTCATAGCCGCCCCAGCGGACATAGGCCGTTTCCGGGATTCCCGCCGCGTGAAGCAGATCCATGGCCTGTACCTGCTGGGCGGGGCTGAGGAAATCCGTTGCCGACGGGATGTTCCTCTCGCCTGCCTGCTGCGCCCGGTCCAGCACCCGCGCCAGCAGCACCCGGTCGTCTCCCAGTGCGCCGCACCGATCCAGCAATCTGCTCTTATCCATGCTGTAACTCCTGTGTCCGCACCAGCTGGGCATACGCGCCGTTCTTTTCCATCAGCTCATGATGGCTGCCCAGCTCCGCCACCCGACCATTCTCGATCACGGCGATCCGATCCGCGTTCCGCACGGTGGACAGCCGGTGGGCAATGATGATCGTTGTCCGTCCCTGAGAGAGCTTTTCAAAGGTTTCCTGCAATTTGGCCTCCGTCACGCTGTCCAGTGCGGAGGTCGCCTCGTCCAGAATCAGCACCGGCGGGTTTTTCAGGAAGATCCGGGCAATGGAAATCCGCTGCTTCTGTCCGCCGGAGAGCAGCGTTCCCCGCTCGCCCACATAGGTGTCAAAGCCGTCGGGCATGGCGGCGATGTCGTCATAGATCTCTGCCAGCTTTGCCGCCCGGACGACCTCCTCTTCCGTGGCGTCTGGTTTGCCGCAGCGGATATTGTTCAGAATACTGTCCGCAAACAGGAACACATCCTGCTGCACTACCCCCACCTGCTGCCGCAGGGAGCGCTGGGTCACATGGCGGACGTCCTGCCCGTCAATGCGGATGCTGCCCTCCGTCACATCGTAAAACCGGGGGATCAGCTGGCACAGGGTGGACTTGCCGCCGCCGGAGGGGCCGACCACCGCCAGCGTCTCCCCTGCCCCGACGTGGAGATCCACATCGTGAAGCACGTCCAGATCCCCCTCATAGGCAAAGCTGACGTGATCCACGTCCACCTGTCCCTTCACGTCCCGCAGCTCTGCCGCGTCCGGCGCGTCCTTCATCTGCGGCTCCGTCCGCATCAGCTCCAGAAAGCGGCCGAAGCCGGCTGTGCCGTTGGCCAGCAGCTCCGAAAAGTTGGACAGCCGCCGCACAGGGTTCACGAAGGTGGCGATATACAGGCTGAAGGTGATGAGATCCACCGTGTTCATCTGCCCCCGCATGATGAGGAATCCGCCCACGGTGATGACTGCGGCAGAGAGGATGCACAGGAAGAACTCCATCACTGCGTTGAAGCGGCCCATGGCCTTGTGGAACTCCCGCTTGGAGGTCTTGTAGACATTATTGGAATCGTTGAACTTTTCCAGCTCCTCCTGCTCGTTGGCAAAGGCCTTGGCCGTGCGGATGCCGGAAATGCCGGACTCAATGCCCGCGTTGATGACGGCGGTTTTCTGCTTCACCTGCTTGGACGCCTCGCTCATGGAGCGGCGGCACATCCACACCACCGCGAAAAACACCGGCAGAATGGCCGCGATCACCAGGGCCAGCCGCCACTGAATGGTAAACATGATGGCCAATGCGCCGACGATCGTCACCCCGGAGATGAAAATATCCTCCGGGCCATGGTGAGCCAGCTCGGTGATCTCAAACAGCTCGCTGGTCAGTCGGCTCATCAGCGCACCGGTGCGGTTGCGGTCATAATAGCCAAAATCCAGCTCCTGCATATGCTCAAAGAGATCCCGGCGGATGTCCGCCTCCACTAAAATGCCAAAGGTGTGGCCGTAGTAGCCGATGATATAGGTCAGCACTGCCCGCACTGCAAAGGCAATGCCCACAGCGCCCATCGCCGCAAAAAAGGTGCGGTAAGCGCTCTGGGGCAGCAGCTCATACATACACCAGCGGGAAATATAGGGAAACGCCAGATCGATCAGCGCGATCATCAGCGCGCAGATCATATCCAGAATAAAAAGGCCCCGGTGGGGCTTGAAGTAGGACAGGAAGATCCGCAGGGCAGATCGCTCCCGATAGTCTTTTGTGGTCATGAAAGCTCCTTTCAAAGCGGCGGCTGCCGGATGATTTTTGTCTATTCTATCACGCTTCGCCGGAATTGGCAACGCCGCCTCATTTTTTACAGAAAAGCCCCCGGACCTTCTGTCCGGGGGCCAAATTGGATTCCGCGCTTAACTGTTGGTCAGGTAGTCGCCCTTCATATAGCCGCTGGTGTCCTTACCGCCGGGGCCTTTGAAGGTGATCTCATACCACCCGTCTCCCGCGCTCTTGACGATCTGAACCTCGTCGCCGTTGTTCAGAGAGGCCACTGGCGTGCCGCTGGCGCTGGGGCCGGGACGGACATTCACGCCGCCCGCCGCGTTGCTCACTCTGGCGCTGCCGGTTTTCAGGCTGCCGCCGGATGTGGTGGTTGTGGTCGTAGTCGTAGTCGTCGTCGTGGTGGTTGTGGAGCTGCCTGCCGTGACGGACAGGAACTCGCCCTTCACATAGCCGCTGGTGTCCTTGCCGCCGTGGCCGGAGAAGGTGATCTCATACCAGCCGTTTCCGGCGTCCCGCACCACCTGCACCTTATCCCCGTTCTTCAGGGACGCAATGGCTGCGCCGTTGGTGCTGGCATCCGGCCGGACATTCACGCCGGTTGCCGCATTCACAATGGTCGCCTCGCTGCCGGCTGCGCTGGTGTCGGAGCTTGTGTCAGGCGTTGTGGGCGTGGAAGGCGTGTTGGAGTCCGGCTCATCCGGCATGGTGCCGGGATCGGTGCTGTCCGTCCCGTCGGAATCCGTGCTGCCCGGTTCCGTGTCAGTTCCCGGCTCCACCGGCGTCTCCACACCGGGCTGGGGCGTCACCGGCTCGGTGGGCTGCTTGTCGCTTCGCAGCAGGAACATCAGCAGCCCTGCCATCACAAGGATCAGCACGATCAGCACCGGCGTCAGCAGGCTGAAGCTGCGGCTCTGCTTGGCCCGGCGGATGCCGCGGCCTTTTCCCTCTTTCAAAATCTCCTCTTCCTCGCAGAAGGGACAGTATTTATAGCTGTCGGAGTATTTTTCCCCGCAATCGGGGCAGCGTTTCATCGCCATGTTTCTTCTCCTTTATCTATTTCATCAGCGCCGCCATTCCATATACGGCAGTCCTGTGCTTTCATACTTTACATAATACCGATTTTTATAGATGCCGTCAAGTAGACCCGTGTCGATTTCACAGGAATTTCATACTTTTCCTTGCTTTCATGGAACTGCCCCTCTATAATGATAGGGAAAACAGGCTGCTGTATTTCATCCTGAATGATGGATTTTTCCCTGTTTTCCCCCAAAAAACAAACGTCTGGAGGCCCGCAGCATGAGCACCATTCTCATTGGGATCGCCGGCGGCACCGATTCCGGCAAAACCACCCTCACCCGGCATCTGAAGGAGCATTTCGGCCCGGAGGTCTCGGTCATCAGCCATGACAGCTACTATAAGCGTCAGGACGGCAAAACGCTGGAGGAGCGCGCCAAAGTCAATTACGACCACCCCGCTGCATTCGATACGGATCTGCTGATCGAACACCTGAAGGAACTGAAAGCGGGCCGCCCCATCCAGTGTCCCGTCTACTCCTATGTGGAGCATAACCGCACCGCCAAAACACGGGAGATCCTCCCCACCAAGGTCATTATTGTGGAGGGGATCCTGATCTTTCAGAATCCCACGCTCCGAGATATGTTCGACATCAAGATTTTCGTGGAAACAGATGCCGACGTCCGCATTCTCCGCCGAGCCTTGCGGGACGTGGAGGAGCGGGGGCGCACCCTCCAGTCCGTAGTCACCCAGTATCTCACCACCGTCAAGCCCATGCACGAGCAGTATGTGGAGCCAAGCCGGAAATTCGCGGACATCATCGTTCTGGAAGGCGGGCAGAATCTGGTGGCGCTGGAGATGATCATGCAGCGCATCCAGAACCACATCGACACCCCCTGAACAGCTAACGCGCCGGCTCACGCCGGTGCGTTTTTTCTCCATGAGTACAGACGGCCGGGGGGATGAATCCCCCGGCCGTCTGGTTTTACACGGTATATGCGATGCGCTGGGCTTCCGCGCATGGAAGTCAGACTTTCAGCGCCGGTGCGTCCCTGCGCCGCCGTTTTTCACGAAGCTTCACCGACACGGCTCCCCACAGGAAGCCTTATTCCTCGTTCCGGGCCTTGGCCTCGGCAATGGCCTTCTCCTGCGCCGCAGGGGGGCAATCCTCATAGCGGACAAAGTGCAGGGTGAAGGTGCCGCGGGACTGGGTCATGGAGCGGAGGTCAATGGCGTAAGTGCTCATCTCGCCCATAGGAACCTCGGCGGTGATGACCTGCTCGCCGTTGCCGGCGGGATCCATTCCCATAACGCGGCCCCGGCGCTTGTTCAGGTCGCCCATGACGTCGCCCATGTAGCTGTCAGGCACAGTGACCTTCAACTCGCCCACAGGCTCCATCAGGCAGGGGTTGGCCTCCGGCAGAGCGGCCTTGAAGGCCAGCTGCGCCGCCGTCTTAAAAGCAATTTCGGAGGAGTCCACAGGGTGATAGGAGCCATCGTACAGAACAGCCTTCAGGTTCACCACAGGGTAGCCTGCCAGCGGGCCATGGGCGCAGGCTTCCCGCAGGCCCTTTTCCACGGCGGGGAAGTAGTTCTTCGGCACAGAGCCACCGAACACTTCCTCGGCAAAGATCATGTCGTCCTGTTCAGTCTGCGGCTCAAAGCGGATCCACACATCGCCGAACTGGCCGCTGCCGCCGGTCTGCTTCTTGTGGCGCCCCTGCTTCTGCACGGTCTTGCGGATCTTTTCGCGGTAAGCCACGCGGACGGGGCTCAGCGCCACTTCCACGTTGAACCGGCTCTTCAGCTTGCTGACCAGCACATCCACCTGCATATCGCCGGCGCAGGAGAGCACCATCTGGTGGGTCTCGGCGTTGTTGACCACGGTGAAGGAGGGATCCTCCTCGTTGAGACGGGTAAGGCCCTGCGCCACCTTGTCGTCCTGACCGCGGGTCTTGGGGGCAATGGCCACAGAATAGCACGGCTCCGCAAAGGGGATGCCCTTCAGCGCCACGACCTTACGGCTGTCGCACAGGGTATCGCCGGTCTTGACCTTCTCCATCTTGCCGATGGCGCCGATATCGCCGCACATCAGCTCCTTGACCTCAATGGCCTTCTTGCCCCGCATGGTGTACAGGCGGCCCAGCTTCTCGTTGTCGCCGGTACGGGCGTTGACCAGCGTCATATCCGGCGTAATGGAGCCGGAGAGCACCTTCACGAAGGAGTACTTGCCGTACTGATCGGAAACGGTCTTGAACACAAAGGCAGAGGGAACGCCGCCGGCGGAAACCACGAACTCCTCTGTGGAGCCGTCCGCCAGAGTGGCCTTGTGGTAGTTGCCCTGCTCAGGAGAGGGCAGCAGCTCCACGATGTTGTCCAGCAGCATCAGAGAACCCATGCCTGCCACGGCGCTGCCGCACAGCACCGGGAAAATGCTCAGCTCCCGGACGCCCTGACGCAGCCCCTGCGCCATTTCCGCATAGGTAAAGTCCTCGCCGTTGAAGAAGCGCTCCATGAACTCCTCGCTGGTCTCTGCCACGGATTCCTTCAGTGCGTCGTTGAACTCGGTGATGACGGCTTCCTTATCCTCAGGAACCTCGATCTCCACGCGCTTGCCGCCCTGCATCTCATAGGCGCGCTTGTTCAGCACATCGATAATGCCGGTAACCTTCTTGTTCTCGTCCCAGATGGGAACCACCACCGGCGCGATATTCTTGCCGAAGCGCTCCCGGAGGGCGTCAAAGGTGGCGTTGTAGTCGCTGTTGTCCTCGTCGGTCTTGGAAATGTAGACGAAGCGGGGCATATTCCGCTCCTCGCAGTATTTCCATGCCTTCTCCATGCCCACGGACACGCCGTCCTTGGCGGAGCAGACAATGATAGCGGCGTCAGCGGCCCGGAGGGCCTCCATGACCTCGCCGGAAAAGTCGAACGCGCCCGGCGTATCCAGCACATTGATGCGGCAGCCCTTATAATCGATGGGGGCCACAGCCGTGGACAGAGAAATCTGACGCTTGACCTCTTCGGGATCATAGTCGCACACGGTATTTCCGTCAGCAACCCGGCCCTGACGCTCGATGACGCCGGTCATAAACAGAAGATTCTCTGCCAGAGAGGTCTTGCCGCTGCCGCTGTGACCCAGCAGGCAGACGTTGCGGATGTTCTGTACTGAATAGCTCATGTTCATTCCACTCCTTATGTTGATGCTGTTGACACGGCCGGAAGAGCCGCTGAAAAATCGTCAACTCATTGAGACTGTGCAGTTTCAATGTGTTAATTATAATGCTTTTTTGCCGGTAATACAACCGCTTTTTTGTAAGATATTACATTTTGGAGGGGTGGGCAAAAAGGCTGCTGCATTTTTGTCAGGTCTTGCAAAAAGAGTTTTTTCCGAAAAAGCGGAGGTTTTGTCTCTTCCGGGCAGAAAAAGTACCGGGAGGCGGACAAAACCTCCGTCTCCCGGTACTTTCTTTTGTCAAGTGTCAATAGCGGCCCGTCCAATCGCTCAGCAGCAGCACCGGCAGCGTCCACAACAGCAGGAACACCGTCAGAGAAAGGGGCGTCAGCAGGTCGAATTTTTGGAGAGACACCAGATAGGCCGTCAGCAGCACGCCTGTGCCGCTGCCCAGCAGAGACAGCCACGACGCCCGGCGCACCGCCGTCCGCAGACGGCGGCTGCCTACCACGGCTTCCGCATAGGGCAGCAGGCCCTCCCGCAGCAGCAGGGCGCGGGGCAGTCCCCGGTCCTCCTCCGCTTCGCTGAGGGCCACCCGGTCGGTCAGATCCGGGTATTCCACTTTGATGCGCTTGGAAAATTTCCGCTTCAGCAGCGCCGGGGTGATGTTGGGGTCCCGCACCGCCAAAATGGGCGTGATGCGGCTGCGGCGCATCGTCCGCAGGGCGTAATCCACATTCTCCGCAGCCTCATATTTCACGGCGAACACCGCCGCCAGCTGGTGGTCGATGGCCAGAAACACGCCGGTTTTCAGGTTAATATTGCCGGGCAGGCGCACGTCCTGCTTCCGCATGAACGACGCCGTTCCCAGCAGGACGGACTCGCCGTGGATCGTGCAGCCGAAGCCGCCCTGCTCATAGAAGCTGAGATCCTGTGCGGTCTCTCTGGGGGCGTTTTCGCCCACCGCCAGGCCGTCGAATACCCGCGCCAGCCCGCAGCCTGCCCCATGGGCGGCGGCGGCGGCATAGGCGGCCGCCTTGCTCAGCTCCTCGCCGTAGACCTTCACGCCGTTGAGCCGGATGGTCCCCGGCGGGAACAGATCGATATCCGTCAGGATCAGGCTGCGGCGCTTGCCCATCCGGGTCGCGCCGTCCCATCCGGCCACGGCGCAGCCGCTTTTTTGCTGCCGCCGGGTCAGCCTTGCCCACGGAAGCCCCCAGCAGAGGGGCAGGGAAAACGTGGCCCCCGCCGTCAGGATCGCAGACAGATTCAGCAGAAAATCCGCCCCCCGGCCCTCTCCCAAGGAAGTAAGCCCCGCAAACACCACCGACGCCGCCAGAATCAGCGGCAGGAATACCGCCTGAAGCCGGGATGCGTAATCCGTCCGGCTGGCAGTGGTGTAAAAGCCCCGGAGGCTGCCCTTCTGCTTGCAGGCTCCCCGGCCGGTCTCCGTTACCAGATAGGGCGGGTTGTCATCCAGTGAGGCCATCCGGAAGCTGTCGCTGTTGCCCCGGTTCTCCCGGCTGATGCCCCACTGAGCAAAAAACAGCGCCGCCGACGCCACCGGCGCATAGGGCACCGCCGCAGCCCGTCCGGTATGGAACAGGCACAGCAGGCAGTCCGCCGCAGATACCGCCGCCGCCAGCGTTACCAGCAGTGCGCCGGTGCAGCGCTTTTCCCGGAGCCGCCGGAACCCGTAAACCGGCACATGACGGCACAGCACCAGATTGATCAGCAGCAGTGCCAGCACAACGACGCACTGCAATTCACCGTCCCCCGTCCAATAGGGGATGTTCACCCCGTACTGCTCCGCCGCCAAAGCCGCCAGCGGCACCAGCGCCGTAAGAAGCGCCCAGATCAGCGGGCGGCTCTGCGCCTGAGAATCCTCCCGGTACTCCGCGGCGATCTCGCTAAGCTCCGGCTCGTCTCCAATGGTGTCCGCCTCGGTCACAGGCTTGGGAGGCGGCGGCGCGTCCATGGGATCGTAGAACTGCTCCGTGTCCTCCTGCTGCCGCTTCCGGGAGAACAACCCCCGCTTCGGCTTCAGCAGCGGTTCCCGATGCTCCTCCATGACTGCGCCCACCGTGGTGCCGACCAGCTCTTCCAGACTCAGGAAGCGGGACTCCTCCGGCCCGTCCTCTGGCTCGTTCTCCGGCTCGTCCGATTCTTCCGGCTCCTCCGGCAGTTCTGCCTCCCGCTCTGATTCCGCATGAGCCATGCGTCTGCTGGCCCAGAGCATCCGTGCGGGCTTTGGCTCCGCTGCGGGCTTTGGCTCCGCTGCGGGCGGTTCTTCCGCGGCAGGCGCCGCCGGTTCCGCAGGAAGCGCAGGCTCTGATACCGTCTCCGGCTCTGCTTCCCGCTCCACTTCCTCCAGAATCTTCTGCTGGCGGCTGCTGCCGTATTCTGCCAGGATTTCCTCTAAGGTATATTCCTCGTCCGAAGGCGGCACATCCCAGTTTTCTTCGCGCTCTATTTTATTTTCCTGTTCCTTCGACACAGTGATTCCTCTTTCGTGTTCCCTCAGCCCTGCATCCGTTGGCGCACCGCCTCATACAGCAGGATCGCTGCGGAAGCGCTGGCGTTCAGGGAGTTCAGATCCCCCTTCATGGGGATGCTCACCAGAAAATCGCAGTTTTCAGCAGCCAGGCGGGTCATGCCGTCTCCCTCGCTGCCAATGACGATGGCCGCAGGGCCTTTCAGATCCGCATCGTAAAGGCCGGTGGTACCGTCAGCCGCCGTACCGAACACCCAGACGCCCTGCTTTTTCAGGTCTTTCAGCAGGGATGGGATATTGGGCACCCGCGCCACTTTCATGTGGGACACCGCGCCGGCGGAGGTCTTGGCCACCACGCTGGTCAGCCCCGCGCTGCGGCGTTTGGGGATGATGACGCCATGGGCGCCGGCGCAGTAGGCCGTCCGAATAATCGCGCCCAGATTATGGGGATCGGAGATCTCATCGCACACGACGATCAGGGGCTTTTCGTTCTTTGCCGCCGCGTCCGCCAGAATATCCTCCACGCTGACGTACTCCCGCACCGCCGCCAAGGCGATGACCCCCTGATGGGCATGGGTGCGGCTCATGCCGTCCAGCTTCCGCCGGTCGGCTTCCACCACGACGATGCCCGCCGCGCGGGCCTTGGAAGCGATATGTCCCAGAGTCTTGTCCGTTTCCCCCTTCTGGATGAAAATCTTATCGATGCTGGCTTCCGTCCGCAGGGCCTCGATCACCGCGTTGCGGCCTTCGATGAGGCCGTCGGCCTCGGCGGTCAACTGGTCTTTTCTCTCGTCCGTCATATAAAAATCCTCTCAAATCTTGGAATCTGTCAGAATCTGTACAATACTGCCTTTTCAGTATAGCACACAACCCCGGCACAATAAAGATGATTTTCAAAAAAGCTTTCTGCGCTTCCGGCGGGGAAATTCACAGAAAGTTTATGAATTGTCCGGCGCTTTTCCTTGTGATTTCAGCGGGTTTGTGCTATACTGCCTTTTGATTTCACACACTCTGAAAGGAGTTCTTCATGGACCAGAACGATAAAAACAACAAGAACCGGCGGGGCAACCGCAACAGCAACCTGCTGGGCGCAGGCAAGCTGGTGGCGTGGGCGCTGGCTCTGACGCTGGTGTTCTACTGCACCAGCAGCTACATGGGCACCGCCGGGCGGCAGGCCTCCAACATCAACATCGAATACAGCGACTTCGTCGCCATGACGGAGGACAAGCAGGTTGCGGACGTCTCCGTGGATTCTTCCGAGGGCCTGCTGTATATCACCCCCAAGGACGGCTACGTCTATACCGATGAGGACGGCGTGGCCTACACCAAGTCCACGGATACGGACGGCGACGCAGTTTATACCTACACGGATTCCGCCGGAAAGCAGCAGACGGCTTCCCTGAAGCTCTTCACCGTGAAAATGGAGACCAACGACACGCTGGTGGAGCGGATGCATGAGGCCGGGATTCAGGACTACGATGTGAAGTATGAGCCGCAGATGAGCCCGCTCCTGGTATTTGCCATCAACTTCATTCTGCCCTTTGCCTTCATCATGCTGATGTTCTCTCTGGTCATGCGGATCATGGCCAAAAAAGGCATGGGCGGCATGGGCGGTATCGGCGGCGTGGGCAAAGCCAACGCCAAGGTCTACATGGAAAAGCAGACCGGCGTCACCTTCAAGGACGTAGCCGGTCAGGACGAGGCCAAGGAATCCCTGACGGAGATCATCGACTTCCTGCACAACCCCAAAAAGTATACCGACATCGGTGCCAAGCTCCCCAAGGGCGCGTTGCTGGTTGGCCCTCCGGGTACCGGCAAAACGCTGCTGGCCAAGGCTGTGGCCGGTGAGGCCAACGTTCCCTTCTTCTCCATCAGCGGCTCCGACTTTGTGGAGATGTTCGTGGGCGTAGGCGCTTCCCGTGTCCGTGACCTCTTCAAAGAGGCCAGCAAGGTGGCTCCCTGCATCGTGTTTATCGACGAGATCGACACCATCGGCAAATCCCGCGACTCCGGCCGCTTCGGCGGCAACGACGAACGGGAGCAGACCCTGAACCAGCTGCTGGCGGAGATGGACGGCTTCGACCCCACCAAGGGCATCATCCTGCTGGCCGCCACCAACCGGCCTGAGGTTCTGGATCAGGCCCTGCTGCGTCCCGGCCGGTTCGACCGCCGCATCATCATCGACCGGCCCAATCTGGCGGGCCGTCTGGCGACCCTTCAGGTTCACACCCGGAACATCAAGCTGGCGGAGGATGTCAACCTGAAAAAAGTGGCGCTGGCTACCGCCGGCTGCGTAGGCGCCGATCTTGCCAACCTCGTCAACGAAGCCGCCCTCCGGGCTGTCCGCAAGGGCCGCAAGCTGGTAACGCAGGAGGATCTGCTGGCAGCCTTCGAGCTGGTCATTGCCGGTACGGAGAAAAAGGGCAGCGTCCTGACGGAATTTGAAAAGAAGCTGGTGGCGTACCATGAGGTAGGCCACGCTATGGTGGCCTACAAGCAGAAAAACACGGAGCCGGTGCAGAAGATCACCATCGTTCCCCATACCCAGGGCGCTCTGGGCTATACCCTGCTGATGCCGGAGGAGGATAAGACCGAGCTGCGTACCCGCGACGAACTGATGGCCAAGATCGCTGTCTCCATGGGCGGCCGCGCCGCAGAGGAAGTAGTGCTGAATACCATGACCAACGGCGCGTCGCAGGACATTCAGGAGGCCACGCAGGTGGCCCGGAACATGGTGGCCATGTTCGGCATGAGCGATGAGTTCGGCATGATGGCGCTGGCCTCCCGCCGCAGCCAGTATCTGGACGGCGGCTACGGTCTGGACTGCGCGCAGGACACTGCCGCAGCCATGGACAAGGCCGTGAAGGACATTCTGGACAAGTGCTACACCGACGCCGTGAACATCATCCGGGACAACCGGGCGGACATGGACAAGGTGGTGGCCTACCTGCTGGAAAAGGAGACCATCACCGGCGCGGAGATGGTGGCCATCATCGAAGGCCGGGATCCCTCCACCGTGGAGGACGCCTATGCCTCCACGCTGGCTCATGAGAGCGGCTTCCGTCCCTCTCAGCCGGAGGTCATTGAGCCTGCCGCAAGAAAGGTTCACATGATCTCTGAGAAAATTGAAGCGCCGGAGGACACTGCCGGAGATGCGGCCCCGAAGCCGTCTTCCGATGAGCAGACCTCCGGCAGCGCGGAACAGACGCCGGATGCCGCCCCGGAACAGCAGCCGGAAAATCCTGAAAAATCCGAATAACGCTTTTCAACAGACTGACGGGCGGGCGCTTCTTACGCCCGCCCGTCTTTTCATTCCAATCAAAACAGGAGGAAACTTTTTATGATCCGTCTCGCCAATGAACTTGACCTGCCCGCCGTGGCCGCCATCTACGAAGCCATTCTGGACCATGAGGATGCCACCGGCATTCACTATACCGGTTGGCAGCGGGGCGCCTATCCCACTGCCGACACCGCCCGGAACATTTTCGACGCCGGAACGCTGTACGTCGGCGTAGATGAGACCGGCAGCGTCTGGGGCAGTATGAATCTCAACGGCCAGCAGCTGCCGGAATACCAAAACGGCGCATGGACGATTCCCGCGGAGGATCGGCAGGTGGCTATAATCCATACCCTGACCATTGATCCCGCCCGTGCCGGGCAGGGTCTGGCCCGGCAGATGGTGGCTTTCGCGGAGGATACCGCCCGCCGGCAAGGCAAAACCGTTCTGCGTCTGGATACCGGCACGGAAAATCTCCCCGCTAACCGAATGTACCCCGCACTGGGCTACAAAGCCGCCGGCACCGTGGACACGTTCTTCATGGGGGATTCCCAGCGCCCCCTGAACCTGTACGAGAAGAAACTGTAATTTCCTGTATCCGTATCTCATCCATAGGCGGCAAAAACCTGAGAAATCAGCAGCAGATCCCGTGATTTTGGGATATGTAAACCCACAGTTTACAGATTTTCCCGGAAAATTGGTGGCCTTTTTCCCTGTTTTCGGCGATACTGTTCTCACGAAAGGATGTGACACGTATGACAACAGGCCAGCGGATCGCACAGAAGCGGAAGGAAAGCGGACTTTCGCAGGAAGCACTGGGCGAGGAGGTGGGCGTTTCCCGCCAGTCGATCTATAAATGGGAATCAGACGCCGCCCTGCCGGAGATCGACAAGCTGGTGGCCCTCAGCCGCCGGTTCGGCGTCACCGTGGGCTGGCTCCTCGGCGTGGAGGAAGCTCCGGAAGCGCCGCCTGCGCCGGACAGCCGGGAGCTGACCGACGCACAGCTGAAAATGGTAGAGGAGATCACCGAGCGGTACATCGCTGCCCAGACCGCCCCCAAGCCCCGAAAGAAATGGCCCTATGTACTGGCAGCGCTGATGGTGCTGTATGCCGCCCACCGCGCCTATCAGAGCATTGACCGGCAGTTTGACGGCGTTTACAATCGGATCAATCAGATGGAAAGCAGTGTGTCCAATCAGGTCTACAGCATTTCCAGTCAGGTGGAGGAGATCCTCACGCAGCAGAACAGTCTGGTCACAGACGCTGAAGCCTCCATTGTGACCTGCGACCTCAAGGCCAATACCGTGACCTTTTCTGTGGCTGTCGTCCCCAAAACCTTTGTGGAGGGTATGACGGTAGAGTTTCTGGCCGAAAATGGTGAAATTTCCAGCGATGTGGTTGGCAAGGCCGGAGAGGACGGCACCAACCAGCGTTTTTCTGCCGCGCTGTCCATTCCCCTGACGGATGATATCGCCCTCTCTGCCCTGCTGGTCCTGCCGGACGGCACCCGCCAGACGCAGCCGCTGCAAACCTATACCGGGCTGTACTCCGGCTCTCTGCCGGAAGTTCAGATGCTTTTGGATGCAGATATTCAGGGGCGGGCTGCTGTGGAAAACGGTACGCTGACCCTGCCGGAACCCATTGAATTTCTCCTGAGCATGAATACAAAGCCTGACAATGTTTTCGTTCCGCGGGCAGAGGCGGTCTCCACGCAGGTGGGGCTTTTCAAGAATAAGCAGCTGATTGCCTGGGCGTAGCCCATCCGTGCCGACGAGCAAACAAGCTACTCCGGCTACGATGAGACTGCCGAGTTTTACCGACTGGAGCCGCTGTCCGTCCCCTTTGCCTCCGGGGATCTTCTGGAATATGCCGCAGTTTTTACCGATGAATACGGCCGGAAAAGCATCTGCCCCAGCGATTGGCCACTGACGCTGGACAGCGATGAAAAGTCTCTGGTTTTTCCCGGCAGCAACGGAACGGATACCGTCGCTTCCTTCGAGGTTGACACGGACATCTCCCATTGGAAGTTTGACTGAACCGTGGGCGGGCTAATAGAGCCTACCTCTTATGCAGCTACTCCCCGATTCTTCCCACGCATGGGTGCCGCAAGGGTCAGAGAGTCATTTTCCCCGCACTCTGCGATAGATCCGATCTATTTTCTAAGGCAGGCTGCATGATTCTGCCTTGGATTCCATAGATCATGCGTAACGACGCGAAGCCAGCCCACGTTGGGCTGGCTTCGCGTTATTTGTGTCAGGAAAATCACCGGGATTGCCGGTGGTTTTGATGATATACGGAGATTTTTCCATGCGGTACGGCTTCTGCTGGGCCGGGACACCTTTGACAGCGGTCGTCCTTTTTGCACCGGATCATCCTATTGCTTATAAAAAAGGACTGCCGCATTGCGGCAGTCCTTTTCATAAGCTGTGAGAATTACTCGTCGATCTCAATGACGACGCCGGAACCAACGGTACGGCCACCCTCACGGATAGCGAAACGCAGGCCC
>UQVS01000016.1 GCA_900544615.1 uncultured Oscillibacter sp. | reverse complement strand
GATATTATATCATCGCTCCCTCAAGGGGCGTTGATACCGGTTTTGAAGGTGTTTTGTGGGGTGATATCCCCGTTCGAAAATATAACAAGATAAAGGGCCGCAGTCGCAAGCGCCCGCAGCCCGCCCACAAAGCCCCGCAGTGTGGGGCTTTTCAGGGAAACGCCAACCGCCGTCGGTTTGGCGGTTTTACAGAACAATCGCAGTCGGTCATTCGGCAAAGCCCCGTGTTTGCAGGGCTTTGCGGCGATTTTGACCGACGGCACAGAAAGGAAAGAGGAAATATGGATGATAACAAGAAAAGTACCACGATCTGGTTGCGCCCCAGCGTGATCAGCCGCATGGACGGCTGGCTGGAAGCAGACAACTGTCAAAGCCGCAGTGAATTTGTGGATAAGGCCCTGCGGTTCTACATGGGCTACCTCGGCACCGAGGACAACACGACCTACATCTCTCGGGCCATCCTCACAGCCATTCAGGGTACGCTGGATGACAACAACAATCGGCTCTGCCGTATCCTCTTCAAGTGCGCGGTGGAACTGAATATGCTGTGCCACACCATCGCCGCCCACTTCCGCGCCGATCCCATTCACACGCGGGAGCTGCGGGCCTACGCCGTGGACGAGGTGAAACGCACCAACGGTCAGGTAAGCTTTGAGAGTGCGGTGCGGCAGCAGCGCAGGATCGAATATGAACAGGATGAGGAGATGGGAGGACTCTAAAAATGGCAAGCATCAAGCAATTAGATGAGCGGCGATATAAGATCACCGTCAGCAACGGCTACCGACCCAACGGCAAAAAGATCAGCAAGGCAAAGACCATCCAAGTCCCGCCCAGCGTTCCCAAGCGCGGCATCGGGCAGTATGTCGCCCACGCCGCCGAGGAGCTGGAGCGCAGCTTCAAGACCGGCTACGCCGAGGACGGCGAGATGACCTTCGAGGAATTCGCCTCCCGCTGGCTGAAGCGGCAGACGAAATACGCCCCCAGCACCATCGCTGCATACCGGCGAATGCTGGAGGTGGTGTATCCCATGATCGGCGGCATCCGCCTCAATAAGCTCCGACCGATGGCGCTGGAAAATATGCTCTCCGCGCTGCGCAAGCGCAAGCACCACGGAAGGCTCATCAACGAATCCGCTGCGCAGCGGTACCTCTCCGTGGTCTCCGCCGTGCTCAGCGACGCCAAGCGCAACGAGATCATCGAGAAAAATCCCGCGCGAATGTTAGACCTCCCCACACCGCGGCGCGCGGTGCAGCGCATCCCCACGCGAAGCGAGGTGGAAAAGCTGCTGGACGCGCTGGCAATGGAACCGCGTCACTACCGCCTGTTCTATCTGCTCTCCATGTACACCGGCTGCCGCCGGGGTGAGCTGTGCGCTCTGCAATGGTCGGACTTCACCGCTACGCAAAACGGTCTGCTGCTCACCGTCAGCCGCTCCCGCAGCAGCGTCCCCGGCAAGGGCATCGTGGAAGGCAGCACCAAAAACGGCAAGAGCCGTGAAGTCTATCTCTCCTCCGACCTGCGGGGCATTCTCTTGACCTACAAGCGCCGCAAGCAGATGGAGGCGGACAAGCAGCGCCGCAAGCTCAGCCCCTACCTCTTCACTGACGAACACGGGCAGCTCATCCACCCGGACACCTTCACCAAGCGGCTGCGGAAGATCTATGATGCCATCGGCTTTCCGCGGGAGTACCACCTCCACACCTTGCGGCACTACTTCGTGACTTCGCTGCTGCACTGCGGCGTGGACAAGCAGACAGTGGCAGACCTCGTGGGGCACGCGGACACCGGCTTCTTAGAGCGCACCTACTGCCACCCGCAGCAGGCGCAGAAGGAGCAGGCGGCTGACTCCATGCTCACCATGCTCCGCCCGGACGGCGAACAGATTTTCAATCTTGCCGCCCGTTCCTCGAAGCGGCGCAGCGCATGATTGTTGCTTTCGTAGAAAATCATTTTTCCTCAAAACTAAGGATAGCTTTGCCGATGCGCTTGCGGTATGTTGTGCTTGCAAAATAAGTCTCAACTGTACTGAGAATAAATGAAAGAGAGGTCATTTTTATGGCAAGCATCCGCAAGCGCGGCAGCAGCTATCTCATTGTGGTGTCCATGGGCTATGACTACAACGGCAAGCGCATCAAGTCCCAGCAGAAAACCGTCCACCCGCCGGAGGAACTAACGCCCAAGCAGGTGGAAAAATGGCTCAACGAGCAGGCCGTCCTCTTTGAGCGGGAATGCCGCCACACGCCCCAGCCCGTCCAGCATCTCACGCTGGCAAAATACATCGACCTGTGGTTGACAGACATCGCTCCCGGCAAGCTGGCCAAGTCCACCATCCGCCGTGACCGGCAGGACATCGAACGCATCCTCCCGGCGCTGGGGCACTACAAGCTCACCGATCTACGACCGGAACACTTCCGGAATTTCTATGCAGAGCTGCGAAAAGTCATCAGTCCCGACACGAAAAAGCCACTCTCCGAGTACACCATTGAGGGCGTGCACGCGACACTGTGCAGCATCCTCTCTGATGCCGTGGAGGGTGGCTTTCTTTCGCATAATCCGGCGTGGCGCACCTACCGCTACGCCGGGCGCAAATGTGAGAAAAAGATTGCGGACGAGGAAACGGCGCAGAAGATCATCGCCGCGCTGGAGGACGAGAGCATCAAGTACGAAACCTACTTCAAGCTCATCATCGCCACAGGAATGCGGCGGGGCGAATGCTGCGGACTAAAGTGGTGCGACATTGATTGGGAGCAGCGCTCCATCCACATCTGCCGCAACGCGGTCAAGGTGACGGACGAGGAGATCTTTGTCAAGGAACCAAAGACTCGCGCGGGCAACCGCTATGTGTACTTCTCCGCCGAGATGGAATCGCTGTTGCAGGAGTACAGGCAGGAATGTGCATACATCACCGAGACCTATGACCAGCGGGAACTGACCGATGATGACTTCCTGTTTCGGCGGCAAGGGGCGCGGCTCCCCATGACGCCCACAACCTTCACCTACCGTTTCAAGCTGATCCTCAAGAAAAACGGCTTGCCGCAGGAGCTGAACGTCCATTCCCTCCGTCATACCGCCGCCAGCCTGATGATCGCAGGCGGCACGGATGTGGCAACGGTGGCGGGCATCCTCGGCCACAGCCAGCCCTCCACCACGCTGGACATCTATACCCATGCCTTCGATAAGAACAAAAAAGCTGCCAGCGCGGGATTGCAGGGGATATTGGAGATATGAATATGATCAGCACATTGGAAAATGGCAGTAGCTTTGCGCATGGAGTCGTGGTATGTGTTGTGGTTGCCAAAAAGGAGGTGCCGCAATGTACGACTACATGAAGGCTCTGCAAAAGCGTTTCGACCGCCAAGAGTATCCAGAGTTGGCCGCGCAGATTGAATACGCCCAGAAGGAACTGCGGCGGGGCATGGACGCCGCAGAGCGAAAAAAACTGCTGCGGCTGCTGGACGCGCAAAACGCGTTGCTGGTTGAATCCAAGCTGATAAGTTTCACAGCAGGCTTCAAGCTGGCGTGGGGCATGGCAAAGGAGTTGGAGGCAGATGGACTCTATTCCTTCGAGTTAGAGGAAGAAGAACACATCTGCCATCCTGCGGAGCAGGACAGTTGATCCCAACTTGCAAAACGCTCACCCACGAATAAAAAAGGATGATTTCATAAGAAATCATCCTTTTTGGTATGCCCGACTGGATTCGAACCAGCGGCCTTTAGAGTCGGAGTCTAACGCTCTATCCAACTGAGCTACGGGCACATATTTGGTTGTGGGTTTTTGCGATAGTAGTCAAATAGTAGTCAACAACTAACTATTTTTTCTCTGCCATTCCCGCAAACGCATGGGCGGCAAGGCTTTGCACCATATCTCAACTGGAGACGCCTGAAATGTCGGAGTCTAACGCTCTATCCAACTGAGCTACGGGCGCATATTCATTTGACGGCAGAAGAATCCTCCTGCGTTGCCATGATAGTATAGCAGTTTTTTGAGCGGGTGTAAAGCCTTTCTTTCAAAAAAATCAAAAAAATTTCCTCTGTGAAAGATTTGTGATGAAAGATTTGACAAGAGGGGCTTTTTATTTTAAAATATATGAGAATTTAAATAGCAGGAGGGCAAAATGAAAAAAGGAAATATCTCTGATGCTGTGATTCGCCGCCTGCCCCGGTACTACCGTCAATTAAACGAACTTTGCGCCAGAGGCATCGTCCGCACATCTTCTCATGCGCTGGGACAGGAAATGGGGATCACTGCCTCGCAGATCCGCCAGGATTTCAGCTGCTTTGGCGAGTTCGGCCAGCAGGGCTATGGTTATAATGTAGAAGAACTCAGATCCGAAATCGGTCACATTCTGGGTGTTGATAATGATAATCATCTGGTTATTGTCGGCGTTGGTAATCTGGGCCGCGCCATTTTGAATAACTTCCCCTTTGAAAGCGCCGGATTCTCGGTGGACGCCTCTTTCGATGTAGCGCCTAACGTAATTGACACGGCAATCAACGGGGTTCCCGTTCACTCCACCGATGATCTGGAGGATTATATCAAACACCATCCCGTGGATGTTGTGGTGCTGACGATCCCGCAGTCTGTGGCGCAGGATATGGCCGACAGGCTGATCGCTCTGGGGATCAGGGGCTTCTGGAACTTTACCAACGTGGAGCTTTCCAGCAGCGATCCGGCTGTCAAATTTGAAAATATTCATTTTGCAGACAGCCTTCTGGCTCTCAGCTATCGGATCGCCAACCGCTGAGAGGTGCCTTGATGAAAAAAATTGCCTTGTGCATCCCGCTGGCGGTCATTCTGGCGGCTGTCTGGGCATTTGCCGCAGGGGATGCCGGTGATCCACTGGCATCCCTGTCTTATCTGAACGGCGAGTTTACCCGGACAGTGGAGCAGAAAACCGATCAGGCACTGGATGATTCCGATGAAACACTGCGGACGCAGCTGGAAAACGGAACGGCTGCCAATCTGGCTTCCAGCTGGCAGGAAACCCGTCTGAAAGAGGGAGACTCCCTCCATGGCGTCACCGGCACTAACATCCTGCTTCTGGCGGGAAGCGGACGTGTGACCTACGTGGAAGGCGCAGTGATTGATGCGACTGCCGGGACCGTGGTTCCCAGCGGATCGGCGCTGGTGGTCAACCATCGGTATATCACGGCAGAGGACGCCGCCCCCGTATTTACCATTACCTCGAAAACCGCCGTGGTGGATTATCAGGGCCAATACAGCTTCACATATTCTGCATCCCCGGACTACAACGCCATGGCTTCCGCCCTGAAAACGCTGCATCTGTTCAAGGGTACGTTTACCGGCTACGGCGAAGGCTTTGATTTGGAAGCGGTACCCACCCGCCTTCAGGCATTGATCATGTTTATCCGCGTGCTGGGGGAGGAGCAGCAGGCGCTGGCATGGTCTGGGACAACGCCGTTCCGGGATATCCAACCCGGTTCGCAGGCGGAGCAGTATGTGGGATACGCCTATGAAAAGGGGTACACCAACGGCTATACGGCCACCAGCTTCAAACCTGCAGGCGCTGTCAATGCCTACCAGTATACGGAATTTGTCCTCCGGGCTATGGGATACAGCTCCGCTGACAACACAGATCTGTCTGGCACGCTGGATCACGCTGTGATCTCCGGGGTTCTGACGGACCGCGAGGCTGCTGCGCTGAAAACAGAGGCCTTTCTACGGGCGCAGCTGGTGTATATCTCCTATTACGCATTGGACGCCCAACTGCCGGAGGATGACTGGACGCTGGCGGACACCCTGATAGATCTGGGGGTGTTCACCTCCGGGGAGTGGCGGCAGGCCCTCAAACTGGTCACAACATCCCGCCTGTAAGATTGCACACCATTTCAACGGAGACGCATACTATGGATTGAGGCCGCACGAACGGTCTACATCTCAATCTCATAGGAGGATCCGATATGTGTTGTAATAATGGCTGCGGTGGCGGCGGGAACTGCTGCTGGATCATCATTCTGCTGATTATCATCTGGTGCTGCTGCGGTGGCGGTTGGGGCGGCTGCGGCTGCAACAACGGCTGTGGCTGCAACAATGGAGGCTGCGGCTGCTGAGCAGGATTGCGTGTCCCCGTACCCTGATGGGTACGGGGACTTTTTTCAGTCTCTATAAGAAAACAGGCTCACCCGCTGCGCGGGCGAGCCTGTTCATTTACCACTCCAACACGCGGACGCGGATCACGTTGGGCATATGCTTCACGTCCTCCACGACGTGCTCGCCCACCTTGGTGCTCAGATCCACCATGGTGTAGGCGTAGTCGCCACGGGACTTATTGCTCAGGTTTTCCACGTTCACGCCGTCCCGGCCAAAGAGGCTGGTGATGTTTGCCAACATACCGGGAACATTCTTATGCAGGATGCACAGCCGCTGAACGCCGCTGCGCTCCATGCTCATCTCCGGCAGATTCACGCTGGTGCGGATGTTGCCGTTTTCCAGATAATCCCGCAGCTCGTCCACAGCCATGGCGGCACAGTTCTGCTCACTCTCCGGGGTGGATGCGCCCAGATGGGGCAGGGCAATAACATGGGGTGCTGCCAGCAGGCGGTTATTGGGGAAATCGGTAATGTAGGCAGCCACCTTGCCGGTATCCAGCGCGGCCAGCATGGCCTCGTCGTCCACAATCTCGCCGCGGGCCAGATTGATGACCCGGACGCCCCGCTTCATAGCGCCGATGGCGTCGGCGTTGATCATGTGCGCGGTTTTTTCCGTGTAGTGGATGTGCATGGTAACGTAATCCGCCCGCTTGTACAGGTCGTTGATATCCTTCACCACATGAACGTGCCGGTCCAGCCGCAGCGCCGTGTCCACAGAGAGGAAGGGATCGTAGCCGTAGACATCCATGCCCAGAGAAATGGCGGCATTGGCCACGATGGAACCGATGGCGCCCAAGCCGATGATACCAATGGTCTTTTTATAAAGCTCCGGGCCGACAAAGGCGGATTTACCCTTTTCCACCACGGTGGAAACCTCAATGCCGGAGGCCGCCTGCTCCCGTACCCAGCGGATGGCGCCGGGAATATCGCGGGAACCGATGAGCATGGCGCAGATCACCAGCTCCTTGACGGCGTTGGCGTTGGCGCCGGGGGTGGAAAACACGGGGATGCCTGCCTCCGCACAGCGGTCCAGAGGAATATTATTGACGCCGACGCCTGCCCGCGCGATGGCCAGCAGACCGGGGTTGAACTCCATGTCCAGCAGCTTGGCGGAGCGAACTAAAATCCCCTGCGGATCCTGCACCGTGTCGCTCACTTCGTAAAGCTCAGCGGGAAAACGGTTCAGGCCCACAGGGGAAATCTTGTTCATGGTTTGAATGCGGTACATATTCATTATCTCCTTGGCAGCTCCAACGAGCTGCATTACTCCCAACGGAACGTGCGGCGCCTGCGCCGCTTCCGATGAGGCATCTTCCATTATAGGATGTCCGCACAGGGCGCGCAATGGCTGGATAGCTGAAAAAGCAGACAGGAAACAGGAATATTTTGTAGAAAAGGGTCATACCTCCAAAGCACCCGGAGCGTTGCTCCGGGCGCTTTGGTACAGGCTGGTTTTCCGATCCGGGAAGATCAGTCCGTGATGCGGATGGCGGTGATGACCGGCTGCTGGTCTGCGGGAATGGTGCCGTTGTCGTCCGTAGGCTGGGCGGCCTCGCAGACTGCGTCCACCACGTCCATGCCGTCGGTCACATAGCCGAAGCAGGCGTACTGACCGTCCAGAAAGGTGCTGTCAGCGTGGCAGATAAAGAACTGGGAACTGGCACTGTCATAGGCCTGACTGCGGGCCATGGAGATGGCGCCGCGGGTGTGGGACAGGGAATTTTCCACGCCGTTGGCGGAAAATTCGCCCTTGATGGTATTCTCAGAGCCGCCGGTGCCGTTGCCGTTGGGGTCGCCGCCCTGCATCATGAACCCGGCGATGATGCGGTGGAAGGTGAGTCCGTCATAAAAGCCGTCGTTGGCCAGATCCATGAAGTTCTGGACGGTAATGGGGGCGGCGTCGCCGTCCAGCTCCACGGTGATGGTGCCGTAGTCCTGAATGTCGATCTCAGCGTGGTGGGTGCCGACGCCCTGAGATTCCTCGTTCGCGGCAGGGGCTTTTGAGGTGGTCGTAATGCCAACCACGCTGGTTTTGCCGCACCCAGCCAGGCTCAGGACCAGGAGGGCGGCCAGGCAGATGCTCAGTAATTTTCTCATAGGATGCTCCTTTGCTGAAAGCACAGCCCGCCGGGGATGATCTCGGCGGGCTGTATGGATTTACTTCTTGCCCTTCAGGGACTTCATGCGCTGCTCGTGGTTCAGAATGGCTTTCCGCATCCGCAGGCTCTTGGGCGTGACCTCCAGCAGCTCATCGTCTGCCAGGAACTCCAGGCACTGCTCCAGACTCATCTGCTTGGGGGGAACCAGACGGAGTGCATCGTCAGAGCCGGAGGCACGGGTGTTGGTCAGCTGCTTTTTGCGGCAGGCGTTCACCACGATATCCTCGCCCCGATTGGCTACGCCGATGATCATGCCCTCGTACACAGGGACACCGGCGCCGATGAACAGGGTGCCGCGCTCCTGCGCGTTGAACAGACCATAGGTGATGGAGTCGCCGGTCTCGGTGGAGATCAGGCTGCCCATGCCGCGGCGGGAAATATCGCCCTTGTAAGGCGCATAGGAATCAAATACGGAAGCCATGATGCCCTCGCCCTTGGTGTCGGTGAGGAAGTCGTTGCGGTAGCCGAAGAGACCGCGGGCGGGAATCAGGAACTCCACCTTCATGCGGTCGCCCACGGGGGTCATTTCCACCAGATCGCCCTTACGCTGGCCAAGCTTCTCAATGACGCTGCCCACGCAGTCGGCAGGCACGTCCACCACCAGACGCTCGATAGGCTCGCACTTCTTGCCGTCAATCTCCTTGTACAGCACGCGGGGGGGAGATACCTGGAACTCATAGCCTTCCCGGCGCATGGTCTCGATGAGGATGGACAAGGACATCTCGCCCCGGCCTGCCACGTTGAACGCGCTGTCCCGGTCGGTATCCGTGACCTTCAGGGAAACGTCCTTCAAAGTCTCGCGGTACAGACGGTCGCGGATCTGGCGGGAGGTAACGAACTTGCCCTCCCGGCCGGCATAGGGGGAGTCGTTGACAGAGAAGGTCATCTCCAGCGTGGGGGCGCTGATCTTCACGAAAGGCAGCGCTTCCACGGCGGTGGGGGCGCAGATGGTATCGCCGATGGTGATGTCGGGAATACCGCTCATGGCAATGATGTTGCCGGCGGTGGACTCCGTTACCTGCTTCTTGGCCAGTCCTTCAAATTCATAGATGGAAACGGCCTTGGCCTTCTTGGGGGCGGCGTCGGGATCATGATAATTGCAGACGGCGATCTCCTGATTCTGCTTCAGGGTGCCGCGCTCAATGCGGCCGATGGCGATCCGGCCCACAAACTCGTTGTAGTCAATGGAGCTGACCAGCATCTGGAAAGGCTGATCCACATCCGCCTCCGGGGCAGGGATGTATTCCAGAATCGTCTCAAACAGGGGCTTGAGGTCGGTGCCGGGAACATCGGGAGAATAGGAGGCGGTACCCTGACGGCCGGAGCAGAACAGCATGGGGGAGTCCAGTTGTTCAGAGGTGGCGTTCAGATCCATCAACAGCTCCAGCACCTCATCAATGACCTCGTGGATCCGCTGGTCGGGACGGTCGATCTTGTTGATGACCACAATGACCCGATGGCCCAGCTCCAGAGCGCGGCTCAGCACGAAGCGGGTCTGGGGCATGGGGCCTTCTGCTGCGTCCACCAGCAGAATGACGCCGTTGACCATTTTCAGAATACGCTCCACCTCGCCGCCGAAGTCGGCGTGGCCCGGCGTGTCCACCACGTTGATTTTCACGTCCTTATATCGGACAGCGGTGTTTTTGGCCAGAATGGTGATGCCGCGCTCCCGCTCCAGATCGCCGGAGTCCATCACGCGGTCCACCACTTCCTGATTTTCCCGGTAGACGCCGCCCTGCTTGAGCATCTCGTCCACCAGCGTGGTTTTGCCGTGGTCAACGTGGGCAATAATTGCTACGTTTCTCAAATGTTCGTTCTGCATAATATGAATGTCCTTTCCTTATATAAAGGATTTTTGCACAGCCCTATATTATAATTCACAATTAAGCTAATTTCAATGGGAAATTTCATATTTCTCAAAGAAATTGTAGAATTTCGAGGGAAACAGCCCGTAAGGGCGCACTTTATCTTCTTTTTTCCTGTCAGGATGGGCAATTTACTCAACGCGTCGAAGCATACCACATCCTGCGATTTGAACAGGAAATGCCGAAGAACCGGCGAAGAACATTCACTTGCTTTCGATTACGCTCGCCTGGCCTGTTTTTTATGTAAAGCCGCTTCTCCCCGCCAAACAGGTTTTCAAATGGTACAGCTTCTCTTCCTTGAATGTCATCGCACGTTTCCCTCTACCGCTGCGGAAACTTCGCACCCGTATTGTCCGTCTCAGCGGGCGATGAAGCGTCCAGATTATGTTCCCCCCATTTCGATATTTCAAAGAATACCGGCAGCAAGCCCCGGCCCTTCTCCGTCAGGGAATACTCAGCATGAGGCGGGATCTCATTGAACTGCTCACTGTTGACGATGCCAAGCGTTTCCAGATCCCGCAGCGTGTTCGTAAGCGTGGTGTTGGTAATGTGCGGATAAGCCCTCTTCAATTCGCTGAACCGCATGGATGGATGCTTGCACAACTCATAAATCATATGTGCTCTCCACTTTCCGCTCAGCAGTTCAAGCGTCCTGTGTACGGGGCAATCCTCCTGTATGGGGCCGGTCATGATCTTCTCCAGATACGCCTCTGCCGTCGTCTCTTTCTTCATGCTGTCCTCCGGTGTCTCAAAACATACCAAGTACGGAATTTCTGCGTACTTGTTCCTTTTCCTGATACAGAGTATACTTTATATGCCATTAAAATGTAAGGAGAAGCCGCTATGAAAACAGCTGTTGTTTATTATTCAAAACACCATGGAAACACCAAAAAGCTACTGGATGCCATCAAAAGTGCCTCCTCTGACGAGATCACCCTTTTCGATGTAACGAAAACGCCGCCTGAAAATCTGGAAGAATACGACCTGATTGGATTTGCCTCCGGTATTTACTACTCCAAATTCCAGAAGAACATTCTGGAATTTGCCAGAAACCATAGGCCCAGTGGGAAAAAGGTGTTTCTCATCTATACCTGCGGGGTCAAGAAGGACGGATATACAAAGGCAATCCGCGAAGCGCTGGCAGGTACCAACGCCAACATTCTCGGCGAATTTGGCTGTCTGGGCTTCGACACCTTCGGACCGTTTAAGCTGGTTGGCGGAATTGCAAAGAATCACCCCACCGCCTCAGAGATCCACAGCGCAGTCTCTTTCTATGATCATCTCTGCAAATAAGTGAATGGAGCGTCTGACTGAAGGACGCTCCATTTTTCAGGCTTCAGGCCGGATGTTCCGCCGTTCATTAGGCGGAAGGCTTTCTTCCCACAGCGGTAATCCGCCGCGCACAGAGGATACAGGCAGGTTTACAGTCACGAAAAAACGCGGCTCACACTCACCTGTGAACCGCATTTCTGTTACTGCGTATCTTTTGTGCTGAAAAACGTTGAAATTGCTGGCTTTTCGTCATTTCATCCTCTCAGGTTTCATATCATTTGCTTCCGCACATATGAACCCGTTCATTGCGCCGGATTTTGATTCTGTATAATTGGGATTGCTTGTTGAAGTTACGCTACTGCTAAAAAACTTTTGCGCTTTGCTAATTCGATTTTTTCAATCACTTTGCCGGAACTCGTGCCGTTATCAGGGGTGTCAACAGTTCAGACGATCCGCCTGCTGAATCTGCATGACCAGCTGGCCACCCAAATACAGCAGAAACACCGCCTGCGACAACAACAGGCAATATGGTAGCAGCACCCCGGTGAGAGATCTCCCCACATGAGCGGCATGAGGATGCCACTGTTCATAATCCAGATGACTATTCAGCGGCATGGTCAGCATACCGAAAAGCCCCTGGAGCTTGACGGTTACTGCTGTTGTCTGCCTGATACCATCCAATATTGGTGATATTCTGTTGGATGGCATATTCTCACCGTGGAACAGAGTTCCCCCATAATTTTCAGCAGTCAGGGCCTTTCGCCTCCGTTTTCTGATTTTTCTCTTGACAAACCGGTCGGCTTCCGCTATCATATGGTTCAATTCTTTTAGTTAAATTATTTTAAGTAAAAGAATTGAACATTTTTCTTTGAACTGCAAGGAGACTCATCATGGAATTTGAAAAAGTACGCGATATCATCGTGGAAACGCTGGGCTGCGATGCGGAAGCCGTAACCCTTACTGCTTCTCTGGCAGACGATCTGGGTGCCGATTCTCTGGCCGCCGTGGAGCTGGTCATGGCGTTGGAAGAAGCCGCAGGCATCTCCATTGCCGAAGAAGATGCCGCCAATCTCAAAACCGTTGGCGACATCATGACCTATCTGGCCGCTCACAAGAATTAACGTGCGTCCGCCGGAGGGTACAGCCCCTCCGGCGGATCGGTTTTGCGAGGAAAGGATATTCCATGACCAATCAAGAACTGAACGACCTGCTGGCCCGCTTCGAGGGAAGCTCCCTGTCCAAGCTGAAGCTGTCCACGCAGGAATTTACCATAGAAATGGAGCGGGCCGTCTCCGCTCCCGCCGCACCGGTGATCCCGGCAGCGGCTGCTGCCCCGGCGGCTCCCGTGTCCGCCGAACCGGAGGGCGATGCCATCACCGCCCCCATGGTTGGCACCTTTTACACCGCCCCCACGCCGGATCAGCCCCCCTTTGTGCAGGTGGGCGACCGGGTACGCAAGGGCCAGCCCGTCTGTCTGCTGGAAGCCATGAAGATGATGAGCGAGGTCACGGCGCCCTGCGACTGCGAGATCACAGCCGTGCTGAAAGAAAACGGCGCTCTGGTGTCTTTCGGCGACGGGCTGTTTGGTTATAGGCCATGCTGAAGCGGGTTCTGATTGCCAACCGGGGAGAAATCGCCCTGCGGATTCTACGGGCCTGCCGGGAGCTTGGCATTGAAACGGTGGCTGCTTATTCTCAGGCCGACGCCGACGCCCTTCATGTCCAGCTGGCCACCCAGTCCGTGTGCATCGGCCCTGCCAAAGCAGCGGACAGTTACCTGAATCCCGCGGCGCTGCTCTCCGCCGCCATGGCCACTGGCTGCGACGGTCTGCACCCCGGCTACGGGTTCCTGTCGGAAAACTCGGAATTTGCCGACGCCTGCGTGGAAAACGGCATCACCTTCATCGGTCCCTCCGGGGACGCCATCCGGAAGGCCGGCTCCAAATCCGCCGCACGGGAGCGGATGCGTGCCGCCGGAGTACCTGTGACCCCCGGCTCCGACGGGCCGGTATCCTCTGTGGAGGACGCTCTGGCCGTGGCGGAGACGGTGGGCTATCCCGTTTTGCTGAAAGCCAGCGCCGGTGGCGGCGGCCGGGGCATCCGCCGCTGCGACAGCGCCAAAGACCTGCCCGACGCTTACGCCGCCGCCAAGGCGGAGGCCAACGCCTGCTTCGGAAACGATGAGATGTATCTGGAAAAGCTGGTGCTGGAACCCCGGCACATCGAGTTTCAGATCTTAGCGGACCGGCAGGGCCACGTCATCCATCTGGGAGACCGGGACTGCTCCATCCAGCGCCGGAACCAGAAGCTCATTGAGGAGGCCCCCGCCCGGTGCCTGACGCCGGAACTGCGGGAGGAGATGGGCCGGGCCGCCGTGAAAGCGGCGCAGGCCGTCCACTACGAGGGCGCGGGCACCGTGGAATTTCTGCTGGACAGCGGCGGACAGCATTTCTACTTCATGGAGATGAACACCCGGATCCAGGTGGAGCACGGCATCACGGAGATGATCACCGGCGTGGATCTGGTGCGTCAGCAGTTGCGCATCGCCTCCGGTCTGCCCCTTGACCTGACCCAGGAGGACGTGACCCTCACCGGCCACGCCATCGAGTGCCGCATCAACGCCGAGGACCCCACGGCCAATTTCCGGCCCTGCCCCGGCAAGGTGGAATTTCTCCACTTCCCCGGCGGCCCCGGCGTCCGGGTGGACTCCGCCCTCTATAACGGCTGCACCCTCTCCCCCTATTACGATTCTCTGGCCGCCAAGGTGATGGTCCACGCCCCCACCCGGCTGGAAGCCATCCGCAAAATGCGCCGCTGTCTGGAGGAATTTACCTTGGAGGGCTTCCCCACCAATGCGGAGCTGTCCTATGAGCTGCTGTTCCACCCCACCTTTGTCCGGGGGGGCTGCACCACCGCCTTTCTGGACCGGAGCCTGCCGGAGCTGCTGGAATTCAGCCGCCGGGTAGACGATCACAAAGGATAATACATGGAAAATATTTTTGCGAAACGCCGGGCGCGGCTGCTGGCCATGAAGGCCATGCGGGAGAATTACGTCCCCGGTGAAAAGTTAGTCACCTGCCCCCACTGCGGCGGGGAGAGCCAGCGGAAGGACGTGGCGGCGGCGCTGTCCGTCTGCCCCCTGTGCGGCTACCACTTTCCCATGGGGGCCTATTACCGGCTCAGCAGCGTGCTGGATCCCGGCTCCTTCCGGGAGCTGCACGAAAAGCTGACGGCCAGTGACCCCCTCCGCTTCCCCGGCTACGGGGCCAAGCTGGACGGTGCCCGCCGCAAGACCGGCATGAACGAGGCCGTGGTCACAGCCACCGGCACCGTAGGCGGAAGCCGCTGTGTGGTGGGCGTGCTGGACAGCCGCTTTCTCATGGGCAGCATGAGCGCCGCCGTAGGGGAAAAGCTGACGCTGGCCATCGAGTACGCCGGGAAAAACAAGCTGCCCCTGATCCTCTTTGCCGCCAGCGGCGGAGCGCGGATGCAGGAGGGGATTTTATCCCTCATGCAGATGGCGAAAACCAGCGCGGCTCTGGCCCGGTTTTCGGAAAAGGGACTGCTGTACATCTCCGTTCTCACGGACCCCACCACCGGCGGCGTCACCGCCAGCTTTGCTTCTCTGGGCGACATTATTCTGGCCGAACCCGGTGCGCTCATCGGCTTCGCCGGGCCCCGTGTCATTCAGCAGACCATCGGCGAGACTTTGCCGGAGGGCTTTCAGCGGGCGGAGTTTCAGATGGAGCACGGCTTTGTGGACGCGGTGGTCCCCCGGAAGGATCTGCGGGACACCCTGATCCGTCTGCTGAAGCTCCACGGGAAAGGAGAACGCCATGGCTGAGAAAACCGCCGCGGAGCGGGTGGCGCTGGCCCGCCATCCCCAGCGGCCCAATATCACGGACTATATCGACGGCCTGTTCACCGATTTCTTTGAGCAGCGGGGAGACCGGGCCTGCCGGGAGGACCCCGCCATTTTAGGCGGCGTTGCCCTGTTCCACGGGCGGCCCGTCACCGTCATCGGCACCCGGAAGGGCAAAACGCTGGAGGAAAACCTCCGGTGCAACTTCGGGATGCCGGGGCCGGAGGGCTACCGCAAGGCGCTACGGCTCATGAAGCAGGCAGAGAAGTTCCGCCGCCCTATTTTTACCTTCATCGACACCGCCGGGGCCTATCCCGGTCTGGAGGCCGAGGAGCACGGTCAGGGCGAGGCCATCGCCCGGAATCTCTTTGAGATGAGCCGTCTGACGGTGCCGGTCATCGCCGTCGTCACCGGGGAGGGCAACAGCGGCGGCGCGCTGGCGCTGGCCGTAGCCGACCGGGTGCTGATGCTGGAAAACGCCGTGTACGCCATTTTGTCCCCGGAGGGCTTCGCCTCGATCCTGTGGAAGGACGCCCAGCGCTCCGGCGAGGCGGCGGAGCTGATGAAGCTCACCGCCCCGGAGCTGAAAAAGCTGGGGGTTATCGACGGCATCGTCCGGGAGCCGGAGGGCGGCGCGCAGACCGACCCCAGCCGGACGCTGTGGAATCTGGACCGGGCGCTGACCGCCTGTCTGGAACCCCTGCTGAAGGAAAGCGCCGTCAGCCTGACGGAACGGCGCTATCAGAAATTCCGCGCCCTTGGCCGCGGGAAGGAGGACGCATGAACGGGATCAAGCTTCGGGGCACAGGCCGCTGTGTCCCCGCCAATACCGTCACCAACGACGATCTTTCCCGGCTGGTGGATACCAATGACGAGTGGATCACCGCCCGCACCGGCATCCGCAGCCGCTACCGCTGTGAAAAAGAGACCCTCACGGAGCTGTGTGTCAGCGCCGCGCGGGACGCGTTGAACATGGCCGGGATCACCCCGGCGGACATCGGCGTGTGCATCGTGGCCACCGTCTCGGCGGATACCGTGGTGCCCTCTGCCGCCTGTCTGCTGCAGCGGGCGCTGGGTCTGCCGGAGGATACCCCCTGTTTCGACCTGAACGCCGCCTGCACCGGCTTTGTCTACGCTCTGCACACTATGGAGTGCCTGCTGAATGCCTCCCCCCGGAAATTCGGTCTGGTGGTGGGGGCGGAAGCCCTGAGTAAAGTGGTGGATTGGACGGACCGGGGCACCTGCATCCTCTTCGGGGACGGCGCGGCCGCCGCCGTGGTGGAGTGCCGGGAGGGCTGGCCCTCCATCGGGGCCGTGCTGGGCAGCCGGGGAGACGACATTCTCCTGCGTCTGCCGGGCCTTGGCCGGGGAGCGCCCAACGTCCTCTCCATGGAGGGGACGCAGGTATTCAAATTCGCCGTGGAGACCGTTCCCGCCTGCATGGACGCCACGCTGAAAAAGGTGGGACTGACCCCGGCGGACATCGACTTCTTCGTGTTCCATCAGGCCAACGCCCGCATCATTGACCTGGCGGTGCGGAAATACCGCATCCCGCCGGAAAAATACTACAAAAATATCGACCGTTACGGCAACACAGCCGCTGCCAGCGTCCCGCTGGTCCTCAGCGAGCTGGTGGAGCAGGGCCGCGTGGGTCCCGGCAGCCGCCTGCTGCTGACGGCCTTTGGCGGCGGTCTTACCTGGGGCGGCGCGGTGCTGGAAATGGCCTGAGCCTCTTTTCTGAAAAGGAGCAATACTATGAAAAAACTCAACGAGCTGCTGGGGACGGAGTTCCCCATTATCCAGGGCGGCATGGCCAACATCGCCACCGGCGAATTTGCCGCCGCCTGCTCCAACGCGGGGGCGCTGGGCGTCATCGCCACCGGCGGGATGCTGGAGGCGGACCTGCTGCGTCAGCAGATCCGCATCTGCAAGAGCCTGACGGACAAGCCCTTCGGGGTCAATCTGATGCTGATGAACCCCTGCGCCGACGAAATGGCCCAGATCATTATTGAGGAGGGCGTTCAGGTGGTGACCACCGGGGCGGGCAGTCCCGGCAAGTACATCCCCGCGTGGAAAGCTGCCGGGATCAAGGTGCTGCCCGTGGTGGCGGCCTCCATCCTTGCCAAGCGGCTGGTGAATCAGGGAGCCGACGCCATCATCGCCGAGGGCATGGAGTCCGGCGGCCATGTGGGTGAGATGACCACCATGGCGCTGGTGCCGCAGGTCATCGACACGGTGGACGTCCCCGTCATCGCCGCCGGCGGCATTGCCGACGGACGGCAGGCGGCCGCAGCCTTCGCGCTGGGGGCCTGCGGCATTCAGGTGGGCACCTGCCTGCTGACAAGCCTTGAGTGCCCCATCCACGAAAACTACAAGCTGGCCCTTCTGAAAGCCAAGGACAGCGACACCACCGTGACGGGCCGCTCCATCGGCGGGCCTGTGCGGGTGTTGAAAAACAAAATGGCGCGGGAGTATCTGGCGCTGGAAAAACGGGGCGCAACCTTGGAGGAGTTGGAGCACGTCACCCTCGGCGGTCTCCGCCGGGCGGTGTTCGAGGGAGACATGGAGCGGGGCAGCGTCATGGCCGGTCAGGTGGCCGGTATGCTCCACGAGATCAAGCCCCTGCGTCAGATCTTCGAGGAGCTGTACGCAGGCAGTCAGGCCGTTTTGAAGGCCACGGAGGCAGCATGGCAGTAACGATCCGGGGAAAGACCCTCCCCCTCCCGATCTTGCAAGGGGGCATGGGCGTGGGGATCAGTCTGGACGGCCTCGCCGGGGCGGTAGCCGCCTGCGGCGGCATGGGGACTCTCTCCACCGCCGTCTGCGGCTTTGCCGAGCCGGATTTTGCCCAACATCCCTTTGAAGCCAATCTCCGGGCTTTGGAGCGCCAAGTCCGCCGGGCCAAGGAATTGGCCCACGGCGCGGGGCTGATCGCCGTCAACGCCATGGTCGCCACCACCCAGTACGCCGACAGCGTCCGCACCGCTCTCCGGGCGGGGGCTGACGCCATCGTCTGCGGCGCGGGACTGCCCAAGGACCTCCCCGCGCTGGCCTCCGAAGTTTCCGACAGCGACGCCGCCATCGCCCCCATCGTCAGCAGCGGCCGGGCGGCGGGACTGCTGTGCAAGCTGTGGGACCGGCATTATGGCCGCATCCCCGACTTTCTGATCTTGGAGGGGCCGGAGGCCGGGGGGCATCTGGGCTTTTCCCGGCAGGATCTGGACGCGCCCCCCTCCCTTTCCGACCTTTTGCGGGAGGTCCTGACCGCCCTCGCCCCTTTCCAGGACAAGGCGGGCCGGGACATTCCGGTTTTCGTGGCCGGCGGCGTGAAAAACGGCGCAGACATGGCCCGCTACATGAAGGAGGGCGCTGCCGGGGCGCAGTTTGCCACCCGGTTCATCGCCACGGAGGAGTGCGACGCCTCCGAGGGCTACAAGCAGCGGCTCTTAGCGGCAAAGGCCGACGACATCACCCTGGTGAAAAGCCCCGTGGGGATGCCGGGACGGGCGCTGCGCAGTCCCCTGATCCGGCGGGTGGAGGACGGCACCCAGCCGCCCCCGGAGCGGTGCGTGAAGTGCATCGTCACCTGCGACGGCAAAAACGCCCCCTACTGCATTTCCAAGGCCCTCATCGCCGCCCGGAACGGCGATTGGGAGAACGGCCTGTTTTTCTGCGGAGCCGCCGGCGGCGAGGTGAACACCCTCTCCACCGTGCCGGAGCAGATGGCTCAGATCATGGACGAATGGAGAGCTGCACAATGAAATTAGGATTTTTATACGCGGGACAGGGCAGCCAGCACCCCGGCATGGGCGCTGACCTGTATGAGCGCTTCCCCACCTTCCGCGCCGTGCTGGACAGCGCCGCGGAGCAGGTGGATTTCGATTTGAAGGAGGTCTCCTTCACCGACGCGAAGGGCGTTCTGAATCAGACCCGCTACACCCAGCCCTGCATGGTGGCCTTCGCCGCAGGCATGACCGCGCTGCTGGCGGAGCGGGGCATCGTCCCCGCCGCTGCCGCCGGACTGTCTCTGGGCGAGTATTCCGCCCTCCACGCCGCCGGGGTCTTTGACGCCGACACCGCCGTGGAGCTGGTGGCCTTCCGCGGCAAAGCCATGGAGGAAGCCGCAGCCGGACGGCCCTCAGCCATGGTAGCGGTGCTGGGGCTGGACCGGGCGGCCTTGCAGGAGGCCTGTGACGAGGCCTCCGCCCACGGCTGCGTGGTCATCGCCAACTACAACTGCCCCGGCCAGCTGGTCCTCGGCGGCGAGAAGGCCGCCGTGGAGACCGCGGCGGCTCTGGCAAAGGAAAAAGGCGCCCGCCGCTGCCTGCCGCTGAAGGTCAGCGGACCCTTCCACACGCCCCTCATGGCCCCCGCCGGGGACGCGCTGGCGGAACGGTTCCGCACCGTGGAGTTCCGGGAGCCGCAGATTCCCGTGATCTTCAACTGTTTGGGCGCGGAGCGTCCCGACGGCGCTGCCATCCCGGAGCTGCTGGTGCGGCAGGTGCAGAGCAGCGTTTACATGGAGGATTCCCTCCGTCGCATGGCCGCCATGGGGCTGGACGCGCTGGTGGAGATCGGCCCCGGCAAGGCCCTCAGCGGCTTTGTGAAGAAAACCGTCCCGGAGCTGCCGGTGTACGCCGTGGAGACCGCGGCGGAGCTGGAACAGCTGACGGAGACCCTCAAAGGAGCATCGCTATGAATTTTTCTGAGAAAACAGCCGTCGTCACCGGCGGCAGCCGGGGGCTGGGCCGGGCCATCTGTCTGGAACTGGCCCGGTGCGGAGCCAACGTGGTGCTCTGCTACGCGGGCAACGAAGCGGCGGCCAATGAGACCGTTGCCGCCTGCGAGGCCCTTGGGGCCAGGGCCGCGGCCATCCGGTGCGACGTGTCGAAAGAGGACGAGGTGAAGGCCCTGATGGACGCCGCCCTCAAAACCTTCGGCCGCATCGACATTCTGGTGAACAACGCAGGCATCACCAAGGACGGCCTGCTGATGATGATGAAGCCGGAGGACTTTGACGCCGTCATCGCCGCCAACCTCCGGGGCACGTTCCTCTGCATGAAGGCCGTGGCCCGGCAGATGGTGAAGCAGCGCTACGGCCGCATCGTGAACCTCTCCAGCGTGGTGGGTCTCCGGGGCAACGCCGGACAGGTGAACTACGCCGCCAGCAAGGCGGGCGTCATCGGCATGACGAAATCCCTCGCAAAAGAGCTGGCGGGACGGAACATCACCGTCAACGCCGTGGCCCCCGGCTTTATCGACACGGATATGACCGCCGCCCTGACGGAATCCGCCAAAAGCGCCGCCCTCGGCTCCATTCCCATGGGCCGCATGGGCACCCCGGAAAACGTGGCCAAGGCCGTGGCCTTTTTAGCCGGTGAGGACGCGGGCTACATCACCGGGCAGGTTTTAGCCGTTGACGGCGGCATGAGTATGTAAGGAGGAGCGCAACATGAAACGACGCAGAGTTGTCATCACCGGTCTGGGGGCCGTGACCCCCATCGGACTGACGGCGGGGGAAAGCTGGCAGGCCGTAAAAAACGGCGTGTGCGGCATCGGCCCCATCACCCATTACGATCCCGCCGCCCAGAAGGTAAAGCTGGCGGCAGAGGTAAAGGGCTTCGATCCGGAGGCCCTGCTGGGCCGTCAGGAATCCAAGCGCATGGGCCGCTTCACCCAGTTCGCCGTGGCGGCGGCGCGGGAGGCTCTGTCCGACGCCGGGTTCTCCGTGGAGCAGGCGGACCCGGACCGCTGCGGTGTCATCCTCTCCAGCGGCATCGGCGGACAGGCCATCACCGAGGCGGAGCACTGCCGGGGTTTGGAAAAGGGTTTTGACCGGGTGTCCCCCTTCTATGTCCCCACCGCCATCTGCAACATGGCGGCAGGTCAGGTGGCCATCGACGCGGGGTTCCGGGCCATGTGCTCCTGCCCCGTCACCGCCTGCGCCGGGGGCACCAACGCCGTGGGCGACGCCTTCCACTACATCCGGGACGGTTACGCTGAGGTCATGCTCTGCGGCGGCACTGAGGCCTCCATCACGCCCATGTCCATCGGCGGCTTCACCTCCATGAAGGCCCTGACCCAGACGGAGGACCCCAATCGGGCCTCCATCCCCTTTGACGCGGAGCGCAGCGGCTTCGTCATGGGTGAAGGCGCGGGCGTGCTGCTGCTGGAGGAGCTGCCACACGCTCAAGCGCGGGGAGCAAAAATCTATGCGGAAATCGTGGGCTACGGCGCTACCTGCGACGCTCACCACATCACCGCCCCGCTGGCGGACGGCAGCGGCGGCGCCAAGGCCATGGCCATGGCGCTGACCGACGGCGGCGTTGCGCCGGAGCAGGTGGGCTACATCAACGCCCACGGCACCTCTACCCACCTCAACGACGCCGGGGAGACCGCCGCGGTGAAAGCCGTGTTCGGCCCTCACGCCTATCAGCTGGCTATGAGCTCCACCAAGTCCATGACAGGACATATGCTGGGAGCCGCCGGGGCCGTGGAAGCCATCTTCACCGCCCTGAGCCTGCGGGACGGCTTCCTCCCCGCCACCATCCACTATCAGACCCCGGACCCGGACTGCGATCTGGATGTGGTGCCCAACGAGGGCCGCCCGGCGGACATCCGGTACGCCCTGAGCAACTCTCTGGGCTTCGGCGGACACAACGGCAGCCTGCTGCTGAAGAAATGGGAGGACTGACATGGGCTTGCAGTTGAATTCCAATGAGATCGCCGAGATCCTGCCCCACCGCTACCCCTTCGCGCTGGTGGACCGCATCACCGACGGGGAATCCGGCGCGTGGGCCAAGGGCATCAAGTGCGTCAGCGTGGGGGAGCCGTTTTTCTGCGGCCACTTCCCCCAAAAGCACGTCATGCCCGGCGTGCTGATCTTGGAGGCGCTGGCTCAGGTAGGGGCCGTGGCGATTTTGTCCCTGCCGGAGAACCGGGGGAAGATCGCCCTGTTCGGCGGCGTGAAAAACGCCCGCTTCAAGCGGCAGGTCATCCCCGGAGACGTTCTGGAGCTGGAATGTACCCTCACGAAACGCCGGGGGCCGGTGGGGATCGGTGCCTGCACCGCCACAGTCAACGGCGAGACCGCCTGCACGGCAGAATTGATCTTCGCCATTGAGTAACACCTTGCCATTTCCCGCCGGAATTGGTATACTGGGAACATATGGGCTATTCCGCAGGAAGGGGACGTACCATGCTGCATCAGGCTTTCAATGAAGTGTATACCAAATTCAAGCTGCATTTTTATCAGGAGATCTTTCGCCGGTTTCAAAACCGGGAAGCCAGTCTCACCACCGTAGAGACCTTCTGCATGGAGAGCATTATGGCTCTGGGACGGCCCTCGGTGAATGAATTTGCCACGTTCATGCGGATCTCGCCGCCCAACGCCGCCTACAAGGTCAACAGTCTGGTGAAAAAGGGCTATATCCGCAAGGTGCAGTCCCCCTCAGACCGCCGGGAATACCATCTGGAAGTCACCCAGAAATATATCGACTACTATAACATCTCCTCCTCTTATATGGAGGAGGTCATGGACCGGATCGTCCGCCGCTTCCCCGCCGAGGACTGCGCCAAGCTGGAGGAGATCCTGACCGTGGTCAGCCGGGAGCTGATGCCGGAGGTTCCCCTTCCGGATCCAACTGTGGAATAAGCGCACAGGAAACTTGCTGATATGCCGTCTGCCCGGAACAGGAGACGGTTTGAAAGAAAACAATAAAAGGAGTACTCTCAGTATGGATTACGCGAAGGAATCCCTGCGGCTGCACGGTGAATGGAAAGGCAAAATTGAAATGGTGACCCGTGTCCCCGTCAAGACCAAGGACGACCTGTCTCTGGCCTACACCCCCGGCGTGGCGCAGCCCTGTCTGGAGATTCAAAAGGATCTCAGCAAAAGCTATGAGCTGACCCGCCGCTGGAACATGGCCGCCGTCATCACCGACGGCAGCGCCGTTTTAGGCTTGGGCGACATCGGTCCGGAGGCCGGTATGCCGGTCATGGAGGGCAAGTGCGTGCTGTTCAAGGCCTTCGGCGATGTGGACGCCGTTCCCCTGTGCGTGAAAACGCAGGATGTGGACGAATTCGTAAACGCCGTATACCTCATGAGCGGCAGCTGGGGCGGCGTCAATCTGGAGGATATTGCGGCTCCCCGCTGCTTTGAGATCGAGCGAAAGCTGAAGGAAAAATGCAACATTCCCATTTTCCATGACGACCAGCACGGCACCGCCGTGATCACGCTGGCAGGCCTGACCAACGCCCTGAAGGTGGTTGGCAAGAAGAAGGAAGATGTGCGGGTCGTCACCTCCGGCGCAGGCGCTGCTGCCATCGCCATCACGAAGCTGCTGCTCTCCGCCGGGTTCCGGCATATCACCATGTGCGACCGCAAGGGTGCAATCTACGCTGGCCGCGGTGGTCTGAACTGGATCAAGGAGGAAATGGCGCAGGTCACGAATCTGGAGAAAAAGGCCGGAACGCTTGCCGATATGCTGGTGGGTACCGACGTGTTTATTGGTGTGTCCGCCCCCGGCACCGTCACCACGGAGATGGTGAAAACCATGAACCGGGACGCCATTATCTTTGCCTGCGCCAATCCCACGCCGGAAATTTTCCCGGATGATGCCAAGGCAGGCGGCGCGGCTGTGGTTTCTACCGGCCGCAGCGACTATCCCAATCAGATCAATAATGTGCTGGCCTTCCCCGGCATTTTCCGGGGCGCTTTCGACGTGCGGGCCAGCGACATCAACGAGGAGATGAAAATGGCCGCCGCGCAGGCGCTGGCAGATCTGGTGGGAGACGATCTCTCCGCCGATTACATCATCCCCGCCGCTTTTGATCCCCGTGTCGGCCCCGCCGTTGCCAAAGCTGTGGCAGAAGCCGCCCGCAGATCCGGCGTGGCGCGCATTTGAGTCTCTTTGCGTGCAGAAACACTCCTGAACAGCAGACACAGGCAGATTGTTTCTACGATCTGCCTGTGTTTTTCAGCGGTGATCTCCCGGTGGAAACGCTGCCGCCAAATCGTATTCGTTTTTCAGACACATGAAATGAAGGAACGCACCGGCCAGACCGGTGCGTTCCTTATTATGGAAAGAAAATGGATTTTCAGAAATCCGGCTCAGCCGATGCCGCCGTAGATGGCGCCGAGGATCAGAGCCAGCAGAGAGCAGATGCAGTAGGCCCATTTGCCCAGAGGATAGAACCAGCTGCCGATGCTCTTCTTGCCCTCCGTGCGGCCCTCGTGAACAGCCGCCAGAGCGGTGTCCTTCTTCATGACCCAGAAGAACATGATACCGGCCAGCAGAGCGCCCAGCGGGCAGATGTAGATGGAAACAACGTCCATCCACTGAGAGGTCCAGGGCTGGATGCACAGGGCGATGATGCCGCCCACCACGCCGATGATGATCACGGAGATCACGCGCTTGGTGTGGAACTTCTCCTGCAAAAATGCCACGGGGGCTTCGTACAGGTTCACGATGGAGCTGACGCCTGCGAACAGGACGCAGATGTAGAAGATCATGCCGACGATCCGGCCGCCGGGCATGGCGTTGAACACGTTGACCAGATAGACGAACATCAGGCCGGGGCCGCCCTTCATCTCGCTGATGCCCTCGCCCAGCACCACCGCCATGGCGGGGATGATAACGATAGCAGCCAGCAGAGCGGCCATGGTATCAAACAGCGCCACGTTGCGGGCGGAGGAGGGCAGATCCTCGTTTCTGGGCAGGTAGGAACCGTAAATCACGGAGCCGTTGCCTGCCACAGACAGGGAGAAGAATGCCTGTCCGAATGCAAAGACCCAGACCTGGGGATTCAGCAGCCCTTCGGGCTTGATGGTGAAGATGTACTTGTAGCCTTCGCCTGCGCCGCTGAGAGTGCAGACGTAAACAGCCAGGATCACAAACAGGCCGAACAGCAGGGGCATCATGATCTTGTTGGCCTTCTCAATGCCGTCGCCCACGCCCATGGCCATGATGGCCAGGGAGACCACCAGACCCACGATGAGCCACACGCCGTTGCCGACGCCGAAGATGCCGTTGCCGAACATCATGCCAAGGGCCTCGCCCAGAGTCTCCGCTTCCGGAGCCGTGGCGCCGAAGGTGCCGCCGATGTTGCCCATGTCGGTACCCAGTGCGTACAGGCTGCCGGAAATGCCCATCCAGCAGTACTTGAAGATCCAGCTCATGACCACGGTGTAGCCGATGGCCAGCATCATGGAGCCGATGATGGGGATGGCGCCGATGGCCTCGCCGGCCTTTTTGGACTTGCCGCCATCTTCCATCGCTTTGCCGAAGGCGATTACGGGGCCGCCCTGCGCCCAGCGGCCCAGAGCAAACTCCTCAATAATACCGGTAGAACCTATGAGAACTACAAAAATGAAGTAGGGGATCAGGAACGTCATGCCCCCGAACTTCTGAACCATAATGGGGAAGCGCCAGATATTGCCCATGCCGACGGCGGAGCCGATGCAGGCCAGAATGAAGCCCCATTTGCTCTTAAAACCGTCGCGCGTTTCCAGAGTCGCGGTGTTCTTGTCTGACATAATTTGCCCTCCATAAGACACAGATTTGAGTGTTGCTTGGATTCGACAACCTCAACTGATGTCCCATTTCGGCAGGCAGCCTCACACTGGCCGCCCCGCCGAAGTGGAACGTGCGGAGGTGTCCGGGCGCTGCCGCGCAGCCGACAGCTTGTCCGCCGCGCGCTTCTTATGGCTCCCCGGCCCAACCCACGAAGGGCTGTCGCCGGGGACGCCTCGTACCATAGAGTCAGACTCTATGAATCATAAGAACTTTGCTGGAAATCAGGTATGCGCTCTCTATTCGGTTGTCAGTTCTTCCTTACTTCTCCTCGTTGGGATAGGGCTCCAGGAAGGCGTGGAAGTGACGCATGGGCAGCTTGTGGCCCCAGACGATCCGCATGTTGGGGATGCTCTCGCGATCCTTGTACAGCTGAGCCACAGCGGCGATGACGTAGTCCAGGTGCTCCTTGGTCAGACGGCTGCGGTCGATGGCGAAGCGCACCACGTTGGCCAGCTCAGCCTGCTGCTCGGGGGTCTTCAGGTCATATTCCATGGAGAAGTCGCCCAGCTCGGACACGCGGATACCGTAGCGGCGGATCAGCTCCAGAGAGAAGCCGGTGCCGGCGAAGGTGGTATGATCGCGCTTGCCGTCGAAGAACTCGTCCATGTTGATGTACACAGCGTGGCCGCCGGCGGGAAGCACGACGCCCTTGACACCGGCCTTGTAGAAGCCCTGTGCCAGATACTCGCACTGCATGGCACGGTCATGCTGATAGTTGAAGTCGCAGGACTCATAGAGGCCAGCAGCCAGAGCCATGATGTCACGGCCGGACATGCCGCCGTAGGAGTCGTTGCCGTAGCAGGAGATCTGCTTGACCTTGATGAGCACGCCCACGTCGGTCTTCACGGTGCCGTCCTCGTTGAAGTCGGAGAACTTCTTCCAGAACAGGCCGCGGTCGCGGAAGGCCAGCATGCCGCCCATGTTGGCGTGGCCGTCCTTCTTGGCGGACATGGTGAAGGCGTCGCAGTAGGAGAACATCTCGGTGGCGATCTCAGCAATGGACTTGTCGGCGTAGCCTTCCTCGTTCATCTTGATGTAGTAGCAGTTCTCAGCCCAGCGAGCCACGTCGAAGACCAGAGGAATGTCATACTTGTGAGCCACACGGTTGATCTCACGGATGTTAGCCATGGAAACGGGCTGACCGCAGATCGGGTTGTTGGTGATACAAGTGAAGATCAGGGGCACGTTCTCCACGCCCACGGCATTGATCAGCTGCTCCAGCTTCTCGATGTCCATGTTGCCCTTGAAGGGGTTCTTCTCGTACTTGCCGCCTTCGGGAACTTCGTACAGCAACTCCTTGTTGTACAGGTTGCGGGGGATGGAGCCCATCTGCTTGATGTTGCCCTCGGTGGTGTCGAAGTGGCCGTTGGAGGGGATGGTGAAGACCTTGCCGGGATGACGGGCAGTCAGGATCTTCTTCACGATCTCCATCAGGACGGACTCAGCGGCACGGCCCTGCTGGATGATGAAGGCGTTGGGGCGCTCCATCTGCTTGGCGCCGCCGTTGAACAGGCCGCCCTCGTACTCGCAGAGGAACAGCTCATCCATCATCTTCTCCAGATCGCGGCAGTCGGTACGGACCAGGTCGATGCTCTTCTTCCAGTTCTTCTCGCCGCCGCGCTCGAAAATGTCGCGGAAGGTGTCCAGCAGGACATAGTAGCCGGTGTTGCGGCCGTAGGCCTCGTCACCCAGCATCATGGTAGCCCACTGCTGGTTGGTCATAGCGGTGGTGCCGGAGTCGGACAGCATGTCGACGGTCAACAGTCCAGAGGGGAAAGAGAACTCATTCCAGTGGGTAGCGTTCAGAGCGCGCTCGCGCTGCTCAACGGTAGCCTGAGGAAGATCGCGCACCACATACGCGCAGTGCTGGGGCATCTCAACGGTCTGGGCCAGAGGATAGTGCTTCACATTCTTGTCCATTTTGTTTACCTCCATAATTTGGCGTTTTCCGCCTGTTTTTTTGGAGATACCCCGGTCGTCGAAGGGCGGGCTTCCCATTGCCTGCTCTGCGCCTGGCGGACAGTATCTATTCACTTGGCTACAAGCTTCTGCTGGGACATCCGGGACCTGCGGGGCTTACTTTGCGGCGATGACCTCGATCTCCACCAGCGCGTCCTTGGGCAGACGGGCAACCTCCACAGCGCTGCGGGAGGGATACTGGCCTTCCGTAAAGAAGGTGGCATATACCTCGTTCATGGCGCCGAAGTTGTTCATGTCACTGAGGAACACGGTGGTCTTGAGGACCTGATCCATGGTAACGCCAGCCTTTTCCAGAACGGCTTTCACATTGGTCAGGGACTGCCGGGTTTGGGCCTGGATCCCTTCAGGGAACGCGCCGGTGGCGGGGTCGATAGGCAACTGGCCGGAAGTAATGATCAGGCCGTTTACTTCCGTCGCCTGAGAATAGGGGCCAATGGCGGCGGGGGCCTTTTCTGTGCTGATGATGGTTTTCACTTCATCACATTCCTTTCGCTTTCAGGTTGAGATAATTTTATCATCACGAGAATTTTTTGTCAACACTTTTATGTGATTTTTATACGTTCTTGGAGTTATTTACAGTTTTATTGTGCAGTTTTTATAATATCCTCCAGTATACGTCCTTTAAATTGATAAATTATTCTCACGCTGTTCATTTTTCGTTTGACAATTTTCCAATCTTTCATATAATGAAATCAGAGGCATTTTCAACACCCGGAAGCCCGCCGCGCTGCGGCTGCCGGAAGAAGAAACAAGTGAGGTGAACCCATGCCGGCTGTACCCAACCCCCTGCTCCAGCAGTATATGAAGCTGACGGAGTTTTTAGGCCTTACTCTTGGCCCGGATTATGAAGTTGCGCTGCATGACCTGACCAACAAGGACCGTTCCATCATCGCCATTGCCAACAACCATATCAGCGGTCGGGAGATCGGCGCGCCCCTGACCAACATGGCGCTGGGGATCCTGCGGGATCGGAGTTATGAGACAAACGACTACTGTCTGCAATATCATGGGATCTCCGTCAACGGTAAGGATCTGCGCTCCAACACATTCTTCATCAAACAGGATGGCCGCCTGATCGGTATGCTCTGCATCAACTTTGACGACAGCCGCTACCAGGATGTCTGCGACCGTATTTTAGAGCTGTGCCACCCGGATTCGTTCGTCACCAACGTTCTGATGCAGCCCAGTATGTCCAGGCCGCCGGAAGATCGCCCCGCCCCGGAGAAATTCCGCAATTCCGCCGATGCAGTAGCGGTGGACGCCATCAACCGGGAGCTGGACCGCATGGGCGTTGTCCCGGAGCGGCTCACCTCCGAAGAGCGGCTGAAGGTCATCACGGCGCTGGAGGCCAGCGGCACGTTCCTGCTGAAAGGCGCGGTCAAAAGCGCCGCCGCCAGCCTGCACTGCTCGCAGGCCAGCATCTACCGCTATCTCGCGCAGGTCAAGAACCCGGATCACGGGCAGACCTGATCGTTCCGCGGCTGGCAATCCGGCAGAGGGTCTCCCCTGCCGCCGGTTTCATCTCATAACGGGCGCCGCCCGCACAAGGAGGCAGCCTCATGTTCCGGGAATATTGCCGCAGACTGGGACTGCTGCTGAGCGGTCTGGCAGTCAGCGCCGTGGGCATCGTCCTGATGCTTCAGGCCAATATCGGTCTGGAGCCGTGGAGCGTTCTCCAGCAGGGGATGTCCAAAACCTTCGGCATTACTTACGGCGCCGCCGCCAGTATCGTGGGCGCAGCGGTCATCGCCCTTGCATTTTTCTGCGGCGAAAGCTTTGGGCTGGGAACGCTGGCCAACATTTTCATCTGCCCCGTGATGATCGATCTGCTGCTGTATCTGAACTGGATTCCCCTGTTTACAGGGCTTTGGAGCGGTTTGGCCGCGCTGCTGGCCGGCATGGAGCTGCTGGCCCTCGGCACCTGGCTGTATATGAAAAGCGCCCTTGGCTCCGGCCCGCGGGACGCACTGATGGTGGTGCTGGCCCGCAAAACCCGCCGGTCGGTGGGCGTCTGCCGCGCCGCCGTTGAGGTGGTTATTGTGTTCATCGGCTGGCGGCTGGGCGGTCAGGTGGGCATCGGCACCGTACTCGCCGCCGTAGGCGTCGGCTCCCTGTTCAACCTGAACTTCTTTCTCCTGCGGTTCACTCCCGCCCTGCTGCATCAGGAAAACCTGCCGGAAACCATCCGGCGGCTTCGCAGCAGGCAGGATCCCGACGCAGATCCCCCCACATAGCACGTCCCGGATACCGGGCAGCGTTTATAAAGCAAGGAATCCTCCGTATGACTGCCATCATACGGAGGATTCTTTTCAGGGCTTTTTCATTTTGGCAAATTGGAACTTGTAGGAATATTGATATTTGTATCAACTCCGCAAAGAACATTTGCTTGCAGTCTCCTTTTCCTCTGTGTTATCTTAACCCTGTAGAAAGGAGAAATATATAATGTCAGATTTTAGTGCTAACCTAAAAGAACTAAGAAAGCAGGCAAATATGTCGCAAGATTCTTTGGCCGAGCAACTGAGTGTATCTCGCCAAACCGTTTCAAGCTGGGAAAGAGGAAAATCATATCCGGATTTGGATATGTTAGTTCGGATCTGCGAAATACTCCATGTCACCCCCAACAAATTGCTTTATCCTTCTGAAAAACGGAATCAATATCGGGTATTTGAAATCTTTAACGCTGCTTTCTTTCAGAAAATTGCCATTACTGTTTTTGTAATCGGTTTTTTGTTAGGAATATCCGCAGGAAGCGAGGCGTACTCTCCAGCGCCTGACACTGTGAGCTGGCACTTTGTTTTTTCTAATGCGTTAAAATATTGGAGCTGCACATTTTTGATTGGAATGGTATTCATTGGAATAGCGAGAATTCTCGCTTTGCTTCATATGATTGGAGAAATAAAGCAAGGAGAGGGCGAACGTGAATGAAATTCCGCTTTGTCTCATACTTTTTGCACATAAATCAGTGCAAGCTTCATGAGGCTCTCCGGCGTCCTGCAAGCGTTCACTTGCCGCCGGTCTCGGAACCGGCATCCGGCGCCGCAGGCGCTTCTTCCGCAAGGGTCTGCTCCGGCTCTGCGGCAGACTGCGCCGCCTGTTCCTCCGCAATTTCCTCCTCCGTCGGCTTCAGGCGGAATTCGATGATGCCCACTGGGTCGGTCTGGGGATAATACCGAACGATCCAAACCGTTTCCTCCGGGATCCCCCGGCTCTGGCGCAGGGCTTCCAGCGTCTGCGCCACTCTATCCCTGCCATCCGCCTGCCAGTAGCCGATCCGCACCACCAGCTCCGCCCGGCCGCCGTCCAGCGCAGCTTCCAGCAGGTCCTTCAGCGCCGTGAAGCTTGTAGCATTGACAATGGTCTGGATCTGCTCCTCGCTCCGGCGGTAGCCGATTTGTACATCCACCTCGTAACAGCTCCGCTGGGACTGGCTGACATAGGTGATGTACTCCGCTGCGTAAGCGCCCAGCGCCGTTTCCTGCTGCACTTCCAGTGCGGCGCGCTCCATGGCCTCCGCAGCCGCCTGATCGTCCGGAAAGTTATACAAGCGCAGGGTCGCGCTGCCCGTATGCTGGCCGATGAGGATCAGCAGGTCATTGACGATATCCTGATTATTCTCCGCCCGCAGCGTGTCAGCCGCTTCGCTTTCCCAGTACTTGCTGCTGTGAGGCTCCGCCGTGCTGTAGGAGCGTTCCAGAAGAGGCGCACAGCCTGTCAGCAGGCACAGCGCCGCTGCGGCTGCAACCCAGCGTTTCATCGTCTGTACGCCTCCCTTCCCCTTCAGAATCCCAGCTCTTCGTCGATGAGGACGACCTCCATCCCCATGCCGGAAATGGCTTCCCAGAGGACGACCAGTCCCCGGCAGATGCGGTCCGGGCTTTTGCAGTCATAGCAGCGATCCGCCCTGACGGCGCAGGGGGTCTTTTTATGGAGCTTCTGGGCGTTTTTCGGCGCGGCAATATTCCGCGCCCGCCAAAGTGCCTCCTCATAGGTCGGCGCCAGCTTGTTGCGTCCCACAACAAACCAGACCTTCCTGTGGCCGAACAGCGTGCCGGCCACCCGGTTGCCGATGCCGTCAATATTGACCAGTTCGCCGGTCTCCGCCAGGCCGTTGACGGAGGTGACATACATATCCGTCGTCATGGCCCGGTAGCGGGCAGGAAGTTTGTCGTCGGTTTTCCAGTGCCAGACCACATCGTTATGGGTGCGAAGCTTTTCATAAAGTCCCATCTGATCCAGCGTGATGGAACCGCCGAAGCCTACAGACACGCCGTCCATGGCAGCGTTGAGATAATCCGCCGCCTCTGCGGCAGTTTGAAAGGTGCTGACCTGAAAACCGCGGGTTTCCAGATTTTTCTTTACAGTGGAAAAGTCGGTCATCGTATGCTCTCCTTATTGTCTTTCCCGTATTCGCCCGTTTTTCCGTGGCGCCTGCTTTGTCAGGATCGGTCACAGCAGGCTGATCTGCTGATCCTCGGAATCCTCCGCTTTCACCAGCGCGCCGGCGGCGGGGATGGCCCGCACCCGATAGCGGGTACGGTTGGTGATGGATGTCTCTTCGGACAACCGCACCGTTTCCAGATGGTATTTGGGCTTCAGGTTCATGACCGCCACGCCCTGAGTGGAGCGGGTGGTCTTGGGAGCCAGCAGCGCCGTGTGGAAGATCAGGCAGCGGGGTTCGTTGGAATAGACCGCCAGCTCGCAGTCCTCATCCAGACGGCGGATGCAGGCCAGCGGTGACTTGTCGGAGTAAGCGCCGGTGAGCTTGCGGCGGTTGGACGTGGTCTGATAGGCCTTGATGTCCACCCGCGCCGCCTTGCCGTTTTCAAAGAAGAACAGGAGGCTTCCCGCATAGTCCGGCCCCGGCAGTACCATGAACACCACGTTTTCCCCGGCGTCCATTTTCAGCTTGGTGGGCAGATACTCGCCCAGCACGCTGGCCTTGGCGTCGTCAAACTCGCCCAGACGGGTCTTGTAGACCTGACAGCGGTCGGTGAAGAACATGACCTCGGCATTGGATGTGGTTTCAAAGCACTGGCGGAGGGCGTCCCCCTCCTTGAACTTCTGCTCGCTGTTCATCCGCAGGGACGCCGGTGTGATCTTCTTGAAATAGCCCTCGCGGGACAGGAACACGGAGACGGGGTACTCCTCCTTCTGTTCCTCCTCCGGGGCATACTGGGCGATCTCATGGGCATAGACGATGGATGTCCGCCGCGGCTCGCCGTATTTTTTGGCGGCGGCGTTCAGCTCCTCCACAATGACCTTCTTCACCCGCTGGGGATTGGTCAGCAGATCCTCCAGATCGTCGATCTCATCCCGCAGGGCGTCTGTCTCCTGCGTGCGCTTGAGGATGTATTCCTTGTTGATGTTCCGCAGCTTGATCTCCGCTACATACTCCGCCTGGATCTGGTCGATGCCGAAGCCGATCATCAGATTGGGGATGACCTCGGCTTCCTCCTCCGTCTCCCGGATGATGCGGATGGCCTTGTCAATGTCCAGCAGGATGCGCTTGAGGCCCTTCAGCAGATGCAGCTTATCCTTTTTCTTGCCCAGCACGAAGTAGATCCGCCGTTTTACGCTGTCCGTGCGCCACGCCGTCCACTCCTCCAGAATCTGCCGGACGCCCAGCACCTTGGGACTGCCCGCAATCAGCACATTGAAGTTGCAGGCAAAGGCGTCCTCCAGCGGCGTCAGCTTATAGAGCTTGGTCATCAGCTTGTCCGGGTCCACGCCCCGCTTCAGGTCAATGGTCAGCTTCAGGCCGGAGAGGTCGGTCTCGTCTCGCATATCGGCGATCTCCTTCGCCTTGCCTGCCTTGATCAGCTCCGCCACTTTGTCCAGGATGGCCTCCACCGTGGTGGAATAGGGGATCTCATAGATCTCCAGCAGGTTCTGATCCTTCACATAGCGGTACTTCGCCCGCACCCGGACGCTGCCCCGGCCGGTATTGTAGATGTCCTCAATGGCCTTGGCGTCAAAGACCAGCTCGCCGCCGGTGGGAAAATCCGGGGCCAGCAGGGTCTCCGTCAGGTCGCAGTCCGGGTTTTTCAGGTAGGCCACCGTGGTGTCGCAGACTTCTTTCAGGTTGAAGCCGCAGAACTGGGACGCCATGCCCACGGCGATGCCGCTGTTGGCGCTGACCAGAATGTTGGGGAAGGTGGTTGGCAGCAGGGCCGGTTCCTTCATGGTGTTGTCGTAGTTGTCCACGAAGTCCACCGTGTCGCTGTCGATGTCCTTGAAAATCTCCCCGCAGATGGCGGAGAGCTTTGCCTCCGTATACCGAGGGGCGGCCCATGACATATCGCGGGAATAGGATTTACCGAAGTTGCCCTTGGAGTCCACAAAGGGGGTCAGCAAAGCGCCGTAGCCGCGGGACAAGCGCACCATGGTGTCGTAAATGGCGGCGTCGCCGTGGGGATTCAGGCGCATGGTCTGGCCCACGATGTTGGCGGACTTCGTCCGCGCCCCCGTCAGCAGGCCCATTTTGTACATGGTGTAGAGGAGCTTGCGGTGGGAGGGCTTGAAACCGTCGATCTCCGGGATGGCACGGGAGACGATGACGCTCATGGCGTAGGGCATATAGTTGGTTTCCAGCGTGTCGGTGATGGGCTGTTCCACCACCGCCGCGTGAAGCCCCACAACGTTGGGGTTATTGACCGGGTGCCGGGATTCCCCCGGCTGTTTCTTTTTCGGCATAGTAAAAAGTTCCTTATCTTGATGGCTCAGGAGCCTGAGCCAATGATGATCTGAAAATATAAAAACGCGCAAATACACAGGCCGGTATCGGCTTCAGCCCTGCCGGAGAACGACACGGAAGCACGCCGCTGTGCGGCGCAAAACGGAATCCCCATTTTCTCCGCTCCCGCGGGGACTGTGATCCACAGGGGATGCGGCGTTCCGCCGCAGGATGCACCCCCATTCTCTTTTCGACCGCGCCGAAAAGAGAATGGGGTGTATTCTGATGGGCAAAGCCCATCGGCACCGCAGCGCGGCAAATATTTACGAAATATCCGCCAGATCCAGATACCTTGCGCCGTTTTCCGCAATATGGTCTTTTCTTCCCTGCAAATTATCGCCCAGCAGGAGGTCAAAGACCTGCGCCGTGCGCTCCACGTCCTCCGGCATGACCCGGATCAGCCGCCGGGTCTCCGGGTTCATAGTGGTCAGCCACATCATGTCCGGGTCGTTCTCGCCCAGACCCTTGGAGCGGTCGATCTTGTATTTCTTCCCTTCCAGAGACTTGACAATATCCGCCTTTTCCTTGTCGGAATAGGCAAACCACGTCTTGTCGCCGCAGTTGATCTCAAAAAGCGGCGTTTCCGCGATATACACATACCCCTTCTGGATCAGGGTGGGGGTCAGGCGGTAGAGCATGGTGAGGATCAGCGTCCGGATCTGGAAACCATCCACATCGCCATCGGTGCAGATGACCACCTTGCTCCAGCGGAGATTGTTCAGGTCAAAGGCCGCCAGATCCTTGACGTGCCTGTTCTGGATCTCCACGCCGCAGCCCAGCACACGGATGAGATCCGTGATGATCTCGCTTTTGAAGATCCGGGCGTAGTCCGCCTTCAGGCAGTTGAGGATCTTGCCCCGAACGGGCATGATGCCCTGATACTCCGCGTCCCGGCTCAGCTTGACGCTGCCCAATGCAGAGTCGCCCTCCACGATGTAGATCTCCCGCTTTTCCACGTCCTTGGAGCGGCAGTCCACGAATTTCTGCACCCGGTTGGAGATGTCAATGTTGCCGGAGAGCTTTTTCTTGATATTCAGCCGCTGCTTTTCCGCGCTTTCCCGGCTGCGCTTGTTCACCAGCACCTGCTCGGCGATCTTCTCCGCATCGAAGTGGTTCTCGATAAAGTAGATCTCCAGATTCGTCCGCAGGAACTCCGTCATGGCCTCCTGCACGAACTTGTTGGTAATGGATTTTTTCGTCTGGTTTTCGTAGCTGGTCTGGGTAGAGAAGTTGTTGGACACAAAAATCAGGCAGTCCTCGATGTCCTGCCATGTGATCTTGCTCTCGTTCTTCTGATATTTGTTCTGATCCCGCAGATACTTATCCACTGCGGAGACAAAGGCGCTCTTCGCGGCCTTTTCCGGCGCGCCGCCGTGTTCCAGCCAGGAGGAGTTGTGGTAATGCTCAATGATCTGCACCTTGTTGGAAAAGCAGCAGGCGGCAGAAAGCTTCACCTTGTATTCCGGCTTGTCCGCCCGGTCCCGGCCCCGCTTTTCCGCCTGCCAGAACACCGGCGCCGTCAGGGCGCCCTCTCCGGCCAGCTCCGCTACATAGTCCTGAATCCCGTGTTCATAGACGAATTCCTGCTCTTCAAATTTTCCGTTTTCCTGCTGATTGCGGAATTTGAAGGTGATTCCCTCGTTGACCACCGCCTGACGGCGCAGCACATCCGTAAAGTATTCCGCCGGGATGGCAATGTCGGTGAACACGTCCAGATCCGGCAGCCAGTGGGTGCGGGTGCCGGTCTTTTTGCCCCGGTCCGTAGGCTCCACCTTCATCTCGCCTACGATCTCACCCCGCTCAAAGTGCAGGGAATATTTGTGACCGTCCCGCCAAACGGTGACATCCATATAGTGGGAGGCGTACTGGGTGGCGCAGGCGCCCAGGCCGTTGAGTCCCAGCGAATATTCGTAGTTGTCGCCGGTGAGGTTGTCGTATTTGCCGCCGGCGTACAGTTCGCAGTACACCAGCTCCCAGTTGTAGCGCTGCTCCTTCTCGTTCCAGTCCACCGGGCAGCCACGGCCCATATCCTCCACCTCGATGGAGCGGTCATTGAACCGGGTAACGGTGATGACCCGTCCGTGTCCCTCCCGCGCCTCGTCAATGGAGTTGGAGAGGATCTCAAAGACGGCGTGTTCGCAGCCGTCCAGCCCGTCTGAGCCAAAAATGACGCCGGGCCGTTTCCGAACCCGGTCTGCGCCTTTCAGGGATGAGATACTGTCGTTGCCGTAATCCTGCTTTTTTGTTGCCATAGTTCCTCCAAGGGGGCATTTTTCCCTGTCATCAGGGCATACTCTGCCAGTTTCAATCTGTGGGGATTATAGCATATTCCCGCCGCAAGTGCAAGGGTTCCCCCATGTTCCGACGCCGTTTGGCCGAAAGTTCCCCGTTTCATTGGAAAAGGTTGTTGCGTAACATTTCCTGTAAAGAGTTGTCAACAGCGTTTTCTGGGGCTGTCAAAGGGTTTTTCACATTTTCCACAGAATTCTCCACATCATTATGTCACCCGAACAAGTAAGAAAAAGTTCTCACTTGTTCGGTTTATAATAAAAGAAAGAAGCCCCGGTAATACCGAAGCTTCTTCCGCGCGTCTCTGCACAAGCGCAGGTTATGAAATGGTTCCGCCGCCGAGAACGGTGTCCCCGTCATAGAGTACCACTGCCTGCCCCGGCGTAATGGCCCGCTGGGGCTGGTCAAAAAGAACCTCCACAGTGCCGTCCTCCCGGATCGTCACCTGGCAGGGCTGCTCCGGGTGCCGGTAGCGGGCCTTGGCGCTGCACCGGAACTGCCGGGGCGGCACATCCCACGCGATCCAGTTGAACGCCCCGGCAGTCAGCTGCCGGGAAAACAGCGCATCGTTCCCGCTGAGGATCACCTGATTTCTTTCCGGGTCGATGGCCTTTACATACAGCGGTTCGTTGGAGGAAACCCCCAGTCCCTTCCGCTGGCCGATGGTATAATGGGTGATGCCTTTGTGACGGCCCAGCACCCTGCCGGTTTCATCCACAAAGTCGCCGGGGACGTCCTCCTTCCCCGTGTGCCGCCGGATGAAGGCCGCATAGTCCCCGTCGGGGACGAAGCAGATGTCCTGACTGTCCGGCTTCCGGGCGTTGAAAAAGCCCTGCCGGTCTGCCAGCGCCCGCACTTCCGTCTTATGCAGAACGCCCAGAGGGAATTGGGTGTGGGCCAGCTGCTCCTGGGTCAGCATATAGAGGACATAGCTCTGATCCTTGCTGAGATCCACCGCTTTTTTCAGGTGATACCGGCCGTTCTCCCGCTCGATCCGGGCATAGTGGCCGGTGGCGATGGCGTCGCAGCCCATCAGCGCCGCCCGGTCATAGAGCCGCCGGAACTTCAGATAGCGGTTGCAGTCAATGCAGGGGTTAGGGGTCTGCCCCCGCTCATAAGCGTCTGCAAAGCGATCCATGACCTGACAGCGGAATTCGTCGGAGAAATTGAACACATAGTAGGGCATATTCAGCTTGTGCGCCACGCTGCGGGCGTCCTCCACATCCTCCAGCGAGCAGCAGGTGCGGCTGCGGGAGATGCCGATGTCCTCGTTGCGGTACAGCGTCATGGTAGCGCCGATGCAGTCCCACCCCTGCTGCTGCATGAGGGAAGCGGCGACGCTGGAATCAACGCCGCCGCTCATTGCAATCAATACCCTTTTCATCAGACCATGGGACAGCCGCCCTCACAGTGCTCACAGTCGGGGAACTTGCTGTGATCGTAAGGGATGTTGTTGCGCTCATAGTAATCCTTCACAGCCGCCTTGATAGACTCCTCCGCCAGCACGGAGCAGTGCAGCTTGTAGGCAGGCAGGCCGCCCAGCGCATCCACCACCTGCTTGTTGGTTACGGCCAGCGCCTCGTCCACGGTCTTGCCCTTGATCAGCTCCGTGGCCATGGAGGAAGAGGCGATGGCGCTGCCGCAGCCGAAGGTCTCAAACTTTGCATCCTCAATGCGGTCGTCCTTGATCTTCAGGTACATCTTCATAATGTCGCCGCACTTGGCGTTGCCCACTTCGCCGACGCCGCTGGCATCGGGAATCTCACCCACATTCCGGGGATGGGTAAAATGATCCATAACTGTTTCTGTATAGAGTGCCATATTGAAAACCTCCTTGGGTTCATCATCAGAAGTAAAGATTTGAATATTGGGAAACGAAACGCGCCGTTACAGCATGAACTGCTTCTCGCCGCGAACCAGCTCTTTCCACACGGGAGAGATGCTCCGCAGATATTCCACGATCCGGGGGACTTCCTTGAGAATGTGATCCACATCCTCCTGGGTGTTCCACTCGCAGAGGCTCAGACGCAGGGAGCCGTGGGCCACCTCGTGGGGCCGACCAATGGCCAGCAGCACGTGGCTGGGATCCAGAGAGCCGGAGGTGCAGGCACTGCCGGAGGAGGCGCAAATCCCCGCCTGATCCAGAAGCAGCAGCAGGCTTTCCCCCTCAATGCCCTCAAAGCAGAAGTTCACATTGCCGGGGAGCCGGTGGACAGGGTCGCCGTTCAGGGCGCTGTGGGGAATCCGGGAAAGTCCGGCAATCAGCTGATCCCGCAAGGCGGAGACCTTTGCGGCGTTTTCGTCGATATGGTCGCAGGCCTCTTTCAGCGCGGCGGCCAGGCCCATGATGCCGGGGACATTCTCCGTACCGGCCCGCTTGCCCCGCTCCTGAGCGCCGCCCTCGATGACGTTGGTCAGAGGGATGCCCTGCCGGGCAAAGAGAACGCCGGTACCCTTGGGGCCGTGGAACTTGTGGCCGGAGAGGGACAGCATATCGATGTTCTGCTCCTTCACGTTGATGTGGAGGTGACCGGCAGCCTGCACGGCGTCGGTGTGGAACAGGACGCCTTTTTCATGGCAGACCGCGCCGATCTCCGCGATAGGCAGGATGGAGCCGATTTCGTTGTTGGCGTACATGGCGGTGACCAGGCAGGTGTCCGGCCGGATGGCGTCCGCCACCTGCTGGGCGGTGATGGTGCCGATGGGGCCAACCGGCAGCAGTTCCACCTCAAAGCCCTCTTTTTCCAGCTTCTTCAGGGTGTGGAGAATGGCGTGGTGTTCAAAAGCGGTGGAGATGATGTGCTTTTTTCCCTTGCGCTCGCCGATGCGGGCGGCGGAGATCAGAGCCTGATTGTCCGCCTCGCTGCCGCCGGAGGTAAAGGTGATCTCACGGGGCGTGCAGCCCAGACATTCAGCCACGGTCTCCCGTGCGCTTTGCAGAGCTTCGGCGGCCTCCTGCCCCAGCCGGTACAGGCTGGAGGGGTTGCCGTAATGAGTCTCCATGTAGGGCAGCATGGCGTCGATGGCCGTGCGGCTCATTTTTGTCGTTGCAGCGTTATCCGCGTATACCATAGCGGGTTCCTCCTTTGAAATGCGATATGATCTATCCAAATTTTCAAATATCTGTCGTTACAAATTCCGTCTGCTCCCGTGCGGTCAGTACCCGCTTGCCGGGTTCCACGGAGTGGGTCAGCCACACGTTGCCGCCGATGACGCAGTTATCACCGATGTAGGTGTCGCCGCCCAGAATGGTAGCGCCGGCGTAGATAACCACGTTGCTGCCGATGTTGGGATGGCGCTTGTTGCCCTTTACCAGTGTGCCGTCCGCCTGAACGGCAAAGCTCTTGGCGCCCAGCGTCACGCCCTGATAGAGCTTCACGTGTTCGCCGATGACGGTCGTCTCGCCGATGACCACGCCGGTGCCGTGGTCAATGAAGAAGTACGGCCCAATGGTGGCGCCGGGGTGAATGTCGATGCCGGTGAGGGAATGGGCGTATTCCGTCATCATCCGGGGCAGCATGGGAACCTTCAGAAGATACAGCTCATGAGCGATGCGGAAAATGCTGATGGCCTCAAAGGCCGGGTAGGCCAGCATGACCTCCTCCGGGCAGGTGGCAGCGGGGTCGCCCTCATAGCCGGCCTGAATGTCGGTTTCCAGCGTCTCCCGGATGGCAGGCAGTTTGGCAAACAGGGCGTCCGCCACGTCCTCATATTTCGGCGGCTCCTGATAGACCCGCCGGAGGACCTCCAGAAGCTGCTGCCGGGACATGGTCTCCAGATCCGCCGCCGTGTGCTCTTCCTCCAGTTCGTCGAACACGTCGGGGTACAGGATGGAGCGGAGCAGCTCCAGCAGACGGATCATCTGGGATCGCAGATGCGTGTAATTCGTCATGTTTTGTTTCCTCTCTCAGTCCAATTCTTCCAAATGCAAACCGTTTCAGGCGTTGGGGGCTGAAACCGGTCATTTCTTCGCACACTCAAAATATACCTATAAACATACTTTGTCAATATGTTTATGAAAAATTCAAAATTCGTTCGCATTTTCAGCGTCCGGGTGGATTAGATCCACCAGAGAAACGCTGTCCAGATAGCCGTTGATGAGGCTGTCCAGCTTTTCCCACATGGGCAGCGTCTGGCATTTTCCGGCCCGCGGGCAGCCGCTCTTGTTTCTGTCCAGACAGGCCACCGGGGCCAGAGACCCCTCGGACAGCCGCAGGATCTCGCCCACGGAGTAGTCCTTCAGCTCCCGGCTCAGGCGGTATCCCCCGCCCTTGCCCCGCAGGCCTTCCACCAGTCCCGCCTTGGCCAGAACGGAAATGATGCTCTCCAGATATTTTTCAGAAACCTCCTGATTTTCCGCAATAAGCGGCAGGGGGATATAGCGGTTCCGGTCGTATTTCGCCAGTTCCATCATGATTCGCAGGGCGTAACGCCCCCGCGTTGATACCAGCATACAGGCACCTCCTGTTCCAGCTTTTCCATGCGCGGCAGCCGCCGCGCGCAATCCCTATCTTATCACTATGTTTATCAAAGTCAAGGAAAATATGCAAAGGCAGGCGTTTTTTTGCAAAAACAGCCTGCCGGAAGATATGTCAGTGGATTCTCTGGATGTCCCGGACGGTCAGCCGGGTTCCGTCCACAGAAAAACGGACTTCCATTCCCGCAAAGGGGAACCCGTAGATCCGCTCCGGGTCTTTCTGGTAATGGGGGCGGGGGTCCTGCGCCAGCACGCCCCGCAGCGCCTCCCGGTGCGCTTCCGGGATCCGCGCCAGCAGCTCCGGCGGAATGACGACCTCCAGCGTCTCCCCCGCCGGGACAGACGCAAAGCCGCCCATAGCGTCCGGGTGGCTGTCCGCATACGGGATGTAGGGCTTGATATCCAGAATGGGCGTCCCGTCCACCAGATCAGCGCCCAGAACCCGGATCACAGGCCCGTCCGCCGTCTGCCGAATACCCGCCAGTTTCACGCAGGACAGGGCGATAGGGTTGGGGCGGAATGGTGAGCGGGTGGCAAAAACTCCCATCCGGGCGTTGCCGCCCAGCCGGGGCGGCCGCACCGTGGGCGACCAGGTCTCCCGGATCGCCCGGTCAAACACCCAGATCAGCCAGACATGGGAAAACTCCTCCAATCCCCGCAGCGCGTCCGGATTCCGATAGGCCGGTTCAAAAACGATCTCCGCCTCCAATTCCTCCACTAACCCGCTCTGACGGGGAACGCCGAACTTTTCGGCAAATTCGCTGCGGATCCGGGCAACGGGCTGCATGGTAAATTCCTGAGACTGGGACATAAGAGGGCCTCCTGCTCCATAAAGTTCAGACAGGTCCGGCGGCTCCCGGCAAACGTCTCCGAAGCCGCCGCAGCGCTGTCTGTAAAACACGGCACATGGATTATACCAGAAATATTCCCTTCTGAAAAGCAGAAAACAGAACGCCGTTGGGCGCCCTGTTTTCCTGAAACGATCGTTACCACCGGTCAGCGCCGGGCGCAACGGGATTTTCCCCGTCCGTCAAGTCGCCGTCCCGGTCGTGAACTCTGGCCTGCTCCGCCATGTCCTCCAAGTCCGTGCCGGCGGAGGGGCGGGTGTCATCCGCTGCTGCCGGGTTCTTCCCCGGCGTGGTGTCGGGTGCAGTCACGGTATGGTCATCCTGTCCTGGGGCCGCCGTACCGCTGTCGGCACCGCCTTCCCCCAGCACGGAGTCCTCCTGCTTCGGCTGCTCCTGCGGGGTCTGGCCGTTCTCTTTCTTCCCGTCGCCGCAGGCACTGAGGGCAAGCACCATCGCCAGCACCGTCAAAAGCGCAGAAATGCGCCTGTTCACATGGAATCCCTCCTTATTGATAGCGTCATTGCGATACCCATGGCATAGTGTGTCCGAATTTTCGGAATTCACGCAAAATCGCGCTTGCGCTTTTCCCACCGCGGCAGTATAATCTTTTTATTAGGAATTGCTACTGTTAGTGAAATTTTGAAAGGAGAATGCAATGGAACTGAAGGGGAGCAAAACGGAGGCCAATCTGTGGATCGCCTTTGCCGGGGAATCTCAGGCCCGGAACAAGTACGACTACTATGCCAGCAAAGCCAAGAAAGAGGGCTACGAGCAGATCGCGGCTTTATTTCAGGAGACGGCCCTGAACGAAAAGGAACACGCCAAGCTGTGGTTCAAGGCGCTGGGCGGCATCGGAAACACGGCTGAAAATCTGGTGGCTGCCGCAGCGGGCGAGCATGAGGAATGGAGCGAAATGTATGCCGGGATGGCCCGCACTGCCGAAGAAGAGGGCTTTCTGGAGCTGGCCGCTCAGTTTGAGGGCGTGGCAAAAATCGAAAAGGCCCACGAGGAACGGTATCTGAAGCTGCTGGAAAACCTGAAGAACGGCGAGGTGTTCAAAAAGGATGGCAAGGTGCTGTGGTTCTGCCGCAACTGCGGCCATGTGGAGCTGGCCGTGGAAGCCCCCGCCGTATGCCCGGTGTGCCATCACCCGCAGTCCTATTTCCAGATCAAGGCCGAGAACTATTGATGCGAAGCTTCCGCAGACATCGCGGGCAGGGTTTCTTTTGGGAATCCTGCCCTTGATTCAATGCAAGTGTACGTCATTTCTTGCGTAATGTTTGTGTAATTCGCTGTTGACGGCAGGCAAAAAAAAATGTATGATAGCAATATAAAATCTGGTGGAGCAACCTCTTTGGTATGATGAGGAACTACTTGGTATAGAAAAGGAGAGCTGTATCATGTACACACAGGAAATCACCGTTAATAACGAGGTAGGTCTGCACGCCAGACCCGCAACCTTCTTCATTCAGAAGGCGAATGAATTCAAGAGCGGCATCTGGGTGGAAAAGGATGACCGCCGCGTTAATGCCAAGAGCCTGCTGGGCGTCCTGTCTCTGGGAATCGTGAAGGGTACGACCATCACCCTGATCGCGGACGGCGCCGACGAAAAGGAAGCTGTCGGCGCGCTGGTGGATCTGGTAAAGGACAACTTCGGCGAATAATGAACAAGAACGGCAGCGTCTCCGCCCGGCGGAGGCGCTGTTCTTTTTATGTACTTGCACCGGCGCAGGATGTTTGCTACACTGTGAAACAGGAAAGAAAGGGGGCGGTGCTGTTGACCAAAGACGAACTGCGCGCAAAAGCCAACGACCTGCCGCTGCTGCCCGGCGTTTATCTGATGATGGATAAAACCGGCAAGGTCATCTATGTGGGCAAGGCCAAAAAGCTGAAAAACCGGGTGAGCCAGTATTTTCAGGAGAGCGCTTCCCACACGCTGAAAACCCGGCAGATGGTCAGTCAGGTGGATCATTTTGACACCATTTTCGTCTCCAGTGAATTTGAAGCGCTGGTGCTGGAAAACTCCCTCATCAAGCGGCATATGCCCCGCTACAACATTCTGCTGAAAGACGACAAGGGCTATCCCTTCGTGCGGCTCAGCCGGGGTCGTTACCCGAAATTCACGCTGGTGAACCGCCCCACCAACGACGGCGCCCGATACTTCGGCCCTTTCGGCGGGCGATATGAGACCCGGCAGGCGCTGGACGCAGTCTGTCAGGCGCTGCGGCTGCCTACCTGCCGCCGTCAGTTCCCGCGGGACATCGGCGCAGAGCGCCCCTGCCTGAACTTCCACATGGGCCGGTGCGACGGCTTCTGCCGCCCGGATATGCCAGAGGCGGAATACGACCGCCGGATGGAACAGGCGTGCCAGCTGCTGGAAGGCCGTTCCAAGCAGCTCCTCCGGGATATGACCGCAGAGATGGAGGGGGAGGCGGAAGCGCTGCGGTTTGAACAGGCCGCCCAGCTGCGGGATCGGATCCAGGCCATCGGCGCTCTGGGCAAAAAACAGACGGTCATTGCCGGTCTGTGCGCCGACACGGATGTGTGGGGCGTGTTCCGGGGCGCCGGAAAGAGTGGCTACGCCGTGCTGCACATGGAAAACGGCAATCTGGTGGGGCGTGAGACGGAGCTGCTGACCTCCCCCATGGAGGAGACGGCAGCAGAGCTTCTGGCCGCCATCACCGCCCAGTATTACCTCCCCCGCGCCATCCTGCCCCACGAGATCCTGCTGTGCGTGGACACCGGGGACTGCGAGGAGCTTTCGGAAGCGCTGACCCAGCGGGCAGGCCGCAAGGTCTGGGTACACGTTCCTCAGCGGGGTGAGAAATCCACGCTGGCGGATATGGCCATCCGCAACGCACAGGAGGAGGTACAGCGGGCGACTACAGTGGAGGAAAAGACCGCTTACACACTGGGAGTCCTGCAAAAAATGCTGCATCTTGCCCAGCCGCCGAAGCGGATGGAATCCTTCGACATCTCCAACACCGGCAGCAGCGACATTGTGGCGTCCATGGTGGTCTATCAGGGGACAAAGCCGCTGAAATCCGCCTACCGCCGGTTCCAGATCAAGGAGCTGACCAGCGGCCACCCGGACGACTACGCCTCCATGCGGGAGGTACTGCGCCGGAGGCTCCAGCGGGCGGCAGACGGGGACGAAAAATTCCTGCCCCTGCCGGACGTATTCCTCATCGACGGCGGCGTGACCCACGCCGACGCCGTGCGGGAGGTAGCCGAGCAGTTCGGCTGCACCGTGCCGATCTTCGGTATGGTGAAGGACGACCGCCACCGCACCCGCGCTCTGGTCACGCCAGAGGGCCGGGAGATCGGCATTGTAAACAATCAGGCGGTGTTCTCCCTCATCGGGCAGATTCAGGAGGAGACCCACCGCTTTGCCATCACCTATCACCACCAGCATCACACCAAAAGCGCCATACGCTCTGTATTGGACGGCATCCCCGGTCTGGGGCCGAAGCGGCAGGCGGAGCTGCGAAAGACATTCGGCACCATCAGGGCCATCCGGGAAGCCGATGAGGAGGCGCTGGCGGCGGTACTGCCGAAAAATGTAGCCCATGAGGTCTGGGTTCGCCTGCACGCGAAGGAACAGTCTGCGCCCTGACGTGCGTTGGCGGCGGCTGCCAGGACGACAATTTGCCGCGGGCTGTGCAGCTCCCATACCGATGCAAAGGCCGGTCTGAAAGGGCCGGTCTTTTTCCTGCGCCGGGCCGCCGCCCGGATATCAGGACGCAAAAAAAGGAGACGGTGCGGTGCGCCGTCTCCTTTTCAAAATGTGAGGAAAACTCAGTCGTCGTCCCGGAACACGATATGGCCCGGCTCCGCAGACTCGATAATGGCCAGAGACTTCAGGTTGAAGCCAGCTGCCCGCAGACGGTCGCCGCCGCCCTGGAAGCCTTTCTCCACAGCGCAGCCAATCCCCATCAGCTGGGCGCCTGCGGCATTGACAATGTCGCACAGGCCCCGCATGGCTTCGCCGTTGGCCATGAAGTCATCAATGATGAGAACCTTGTCGCTGGAGGAAAGCCATTCCTTGCTCACCAGCAGCGTGACCTTCTTCTTATAAGTATAGGAATAGATATCGCTCTGGTACAGGCCGCCTTCGATATTGTCGCTCTTGGCCTTCTTGGCAAAGATCATGGGCTTGTGATAGTGCATGGCTACGGCGGTTGCCAGAGCGATACCGCTGGCCTCGGCAGTGAGGATCATGGACACGTTGTCCATATCGAAATACTTGCCGAATTCCTCAGCAATACGGCTCAGCAGGCCGGTATCAATCCGATGGTTCAGAAAGCCGTCCACCTTGATGATGTTGCCGGGCAGAACCTTGCCCTCTTTTACAATGCGCTCCTTCAGCTCCTGCATATACATATCCCCCAGTATCATAATCGTGACAAAAATTTGAAAAAAATTTCAAATAGCAGTTCGCTCCTATTATCCCGGATTTCGACAGGTTTTGCAAGTGCTTTTCCCAACAAAAACCGTCGCTCGATAGGTGCTACCTTTGTGAAAATGACCGTCAACGGCGGACAAGCGTGAATAGCAGCAGCGCCGTGCAGAATACACGGCGCTGCTGACACGTTTATTTTCCTTCCAGCTTGTCGGCGGCGGCGCTGAGCCAATCCCCCTGAAAAGACTCGATCTCCCCCGCATCCGTCAGGGATGCCAGTGCGGGATCGATAGGCATTTCTGCCAGCAGGGGCAGATTATGGGCCGCAGCGGCCTGCGCGGTCTTGCCCTGACCGAACAGATAGATCTTCTTCCCGCAGTCAGGGCAGGCGACATAGCTCATGTTTTCCACCAGACCCACGATGGGAACCTCCATCATTTCCGCCATTTTCACGGCCTTTTCCACCACCATGCCCACCAGATCCTGCGGGGAAGCCACGATGATGATGCCGTCCAGCGGGATGGACTGGAACACGGACAGGGACACGTCGCCGGTTCCCGGCGGCATATCCACAAACAGATAGTCGCAGTTCCACAGGACGTCCGTCCAGAACTGCTGCACCACGCCGGAAATCACCGGGCCGCGCCAGATAACAGGGTCGGTTTCATTTTCCAGCAGCAGGTTGATGGACATGACCTGGATCCCGGTCCTGGACTCCATGGGCAGCAGGGCGTTCTCCGTTCCCACGGCGTGGCCGTGAACGCCAAAGGCCTTGGGGATGGAGGGGCCGGTAATATCGGCGTCCATAATGCCCACCCGATAGCCGCGGCGGCGCATGGTGACTGCCAGCTGGCTGGTGACCATGGATTTGCCCACGCCGCCCTTGCCGGACACGATCCCGTAGACCTTGCCCACATGGGCGTCAGGGTGATGGGACTTCAGCAGGGACTGCGGCTCCCGTGAGGAACAGCTCTCCCCGCAGGTGGAGCAGTCATGTGTACACTCGCTCATATTGATTGAATCTCCTTTTCCTGTTTCTTTTTTCGGGTCATTCGGTATTTTTTCATACAATAGCTATCTTATACCCTCGGAAGCCGTTTCGTCAACACTCAGATCGTGTGTCCGGGGAAAAGCGGGATTCCCCGCCCGTCTCCTCCTATCCGTTATAAACCGCCACTGTGACGCCGGTATAATAATGGGTGAGGATGGTCTTATAATCCGCCCCCGCTTCCGCCATGGCGTTGGCGCCGTACTGGCTGAGCCCTACTCCGTGGCCGTGGCCGGTCACATAGAACACGAACCGGCCGTCCTGCAATTCCCACTCAAAGCAGGCGGAACGCAGTCCCAGAGCGGCCCGCACGGTACTGCCCTTCACCGCAACGCCGCCTACCTCCACGGTTTCCACGCTGCCTGCGCTGTCCCGGACGGCATTTTTCAGCCACGTTTTCTGATCCCCCGCCAGATCTGCCGCAGGGATCCGGGCCAGCAGCTTTTCCCGGATGGTTTCCGGCGAAAAATCCACCCGGCTGTAGTAATTGGGGATACTGGCTGACGCCTCCGGGGAATCCACCGGCTGCAAGTAGGGCAGATCGTTCTGCCAGACCTGCCCGGCAGCCCGCGTCAGTCCGGCGGAGCTGGAATGAAACACCGCCAGAATGGGAACGCCGCCATAGAGGATCGCCTCCCCGTCCGTATCTGTTACCGCTGTGCGGATCTTTTCTTCCAGCGCATCCGCCTGCTCCCCCCAGTTGCTGCGGGCGGCCTCCTGAGAAATATAGGCCTGACAGCAGGTCGAGTCCGTGCAGATGTCTGCCGTGTCGCCGTGATTGCCCCCGGAGATCAGCTTATAGAGGGTGTAGGTCCGCGCCGCCACCGCCTGCGCCTTCAGTGCCTCCTCCGCAAAGGAAGCGGGCATCTCCGCCGCCGTGACCCCCATCAGGTAGTCCTCCATGGTCATATCCCGGACGGTATCGCCGTCCAGCACCCGCAGCGTCTGCTGCCGGTCGTGGTATTCTTCGGAATCAGTCCGGGGCGCAGACGGCTCCGCCGTCTGCCTGCCTGCCGTCAGTTCCGGCGGTGTCTCCACTTTTACCGGCTCATGCGCCCATGCCAGCGGCAGCAGAAACACGCCCAGCAGCGCCGCCGCAGACACAGCTGCCGTCTCCTTCCAGATTCGCATATCCATGTCCCTCCTTGCTTGTCCCTGTCAGAAGCATATGCGCCGGCAGGGTAAAAATGAATGGTTCCATGGACAACGCCGGGAAAACGTGCTATACTGCATGAGAAATCTGCGGGATCTTCCCGTTTCCGAAAGGCTATGGACTATGAAACACCGTTTTTCCATCCCCGCTCTGAGCGTATGCTTCGGCGCTGTCGGATTTCTCCTGCGGCTGCTGCAAAACCGTACCGGCTTTGAGCCGGACACCGGGCTGCCTATCCCCGGCAGCGTTCCGGCCATTCTGCTGCCCATCCTGCTGATGGCGGCGGCAGGGATCCTGTATCTGGCAGTCCGCCGGGTTCTGCCAAAGGAGATGCCGGAGCTGCCCTTTTCCCGACAGTTTGACCTGTCCAACCGGACAGGGCTGTTCTCCGCTCTGGCTGGCGGATGTATCATGGCGCTTTCCGGCGTATCGGAAATTGTAGGCGCCATGGGTGGGAGCGCGGCTGCGGTGTCTGCGGACGGCATGGAGATCGTCTCCGTAAATACCGGCGCAGGCGGCTCCGGCCTGATGATCGGCGCACTGTCCGTTGCCGCCGGAGCCTGTCTGGCAGTGGCGGTCATTGCCTGCCGCAAAACGGACGTGCCGCCGCTGATCCTGCTGGCTGTGCCGGTGTGTCTGCTGGCGCGGCTGATTCTGGTTTACCGCCTTCGCTCTGCCAACCCGGTGTTGGCGGATTACTATCTGGAAATTCTGGGGCTGATGTTCCTGATTCTGGCCGCCTACCGGCTTTCCGGCTTTGCCGTGCAGGCGGGCCGCCCCCGCATTTTCTCGTTCTATGCGGAGGTCACGGCTGTTCTGGCGCTGTCCATGCTGGCGGACGGTGCCGCGCCGTCCGCTCTGCTGACGCTGGGCGGTGCGCTGGCGCTGACCGCGTTTCAGCAGATGCTCCGTCCCGGCGGCGAAGAGGCATCCAAAGAAGAGTAAACAAAGCGGCCTGACGATGTTCGTCAGGCCGCTTTGCTTACAGGCTCTGCACCGTCCGCCCCGGCGGCGGGCCGTCCTTCCGGGCTTCGCAGCCCGATTCCCTCAGAAAATACGGAAAGGCCGCCTTTCGGCAGCCTTTTCGCATATGATTGGGAAGATTGGATGAAAAGAAGTTTTGTCTCTTGCAAGTATTAAGATACAGGAGAATTATTAAGCAAACCAGCAGAAGTTGTTACAAAAGTTTTAAATCTTTTATTTGCTGCCGCAGCTGCCTTTTCGGCGGATCCTGTCGAAGAATTCCGTCAGCACCGCCTGACAGTCCGCCGCCAGGATCCCCCCTACCAGCGCCGGGCGGTTGGGGAATTCCTCCATAAAGAGATTCGTCACCCCGCCGCAGGCGCCGAAGGCGCTGTCCCGCGCCCCGTAGAACACCTTGGGGATCCGGGCGTTCAGAATGGCTCCCGCGCACATGGGGCAGGGTTCCAGCGTCACATACAGCTCGCAGCCGTCCAGCCGCCAGCTGCCAAGGCGGGCATTGGCCTGTGCCATGGCCTCCATTTCCGCATGGGAGGACACCGCCTGTTTTTCTTCCCGGCAGTTCCGGCCCCGGCCAACGATCTCGCCATTTCGGACGATCACGCATCCCACCGGCACTTCTCCCGCTGCCGCAGCTTCCCGCGCCAGCGCCAGCGCCTGTGCCATATAAAATTCATGCCGCTCGGTCATGAACATCCCTCCTGTATGAAAATTGGCATATTTGTCCAAACTCTCCGTACACTATACCGTATGGAGGGAACTGCCATGAAACACAAAAACAAGCGACCCACCGACCCGGAAACGCTGGCTTTACAGGCAGAGCTGAAAGCCGCCCAAAGCGACCTTGCGCTGGCCTACCGCCAATTCGATCAGGCCACCGCCCCAGAGCTGGTGGAATCCTGCGTCTATCGCATCAGCGCGGCAAAAGCCCGCTGCGACTATTATCTCCGGGTTCTGAAGGTGCGGGAACCGGGAGCCGCCGCTTCCTGCAAGGGTGACGCCGTATGGATCTGAACCAGAAGATCATCGCCGGTCTGCTGCTGGCTTTCTTTCTCATTACGCTGGCGCGGATCTTCCGTGCGCCCCTGCGGCTGGCGCTGAAGCTGCTGGTCAATACAGCGCTGGGCTTTCTGGCGCTGTGGGCTGTCAACGCCGCGTCAGCCGTCACCGGCATCGCCCTGGGGCTGAACCTCTGGAACGCGCTGGTCGTCGGGGTTCTGGGGCTTCCCGGATTTGTGCTGTTGCTGCTGGTACAGTGGGTCTTATAGGGTACATACCGCGCCGGATACGGTAACTTTGCGTACAGCGCAGAATTTTTCAAAAAATCAAAGTGAGCATTTTAAAGATATCGATAGAAAGTGAGAGATTTTAAGAGCATTTCATGCAGTAAATAAAAATCATGTTGACACCGGCGGACAACCATGGTATAACTATCCTTGCTCCGATTTTACTTCGGAGCTATTGATTTGTAAAGAAATCAAATTTATATACGGAGGAAACAATCCATGTCCACTTTTATGGCGAACAAGGCCAACATTGAGCGCAAGTGGTACATCCTGGATGCTGCCGGCAAGCCCCTGGGCAAGACCGCTGTCCGGGCTGCTGACCTGCTGCGCGGCAAGACCAAGGTTACCTACACTCCCCATGCTGACTGCGGCGATAACGTCATCATTATCAACGCAGGTAAGGCTGTCCTGACCGGCAACAAGCCTGAGCAGAAGATCTATCGGACCCACTCCGGCTGGATCGGCGGTCTGAAGGAGACCAAGTACCGCATTCTGATGCAGGAGAAGCCCGAAACCGCTATGCGCGTTGCCATCCGCGGCATGATGCCCCGGAACACCGTCTGCAAGGATTCTCTGAAGCGCCTGCACATCTACGCTGACGCCAACTATGAGCAGCAGGCTCAGAAGCCCATCGTGCTGGACTAAGGAGGAGTAAGAGAATGTATCAGTCTAAGAAGCCTTATCTGTATGGTACCGGCCGCCGCAAGTCCTCTGTGGCCCGCGTCCATCTGTTCCCCAACGGCACTGGTGCCATCACCATCAACGGCCGTGACATTGACGAGTATTTCGGGCTGGAGACCCTGAAGATGGTCGTCCGTCAGCCTCTGGAGGCTACTGGCAACACTGGCAAGATGGACATCGTGGCTACCGTCACTGGCGGCGGCGTGTCCGGTCAGGCCGGCGCTCTGCGTCACGGTGTGGCCCGCGCTCTGCTGCTGGCCAGCGAGGATAACCGCGCCATTCTGAAGAAGGCCGGCTTCCTGACCCGCGATCCTCGTATGAAGGAACGTAAGAAGTACGGTCTGAAGGCCGCCCGTCGTGCGCCTCAGTTCAGCAAGCGCTGATTTATCTGCTTTCTATGTCTCAAAGCCCGGAAACCACACGGTTTCCGGGTTTTTTGCGTTTATTGTCAAGGGCGGACAAGACATGCCAGTTCGTGACACTTCCTGACAGAAAGTTATAAGAGAATAAGTTAAAAAGTGAGTTAATTTTTTCTCACAAACTTCCTTCTCTTGGCAAATACCCAGCCCATTGTGTTCACAGGGGGTTGGGTATTTTTTGCTTGAGAGGAATTTCAATTATGGCGTTCTGGACGGAAACTGAAAAAGAAAAGTTCCAACTGCGGGGTTCGGACAACCTTTTTGATGACTTTTTGCTGTACTGAGATCCATTGACATTTGCACACACCCATGCTATAATTTCAAATATTCACTCGAAAGGTGAGTTGTTCGTGGAAACAACAGCCGGATAAGGCGCAGATTGAGATGTCTGTCCCTTGTTCGGCTTTTTTGCGTTCAGAGGCGGATTTTAATGGATTTTCTTCACGGAAATATCAAACAAATTTATTTCGGGTATCTTGCTGCGGCCTTTGGCAGTACACGGATCTCATCTGTTTACTCGATTGTAGATATGGCGATGATGGGGCAGTATCCAGGGCCGGATGGTACAGCTACTCTTACTGTGGCCGCGCTTTGGGGGAAAAAGCATGAAGCTGTGGGGGAATATGGTTATGTCAAAAGATGAGTATTTGATTACCGATACGCCGCTGAAAGCGCTGACAGTTTTTGCAATGCCGATGATTCTCGGCAGCTTTTTTCAGCAGGTATACAATATGG
>UQVS01000015.1 GCA_900544615.1 uncultured Oscillibacter sp. | reverse complement strand
ACGGAGGAAGATCCCACTCTGAAAGAGGTATAATACTGACAAAAGGGTATGTGCCGACAGGCACATACCCTTTTGACTTTTTCTGCGGCATCGAAGCCGAGATGTTGGAGGAGCAGGTTTTGACAGCGCTGTGTGAAAAAGGGTGGTAATTGCCGGTGATCTGCTGTATAATAAAAAACAGGGAACGGAAGCGGCACAGAGAGGGGGGACGTATGGAGATTCAACGCCTGCGGGATCTGCGGGAAGACCACGATAAGGCCCAATGGGAAGTGGCCGCATATCTCAATATGCACCGAAGCGTCTACCGGCGGTATGAGAACGGAACCAGAGAGACCCCTGCCTGGGTGTTGGACAAACTGGCGGATTATTATAAGGTCAGCACCGACTATCTTCTTGGCCGGACGGATCTCCCGGAGCAGCCGAAACGGAGCAAACGGCCTCGGCTGACCTGAACAGGAAAAAGGGCGGAAGGCAGAAGCCTTCCGTTTTTTGTATCAGTAAAAGGCGGCAATGCAGTATTTTTCTCAGAAAAATCTGCGCCTGCCCTTGAGATATGAGCCTTTTTTTGCTATACTACCCTCGATTGAAAAAGGCGAACACGGCTTTCGGGCTGAGACAATGCCCGGCTTTGCTCGCGCTGCCGGAAAGGGAAGCTGCCCTTGCCGGCGGAGGGCAGGAGAATCCATGTGTATACGGCTCAATGAGCCTTGAAAGGAAGCATACCCATGCAGGAACAGGAAAGAAAAACAGTTCAGGGACGGGATCTGTATGAGTGGATTCAGTCGCTGGTAGGCTCCGTGCTGGTGGTGGTGGCTATTTTCACCTTCGGCATCCGGATGCTGGGAGTGGACGGACATTCCATGCTGAACACCCTTCAGCACGGCGACCGCCTGATGGTGGTCAATCCCATATTCTACCATGATTACAAATACGGCGACATTGTGATCCTGCGGAAAACCGGCGTGTTTGACAATGAGCCGATCGTCAAGCGGGTGATTGCCACAGGCGGCCAGACGGTGGATATCGATTTCAGCGAGGGCGTTGTCTATGTGGACGGCGAGGCACTGGAGGAGGATTACATCCGGGAACCCACCTATACCGCCGAGGGGACGGAATTTCCCCTGACGGTGCCGGAGGGATCCATTTTCGTGATGGGCGACAACCGAAACGGCTCCAGCGACAGCCGGGATTACCGGCTGGGCACGGTGGACACCCGATATGTGATCGGCAAGGCGGCGTTCCTGCTGTTCCCCGGTCTGGACTACGACACGGAAAAGCGGAACTTCAGCCGGATTGGAGTGATCTGGTAATGAATATTCAATGGTATCCCGGCCACATGACCAAAACCCGGCGGATGATTGCCGAGCAGATCAAAAATGTGGACGCGGTGTGTGAGATTCTGGACGCCCGGATTCCGGTTTCCAGCCGGAACCCGGATGTGGACGAGCTGACGGCGGGGAAGCCCCGGATGGTGGTGCTGAACCGGGTGGATCAGGCGGACCCGGAGGGGACGAAGCGCTGGGCAGACTATTTCCGCGGCAAAGGCTATGCCGTGCTGGAATCCGACGCAAAAAACGGCGTGGGGACGGCGAAATTTGCCGGAGCCGTCCGGGAACTGCTGGCAGACAAGCTGCGGGCCTATGCGGAAAAGGGCATGACCGGCCGGGTGGTGCGGGTGATGATCCTGGGGATCCCCAATGTGGGAAAATCCACCTTTATCAATAAGGTGGCGGGCCGCAAGACCGCCAAAACCGAGGATCGCCCTGGCGTTACCCGCTCCAAGCAGTGGGTGCCGATTGATCGGAATCTGGAGCTTCTGGACACCCCCGGTATTCTCTGGCCGAAATTTGATGACCAGAGCGTGGGCATGAACCTTGCCTACACCGGGGCGGTGAAGGACGATATTCTGGATGTGGAAACACTGGGCTGCCACCTGATGGCCTATCTGGGGGCCCATTATCCGGATGCGCTGAAGGGCGGCTACAAGCTGCCGGCCCTGCCGGAGCGGGAGCCGGAGGAGAACGACATCGCCTACGGCTACCGCCTGCTGGAAGCGGCGGGAAAGAAGCGGGGCTTTTTGATCTCCGGCGGCGAGGTGGACACGGAACGCATGGCGAAAATTCTGCTGGACGAGTTCCGCTCCGGCAAGCTGGGACGTTTTACATTGGAGCTGCCGGAATGACGGAAGAGCAGCGGCGGGACAGAATGTTGGGAAGATGTATCCTGATCGGTTTTTTCTGGTTGGGGCTGCATCTTTATGTGGCGTATCGAAATTTTAGAGACAGCCTGTATGTGACTTTTAACGGCTGGACGTTCTTTTGGATTGCAGTGTATACGTTCACGCTGCTTGCTTTGGATGTGCAGCTGTATTTTTTAAATAGCTCCAATGCGGCAAAAAAATGGGTGAGGTACTGGATATTCTGCACGGTGGTTTGCCTACTGACACTTCTTTGCTCCTATTTTAAGGTGCAGATTGGTCTGTGGGCAGTGTTCCCAATGGCAGCCACACCATTGGTACACTGGATTCCGCTGTGGGATGTGATGTTTTCCCGGAACAGCATTTTGGGTAATGGTTGTACACTGTTGCTATGTACTGCACACCTGATCTATTTTCTATGGCTGATGCACCGGAGAAATAAGGAGGAAATCCATGGGGATGTGGACTTATGAGCGGGAACAATGGAAGAACGGCGTTCAGACTGTCTGCGGCGTGGACGAGGCCGGGGCGGGTCCTTTGATGGGGCCGGTGTACGCCGCTGCCGTCATCCTGCCACGGGAACTGGACATCCCCGGCCTGAACGACTCCAAAAAGCTGACGGAAAAGAAGCGGGAAGCCCTTTATGAAATCATAACCGCGCAGGCCGCCGCATGGAGCGTGGCCCGCGTGGAAGCGGCGGAAATTGACAAGATGGACATCCTCAACGCCCGGATGCTGGCCATGCAGAAGGCGCTGGACGGGTTGACCCTCCGGCCGGATCTGGCGCTCATCGACGGCAACCGGGATCACGGCAGCCGGTACGCTATTGAGATCCCCCATCGGCTGATCGTCGGCGGCGACGGAAAGAGCGCCTCCATTGCGGCGGCGTCCATTCTGGCCAAGGTCAGCCGGGACCGGTATGTGTCCACGGAGCTGGACGCAAAATATCCCCAGTATCAGTTTGCAAAGCACAAGGGCTACGGCACAAGGCTCCACTATGAGATGCTGGATCAGTACGGCCCCTGCCCGGAGCATCGCAGGACATTCCTGAAAAAGTGGGAGGCCAAACGCCATGGGTAAGACCCAGAGCGCCGGAAACCGGGGCGAGGCGGCGGTGGCCCGCTATCTGCGGCAGAAGGGGTATACCCTGCTGGCCAGCCAGTGGCGCTGCCGGTTCGGGGAACTGGATCTGGTGGCGCAGGACAGGCGGGGGACGCTGTGCATCGTGGAGGTAAAGCTCCGGGGCGTTGGTTCCATCGCCCTGCCACGGGAATTTGTGGACAGCCGCAAGCAGCAGCGTCTCCGCAGCGCGGCGGAGCTGTATCTGGCGTCCGTCGGGCTGGACGCGCCGGTTCGTTTTGACGTAGCGGAAGTTTATGACGAGGGCGGTAGCCTTCGCATCGAATATATCGAAAACGCATTTATTTAGTTCCTTGAAGGAGGATACCAATATGAAGTATTACAGCACACGGGACAAGGGGGTATCCCTGTCCGCAGCGGAAGCCGTGAAAATGGGCCTGAGCCGGGACGGCGGCTTGCTGACGCCGGAAGAGATCCCCCAGATCGACCGGCATTTTCTGGAAAGCCTGATCCCCATGGAGTATGCCCAGCGGGCGGCCAGGGTCATGGCTCTGTACCTGACGGATTACACGGAGGAAGAGCTGCTGACCTTCGGCCATAACGCCTACGGCCCGGAGAAGTTTGACGATCCCGCGGTGGCTCCTGTCCGAAAGGTGGAGGACGGCACCTATTGTCTGGAGCTGTGGCACGGTCCCACCTCCGCATTCAAGGACATGGCATTGCAGATGCTGCCCCAGCTGTTGTCCGCCGCCCTGCGGAAAACCGGCGAGAAGCGGACGGCCTGCATTCTGGTGGCCACCTCCGGCGATACCGGCAAGGCGGCCATGGAGGGCTTTGCCGACGTGCCACAGACCCGGATTCAGGTCTACTATCCCAAGAACGGCGTGTCCGCCGTACAGGAGCAGCAGATGGTGACCCAGGAGGGAGAGAATGTGGACGTCAGGGCGGTCATCGGCAACTTTGACGATGCCCAGTCCGGCGTGAAGCGGATCTTCTCCGATGAAGCCATCCGGGCGGAGCTGGACAGGCGGGGATTCTTCCTGTCCTCCGCCAATTCCATCAACTGGGGCCGTATTCTGCCTCAGGTGGTCTACTACATCTCCGCTTACTGCGATCTGGTTCGGGATCACGCCATTGCCATGGGTGACAAGGTGAACTTCTGCGTCCCCACCGGTAACTTTGGCGACATTCTGGCAGCGTATTATGCCAAGCGCATGGGCCTGCCGGTAGGCAAGCTGATCTGCGCGTCCAACAGCAACAATGTGCTGACGGATTTCCTCCGTACCGGCATTTACGATCGGAACCGGCCGTTCCATACCACCGTCAGCCCCTCTATGGACATTCTGATCTCCAGCAATCTGGAGCGGCTGCTGTTCCACTTCTCCGGCGAGAACGACGCCGAGGTGCGGGATTATATGGACGCCCTCGCCAGAACCGGGCGCTATGAGGTGTCCGGCGATATCAAGGCAAAGCTGGCGGACGAGTTCTGGGGCGGCTTCTGCACGGAGGAGGCCACAGAGGCCGCCATCGGCCGTTATCAGAAAGAATACGGCTATCTCATCGACACCCACACCGCTGTGGCGGCGGAGGTGATGGCGCAGTACCGCGCCGCCACCAGCGACGATACGCCCACCGTGTTCGTTTCCACTGCCAGCCCCTATAAGTTCTGCGGCGCTGTGCTGACCGCCATCGGGGAGACGCCCAGAGGCGACGGCGTGGAGCTGCTGGATCAGCTCCACGAGGCCAGCGGCGTGCCGGTTCCCCGGCGGCTGGCGGCCTTGAAGGGCAAGACCCGCCGCTTTGACAAGACGGTGGAGAAGCAGGCCATGGAACAGTCTGTGCTGGAATTTTTGCAGTAAAACACTGAGATCACCGTGAAAGGAGGTGCGCCGTGGCGCTGTACGCCATGGGGGATCTGCATCTGTCCCTGAACAGCAACAAATCCATGGAGGTGTTCGGCCCGGCATGGGAGAACTACACAGAGCGCATCCGGGCATCTCTGAGCCAGCTGACGGCGGAGGATGTGCTGGTGCTGGCAGGGGATACCTCCTGGGGTATGTCGCTGGAGGAATCCGCGGAGGATTTCCGGTTTCTGGAGCAGTTCCCCTGTAAGAAATATCTCATCAAAGGAAATCACGATTACTGGTGGTCCACTGCGGCCAAGTTCCGGCAGTTCTGCGAAAAGCAGGGCTTTACAACGTTGGAGCTGCTGCATAACAACTGCTTTTTCTACGGCGGCTATGCCGTTTGCGGCACCCGCGGCTGGTTTTTGGAGGAGGAGCAGAAGCCCCATAACGCCAAGGTGCTGAACCGGGAGCTGATGCGGTTGGAAACCTCCCTGAAGGCGGCGGGGGAGAAGCCCATTCTCTGCTTTCTCCACTATCCGCCTCTGTATCAGGGATACGAATGCCCGGAAATCCTGAAACTGCTGGATCGCTACAACGTGGAGCGCTGCTGCTACGGGCATCTCCACGGCCCCGTGATCCGGCGGCGGATCGAGGGGACCTGCGGGAAAACTGCGTTTTCTCTGATTTCCGCTGACTATCTGGGCTTTGTGCCGAAAAAAATTTGTGAAATATAGAAAAAAGACTGGAAATCTTGAAAAATATCTGGTAAAATACGAATTTGCATGGGCATATACCCATGATGATGGGGAGTATCACCCATGATGAACGGAGGAGTAAACAAACATGACTGTGAAGAGCTGCGAGAAACTGGAAAAAAGCCAGGTCGCGCTGACCATTGAAGTCGGCGCCGCCGAGTTTGAGGCCGCTGTCGAAAAGGCATATCAGAAGATGCGCCGCAAGATCAACGTGCCGGGCTTCCGTCCCGGCAAGGCACCCCGCAAGATGATCGAGCGGATGTACGGCGCAGAGGTGTTTTTCGAGGAGGCCATCAATATTGCCTTCCCTGAGGCCTATGAGGCCGCTGTGGAGCAGGAGAAGCTGCAGGTCGTCGGCTATCCCGCCGTGGAGATGGTGGGCGAGGTGACCAAGGACGGGTTTACCTTTAAGGCAACCGCGCCCGTGTATCCTGAGGTTACGCTGGGCGAGTACAAGGGCCTGAAGGCTGAAAAGCCTGAGGTCAAGGTCACGGCTGCCGATGTAGACGAGCGTCTCAAGACGCTGGCGGATCGCAACACCCGTCTGGTGAGCGTTGACCGCGAGGCAAAGAGCGGCGATACCGCCGTCATCGACTTTGAGGGCTTCCTGAACGGCAAGCCTTTCGAGGGCGGCAAGGGCGAGAACCACAATCTGGAGCTTGGCTCCGGCAGCTTTGTTCCCGGCTTTGAGGATCAGGTCATCGGCATGAAGGCCGGCGAGGAGAAGGACATCAATATCACCTTCCCTGAGAACTACCATGAGGATCTGGCTGGCAAGGCTGTGGTCTTTAAGGTGAAGGTCCACGAGGTCAAGGAGAAGGAAGTTCCTGAGATGGACGACGAGTTCGCTAAGGACGTTTCCGAATTCGACACCCTGAAGGATCTCAAGGCCGATCTGAAGAAGAAGATCACCGAGGAGCGCCAGAAGGACGCAGACCGCGCCTTCGAGGAGAACCTGATGAATCAGGTGGCTGAGAACATCACCGCCGACATCCCCGATGTCATGGTGGAAAATCAGGCCCGCCAGTATCTGGACAACTTCAAGGCCCAGATCAGCCGTCAGTTCCCCTATGAGGAATACAAGAAGATGACCGGCATGGACGACGAGAAGTTGCTGGCTGATGCCAAGGAGCCTGCCTTGCGTCAGGTCAAGATGGATCTGGCCGTGGCCGCTATCATCAAGGCTGAGAACATCGAAGCTTCCGACGAGGATGTGGAGGCCGAGTATAAGAAGATGGCCGAGCAGTTCGGCATGGATGTTGACATGGTGAAGAAGTACCTTGTCAAAGAGCAGGTGCAGGATCAGCTCCTGAGCCAGAAGGCTGTTGCCGTGGTGGTGGACAGCGCTACCGCCGAGAAGCCCAAGAAGGCTGCCAAGAAGGAAGAGGCCGCTGAAGGCGAGGAGAAGAAGCCCGCCAAAAAGACCACCAAGAAGGCCGAAGCGGCTGGCGGCGAAGAAAAGCCCAAGAAGGCTCCTGCAAAGAAGGCTGCCAAGAAGGAAGCCGAAAAGGAAGCTGAATAATTCCGAATCTTTTTGGTACATTTTACAGATTCGACACATTCTCTCATGATGCCCGTGGTATCATGAGAGAATGGTTTATCAGGCACGTTTTTCAGCGCCGCACAGGCGGCCGGTATGCAGATATCGGGTTTTGAAAGCGTGTCAGGTTACGAATGAGGAGGTTTTCCTATGAGTTTAGTCCCTTATGTTGTGGAGCAGACCAACCGCGGCGAGCGGTCCTACGACATCTTCTCCCGCTTGCTGAATGACCGCATCATCTTTCTGGGCGAGGAGGTCAATGCCACCACGGCCAGTCTGGTGGTGGCGCAGCTGCTGTATCTGGAGGCGCAGGACCCGGACAAGGACATCCAGCTGTATATCAACAGCCCCGGCGGTTCCGTGACGGACGGCATGGCCATCTATGACACCATGCAGTACGTCAAGTGCGATGTGTCCACCATCTGCGTGGGCATGGCCGCATCCATGGGCGCGTTCCTGCTGTCCTCCGGCACCAAGGGCAAGCGCATTGCCCTGCCCAATGCCGAGATCATGATCCATCAGCCCTCTGCCGGAACGCAGGGCAAGGTCACGGACATGGAGATCGATGTGGAGCATTTCCTGCGGATCAAGAAGAACCTGAACGAGATCATGGCAGGCAACACCGGCAAGACGGCCGAGGAGATCAAGGCGGCTTCCGAGCGGGATCACTGGATGACCGCCGAGGAAGCCAAAGAGTTTGGCCTGGTGGACAAGATCATCACTGCTAAGAGATAAAGAGGTAATACCATGAGCGACGAAGGCAAGAAGGTCCTGCGCTGTTCCTTCTGCGGCAAGCGGGAGCAGCAGGTTCACCGTATGATTCAGGGCCCCGGCGTCCGCATTTGCGATGAGTGCGTGCAGCTGTGCATGAGCATTCTGGATGAGGGATTCGACGGCCCGGAGAGCGAGCCGCTGGAAGAGATCCCCGACCAGCTGCCGGTTCCCAAGGAGATCCGGGCGGTGCTGGACGAGTACGTGATTGGGCAGGACGCCGCCAAGGTGGCACTGTCTGTCGCGGTGTACAATCATTATAAGCGGATCTATTTCGGCGGCGGAGACGATGTGGAGCTTCAGAAGAGCAACATCCTGATGCTTGGCCCCACCGGCTCCGGCAAAACCCTGTTTGCCCAGACGCTGGCCCGAATCCTGAAGGTGCCGTTCGCCATTGCCGACGCCACCACCCTGACGGAAGCCGGCTATGTGGGCGACGACGTGGAGAATATCCTGCTGCGGCTTTTACAAGCGGCGGACTTCGATGTGGAGCGGGCTGAGCATGGCATCATCTATGTGGATGAGATCGATAAGATCGCCCGCAAGAGCGAAAATACCTCCATTACCCGTGACGTTTCCGGCGAGGGCGTGCAGCAGGCGCTGCTGAAGATCGTGGAGGGAACCGTGGCCAACGTACCGCCGCAGGGCGGCCGGAAGCATCCCCATCAGGAGTTCATTCAGGTGAACACCAAGAATATCCTGTTCATCTGCGGCGGCGCGTTTGACGGTCTGGATAAGATCATCGAGCAGCGGCTGGATCAAAAGACCATGGGCTTCGGGGCGGATATCCAGAGCAAGAAGAAAAAGAACGTCAGCCAGCTGCTCGCTCAGGTGCAGCCCCACGACATTCTGAAATTCGGCATTATCCCTGAGCTGGTGGGCCGTCTGCCGGTGATCGCACCGCTGAACGCCTTGCAGCGGGAGGATCTGGTGCGGATCCTGACAGAACCCAAGAACGCACTGGTCAAGCAGTATAAAAAGCTGATGGAGTACGATGATGTGGATCTGGAATTCACGGATGACGCGCTGGGCGCCATTGCGGATAAGGCCATTGAACGCAACATCGGCGCACGGGGACTCCGTGCGGTGATGGAAGGACTGCTGACCCAGATCATGTATGACATCCCCTCTGACAAGACCGTGGTGAAAGCGGTCATCACTAAGGACTGCGTGGAAGGGAAAGCGGAGCCGGAGCTGACACACGATCCGGAGAAGATCAACTACTCTGTGAAGCTGAAATCCGGCAGAAACGATCATCGGAGCAATCCGGCTGAGCCGCAGTCGGCATCTTAAAGAAACAGGGGGAGGGGCGAATACGTGCCTCTTCCCCCTTTCAACTCTCCAGAGAGGAGCAGATTATGGAATCTGAAACTTTGAATCTTCCCGTTCTGGCCCTCCGGGGCCTGACGGTTTTTCCCCATACCAACCTGACCTTTGACGTGGAGCGTCACATCTCCATGAAAGCGCTGGAAGTGGCCATGGAGACAGGTCAGGAGATCTTTCTGGTGACCCAGCGCGAGATCAACGTGGAAAAGCCCACGGAGCAGGATCTCTACGCGATCGGTACCATCTCCCGCGTGACACAGATCCTGCGTCTGGGGCAGAATTCCCTGCGGGTCATGGTGGAAGGCGGCCGCCGTGCGCGATTGAAGCGGCTGTGGCAGCTGGAACCGTATTTGCAGGGGCAGGTGGAGACGGCGGAGGAGCCGGAGTCTGTGAACCACGGCCCGAAAACCGAAGCGCTCCTGCGGCAGACGTGGAGTCTGTTTCAGGATTACGCCCAGCTGGCAGGCAATGTGGCTGAGGAAGTGATCGCCGCGGCGCTGGATTGTCAGGAGCCGGGGGATCTGGCGGATCGCATCGCTCAGAACATCGCCCTGCGGTATGACGATAAGCAGGCAATTCTGGAGGAGCTGTCCCCCATGGTGCGGCTGCGGAAGCTCAACGGTTTTCTGGCCCGTGAACGGGACGTGCTGGGCTATCAGCGCCAGATGGAGGGCAAGGTTCGGGATGAACTGGCCCAGCAGCAGCGGGAGCAGATCCTGCGTACCCAGATCCGGGTGCTTCAGAACGAACTGGGCGAGGACGAGGACAACGAGATTGACGAGTACCGCCAGAAGCTGGACGCACTGAAGCTGGATGAGGAGACCCGCCAGCATCTGGAAAAGGAGATCAACAAGCTGGCAAAGCAGCCCTATGTCAGCGCAGAGGCGTCTGTGATCCGGAATTATCTGGACGTCTGTCTGGAGCTGCCATGGGGTACATATACCAGGGAGCGGGTCAATGTGGAGGCGGCCCGGAAGGTGCTGGATCGGGATCACTACGGTCTGGAAAAGGTGAAGGAGCGGATTCTGGAAACCATCGCCGTCCGGCAGCTGAACCCGGAAGGGAAGGGGCAGATCCTCTGTCTGGTGGGTCCTCCCGGTGTGGGCAAGACGTCCATTGCCCTGTCCGTAGCCAACGCCCTGAACCGAAAGCTGGCCCGCATTTCTCTGGGCGGCGTCCGTGATGAAGCGGATATCCGGGGCCATCGGAAAACCTACATCGGCTCCATGCCGGGCCGCATTGTGGAAGCCATCAGCCGCAGCGGCTCCATGAATCCGCTGCTGGTGCTGGATGAGATCGACAAGCTGGGCAGCGACTACCGGGGCGACCCGGCGTCCGCCCTGCTGGAAGTGCTGGACAGCGAGCAGAACCATGCGTTCCGGGATCATTTTCTGGAAATTCCGCTGGATCTTTCGCAGGTGATGTTCATCACCACCGCCAATTCACTGGATACCATCCCCCGTCCTCTGCTGGATCGCATGGAGGTTATCCAGCTGTCCAGCTATACCGATGAAGAAAAGCTGCAAATCGCCCGGAATCATCTGCTGCCCAAGCAGATGAAGGAGCATGGCCTGAAAAAGACCAGCCTTCGGATGGATGACGAAGCGCTGCGGGCGGTTATCCGGGACTACACGCGGGAGTCCGGCGTCCGCCAGCTGGAACGGCGGCTGGCCGCCATCTGCCGGAAGGCAGATATGCGCCTGCTGACAAAGCTGGTCAAGCGCGTGACCGTTACGGAAAAGGAACTGCCGAAGCTGCTGGATATGCAGCCCTATCCCCCCTCCATCCATGTGGATCAGGAGGAGATCGGCGTGGTGAACGGACTGGCGTGGACCGAGGCCGGCGGCGAGATTCTGGAAGTCGAGGTCAATGTGATGGAAGGCTCCGGCAAGCTGGAGCTGACCGGCAACCTGGGTGACGTGATGAAGGAATCCGCGCAGGCTGCGTTCTCCTGCCTGCGGAGCCGTGCGGATGCGCTGGGCATTGAGAAGGACTTCTATAAGAACAGGGATATCCATGTGCATTTCCCGGAGGGCGCTGTGCCAAAGGATGGCCCCTCGGCCGGCATTGCCATGGCAACGGCCATGCTGTCCGCCCTGACAGACCGAAAGATCAAGGCAGGCGTGGCGATGACCGGCGAGATCACCCTGCGGGGCCGGGTGCTGCCCATCGGCGGCCTGAAGGAAAAAACCATGGCGGCCAAGCGCTATGGCATCCACACGGTGCTGATCCCCAAGGACAATATGCGGGATCTGGAGGACATCGACCAGACCGTGCGGGCGGCGCTGCGGTTTGTGCCGGTGGAAACGGTGGATCAGGTGTTTGACGAGGTATTCTGTGCGCCCAGAGAGGCGCGGAAGCCTGACGCGATCCCCGCGTTCCTGCCGGTGGACAGCGGCAAGGAAGCTGCATTGCGGCAATAAAGAAGGAGGGACGTATGCCCCTGAATTTCAATAAAGCGGAGTTTGTACGCTCTGCCGGAGAACCGAAGGATTTCCTGCGGGATGGTTTGCCTCAGTTTGCCTTTGCGGGCCGGTCAAACGTGGGAAAATCCTCGGTGATCAACCGGCTGGTGGGGCGGAAGAATCTGGCCTATGTAGGCGCATCTCCGGGAAAGACCACCCATATCAACTACTTTCTCATTGACCAGAAGGCCTATCTGGTGGATCTGCCGGGGTATGGCTATGCCAAAGTATCCCGGTCGGAAAAGGAGCGCTGGGCCAGATTGATGGAGACCTACTTCCAGCGGGAAGCAGACGCCATCACCACCGGGGTTCTGATCGTGGATATCCGTCACAAGCCCACGGAAAACGATCTGGTCATGCACGACTGGTTCCGCCAGAGCGGCTGCCCGGAGATCGTGGTGGCCAACAAGCTGGATAAGCTGAAGAAAAGCCAGGTGGAACCGGCACTGGAGCTGATCCGGGAGACGCTGGAGCTGACGGAGGAGGATATTCTGCTGCCCTTTTCTGCGGAAAAGGGAGACGGCAGAGATGCGCTCATCCGGCTGCTGCTGGACGCCTGCGAGGGCTAAATGCGGCAAACAGAAAACAGACGGTATACCTGTTGGGTATGCCGTCTGTTTTTTTGCGGATCCGGGGGGAAGCAGTATGCCGGGATAAAAGGGAGGAAGCGTTCCGAAAATTTCGGAACGCTTCCTTTTTTGAGAGAGTGATAGAAAAGCCGGGGGACTGGAGGTTTAGTCCTCAGCCATCTTCTTGTACTTTGCGTAACGTGCCTTCACGTCTTCCACTTCCTTGGCGTACAGAGCGTCGGCCTTGTCGGGGAAGTTGTTCTTCAGAGAGGCGAAGCGGTTCTCGCCCATCAGGAAGTCCATGAGCTTGGAGGTATCAGGCTCCTTGGAGTCCAGCTGGAACGGGTTCTTGCCCTCTGCGATCCGGCGGGGATCATAGCGGTACAGGTGCCAGTAGCCGCACTCCACGGCCTTCTTCATCTCGTCCTGAGAGCAGCCCATGCCAGCCTTGATGTGCTGTTCCAGGCAGGGGCAGTAGCAGATGACGATGGAGGGGCCGTCATAGGACTCGGCCTCACGGAGAGCCTTCAGGGTCTGTGCCTGATCGGCGCCCATAGCCACCTGAGCCACATACACATAACCGTACTGCATCAAGATGGCGCCCAGATCCTTCTTGGCAACCTTCTTGCCGCTGGCGGCAAACTTGGCGGTTGCAGAAGTGGGGGTGGACTTGGAGGACTGGCCGCCGGTGTTGGAATACACCTCGGTGTCCAGAACCATCAGGTTCACGTCGCGGTTCTGAGCCATCACATGGTCGATGCCGCCGAAGCCGATATCGTAAGCCCAGCCGTCGCCGCCGATGGCCCACACGGACTTCTTGGCCAGATATTCCTTGTTTTCCAGAACGTACTTCACGTCCTCAGTCTGCTCGGCCTTTTCCAAGGCAGCCAGCAGAGCGTCGGTGACGGTGCGGGAGGTCTCGGTCTTCTTCCAGCCGTTCTCATAGGCTTCCACAGCCTCCACAGCGATGCCGGCAGCCTTGATGGCGTCCAGACGGATCAGCAGTTCCTTGCGGATGGAATCCTGTGCGTGGAAGAAGCCGTAGGCAAACTCGGCGTTATCCTCGAACAGGGAGTGTTCCCATGCGGGGCCGTGGCCGTGGCAGTCCTTGCAGTAGGGCAGGATGGGAGCGCCGCCGGAAATGGCGGAGGAGCAGCCAGCAGCATTGCCAACATACATCCGATCACCGAACAGCTGGCTCAGCAGCTTGATGTAGGTAGTCTCGGCACAGCCGGCGCAGGCAGCGGAGAACTGGAAGTAGGGCTTTGCGAACTGGATGTTCTTCACGCTCTTGTCGCTGATGACATCCTTCTTCAGATAGGTCTCATTCATGGCAACCTCGTCGAACAGGGGCTGCTCAGTCTTCATGTCCTCGAAGGAGGTCATGGTCAGAGCGCCCTCGGCGGGGCAGGCCGTCAGGCACACGCCGCAGCCAAGGCAGTCATAAGGAGACACCTGCATCCGGAAGGAGTAGGGAGAATCCTTGCCCAGACCCTTGGCGGGAACGGTCTCGAAACCGGCGGGAACCGTTTTCTTCTCTTCCTCGGTCAGCAGCACGGGGCGGATCGCCGCATGGGGGCAGCACATGGAGCAGCGGTTGCACTGGATGCACTTGCTGCCGTCCCACTTGGGAACCTTCACGGCTACGCCGCGCTTGGAATAAGCGGAGGTGCCGTTCTCCCAGGTGCCGTCCAGCACGCCGTACTTCTGGAACACAGAGACAGGCAGCTTGTCGCCCTGCTGACGGTCCAGAGGCAGCACGATGTCCCGGACAAAGGGTGTGATGCCCTTGGGCTCCGCAACGGGGGTATCCTGTGCATCTGCCCAGGAGGCGGGGATCTCCACCTTCACAGCGGCGCTGACACCCAGATCCACGGCCTGATCGTTCAGGTCCACGATCTTCTGACCGGCCTTCTTGAAGTAGGAGTTGTAGTTGTTCTTCTTCATATCCTCAATGGCCAGATCCATGGGGATGACCTTGGTCAGCGCGAAGAACGCGCCCTGAAGAATATTGTTGGTGCGCTTGCCCAGGCCGATCTGCTGGGCCAGCTTGGCAGCGTCGATGATGTAGAAGTTGGCGTGTTTCCGGGCCAGATCGCGCTTCATCTTGCCGGGGAGATGCTCTTCCAGCTCTTCCACAGTCCAGGGGCAGTTCAGCAGGAAGGTGCCGCCCTCTTTCAGATCCTCAGTGAGATCGTACTTCTTCACATAGGTGGGAGCATGGCAGGCCACGAAGTCTGCGGAGTTGACAAGATAGGTGCTGCGGATCGGCTCATCGCCGAAGCGCAGGTGGCTCTGGGTCAGGCCGCCGGACTTCATGGTGTCATAGGAGAAGTAAGCCTGAGCATACTTGCCGCCCACGAAGCCGATGGTGGAGATGGCGTTCTTGTTGGCACCCACGGTGCCGTCGCCGCCCAGACCCCACAGCTTGCAGCTGATCTGGCCGGGATGGGGCAGCTCGATCTCCGTGTAATCCAGAGAGGTGTGGGTCACATCATCGTTGATGCCGATGGTAAAGTTGTTTTTAGGCTCGGCCTGTGCCAGATTGTCATATACGGCGATGATCTGGCCGGGGGTGGTGTCCTTGGAACTGAGACCGTAACGGCCGCCCACCACGCGGATGTCGCCGCGGCCGGCCTGATTCAGAGCGGTGACCACGTCCAGATACACAGGCTCGCCCACGCTGCCGGTCTCCTTGGAGCGGTCCAGCACGGCGATGCGCTTGCAGGTGGCGGGGATGGCGGCTGCAAAGTGAGACACGGAGAAGGGGCGGAACAGATGGATCTGCACCATACCGACCTTGCGGCCGTGGGCGTTCAGATAATCAACGGTCTCCTTCACAGTCTCGCTGGCGGAGCACATCACCACGATGACTTCCTCAGCGTCGGGAGCGCCATAGTAGTTGAAGAGTTTGTAGTCCCGGCCAGTGAGCTTGTTGATCTCGTCCATATAGTGCTGGACGGTGTCGGGCAGGGAATTGGCCTTGACATTGGCGCCTTCCTTGCACTGGAAGTAGATGTCGGGGTTGACATTGTTGCCGCGGTTAGTGGGATGCTCCGGGTTCAGAGAGGCGTGGCGGAACTCGTTGAGCGCCTTCTGATCCACCAGACCACGGAGGTCTTCATAGTCCAGAGCCTCGATGCGCTGCATCTCGTGAGAGGTACGGAAGCCGTCAAAGCAGTGCATGAAGGCATACCGGCCGCTGATGGCGGACAGGTGTGCAACGGCAGCCAGATCCATGGCTTCCTGAGGGCAGGAGGACATGAGCATGGCGTAGCCGGTGGTACGGCAGGTCATGAAGTCGGTGTGATCGCCGAAAATGGAGTGGTGGTTGGAAGTCACCACACGGGAGGCGATGTGCATGACGCTGGGCAGGAACTGGCCGCCCATGGCGTACATGGCGGGGATCATCAGCATCAGGCCCTGAGAGGAGGTGAAGGTGGTGGTCAGAGCGCCAGCCTGCAAAGAGCCGTGGCAGGTACCGGCAGCACCGGCCTCAGACTGCATCTGGATCACGTCCACGGTAGAACCGAACAGGTTCTTCTTGCCCTTGGCAGACCACTCGTCTACCTTCTCCGCCATGGGAGAGGACGGCGTGATGGGGTAGATAGCCGCTACCTCGGTAAAGGCATAGGCACTGTATGCCGCCGCCGTGTTGCCGTCCATGACTACGTAATTTTTCTTCATACGCAATATCCTTCCTATCTTATCTAAAATGCCGTATTTTTACGTACATGGGGATAACCTTTTAAGGGAATCAGAAAGAGAGTCTGCAATTCTGGATGCGGCAGCGGTCTTCAATCAGCTGCCGCTTTTGCAGGAGCAGTTGGGTGATCTCCTGCTTCTTCTCATCGGTGTAGCGGAATTTGGGGATCGTTACACTGATGGCTGCTTTTACCTGCCCATCCTCTGCCAGCGGAACTGCCGCACAGCAGATCTCAGCGGTGGATTCCTCATTTTCGTAGGCAATGCCGCTGCTGCGGATCTCATGAAGATTCGTAATGAGGGAATCCAGATCCATGATGGAATGTGCCGTATAGGGGTAGAAGCGATATCCCTGATAAAGTTGTTTTACTGCTTCGTCAGTCATGCCGGACAAAAGCGCCTTGCCCAAACCGGTGACATGGGCGGGGAGATGATGCCCGACCTCGCTGATAATGGAGATGATAGCGTGTCCTTCTTCTTTCAAGAGGTAATGCACATCCTGACCGGCTAATACGCCCATCTGGCAAACCTCGTCTACCTTGGAGACAATGCCGCGCATTTCACTGCGGATAATGGACAGCGCGTTCTGGCTGCTGGCATAGGAAAGACCCAGCTCAAAGGTACGCGGGCCGATTTTATAAAGGCTTCCGTCCGCAACAATGTAGTTCGTGGCTGCCAGCGTTTTCAGGATCGGGGAAATCGTGCCCTTGGGCAGCGACAGAAGATTGGAGATCTCCGATAAGCTCAGCCCGCCGGAGTGTGCGTCGATCAGCTCCAGAATACGGAGAACACGCAGGGTTGGATTGTGATATTCCATAAATCTATCTCCGTTTAGAGCAAATTTTACCGCACCCGGAATTCGTATATACGAATGATTAACGAATATCCGAAACTACACTGGTAAAATAGCACAGCTGCCGGGATTTGTCAAGGCAATTTCCGTGAATTCAGCGTAAAAAGCACAGATACGGCAAAAAATCCGTATCTGCGCGGGCAATGGAATTTTGACGGAGAGAGGGGGCAGGCAAATGGGCTGGCAGCTGTGAGCATGATCGTTGTCAAAAGCCCCGGAATGGCGGACTGTTCCTCATTATATATAACGAGTCACGCCCTGCAATGCTCTGATGACGGAACGCACATAAAAAGCCAGTGCGGTCTCTGACAGAAACCGCACTGGCTTGAGGATCGAATTGTGGTTTACTTATGCAGCAGGGGAGAGAGAGGCTTGTAAACCAGGAAGCAGAGGGCTACATCCAACATTCCCTTGAAGAAGGTGAAGGGCATATTAAAGGTGACAAGGCACTCCAGCAGGCCGTTGGCAGAGGGACGGATGGCCTGATACATTCCAATAATGGCGTCCAGCGGCAGCTTGTAGCACACCACATAGGCGGGATACACCACAAAGTAGTTCAGAGGCACAGACAGCACAGACATCAGCAGAGCGCCGATCACCGCGCCCATCAGAGCGCCCTTCCGGGACTTGTTCCGCTGGTAGACAAAACCGGCGCCAAAGGCGAACACGCCGCCCATGATGAAGTTGAACACCTCGCCCACATAGGCGGAGGAGGTGCCGTGGAGCACCAGAAACAGCAGGTTTTTCAGCAGGGCCACTGCCACACCGTAGACGGGTCCGAGAGAGAAGGCTGCCAGCAGCTCCGGCAGATCGGACACGTCCAGCTTCACAAAGGCGGGGATCAGGGCAGGGATGGGGAATTCGATGAACATCAGCAGGAAGGCCACGGCGGACAGCATGGCGGTCACTGTCAGCTTGTGGGTGCGGTTCCGGCTGGCCGCGCGGGAAGTAGGGATAGCGCTTGCATTGGGTTCAGACATAAAAAACACTCCTTTTTCTGCTTGAAAACACCCTGGATGCTTTGACTTCTCCAAGGTGAACAAACGAGAAAAAAGAGCGCGCACAAAATGCACGGTTTTTCCGTACTCATCTTCTTCCATCCAGACTATAACTGTTGGTCCCGGAGTTTCACCGGGTCAGCGGACGCCGAAGCGTCCGGTCGCGGACTTTACCGCCAGTGGGGAATTGCGCCCCGCCCTGAAGACAAAGATTCAGTTGTTTCCTGCGGATAGTATACGACAGCAAAAGCGAAAATGCAACCCCTAATTTTAGACTTTACAAAAAAGAACAGTTGTTCTATAATCATATCATATGATTCAGGGGGGTGAGGCGATGCCTGCCAGACAGGAATCCTGCTGCTTTACAGGACACCGTCCGGCCAAGCTGCCATGGGGCTACAACGAACAGGATCCGCGCTGCGTCAAGCTGAAGGAGCGGATCGCGGATGCAGTCCTTCTGGCCTATCAGGAGGGATACCGGCATTTCCTCTGCGGGATGGCGCAGGGCTGCGACCTCTACTTCTGTGAAGTGGTGCTGGCGCTGAGAACCCGGCACCCGGAGATCACCGTGGAGGCGGCTATTCCCTGTCCGACGCAGGCGGACGGCTGGCCTGCGGCAGAGCGGCGGCGCTACCGGGAGCTGGTCGCACAGTGCGATCTGGAAACCATGGTGTCGGAGTCCTATTCCACAACCTGTATGCAGCGGCGGGATCGCTACATGGTGGATCATTCCATGCTGCTCATCGCCGCCTTTGACGGGACGGCAGGCGGCACCCGCTATACGGTGGAGTACGCTCTGCGGCGGGGCATTGAGATTCTGGATGTGTCGATTCCTGCAGAATAGCTGGAAAGGAAATACACTTTACTGGATAGACGCCAGAAGCGAAGGCAGCTCAGACAGCTGGCAAATGGTGTACTCCGGGGAGATGCCTGGGCGGAGCGATTTCCCGTGGGGATTGAACCAGATGGTGTGAAGCCCGGCGTTCAGCCCGCCCCGGATGTCGGAGGTCAGACTGTCCCCTACCATCGCCGCTTCCTCCGGATGAAAGTCCGGGATAGCGGCGAAGCAGGCGTCGAAAAACGCCTTGGAGGGCTTGTCGGCGCCAAGCTCCTGAGAGATAAAGACGCCTTTGAAATAAGGGCGGATTCCGGCGGCGTTCAACCGGGGATTCTGTACGGCGGCAGCGCCGTTGGAGGCGAGATACAGTGCGTAGCGGGGAGCCAGCTCCTTCAAAAGCTGCTCCGCGCCGGGGATGAACTCATGCTGCTGAGAGAGCAGGTACTCATATCGGTCATTGATGGCAGCGCCGCTGTGGGATACGCCCAGCTCCCGGAACAGCTGCTCATAGCGCTGTACCAGGACTTCTTCGCGGGTAAGGCGGCCCTCTTCCAGCAGCTCCCAGTGGGCGAGGTTGATAAGATGGTAGCGGTCCAGTATAGCCTGTGTTGGCGGAATCCCAATTTCGGACAGTGCATGCGACAGGGCGTTTGCTTCCCCGGCGGCAAAATTCAGGATGGTGTCATCCAGATCTAAAAATACAAACTTGATCATGGTGCGCTCCTTTTGAAAAGACAATCTTTTGAAAACAGCTTACCTGATTTTGGCTGTTTCCGCAAGACTTTTCTGAAATGTTGCGTTTGGTTGCGGCTTTGGAACGGCGCTGCGGTGGACTTGCGCGGCGTTTTCTGGTAAAATGAGGGCAGAAACACAAGGAGGGAGCGCCTATGACCTTTTCGGAAAAGCTGATTCGCCTGCGGAAGCGGGAGGGCATCAGTCAGGAGGAATTGGCATCGTATTTGGAGGTTTCCCGGCAGGCTGTGTCCCGCTGGGAGCAGGGCACAGCTCTGCCCGATGCGGGGAACCTGTTAAAGCTGCGGCAGCGTTTCGGCGTTAGCGTGGACTGGCTGCTGACGGAAGAACAGGGCTGGGAAGCGCTGGAAGGAAAACCGGCGGCACAGACTGCCTGTGAAAGTGCGCGGACGGCTTCGCAGCCGGAGAAACGGAAAAATATCCTGCCATGGGCAGTCCCTCTGGGAATTTCAGCCTTTGGACTGCTGCTTCTGGGAATTTTCGCGTCCTTGTTCCCGGCAGTTTATATCAGCGGCGCGGTGGCCACACCTTCCGGCGGATCTGCGCCAGAGCGGGTGGTAACAGGGCTGTATGGCTTTTTGCTGTGCAACCGTCTGGAATGGCTGTTCTGGCTGTGCGTGATCGTGGCTATCGGTTCTCTGGCGGCAGGGATCTGGCAGGCGGCTGCGTGGAATCGGATCGAAACAGAGCGGGAACCTGCGGACGGCGAAAAGAAAGAATAACCGGCTTCCGCAGCGCTTGCTGCGGAAGAATCAGAGGATGAAACGGAGAAAGCAAAAATGCTGTACATCATGCGGCACGGAAAAACGGATTGGAACGCTGTTCACAAGTTACAGGGGAAAACGGATGTCCCCCTCAGCGGGGAGGGCCGGGAAATGGTGGAGAAGGCCGGGCGGCTGTACCGGGACACTCATTTTGACGTGTGCTTCTGCTCTCCGCTGATCCGCGCCAGAGAAACGGCTGAGATCATTCTGCGGGGACGGAACATCCCCATCATCGAGGACGTCAGACTGGAAGAAATGGGGTTTGGCGTCTGCGAGGGGACGACTGATTTCACGGAAAACCCGGACAATCCGATCCACCTGCTTTTCCGGGCGCCGGAAACGTATGTGACCCCGGCAGAGGGCGGTGAAAGTCTTGCAGAGCTGTTTGAGAGAACCGGGGCGTTCCTGCGGGAAGCAGCAGAGCCGCTGCTGCGGCAGGGGAAGGATGTCCTGATCGTGGGTCACGGGGCGATGAATGCCAGTATTATCTGCCAGATCCGGCAGATTCCCCTGAAAGATTTCTGGGGCGTCAAAATGAAAAACGCGGAGCTGCTGCGATTGTGCTGAGCAGTTGTACTGCCGGAATGTGCAGAAGCATGAAGAGACCCCGTATGTTTCATACGGGGTCTCTTTCGTATGGGTTCACAGAGAAATAATGCTGAATTGCTGTAAAGCAGATTGCCTTGTAAGCTGCTGAAATATAGATGAAAAGCAGTTGGATGGCTGCGTGAAACGCGCTTTTTACAGCAGGTAGGCGTAATTCTTCAGCACTGTCAGGATGAAGGTTTCCACATCGGCAGGCAGGTCGTTCTGACCGTCCAGATCGGCCTCGAATACCCTGCCGTCCAGCCGCACCAGCACCTTCCGGCCGTCCAGAGGCAGGAAACCCTGATTCTCCGGGCTTTCGTCGAAGCCCTCCCGTGTCAGGAACAGGGTGAATTTGTTTCGATAGGGCGCGGAATCGTAGGGGCAGAACACGGCGCAGTTGCCGCATTCGTTGCACATCCGATCCACATGAAGAATTTCATGCCGACCGTCCGGCATCGTGACGACCACGTTGGCCCGGTTGGGGCAGACATCGGCGCAGACCTGGCAGACGGTATTGCAGTGCAGGCAGCGGTCACCCTCACATCCGGCCTTGGGCGGGCAGAGGATGCCCTTCCGGGCGATGGCCTCGTCACGGGTGGCGTGGGCGTCATCCGGGATGGCGGCGGTGGGGACGCTGCCGATAACGGCGTTGGCAAACCACTGGGCGTCGGCAATGCCCTCCACCACGGTGGCGGGGCCGCGCATGGCGTCGCCGCCTACAAAGACGTTTTCCAGATTGGTGCGGAAGTCGGGAATCCCCTTGGCGTTGACTGCGATGCCGTTGGCGGTGAAGAGATCGCTGTCCACCCGCTCGCCCACGGCGGCGATCACCGTATCGCAGTCGATCTCGGTGAATTCCCCGGTGGGGACGGGGCTGCGGCGGCCCTTTTCATCGGGATCGCCCAGCTTCATGACCTCGCATCTCAGCTTGCCGTTGGCCTGCTCTACTGGAGCCACCAGCTCCAGGAACCGGACGCCGTCGGCCATGGCCAGCTCCAGTTCCTCCGCGTCGGCAGGCATATATTTCTTCGTCCGGCGGTATACCAGCGTGGAGGTCAGCGCCCCGGCACGAAGCGCGGCGCGGGCGGCGTCCATAGCGGTGTTGCCGCCGCCCACCACGGCTACATGGCCCAGCGGGACTTCCTTTTCTGCCTTCAGATCCCGTAGCCACTGAATCACCGGCACCACATTGCCGGGAATGTCCAGCTTTCCGGCTTTCCCTGCGCCTACGGCGAAGAAAATGTGGGTGTAGCCCATGGCTTTCAGCTCCGCAACAGAGGGAGCGGGGGTGTTCAGCTTTACCTCAGCGCCGTAGAACTGCATCAGGGCAATATCTTTTTCCATGGCTTCCTCACGGATGCGGAAGCCGGGGATCACCAGACGGGGAACGCCGCCCAGCTTGTGGCTCTTTTCAAAAATGGTCACGGGGATACCGGCCCGGCCCAAAAAGTACGCTGCGGCAATACCGGTGGGGCCGCCGCCGATGATGGCGGCTCTCCGGCCGTCTGTCACCGGTTCCGGTTTTTTCAGGGAGGCCATCAGGCCGTCATAGCCATGCTCCGCCGCAATCAGCTTGGTGGCGCGGATCTGGACGGGATCATCGTAGTAGTTCCGGGTACACTTGGTCTGGCAGCGGTGGGCGCAGATGGTGCCGGTGGTGAAGGGCAGGGCGTTTTTCTCCGTGATAAGCGCCAGCGCTTCGGTATACTTGCCCTTGCGGCACAGCTCAATGTATTCCGGGATGTCCTGCCGGATGGGGCAGCCGCCTTCGCAGGGGGCGGTGAAGCAGTCCAGCAGGGGAACCTTTTCCGTCAGCTTCCGCCGGGGCAGGGGCTTGATGTCCTTCAGGTGGTACTTGTCCCGCCGGGCGGAAAGGGCCAGCGCGTCGATGCCCAGCACATCCACGCCGGTGAAGGGCTTGAAGTCCAGCTTGTCCAGAATTTCGCCGATCTGGGTGAAGCGCTGGTAGCCGCCGGGTTTCAGCTCCGTAGTGGCCATGGTGATGGGCCAGATGCCGCAGGCAAACAGCTTGTCGATGTTGAAGGCGTCAGCGCCGCCGGCGTAGGAAAGACGCAGCCTGCCGCCGAATTCCCGGCTCAGCCGGGCGGCCATGGTGGTGGTCAGAGGGAAGAGGCTTTTGCCTGCCATATACATCTCTTCACTGGGCAGCTCATTCTGCTTGACATCCACCGGGAAGGTGTTGCTGAGCTTCAGGCCAAATTCCAGACCGCGGTCCGCCGCCAGCTTTTCCAGCCGGTGGAACATGGGAACGGCGTCCTTGTATTGCAGATCTTCCCTGAAATGGTGATCGTCAAAGGCAATATAGTTGTAGCCCATTTCATCCAGAATGGAGCGGGCTGTTTCATAGCCCAGCAGCGTGGGATTGCACTTGACGAAGGTGTGGAGATCCTTTTCCGTGATGAGGTAGGTGGCGATGCGCTCGATCTCGTCCGGCGGGCAGCCATGGAGGGTGGAAAGGGTCACGGAGCGGGAAATTCGGGGGGAAATGCCGTCAATGAAAGCACTTTCCGCCGGGAACAGCTCATGGAGAACGGCAATGCACTCCTTGAAAATGGGTGTTTCGGCGGCGTTCATCATGCCGTTCAGGAAGGTGTCCACCTTTTTGCCCCGGATGCCCTCCAGATCATAGCCTACGGACATATTGAACACGAACCCGTTGGGGTCGCCAAGACCGTACAGCTTCGCCAGCATCTTGCAGGCGCACCACGCCTTCACGTATTCCTCAAAGGCCTGCGGGACGGTCAGTTCCGTGGACCACTCGCAGTTGTAGCACTCGTCCTCCGCCAGAATGCAGGGGCGGTTGATGCAGGCGGCCAGCTCTGCACCGTCCATCTTCTGAACGGTTTTCAGCTCAAAGAACCGGGCGCCGCCGAAGTAACCTGCCACGATGTTCTGAGCCAGCTGAGTGTTGGGACCGGCGGCAGGGCCAAAGGGCGTCTCAATGGTCTCCCCGAAAATGGGCAGGGTCTTGCCGCTGGGATGGAAGGGGCGGTGAACGCCGAACACGGAACCCTCTCCGGCATATTCCGTGGTGATCCACGTCATCAGCTGCCGGAAGGGAATGGGGGTCATTAACTCAGACATATTCACACCTCATTTATTCAGTCAGTTTTTCAGTACGCTCTGTTGTTCAGGTCGCCCCACAGCTTCTTGGCGGCTTCCAGAATGTGGGCGTTTTCTGCCTCCTCGTCGATGCCCACAAGCTGGCGATCCTGCATCAGCACCTTGCCGGCGGCAATGGTGGTCTGGCACTGACGGCCGGTCATGCCGAAGATCATGTGGCCGTCGATATTCTCGTCGGAGAAGGGGGTAAAGGGCTTGTAGTCCATGACGATGATATCCGCCGCGGCTCCGGCTTTCAGGACGCCCAGCTCATCGGGGAAGTATCTGGCGCCGATTTTGGCGTTGTTCTTAAAGAGCATATCCGTGACCTCGCACCAGCCTACGTTGGGCAGGCAGTTCTGGCTCCGCTGGGAGCAGAGCGCCACCTTCAGGGATTCCAGCATATCGTTGGTGTAGGCGTCGGTTCCCATGCCCAGCAGGATGCCCCGCTTGTAGAACTGAAGCACTGGGCAGATGCCGATGGCGTTGCCCATGTTGCTCTCCGGGTTATTCACCACCATGGTGCCGGTTTCCTGAATGATCTCCATTTCGGCGGTGTTGACGTGGATGCAGTGCCCCAGAATGGTCTTGGGGCCTAAGATCCCGTGATCCTGCAAGCGCTGCACGGGGCGGCGGCCATAGTTCTGGAGGCTGTCGTACACGTCGTTCATGCCCTCGGAGACGTGGATATGATAGCCGGTGCGGCCGTTGTTGGCCGCCACCATGCGGTCAAAGGTCTTGTCGGAAATGGTGAACAGCGCGTGGCCGCCGAACATGGCCGCCAGCATGGGATCCTTGTTCTTCTCGCATTCCGCGATGAAGTCGGCGTTTTCCTGAATGGCCTGCAAGCACTTCTCCTCGCCGTCCCGGTCGCTGACCTCGTAGCACAGGCAGGAGCGCAGACCCAGCCGCTTGCTCTCCTCTGCAATGGTGTGGAGAGTGCCGGGGATCTCGCCGTAGCTGGCGTGGTGGTCGAAAATCGTGGTCACGCCCTGCTTGATGGAGTCGATATAGAGGGCGGTGGCGCTGGCACGGGTGCCCTCCATCATCAGATGGCGGTCAATGGCCCACCAGGTTCCGTCCAGAACCTCGTAAAAATTGGTGGGGTTGTTGCCTGTGATGGAGAGGCCGCGGGCGAGGGCGGAGTAGATATGAGTATGGGCATTGATGAAAGCCGGCATGATCACGCCGCCCTTGGCGTCGATGATCTCTGCCTGCGGGTATCTGGCTTTCAGAACGGCTTCCTCGCCCACTTCTACGATCTTCGTACCCTCGTAGGCTACAGCGCCGCGCTCATAATAGCCCCGTCCCTCCGGGTCGCGGGTGATGAGCCGCCCGTTGGTAACAAGTGTCATGATACGTCCCCCTTTGAAATTGATAAAAGAAAAGGCGTTCCGATGGTTCGGAACACCTGCCGCGCAAAGTGACAGGTGTCAGCCCGTGCGCGTGGCACTCCGTTGCAGCCGTCAATCTTTGCCATATTTACCTGTACCCTTATTTTAATCGACTGTAGGACAAAATGCAAGAAAAATCTGCGGGCAGAAACGCGGGATCTGCTCCAAAATAGAGAAGTCCCCGGCTTAAAGCCGGGGACTTTGCACAGCTTAGTAGCACTTGCGGTAGATGGCCTCTTCGCTCTCCAGATCGAAGGGATAGTAAGCGTTGGTCATGAGACGCTGCTGGTTGGTCTCCACGCTCTGGGGGAAGATCTTGAAATCAGCCTCGGTGAAGCCGCAGTCCCGCAGAGGACGCAGGGGCAGGATGCGCTGGAGCAGGGCGTTCATTTCGGGAATGGCATCCTTGACCTCACAGCCCAGAATCCGGGCCACCAGCTCCTTGAACTTCATGATCTCGCCGTCGGGATTATGCGCGTCGTAGTAGTCCATGATGGCGCCGAAGAGCATATAGTTGGACTCGCCGTGGGGGACATGGTAGGTGCCGCCCAGAGGGAAGCTCATGCCGTGGACAGGGCCGCAGCCAGCTTTCAGGAAGGCGATGCCGGCGTAGAAGGAAGCGGTGACGAACTGATCCAGATACTCGAAGCGGGCGTCCCGACCCTTTTCGTCGATGAGCTTGAAGCCCTTGAGGATCATGTCCATGGCCTTCTCACTGAACAGCTCGCTGGTCATGGTTTTGCGGTGGGGGCTGAGGAAAGACTCGGTGGCGTGTACCAGCGCGTCGATGGCGGAGCAGGCGAAAGGCTTGTAGGGCAGGGTCTTGATGAGGTCGGGGATCAGGCACACCTTGTTGGGGATGATGTCGTCAGACACCAGCCCCAGCTTGGTCTCGCCGCCGGTGAGAACGCCGTCCTTCTCGTCCTTGACGATGGCCACGGAGATGTTGGTACACTCGGAGCCGGTGCCGCAGGTGGTGGGAATGGCGATGACGTCCTTCTCATGCTGGACGGGGAAACGCTTGAAGTACAGGTTATGCACGGTGTCGGGCCGCTTGCAGCCCAGCAGCTTGCACAGATCCATGATGGCGCCGCCGCCCACGGCAATCACACGGTCATAGCTTTCATAGGGGATTGCATCGTACATGGTCTGGATCATGGCCTCGGAAGGCTCACCGGCACCGAACTTCTCCTGAAACACGAAATTACACTTCAGGTTCAGATCCTTCATGAAGGGAGTGTAGATGAACTCGTTGGTGAGTACCACGTCCCGCTCGCCCAGTTTGAATTCCTCGGCCATCTGAGCGAAGGTCTGGAACTTGTACACGGTGGGAGCGAAAATGATTTCGCGCTTATCGGCCATCAGAGAAGCGGAAAAAGCATCCATGATTGAAGTCTCCTTTTTAAGATTGAAGTTTATTGTGATACGGACAGAGCCGAAAGGCTCTGCCGGGTATCCGAACTTACTTGCGGGCCACGGCCTTTTTGACAGCAGCCACGATATTGGCGGCCCGGAGACCGTACTCGTCCATCAGGAAGTCCTGAGGGCCGACCTGACCGAACAGATCCTGCACGCCCACGAACTCCTGAATGGCGGGGCAGTTCCTGGCAAGGCAGTTAGCAACCACGCTGCCGAGACCGCAGGTGACATTGTGGTTTTCGGCGGTGACGATGGCGCCGGTCTCTTTGGCGGCCTTGATGACCAGCTCCTCGTCCAGCGGCTTCCAGGTGAACATATCGATGACCCGGACGGAGATGCCCTCAGCCTGAAGGGCTTCATAGGCCTTCAGGGACTCGTCCACCATGATGCCGGAGGTGATGATGGTGGCCACGTCCTTGTCGCTTTCGTGGAGCACAACGCCCTTGCCGATGGGGAACTCGGAACCGTCCTCATAGACCTTGACGATGCCCTTGCGGACGAAACGGGTGTAGGTCACGCCCTTGGTAATGCCGGGCAGCTGGCGGGTGATGCACTCCAACTGGGCATAGTCGGCGGGATCCAGCACGGTGGTCTCAGGGATGCTCAGGTACATGGCGGCATCCTCCAGCGGCATATGGGTGCCGCCGTTGAACGCGGCGGTAACGCCGGCGTCAGAGCCGAGGACGTGAACGGGCAGTCCGGCATAAGCGGCGGACATATAGATCTGATCGTAGCAGCGGCGGGAGGAGAAGGTGCCGAAGGAATGGAAGAACACCTTCTTGCCGGCAGCGGCCAGACCGGCGGCTACGCCAGCGGCGTTGCCCTCGGCAATGCCGGCCTCGAAGGCCCGGTCAGGGTAGTTTTTCCGCAGCTGCTTGGTGTTGATGCAGCCCATCAGGTCGCAGTCCACATAGACGATGGACTTGTCCTGAGCCATCATTTCATTCAGTGTCAGAGCCAGCGCGTCACGGCAGGCGCGGGAGTCCTTTTCATGCTTTCCAATTACTTTTACACTCATTGCTCGCACCCTCCTTAAGCGTTCTTGATAGCTTCCAGAGCCTGTTCGGAAGCTGCGATAGCCTCGGCCCACTGTTCCTCGTTGGGCTGAGAGGAGTGGTCATGCTTCGGCTCGGCGAAGGTTGCGCCCTTGCCCTTGCAGGTGTCCAGTACGATGCAACTGGGGACGCCCTTGTTGGCATAGGCGTTCTGGATGGCGTCGTAGATGGCCTGCACATCGTGACCGTCGATCTCCTGGGTATACAGGCCGAAGGACGCGGCCTTCTTGGCGATGTCGCCGTGGGGCAGGATGTCGTCGGTAGGGCCGTCCAGCTGGTAGCCGTTCTTATCAATGAAGTAGATCAGGTTGTCCAGCTTGTGGGCATAGGCAAACTGGAACGCCTCCCAGACCTCGCCCTCATCCGCTTCGCCGTCGCCGACGACGCAGAAAACGTGACTGGTGCGGCCGTCGATCTTATTGCCCAGAGCAGCGCCGGCAGCGGTGGAAGCGCCCTGGCCCAGAGAGCCGGTAGTCAGATCCACGCCGGGGGTGAGCTTGCGGTCGGTGTGGCTGGGGAACTTGGTGTGGGGCTGGTTCAGGGTGTAGGCTTCCTCCAAGGGGTAGAAGCCCATGAGACCGAAGGTGGCATAGGCCACGGGGCCGGCGTGACCCTTGCTGAGTACCAGCCAGTCACGATCCTCCCAACGGGGATTCTTGGGGTCAAATTTCATGACCTCACCGTACAGAACAGCCATCAGATCCGCCAGATCCATAGATCCGCCCACATGGCCGAAGCCGCGGGAGTGGATGACCTTCAGGGTTTCCAGCCGGATCTCTGCCGCCAGTACGCTGCATTTTTTTGCATCCATGTAACACACGCATCCTTTCCTACTTGATTCTTATAGAAATTTCATTGTGGATCAAATTGGCAGGGGGAAGGGATCTGTTCCCACGAAGCCGCAGGGGCAGCTAAAGAGGTAATCGTTTGCTAAAATTCCCACAAAAATCGCGCTGCACAGGGAATCAACACAGCGCGCAAAGCATTGAGGGAAGGCGATCCCTAATCTGAGAGTATTTTACCCCGAAAAATGTGCCGCGTCAACAGAAGTTTGCGTTTTCACAAATAAAAAGGCGGAAATTTGGGCAGTAAAATGTTATAAATTCCGCAATTATTGCGGATAAATATAACAAAACCGGCCTTTTCAACAAAAGACCGGTTTTATTTTCGGATAATTCACCAATAGGGGTCAGGACAGCTTCAGGTCGCCGTCCTTTACCCATCCGGCCTTGCGGCACAGCTGGTTGATGAGGGGACACAGAACGGCGGGGAGAATGAAGGAGATCAGGATCAGGCCCGCCCAGTCAAAAGCAGTGGGATTCATGGCGATGGCGCCGTTTGCCAGAGCCGTCTCGCTGGGAGAGACCCAGCCGGTCCACACGCCCAGCTGACCGCACAGGCCGCAGGTTCCCATGCCGGAGTTGATGGCAGCGCCGTTCATCTGCAATTTGAACAGGCAGGTGGCGATGGGGCCGGTGATGGCGGAGGTGACGATAGGCGCGATCCAGATCCGGGGGTTTTTCACGATGTTGGGCATTTGCAGCATGGAGGTTCCAAGCCCCTGACTGACCAGACCGCCCCAGCTGTTTTCGCGGAAGCTCATGACGGCGAAGCCCACCATCTGGGCGCAGCAGCCTGCCACAGCGGCGCCGCCTGCCAGACCGGTCAGCCCCAGAACGGAGCAGATGGCGGCGGAGGAGATGGGCAGCGTCAGGGCGATGCCCACCAGAACGGACACCAGAATTCCCATCAGGAAAGGCTGAAGCTCGGTGGCTTTCATGATGACCATACCGAAAGCGCTGGCGGCGGTGCCGATGGGGGGCGCGATGATGTAAGCCGCGCCTACGCCGATGAGGGTGGTGACAATGGGCGTTACCAGAATGTCGATTTTCGTTTCCTTGCTGACGGCCTTGCCGCATTCCGCGGCGATGATGGCCACAAACAGCACTGCCAGCGGGCCGCCTGCCCCGCCCAGCAGGTTGCAGGCATAGCCGACTGCCGCCAGAGAGAACAGCACCAGCGGGGGGGCCTGCAAAGCGTAGCCGATGGCGATGGCCATGGCGGGGCCGCTCATGAAGGAGGTAAGCCCGCCCACCGTATAGGGAACCTTTTCCGCGATCTGTGCGGTGAGGAAGCCGATGTGGAACTGACTGCCCAGCGTATTGAGAATGGTGCCGATCAGCAGGGAGCAGAACAGCCCCTGCGCCATAGCGCCCAGTGCGTCAATACCGTACCGCTTGGCGGAAAAGACGATGTTTTTCCGCTTGAGAAATGCCTTTACTTTTTCCATAAAACACACGCTTTCCTTTTTTGATGAACTGCCTTTGCTGCCTGCATCGGTGTGGGAGGCGGCAACAGAACAAGGCAGGACAGGTGTCTTGACACCTGTCCTGCCTATCATAAACGGGAATCTGCCTCTTGTCAACTGTTTTCTGTGGATTCTTCCAGCAAAATTCCCTGCTCCCGCAGCAGCGCTGTCACGCGGCGGAATGCGTCCTCGCTGGGACACAGCAGGGTGTGGAGGTGGATGCCGTCCGTCAGGCGGGAGAGGGGCGTGGCGTCCGCAGACTGACTGCGGGTAATGAACTGCGACACGTCATACCGGCTGGAAAGCTGAAGCGCGCCGGTGAGCTGACCGTAGAGCGGATGCTCCACAATGACGTCCACCACGGTGCAGCCCTGATCCACCATGGCGTCCAATTCAGCTTCCATGGCCTCCGGGCTGTGGCGGACAGCTACCCGGCGGATCAGACCGGCGGCCGGTGCGTTTTGCAGGCAATAGCCGCGGGGAGTGGCCAGAATTTCCGCTCCGCCGGCCCGCAGCAGGGCAATATCCCCCACAATGATCTGGCGGCTGACAGACAGCTGCCCCGCCAGCGCCGATGCGCTGACTGGATGAACGGATCCGCGCAGAATGTTCAGAATTGCACGGCGGCGTTCCTCTGCGTGCATATTGGTATCCCCTTTCACGGATTGATTTTGACAGCAGTATACCACGCGGCAGTTTTTTTGCAAGCACCGTGGACGGAAACGGGTTCTGCGGACGGCGCGGAAACCGGCTTGTGTCGGCTTCCCCGTTATATTTGAAATACGGAGCGCAGGATCTGCCTGCCGCTGTCCGTTTTCATGACGCGGGAAAGAAAGGTCTCCAGATTTTCCCGCCGGTATTGGTTTTCGGATGCGTTTACAATGTAGTCCGCTTCCAGCAGGATCTGATAGTCCGATCCGTCAACGCCGGTGTAGGTATGGTGATGGCTCACCAGATAGGCGACCCGTTCCCGCTGCTTCTCCGGCAGCCCCGTATCGGAAAGAAAGGCCCGCACCAGTGGAGCGCCTTCCTCCTCCTGATGCTTTCCGATGGTGTTTCCGTATTTCCGGCGGCACAGCGGGCAGGCAATGTCATGGGTGATGGCGGCGATCTCCAATGTGGTCTGCGTTTCCTGATCCAGCCCTTCCAGCTCACCGATGGTTTTGGCGTAGGTCCACACGCAGATCAGATGGTTGATATCATGGAGATTGCCGCCGGAATACGCAATCATTTTCTCCAGAATCTGAGCAATGGTCATAGTAAAAGATCTCCTTTTCCATTTCTATATCGGCAGCAGGCGGCGAGCCGCTGTCACAGGTTGAAGCGGCGGCGGGCCTCTTCCCGGAGGGCAGGCACCCGCCGGACGATCCGCAGGGGAATGATCAGCCCTACGCAGACCGCCAGCACGATCAGGGACCAGCCCGGCTGCCACACGCCTCGGAAGTAACGGTCGATGCAAAACTCAATGCCTATGGCCAGCAGACCCGCCGCGCCGATCACCAGCGCAATGGAGGAGAGGATGGAGCGGCGTCCGCCCCGGAGCAGGAAGCTCAGCAGAAATACCAGAACACCGGCCCATCCGATCATGGGCAGAGCCAGTCCGCGAAACCACGCGCCGCCGTTCAGGTCGATGGAAATGAGCCAGACGTAGATGCCGATGGCCGCCACGTCGGCCGTGAGGCGGAGAAAAACGGGGATCCGCCGCAGCGCCATGGGCAGGGCGAACCAGACCCACAGCATCACCGCCGCTCCGATCACATACAGAGACCATGGCCGCTCTGTGGGCAGAAAGAGGTTCAGCAGCCCGCAGCACAGGGACACGGATACCAGCATGGCTGTCAGCAGGATAGCGGCCTCCCGCTTGGAGGCGGGCTGTACGGCCGCGCGGTTGGTGGGGAAGTAGGGCGGCGCGGACGGATCGGGATGCCAGGCAGGCGTCCCGCACAGCGGGCAGGCCTGCGCGCCGGGATCCAGCTCCACACCGCAGTTGACACAGTAAGACATAGAAAGATGCTCCTCTTTATCGGTTGCTTTCCACCCGCACCGGGATGCCCTCCCGGATCAGAAAGCGGAAGAAGTCCCGCTCCGTTTCCGTTTCTGCCAGCGTCCCGGCAAAGGTGATCTCCATGGTGTTCCCATAGCTGATGGAGGCACAGTGACACCGGGGAACGGTGGCCTGTCCCAGAATGACCTCCATCCCCTGAATGTGGGACGCCATCTCCGGCGGCACGGCAAATGCGCCGGGATTGGTATAGGTGCAGGAATAGGGCCGCACGCCCAGCAGATAGTAGTTCAGGGCCATGACCGGGTTTTTCAGAATGACGGGAACGGCCCGGAGAAAGAAATTCTTCGTAAAGCGCACATTGCCGGTAAACGCGGCCTGAAGCTCCTGCCGGTGGATGTGGAGCTTCATGTAGTGTCGCACCTGCGAAACGATCTCCGGGAACGTGTACGCGCCGAGAGCCGGGTCGATAACGGGGCGGACAGTGGTAATAAAGTTCCGCAGAGTTTCTGAGGGAAACCAGCTCCGCAGATTGATGGGGACGGCCAGCGCCACCGGCCGCTCCCGGTGGGGATGCTCCCGGTGCTGCTTTTCCAGCAGCACATGGATCAGTACGGCGGCGAGATATTCCGTAATGGAGGCGTTCTGCCGCCGGGCGGCCTCACGCAGCTTGTCCAGCGGTACAAAGCCCATGGTAACGTGGAACGTATAGAAAGGTTCGGGGGTGCCGGTGTTGGCATAGGCTCTGGGCATCCGCCGCAGACCCAGCGCGTGGTGTCCGGCGTATCGGACGTAGGCATCCTCCAGCTCCTCCTTCCGGGGCGGTTCGTTCAGATCCAGCACGCCGTTTCCGGCGGGGATATCCGCGCCGGTCTGCCGCAGGTATTCCGCCAGCAGCGTCCGAAAAAATACCAGCGCGCCAGCCCCGTCGGACAACGCGTGAAAGACCTCCAGAGAGATCCGGTTCCGATAGTAATAAAAGCGCACCAGCCAGCCGTTGTCCTCCCGGAAGCGCACCGGCTGGCAGGGGTTGGCCACATCGGCCTTCAGGAAGGGGCCGGGCGCGGTGTTTGGCTCCAGATAATACCAGAACAGCCCCCGGCGGATGCGGACGGCAAAGCCGGGAAACCGGGGCATAACCCGGTCAATGGCGTTTTGCAGGGCGGCGGGGCGCACCGGCTCATCCAGCAGGGCGGAAAAGCGGTAAATGGCGGAGTACTCTTCCCGCTGCAAGGCGGAATAGAGAATCCCGGCATTGTCCAGCCTGTACCAATGGCTGTCCGGCTTTGCCATCTGTCCCACCTCCTCATGCGTGATTTGCGATTTATTGTAGCACACGGAGGGAAACGTGGCAAGGCGCGTCAGTTTTCCCGCTTCCATTTTCGGAAGTTTTATGGTATCTTAATAGAAAACGGACAGGAGTTCTTATGGAAAAGCTGCAAATGGTCAGAAAACGGAAGCCGGGCGCCGAAAATCCCCGGATGGATCCGCTGATGCGGGCCTTGAAAGCTCTGCACAGTGCCGGTTCCCCGGAAAATATGACGCCGGAGGAGTTGGAACACCAGCGCCGGAATCAGGAATTGCTGGGACGGCTGACAGCGCCTATGGCGGGAATGGATTATGAGGCGTTTTCCATTGGCGGGATGCCTGCCGCGTGGACACGGCTGAAAACGCCCCACGGAGACCGGCGGGTGATCCTGTACTGCCACGGCGGCGGCTACACCAGCGGGAATCTGGGCTATTCACGGGTGCTGTCCTCCAAGCTGGCCCACGCCACCGGCTATGACGTGCTGAGCTTTGAATACCGGCTGGCGCCGGAGCATCCCTATCCCGCTGCGGTGGAGGATGCGGTCAGAGCGTGGGATTATCTGATGTACCAGGGGTACGGCGCTGGGAACGTGACGGTGGCCGGCGATTCCGCCGGCGGCAATCTGGCGCTGGTGCTGTGCCGGAGGCTCAGGGCGGACGGCCGCCGGATGCCCAGAGCCTTGCTGCTGATGTCCCCGTGGACGGATATGACCATGTCCGGCCCGTCCTATCAGGAGCGGGCGGAGAGTGATCCCATGCTGACGCCGGACTATATCGAGGCCGTCCGCAGGGCCTACGCCGGAGGCCGGGATTTCCGGGACCCGGATCTGTCGCCGCTGCTGGGAGATCTGAGCGGCTTCCCGCCGACGCTGATTCAGGTGGGAGACCACGAGATCCTCTATTCTGACGCTGCGTCTCTCGGCGCAGCGCTGCGGCAGGCGCAGGTACCCTGCCGGCTGGAGGTCAGCGCGGGGATGTGGCACGTGTTTCAGATGTTTCCGACAAGGAAGGCGGCGGCAGCCATGGACAGCGCGGCCCGCTTCCTGCTGGAGCTGTAAAAACACCGCCGTGGGAATATTTTTTCCCTTTTTGCAAAAAATCCTTGACTTTCCCTTGATCATTCCTTATAATAATGCACGTTAAGGCTATACGTAGCCCCTAAGCATCCTGGATGTAACCGGATGTCTCGGAGGGAGGGAAATATAAATGTCTGAGATTCATGTCAAGGAAGGCGAATCCATCGACAGCGCACTGAAGCGTTTTAAGCGCAGCTGCGCCAAGGCAGGCGTGATCGCCGAGGTTCGCAAGAGAGAGCATTATGAAAGCCCCAGCGTGAAGCGTCGTAAGAAGTCTGAGGCTGCTCGCAAGAATAAGAAGCGTTTCTACTAAGAAACAAAGACACCGCGTCACCCGACGCGGTGTCTTTTTATGCCCACGCTGATGTGCGGCGCAGAAGCTCTGCGGCGATGTCTCGGATTTCCGGCCATTGCAGAAATGCAGCGGCAACGCCCAGCTGTCGGCCCAGATTCAGCTTTTGCCGCAGAGTTCCGGCGTCGTCATAGAGGACAAAGCGGCTTTCGCCGTTGTCGGAATCAGTAAAATACCGGGCGCACAGGTCGCGGGAAAAGAAAACGGCGGGCTGCCGCTGACGCAGCAGGACTCGCAGGGCTTCCTGCGTCAGCGGTTCTCCCCGGCCGTTCCGGGCGGGGAGGGAGAAGGACATTTGCAGACGCTGGAGATCCAGAGCAATATTCTGCGCGCCGCCGTACAGCCGGCAGACCTCCTGAAGATGCTCTTCCAGACTGCCGCCGGAAACTGCGGTGTTGATGAGTACCGTGCGCTGCTCTCCTGCGGCGGCGTAGGCTTCCGGGAGGTACAAAGACCGGCGGCTTTCTGCACACCGCCGCCCCAGGACGGCGGCAAAGCGGCGGCGATCCTCCGTGGGCGGCGCTTCAAAGTCCAGAACCGCACCGCTGTAGCCCCGGCGGCTGCACTCCCGGAGAACGGCTCCGGCCAGCGCTTCCGGCCGCTGGATCGGCGGCGCGGCGCAGTCACTGAGCATGAGCAGCCCGCCACGCCCGGCGGGGCTGCCGCAGGACTGCATCAGAAGATTCCGGCTCAGCAGGGAGGAGCCTTCCCCCACCCGGTAGGCGGCGTGAGCCAGACCTGTTTGAAATCCGGCGGCGTCCCGCAGGTCGCCGGGGCTGACTGCCAGATAGATCCGCATGATGATCCCCCCTTGTGAAGCGATGCGGTTTCTGCTATACTGATCATATGAAAGGAGGGGAGCGGCTTATGCGTCTGACGCCGGATTATCTCTTTGACAGCTACCGGGAGATCACGCCGGACTTCCTGCACCGGCAGGGCATCGCCCTGCTGCTGACGGATCTGGACTATACGCTGGCTCCCAAGGCGGTGCGCCGTCCGAATGAGGCGCTGAAAAGCTGGATCGCGGAATTGCAGGGGGCGGGGATCACAGTGATGATCGTTTCCAACAACCGCTCCGGCGCGCGGGTGACGGAGTTCTGCGCAGATCTGGGCATCGGCTATCAGGGCCATGCCGGAAAGCCCAGCCCCAGAGGTCTGGAGGCCGCCATGAAAAGAACCGGGATCGACCCGGCGCATACCGCCATGCTGGGGGACAAGCTGCTGACCGATATGCTGGCGGCCCATCGGGCGGGAGTCACAGCCCTGATGGTGGAGCCGTTGGGCGGCCCGGTGGGAGTATGGAACCATGTCCTGCACCTGCTTCAGCGTCCCTTTAAGGCGGCGTGTCCCTGTAAGTATCAAAAAAAATCGGGTAAAAACACAAAATAAGCAGAAAACTACTTGCAATAGCGGACGGAATGGGTTAAAATATCATCGGAAATTTTGGTAGATTGAGAAAATGTCCACTTCACGGTCGTTTTCTCGTAAAGATTTGTGAGGAGGATTTAACTATGCCTATTTCTGCAGGCGATTTCCGTAAGGGCGTTGTATTTGAGATGGACGGCAAGCCCATGCTGGTGGTGGACTTCCAGCACGTCAAGCCCGGCAAGGGCGCGGCTTTCGTGCGTACCAAGTACAAGAACGTGATGACCGGCGCCATCCGCGAGGAGTCTTTCAACCCCAGCGCCAAGTTTGAGAACGGCACTGTGGAGCGCAGAAACGCCGAGTACAGCTACAATGACGGCGATCTGTACTACTTCATGGATCCTGAGACCTATGATATGACCCCGCTGAACAAGGACGTGCTGGGCGACAGTTTCCAGTTCGTCAAGGAGAACACCATGTGTACGCTGGTGAGCTATAAGGGCAATGTGTTCAGCGTGGAAGCTCCCAACTTCATGGAGCTGGAAGTCACCGCTACCGAGCCGGGCGTGAAGGGCGATACCGCCACCAACGTCACCAAGCCCGCTACGCTGGAGACCGGCGCTATCATCAAGGTGCCTCTGTTCATCAACGAGGGTGAGAAGATCCAGGTGGATACCCGTACCGGCGAGTATCTGGGCCGCGTGAAGGAATAAGCTTTCAAGGGGGGATTAACCATAATCCCCCCTTTATTTCCCAAATCTGATTTTTTGAAAGGAGCGATCACGATGGAGATCACCGAGAAAGTTGCCTATCTGAAGGGCTTGATGGAGGGCATGAAGATCGATACGGAGTCTAATGAGGGCAAGATCCTTGCCGCCATGGCCGACATTCTGGAGGACATCGGTCTGGAGCTGGAAGATCTGTGGAATGCACAGGGCGAGCTGGAGGACGGTCTGGATGTTGTCAGCGATGATCTGGAGGACGTTGAGGACACCGTGTACGGCGAGGATGAGGATGACGAGTCCTTCGACGACGAGTACTATGAGGACGACGCCGACGAGGATGAGGACTGCTACGCTACCACCTGCCCCACCTGCGAGGAGACCATCTATTTTGATGAGTCCGTTCTGGAGGACGGTCAGGTGATCTGCCCCAACTGCGGCGAAAAGCTGGAGTTTGACCTCACTTCTCTGGATGAGGAGCCTGAGGACGGCGGCGACGATCAGGAATAAGTTCCGAAAACAACGATCCCCGGTACCTATGGTACCGGGGATCACTTTATTCCGTATAAATTCTGAAATTGCAATCCATGTAAAGCAAAATTACTTGGCGGCTTTCTGCCGCAGACTGCACAGGCCCGCGCCGATGGCGGTAGCAAATGTGGCGTTTTCCGGGATGATATAGCGGATGCCGTAGAGCTTTTCAAAGGCGGCGAAGTTGGATTCCGCCTGATCCAGCGTGGTCATGGAACCGGTGAGGATCACCGTCTGCGTGCGGCAGCTCTGGCAGGCCAGCACCGTCATGGTGCCGATGGATTGCAGCACCAGATGCACCGCGCCTGCGGCCAGATCGGCGGGGGTGGCGTCCTCGGAAAGATTTCCGAAAAGGGAAGCGGTCATATCGGGATCCAGCGTAGCGGCCGGATCCGGGGTGATGTCCTTGATGGTCAGATCCACATGGTTCAGATCTCCCTGGGCCGCCAGCTTCTTGATCTGGCCGAAGCGCTCCATGCCCACCAGCTTGTGGCACAGGCCGCCCAGCGTACCGCCGCCGATGCCGGCCCCGCACAGGTGCTGAACCTGCTTCCCGGCTTCCGCCCAGAGAAACGCGGTGCCGGTTCCCATGGTCACCACCACGCCGGAATCCTGCCCGGAGAGTGCCAAAGCCCCGGCGCCGCTGGCCTGAAACTCGTCCACCCGGCAGGTGGGCAGGCCGAATATATCCCCCTCTACAAAGCTGGCGCCCACGCCGGTGAGTACCACGCGGCACACGTCCTTCAGGGTCAGCCCGTTGCTTTTCAGATAATTGCCGAAGGCTCCGTACAGGCTGGTCACCTGATCCTCTGCCCGGACACGGAGCATGGAGATCACGCTGCCGTCTGTCCGCAGGCCCACGATTTTGGTGGTGGAGCCGCCAATATCAATGCCTAAGATCACACCCATGGCTTGTTTCCTTTCATTGACCCGGTGAAACTGATGCGTTTTGAAAGCCGGATACCATTTAAGTATGATAGGGGAGCGGGGGCGGCTTGTCAATGTTTATCTGCGAAAAACGGATAAAAGAATTGCTTTCATGCAGCCGGGAGGCTATAATACAGGTATCCTGCGGCGATGCTGCCGCATTGGGAAGAAAAAGGAGAATTACAATGGATGTGACGGATAAGCTCAATATGACCATGCTCTGCGACTTCTATGAGCTGACCATGGGCAACGGCTATTTTGAAGCGGGGCTTCAGGATCGGATCACCTATTTCGATGTCTTTTTCCGGGAGATCCCGGATCACGGCGGCTATGCCATCTGCGCCGGGCTGGATCGGATCATCGATTATATTTTGGATCTGCATTTCAGCGAGGAGGATATTGCCTACCTTCGGAGCAAAGGACTCTTTTCGGAAGCGTTTCTGAGCTACCTGCGGAACTTCCGCTTTACCGGCGACATCTGGGCCATCCCGGAAGGCACTCCCATTTTCCCGCAGGAGCCGGTGATCACCGTCCGGGCGCCGGCCATTCAGGCCCAGCTGTTGGAAACGTTCCTGCTGCTGATCTTCAACCACCAGAGTCTGGTAGCGACCAAGGCAAACCGGATCGTCCGGGCTGCGGAGGGCCGGGTGGTGCTGGAATTCGGTTCCCGCCGCGCACAGGGTACGGACGCCGCCATTTCCGGCGCACGGGCGGCCTATATCGGCGGCTGCAAGGGGACTGCCTGCACCATTTCCGACCAGCTGTTCGGCGTGCCTGCCGGCGGCACCATGGCCCACGCGTGGGTGCAGATGTTTGACTCGGAGTATGAGGCGTTCAAGACCTACTGCGAGATTTTCCCCACCAACGCCACGCTGCTGGTGGATACCTACAATACCCTCAAATCCGGCGTGCCTAACGCCATCAAAGCCTTTAACGAGGTACTCAAGCCCAGAGGCATCACCCAGTGCGGCATCCGACTGGACTCCGGCGATATTGCGTATCTGACCAAGGAAGCCCGCCGGATGCTGGATGAAGCGGGCTGGGAGAGCTGCAAGATCTCCGCCTCCAACTCTCTGGACGAATACATCATTCAGGATATTCTGCGGCAGGGAGCCAGGGTGGATCTCTTCGGCGTAGGCGAGCGGATGATCACCGGCAAGAGCGATCCCGTGTTTGGCGGCGTGTATAAGCTGGCCGCCGTGGAAAAGGATGACGGCACCATCGTGCCCAAGATCAAGATCAGCGAAAACGTGGGCAAGATCACCAACCCCCATTTCAAGAAGGTCTATCGTATTTTTGATAAGGCCACCGGCAAGGCTGAGGCGGATTACATCGCCCTGTGGGACGAGGTGATGGATGAATCCAAGCCCATGGAGCTGTTTGACCCTGCGGCGACCTGGAAGCGGCGGGTGTATGAGAACTACACCATCAAACCGCTGCAAAAGCAAATCTTTGCCGGCGGCAAGCTGGTATATGACCGTCCGGAGCTGAAAGAGATCCAGCAGTACTGCCGGGAGCAGGTGGAGACTCTGTGGGATACGGTGAAGCGGTTTGAAAACCCCCATAATTACTATGTGGATCTGAGCCAGAAGCTCTGGGATATCAAGCAGGAGCTTCTGCGGGCAGGTTCTCTCTGAGCCTGAAAGACCGTATGGCGGAATGGCGGGCGTTATGACGAAAAGGGGAATACTCGGCGCGGCGCTGGGATTGCTTCTGACAATGACACTGGGGACGGCTTCGGCGGCCGCTTATGTCGGCCATGGCTTTTCTCTGGAGGTTCCGGAGGATTGGATCCCGGACACTCAGGTGGAAAGCATCGCCTATGGCTGGACAAACCCGGAGGTGACGCAGGAAATCACCGTAAGCATCGCAGACAACGACGATTTCCTCAACCTTTACGATCTGAAGGAAGACGATCTGCCCGACATCGAAGAGCTCATTGTATCCCAGTATGCCCAGAGGCTGGCGGAAAGCTATCAGGCGCAGGGGTATGAATGTACCGTCCGCCTTGAGGATACCGGCGTGACTTCCGCGGAATGGAGCGACGGACAGCCTGCCGTTCTCATAGACTGCCGGTTCGCGGTCACCTGGGCGGAAAACGGCGTGGAATTTCCCGTCTATCTGCATATGGGGATTCAGACCTCACCAAGCCACAGCTTTGTTGTGGCCTATATGGCCAACGACGCGGCGGACATGGACACCCTGATGGACAGCGGCATCATGGAGTCCTTCCGTGTCACGGAGGAGACCTACTCCGGCCCTTCCAGCCCTCTCACTTCCTATGCGGACGTGATTTTCAGCGCCGCTGGAACGATGCTGTTTGCAGTTTCGGCATGGTTTGGACTGCGGGCGCTGATGGAGCGCAAAAAGAAGAAGCAGACTGATATTCAGGCAGGCCCCGGCGGGCGGCTGTGATATGAGAAAAGTACCCCCGGCTGAGAGGTGATGAATTCCCCTTTGGGCCGGGGGGACTGGACATTTTCAAAAGGATTAGGTAAAATACGGATACCAGAACAGAAATTTCAGTTTATGTCATTGCGTAGCTGAGGAGGAAATCATATGCACTGCACCAAGAAAATCACATCGGATCTTGTCTGGCTGGGCGGGTCAGACCGCCGTCTGGCCCTGTTTGAAAACGTGTACCCCATTCCGCGGGGTGTTTCTTATAATGCCTACCTGATCCGGGACGAAAAGACCGCCCTGCTGGACACGGTGGATCAGGCGATCGCGGAGCGCTTTTTTGAGAATCTGGAATACGCTTTGCAGGGAAAGCCGCTGAATTATGTGATCGTCAATCACATGGAGCCGGATCATGCCGCCACGCTGGGGGAGACGCTGAGCCGCCACCCGGAGGCAGTGGTGATCGGAAACGCCAAGACCCTGCCCATGATCCGCCAGTTCTTCCCTATGGAGGTGGAGGGCCGCTTTCAGGCGGTGAAGGAAGGGGATACCCTGTCTCTGGGCCGTCATGAGCTGACCTTTGTGATGGCGCCGCTGGTTCACTGGCCGGAGGTCATGATGACCTATGACGCCACGGAAAAGGCGCTGTTCTGCGCCGACGCCTTCGGCACCTTCGGCGCCATGGACGGCAATATTTTTGCCGATGAGGTGAACTTTGAGCGGGATTGGCTGGACGACGCCCGCCGCTATTACACCAACATTGTGGGAAAATACGGCACGCCGGTGCAGAATGTGCTGAAAAAAGCCGCCGGACTGGATATCCAGTATCTCTGTCCGCTCCACGGCCCCGTCTGGCGGAAGAATATCGGCTGGTTCTTAGAGAAATACAAGCGTTGGAGTACCTACACGCCGGAGGCGTGGACTGCCGCCATTTTCTGCGGCTCCATCTACGGCCATACGGAGAACGCCTGCGAAATTCTGGCGTCCCGACTGGCGGAAAAGGGCGTGCAGCACGTTCGGATCTTTGACGTGTCCCATACGGATGTGTCCGAGCAGGTCAGCGCGGCATTCCAGTGCAGCCATCTGGTGTTTGCCAGCGCCACCTATAACGGCGGCATTTATACCCCCATGGAAACGCTGCTGCTGGAGCTGAAAGCCCACGCCCTGCAAAACCGCACGGTGGCGCTGATCGAAAACGGCAGCTGGGGGCCTGCTGCGGCCCGGCTCATGGCAAAGCATCTGGAGGAGATGAAGGGCATGACCCAGATCGCGCCGCCCATCACCATCCGCTCCGCTGTGAAGGATGAGCAGTACCGGCAGCTGGAGGCGCTGGCCGACGCCATTGCTGCGGATATCGCTGCGGAGGAATAAGCTGCGCGGATCGGTCTCCGCTATGAAATAAACGCTTTATGGATTTCCGGCAGGGGCGTTCTTGCACCGCCTGCCGGGAATCTTTTTTTGGGGAGAAGAGGAGATAGACCACAGGCCATGGGCATAATGCCCATGGCCTGTGGTCACAGCTTGAGAAAAAGGAGAAAAAGAGGAAAAACAATTTAAAAGTCCTGCTTACCGCACGCCGAACAGCAGGTCGCCGTAGGTGGGGAAGGGCCAGTACTTGGCAGCGGTGTAAGTCTCCGCTTCGTCGCAGACCACCCGGAGTTCTGCCATCTTCTGGAGAACCACGTCCCGGATGACGTATGCGGCGTCGGTAACGTCCGGCACGGCCTTCAGGCGAACCAGCGTGGAATCCAGCGCCGTGGTGGCGGCGTCGATCTCGTCCACCAGAGCGGAGAGCTTGGTGATAAGGTCCTTTTCATACTTGCAGGCAAGGCCGGGAACTGCCGCAGACTTGGCGGCCACCGTGCCGGACAGGTCGGCCAGATAGGACTCCACGGCGGGGAGAATTTCCTTGCGGGCCATATCCACCATGGTCAGCCCCTCAATGTTGACGGTCTTGCAGTAGTTCTCCAGACAGATTTCATACCGGGAGCGGATCTCCGCCTCGGAAAAGACCTTCAGGGAGGTGAGCATATCCACGTTCTTCTTTTCCAGAATGGTGGCCAGCGCATCGGGGGTGGTACGCAGGTTCAGCAGGCCGCGCTTCTCCGTGGCTTCCTTGATCCATGCGTCGTCGTAGCCGTTGCCGTTGAAGATGATGCGCTTGTGGGCCTTGATGGCCTCCTTGATGAGATCGTGGAGGGCGGATTCAAAATCGGTCACGCCTTCCAGCTTGTCGGCAAACTCCTTCAGCGTCTCAGCCATGGAGGCGTTCAGCATGATGTTGGCGCAGGCAATAGAATCGGAGGAACCCACCATGCGGAACTCGAACTTGTTGCCGGTGAAAGCGAAGGGGGAGGTGCGGTTCCGGTCGGTGGTGTCTCTGGTGAACTTGGGCAGCACATGGACGCCCAGCTTCAGAACAGTCTTTTCCGTGCCGCTGTAGGGCGCGTCGTTTTCAATGGCGTCCAGCACGGCGGTCAGCTCGTCGCCCAGGAAGATGGAGATAACGGCGGGAGGGGCTTCGTTGGCGCCCAGACGGTGATCGTTGCCGGCGGTGGCAACGGACAGCCGCAGCAGATCCTGATAGTTGTCTACGGACTGAATGGCAGCGCAGAGGAACAGCAGGAACTGTGCATTCTCGTAGGGGGTGTCGCCGGGCTTGAAGAGGTTCAGGCCGGTGTCGGTGGCCAGAGACCAGTTGTTGTGCTTGCCGCTGCCGTTGACGCCTGCAAAGGGCTTTTCGGCCAGCAGGCAGACCAGACCGTGGCGGGAAGCGACTTTCTGCATGATCTCCATGGTCAGCTGGTTGTGGTCGGTGGCGATGTTGGCTACGGAGAAGATGGGAGCCAGCTCATGCTGTGCGGGAGCCACCTCGTTATGCTCCGTCTTGGCCAGAATACCCAGCTTCCACAGCTCCTGGTTCAGATCCTCCATATAGGCTTCCACGCGGGGCTTGATGACGCCGAAGTAGTGGTCGTCCAGCTCCTGTCCCTTGGGAGGCTTGGCGCCGAACAGTGTCCGGCCGCAGAACACCAGATCCTTCCGCTTCTCATACATATCCTTGTCGATCAGGAAATACTCCTGCTCCGGGCCGACGCAGGGACGGACGCACTTGACGTCCTCGTTGCCGAAGAGCTTCAGAACCCGCAGAGCCTGCTTGTTCAGTGCCTGCATGGAGCGCAGCAGGGGCGTTTTCTTGTCCAGCGCCTCGCCGCCGTAGGAGCAGAATGCGGTGGGGATGCAGAGGGTGTGTCCCTTGATGAAAGCGTAAGAGGTAGGATCCCATGCCGTGTAGCCGCGGGCCTCGAAGGTCGCCCGCAGGCCGCCAGAGGGGAAGGAGGAAGCGTCCGGCTCGCCCTGAATCAGTTCCTTGCCGGAGAATTCCATGATAACCCCGCCGTCAGGAGAGGGGGAGATGAAGCTGTCGTGCTTTTCGGCGGTGACGCCGGTGAGGGGCTGGAACCAGTGGGTGAAGTGGGTAGCGCCGTGTTCCACGGCCCAGTCCCGCATGGCGGCGGCCACGGCGTTGGCCACATGGGTATCCAGCGCAGCGCCTTCATCAATGGTCTTTTTCAGGGAATCATACACGCTGGAGGGCAGCTTGGCCCGCATCACGCGGTCATCAAACACCAGACTGCCAAAATAATCAGATACGGTTGTACTCATAATGAAGAACTCCTTCCTGAATCCGGCGGCGGGGCGGAACCCTGCCGGTTTACTTACGCAAATAAAAAGAAAAATGGCGTCGTGGAGCATACACTCCAAGACACCATTGCCTTTGATGCTGGGAATTATACACGCCTGATTTTCGGTTGTCAAGAACCTTTTTCAACTTTTTTGAAAAAAGATTGACAAGAAATCTTTTCCGTGCTAAACTGCCAGAGTATTTTATATTTGAATGAGCAAAGGCGTTCATTTTCCGGCAGGGGGCAGAGCTTCCTGTCAGGGAATGGACGCCTTTTTTCTTTTGAAAGGGTGAACATCATGAAAAAAGAGGGGCAGGTCCGCATCCCGTCTGGATGCGCGATTTCCGCCGTGATCTCCCGTGAGGGCCGCCGCATGACGGGAGAAAAGATCATGGAGAGCATGGTTCCCATGCATGACCGTTCCAACGGTCTGGGCGGCGGCTTTGCGGGGTACGGCATTTACCCGGAGTACCGGGACTTTTACGCCTTCCACATCTTCTTTGACACGCGGGATACCCGAAAGACCTGCGAAGCGCTGCTGAAAGAGGGCTTTGAGATCGTCAAGGCGGAGCATATTCCCATCCGCCAGATCCCGGAAATCACGGATGTGCCTCTGATCTGGCGCTACTTTCTGGCGCCCATGAAGTCGGTGCTGAACCGGTTGCAGCTGGACGAGGAGGAGTATGTGGCCCGGATCGTGACGAAGATCAACGTGGAGCTGGAAGGTGCCTATGTGTTCTCCAGCGGCAAGAACATGGGCGCGTTCAAGGCGGTGGGCTACCCGGAAGACGTGGGCCGGTTCTATCGTCTGGATGAATATGAGGCCTATTCCTGGACGGCCCATGGCCGCTATCCCACCAACACCCCCGGCTGGTGGGGCGGCGCGCATCCCTTTTCCCTGTTGGAATGGTCTGTGGTGCATAACGGTGAAATTTCCTCCTATGACGCCAACCGCCGCTGTGTGGAGATGTTCGGCTACAAATGCACCCTGCAAACGGACACGGAGGTTATGGCCTACATCGCGGACTACCTGCTGCGGCGGCAGGGGCTGACGCTGGAGGAGACGGCCAACGTGATGGCGGCTCCCTTCTGGAGTACGATCCAGAGCCGGGAACCGCAGGAGGCGGAGCGGCTGACCTATTTGCGGAAGGTGTTTCCGAGTATGCTGCTGACAGGCCCGTTTTCCATCATTTTGGGCTTTTCCGGCGGCCTGATGGCGCTGAACGACCGTCTGAAGCTGCGGAGTATGGTGGTGGCGGAAAAGGACGACAAGGTGTTCATTTCCAGCGAAGAAGCCGCCATCCGGGTCATGGAGCCGGATGCGGAAAATGTCTGGGCGCCTATGGGCGGAGAACCGGTGATTGTCCGGGTGAAGGAAGGTGCGTACTGATGAAGCAATTCTATATCCCACCGGAGTTTGATGTGATCCGGGATCCGCGCCGCTGCGTCAACTGCAAGATCTGCGTGGAGCAGTGTCCCAACGGGGTTCACCGCTGGGATGAAAAGCACGGCGTTCTGCTGGCGGACGAGAGCAGGTGCGTGGACTGCCAGCGGTGCGTAGCGTTCTGCCCCACCCACGCGCTGAAGATCGTGAAAAATGAAAACGCCCTTCGGGAGAGCGCCAACTGGCATGGTCACGCTGTGGAGGAAATCTGGAAACAGGCGGCCACCGGCGGCGTCCTGCTGTCCTCCATGGGCAGCCCCAAGGAGCTGCCGGTATACTGGGATCGGCTGCTCATCAACGCATCTCAGGTGACCAATCCGCCCATTGACCCCCTGCGGGAGCCTATGGAGACCCGCGTCTTTTTAGGAAAGAAGCCGGATCACATCCGGCGGGACGCGCATGGAAACCTCATCACGGAGTTGGCGCCGCAGCTGGAACTTTCCATGCCGGTGCTGTTCTCCGCCATGAGCTACGGCTCCATCAGCTTCAATGCCCACGAGAGTCTGGCCCGCGCCGCAGAAGCGCTGGGCGTGTATTACAATACCGGCGAGGGCGGCCTTCACGAAGCCCTGTACCGCTACGGCCCCAACACCATTACGCAGGTAGCCTCCGGCCGCTTCGGCGTCCATGAGGACTACCTGATGGCCGGTGCGGCCATTGAGATCAAAATGGGGCAGGGAGCAAAGCCCGGCATCGGCGGACATCTGCCGGGAGCCAAGATCGTGGGCGACGTATCCCGCACCCGGATGATCCCGGAAGGCTCCGACGCCATTTCTCCCGCGCCTCATCACGATATCTACTCCATTGAGGATCTGCGGCAGCTGATCTTCTCGCTGAAAGAGGCCACCGAATATAAAAAGCCCATCATTGTCAAGGTGGCGGCGGTTCATAACATTGCGGCCATTGCCAGCGGTATTGCGCGGGGCGGCGCGGACATCATCGCCATTGACGGCTTCCGGGGCGGAACCGGCGCAGCGCCCACCCGCATCCGGGACAATGTGGGCATCCCCATTGAACTGGCACTGGCGGCGGTGGATCAGCGGCTCCGGGAGGAGGGCATCCGCAATCAGGTGTCCCTCATTGCCGGGGGCAGCATCCGCTCCGCTGCCGACGTGGTGAAGGCGGTGGCACTGGGAGCCGACGCCTGCTATATCGGAACGGCGGCCCTCATCGCCATGGGCTGCCACCTGTGCCGCACCTGTCAGAGCGGCAGATGCGCCTGGGGCATTGCCACCCAGCGGCCGGAGCTGGTGAAGCGGCTGGACCCGGACGAGGGCGCGGAGCGGCTTATCAACCTCATGACCGCGTGGAAGCGGGAGATCATGGAGATGATGGGCGGCATGGGCATCAACTCCATTGAAGCCCTCCGGGGCAACCGGCTGATGCTGCGGGCCGTGGGCCTGACGGAGAAGGAACTGTCTATTCTGGGCGTGGCCCATGCCGGAGAATGAGGGCAGAAAATTGTGGAAAATTTCTGTTTTATACATTGTAAAAACACCGGGAGGTGTGATATAACATGAACGTTGAAGCAAAGGGGCTGGATTACAAGGCCCTGAATGAAGCCATCCGGGCTGCCGGGCCGTCCTGCCGGATCACGGGCTGTCTGGGCCAGCGCTTTATCGGCGCAGGCATGAGCGGCCGGCAGGTGGAGATCGACGGCATCCCCGGCAATGCGCTGGGGGCGTATCTTGGCGGCGGCACCATCACCGTCAACGGCAACGCGCAGGATGCCGTGGGCGACACCATGAACGACGGTTCCATCATCATCCACGGCAGCGTGGGGGATACGGCGGGCTACGCCATGCGGGGCGGCGAGATCTATGTGCAGGGCAATGCCGGCTACCGGGTGGGCATCCACATGAAAGCTTATCAGGACAAGCAGCCGGTCATTGTCGTCGGCGGCCGGGCCGGCAGCTTTCTGGGAGAGTATCAGGCCGGCGGCACCATTCTGGTGCTGGGACAGCATACGGACGGCAAGCCCGCTGCCGGGTATTTTCCCTGCACCGGGCAGCACGGCGGCCGGGTGATTTTCCGGGGGGACGTGTCCGGCATCCGCTTCCCGGAGCAGGTAACGCCCCATGCCCCCACGGCGGAGGAGCTGGCGCAGCTGCGGCCTCTGGTGGAGCGCTGGTGCGCGCTGTTCGGCGGCGATGCGGCGGCGCTGCTGGAAGGCCCCTTTACTGTGGTGACGCCGGACAGCAGGAACCCTTACCGGCAGATGTATGCCGCCAATTAACAAATTTCGGAAAGGCAGGAGCATAATGCGGTATTCTGTGGAAGAAATCAAACAGTATGCGGCGGAGGAGGATGTGAAGTTCATCCGAATGGCCTTCTGCGATGTGGAGGGACACCAGAAGAACATAGCCATCATGCCCTCGGAGCTGGATCGGGCATTCCGCTACGGCATCGCCATTGACGGCTCCGCCATCCCCGGCTTCGGCGGCGAGGTTCACTCCGATCTGCTGCTGCATCCCGATCCCGGTACCCTCTGCGTGCTTCCGTGGCGGCCGGAGCATGGCCGCGTGGTGCGGATGTTCTGCACAGTCAGCCGCCCCGGCGGTCAGATCATTGAGGCGGACACCCGGAGCCTGCTGCAAAAGGCTGTGGAGGATGCAAAGGCGGCGGGGCTGACGTTCACCTTCGGCACGGAGATGGAGTTTTACCTGTTCCGCCGGGATGAGGACGGCCAGCCCACCCGCATCCCCTATGACGACGCCGGATATATGGATATTGCCCCTGCTGATAAGGGGGAGAACGTCCGCCGGGAGGTCTGCCTGACGCTGGAGCGCATGGGCATCCGGCCGGAAAGCTCCCACCATGAGGAGGGGCCGGGGCAGAACGAGATCGACTTCCGCTATGCCGACCCTATTACGGCGGCGGACAACGCCGTGACCTTCCGGGCGGTGGTGGATGCCGTGGCAGCCCGGAACGGGCTATATGCGGACTTCGGCCCCAAGCCGCTGGAAAACCAGCCGGGCAATGGGATGCACATCAATTTTTCCGTTGTCGGAGAGAAACGGCAGGACGTAATGCCCGCAGCCATTGCAGGCGTTATGGCGCACTGCGGCGAAATGACGGCGTTCCTGAATCCCACGGATGCTTCCTACAGCCGCTTCGGCGGCTATAAAGCCCCCCGGTATATCTCCTGGTCTGCGGAGAACCGCTCCCAGCTGATCCGGGTTCCGGCGGCGGAAGGGGAGTACCGCCGGGCGGAGCTTCGCTCTCCCGATCCGCTTTGCAACCCCTATCTGGCGTTTACCCTGCTGATCCGGGCGGGGATGGAGGGCATTGCCGGAGATATGCAGCTGCCCCTTGCGGCGGATCTGAATCTGTACGCCGCCCCGGCGGAGGTGCAGGCGCAATATCAGCCCCTGCCGGAAACCCGGACGGCGGCCAAAGCGGCGGCTGCCGTCAGCGAATTCATTGCCGCCAGCCTGCCGGCCACGGTGATCCATCACTATACCCGGTAAAGCCGGAAACCGTGGGCCGGAATCACTGCCCGGATGGGCAGAAAGAGAATGAAGATACCTGAAAGCAGAGAGGAGGTACACCTATGGAACTGGAACGCTGTTACAGTGTCCTGGCGGTGTCCTCCTCTCTGAAATTCAACGAGTCCATACGCGGCCTCCTGCCGGAGAGCCGCTATTTCCCTGTTACGGTGATGAGGGATGCGGCCAGCGCCCGCAGAGAGCTGCTGGAGCAGAGCTACGATCTGGTTATCATCAACGCCCCCCTGACGGACGAGTTCGGCACCCGGCTGGCGCTGGATGTCTGCGACCGCAGCGGCGCAGGCGTGCTGCTGATGGTCAAGGCGGAGCATTACCCGGACATTGAGGCCAAGGTGACGCCCCACGGCGTGCTGACGCTGTCTAAACCCACGTCCTCCCAGCTGTTTGCCCAGTCCGTCCGAATGCTGTGCATCACGCGGGAACGGCTGCGGGGCATGGAAAAGAAAACCGCTACCATCGAGGAAAAGATGGAGGAGATCCGGCTGGTGAACCGGGCCAAGTGGCTTTTGATCGAGGAATTGAAAATGACGGAGCAGGAGGCTCACCGCTATATTGAAAAGCAGGCCATGGATCGCTGCGTGACAAAGCGGGTGGTGGCGGAGCAGATCCTGTCAACCTATAAATAAAAATCAAATGATTTTGCAAAAATATCGGAGTATGGAGGAAACCCTATGACAAAGTACATTTTTGTGACCGGCGGCGTGGTGTCCGGTCTGGGCAAGGGCATTACGGCGGCATCGCTGGGCCGTCTGCTGAAAACCCGCGGGCTGAAGGTGGCGGCGCAGAAGCTGGACCCCTACATCAACGTGGACCCCGGCACCATGAGCCCCTATCAGCACGGCGAGGTCTATGTCACCGAGGACGGCGCGGAGACGGATCTGGATCTGGGTCACTATGAGCGGTTCATTGACGAGGATCTGAATAAATACTCCAACCTCACCACCGGCAAGGTGTACTGGAATGTGCTGAACAAGGAGCGCCGGGGCGAGTACCTCGGCTCCACCGTGCAGGTGATCCCGCACATCACCAACGAGATCAAGGATTTTGTCTACCGGGTGGGCAAGCAGACCGATGCCGATGTGGTCATCACCGAGATCGGCGGCACCATCGGCGATATCGAGTCCCAGCCCTTTCTGGAGGCCGTCCGGCAGATCTCTCTGGAGGTGGGGCGGGAGAACAGCCTCTTTATCCATGTGACGCTGGTGCCGTTCCTCCGCGGCTCCGACGAGCATAAATCCAAGCCCACGCAGCACTCTGTCAAGGAGCTTCAGGGCATGGGCATCAATCCCAACATCATTGTCCTCCGGTGCGACGAGCCGCTGGAGCCGTCCATTTTCCACAAGATTTCCATGTTCTGCAATGTGAAGCCCGACTGCGTGATTGAGAATATCACCTTGCCCTGCCTGTATGAAGCGCCGCTGATGCTGGAAAAGTCCAACTTCTCCTCCGTGGTGTGCCGGGAGCTGGGGATCGACGCCCCGGCGCCGGAGCTGACGGAGTGGGAACACATGGTGGAGCGCATCAAGACGGCGGACAAACACGTGACCATCGGTCTTGTGGGCAAGTATGTCCAGCTGCATGACGCCTATCTTTCCGTGGCGGAGGCCCTGCGCCACGCAGGCTATACACTGGGAGCCGAGGTGACTATCCAGTGGATCGACTCCGAGACCATCACGGAGAGCAACGCTGGTGAGATCCTTGGTGCGCTGGACGGCATCATCGTTCCCGGCGGCTTCGGCCAGCGGGGCATCAACGGCATGATTCTGGCAGCCCAGTATGCAAGAGAGCATCGGGTTCCCTACTTCGGCATCTGCCTTGGTATGCAGATCGCTGTCATTGAATATGCCCGTCATGTGGCCGGAATCGCTGACGCGGACTCCGGCGAGTTCAACGAGATCTGCAAGAATAAGGTCATCGACTTTATGCCCGGACAGAGCGACGAGATCGACAAGGGCGGTACGCTGCGGCTGGGCGCTTATCCCTGTATCATTCAGCCCGGCACCACCATGGAGCGCTGCTACGGCAGACAGGAAATCTCCGAGCGCCACCGCCACCGCTATGAATTCAACAACGAGTACCGGGATGCATTGACCGGCGCGGGTCTGACGCTGTCCGGCCTGTCTCCTGACGGCCGTCTGGTAGAAACGGTGGAGCTGACAGACCGCCCGTTCTTTGTGGGCGTTCAGTATCACCCAGAGTTCAAATCCCGGCCCAATAACGCCCATCCTCTGTTCAAAGGCTTCATTCAGGCCGCACTTGAGCATTGAAATGCGCTGCGGAATGTGGTATGCTGAATGCAATATCAGATTGAGGAGGATCCTATGGCTTCACAAATGATTCTGGTCCTTGACTTCGGCGGACAGTATAACCAGCTGATCGCACGGCGCGTGCGGGAATGCAGCGTATACTGCGAGGTCAAGCCCTATACCACCCCGATCGCGGACATCAAAGCCCTGAATCCCATTGGCATTATTTTCACCGGCGGCCCCAACAGCGTCTATGATCCCAAGTCTCCCCAGGCCGATCCTGAGATCTTCAAGTTGGGAATTCCCATTCTCGGCATCTGCTACGGCTGCCAGCTGCTGGCGCACAATCTGGGCGGCAAGGTGGTGGCGGCCACCGACGATTCTGCGCGGGAATACGGCAAGACCGAGACATACTTCCAGACGGATTGCAAGCTTTTCAAGGGCCTACCTGCCGAGGGCATTACCTGGATGAGCCACGGCGACTATATGGAAAAGGTGCCGGAGGGCTTTTCTCTGGTGGCCCACTCCGATGCCTGCCCCAACGTGGCCATCTGCGATGAGAGCCGCGGCTTTTACGGCGTGCAGTTCCACCCGGAGGTGAACCACACCCAGCACGGCACGGATATGATCCGCAATTTCCTCTATGAAGTCTGCGGTGCCAAGGGCGAGTGGACCATGGGCGACTACAAGGATATCGCCATCCGTCAGATCCGGGAAAAGGTCGGTGGCGGCAAGGTGCTGCTGGCGCTGTCCGGCGGCGTGGATTCCTCCGTAGCGGCGGCTCTGGTGGCCGAAGCTGTGGGCAATCAGCTGACCTGCGTATTTGTGGATCATGGCCTCATGCGTCTCAACGAGGGCGATGAGGTGGAGGAAGCCTTCAAGAAGTGGGATATCAACTTTGTCCGCGCCAATGCGGAAGAGCTGTTCCTGAGCAAGCTGGCCGGCGTCAGTGAGCCGGAGCGCAAGCGCAAGATCATTGGCGAGGAGTTTATCCGGGTCTTTGAGGCGGAGGCCAAGAAGATCGGGCAGGTGGATTATCTGGTGCAGGGTACCATCTATCCCGATGTCATCGAATCCGGCACCGGCGATGCGGCGGTCATTAAGAGCCACCACAACGTAGGCGGCCTGCCGGACTATGTGGACTTCAAGGAGATCATTGAGCCGCTGCGGATGCTCTTCAAGGATGAGGTACGCCAGCTGGGCCGCGAACTGGGCCTGCCGGAGTATTTGGTCATGCGCCAGCCCTTCCCCGGCCCCGGCCTTGCCATCCGCGTGATCGGTGAGATCACTAAGGAGAAGCTGGACACCCTGCGTCTGGCGGATTTCATCTTCCGGGATGAGATCGCCAAGGCGCATCTGGAGGGTACCATGAATCAGTACTTTGCGGTGCTGACCAATATGCGTTCTGTGGGCGTTATGGGCGATGGCCGGACGTATGACTATACGCTGGCGCTCCGCAGCGTCACCACCACCGACTTCATGACCGCTGACTGGACCCGCATTCCCTACGATGTGCTGGATCGTGTTTCCGTCCGCATCGTCAATGAGGTGCCTCATATCAACCGCATTGTCTACGATATTACCTCTAAACCCCCTGCGACCATCGAGTGGGAATGAGCGTCAAAACGGCGCAAACCCGCATGAATACAGGGTTTTTG
>UQVS01000014.1 GCA_900544615.1 uncultured Oscillibacter sp. | reverse complement strand
TTCTAAGAGACTTCCCAACCGCTTGATTAAGAAGTCTTTTAGAGCATACAACACCGCTGCTTAGCTTGTACTTTTTATACTGCTTTACCGCAAAGCAATTCGGTTTGCGCTGTTCCAGCCCCTTGAACATATAGTCCACGGCGTTGAGAAAATCCTCGTCATCCTCCTTGACCTCCATGCCGGAGATCATGTCCACCAGCGTATTCATGTTGCGATCCTCCTCGGCTCCCTCAAAAATGATGTAGCCCAGCAGGGCGCAGTACAAAAGCGTTTCCGCCTTCGTCCAGAACGGGTCGCCCTCCTTGCCCTCGCCCTTGGTGTTGGAAATGAGAGCATTGACAAACTTTAGAATGTCAGCCTCGGTCTTGATGTACGCCAGTGGGTTATAGTGCATGGATTTTGAAAAATCAATGCTGTTGAACACTTTGATCTTATAGCCCCGCTTTTGCAAGAAAGAGCCGACCTGCCCCAGCACACCGCCTTTAGGGTCTACCACCACATAGGAAGAATGGGCTTGAAGTAACTGCGGCGTGAGCCAAAAGCGGGTTTTGCCCGAGCCGGACGAGCCGATCCCGCAGAAATTGAGGTTGCGGGCGTTAGCGGGATTTTTCGGACGGGTGTTCATGGTGAGCCGTTCCGTGGCGGTCAGCAGCATATTGTTTTCAAACTTGGGATCGACAAAGGGCTTGATGTCCTTTTCGTTGCCCCAGCGGGCGCTGCCGTACTCCGCATCCCGGCGGTATTTCTTGGCGTTCTTGCTTTTGAAGTAGATCAGCAGGCGGAACGCCACTGCCCCCACAATGCCCACCAGCCAGTCAAAGGGAGCAAGGCCGGGGGCGAAATCGGCAAAGGTCGCGCCGACGGTCTGCCCCAGCCCCAGTAGCTTTTCCCCGAAGCCTGCCCCCGCCGCCAGACGGTAGGCCGTCCCCAGCTTGAGGAACACCCAGCCGATGAACACATAGGGAATGTTGGGCAGCACATATTTACGGAGCTTATCTGTCATGCGACACCTCCTTTCGTCGAACCAAACTCCGCTCTGCTCCTTCGGCCATTTCATGCCCGAAATCCGCCCGCTCCGTTGTTTCTCCTCTTCCCACAAAGTCTTGCGACTTTGCGGGAGCCCTGTTTTCCTTGGGCGGCTTTTCCTTGGCAAGCTGCTGTTCCGCCTGCTTCATCTGTTCGGGGATCATGGGCTGGCGGGACTTGGCCTTATCCAGCACCTTGCGGGAGTATTCCGAAAAACAGGCGGTCATAGCGTCCGCCTGCCCGGATTTGAAGAACAGCAGGTATTTCCCCGATTCGGTCTGATAAAAGGCATAGTCCACATTCCACTTCCGGGCTACCCGGTCAAAGAGCTTTGTATCCCCGGACAGTTCAAGGCTGTTGGTGGATGTGCCGTGCGCCATGAGCTTTTTCACGGTCTGCTTGCCGTGGGGCGTCTGCTTTGCCCGGTGTGCCTTGGCGATCTTGAGCCCCACCGCCCGGACAACATAGGCAAGCCCCCGGGCGGTCAGCTTTGACGCTTTCACCGATACGGCAATCGTGCGCCGGGAAATATCCTCGTCTACCAGCCGTCATCGCCTCCTCTCCGGTAGAAATATGACCTCGGGACAAAATGTCCCAAGGTCAGCGGTCATCATGCTCCTTTCTCGGGTGCAGGCGCTCGCCCTCCAAAGAGGAACGGTCTATGACCTCTTTGTAGGCCGCCATCTGCTCCCGGATATTCAGTTTAGGGTACGCAAAAATGCGGTGTTCGGCGGGAATGTCCTCGATGCCGTGGTACACCTCCTTGAAATCGCCGCTGCGGGTCAGATAGCCCGTGGGGGCGAAGTGGCCGCCCTCATTGATCCGCATATCCCGCCCATAGGCTTCAAAATCGAAGTAGGGCAGCACATTGTCCGGCACATCCAGTAGTTCCATGTCCTCCACATAGATGCGCCCCAGCGTTTCATCGTCGGTCACGCCGGGGTGGAGGGAATAGCAGTCCAGATTATGAACGAGGTTGATGATGTCCGCCACGCTGGAAGTGTGGTCGCCCTTGTTGAGTGCGGCCTCCAGCGTTTCGATCTCGTCGCTGTCCAGTTCGGAAATGAGATGCGCCAAATGGTTCAGCTCGTCCAAGTTTTCATACTCGGTGAGATAGTCGTATAAGCCCATCACATCGCCGTCAAAGGCGGTGATAAAAAACTCCTCATACCGCACACCGTCCACGCCGATGTTCTTTAAGAGCGATTGCACCTCCTCTGTGGTCGCCGGAAATTTCAGCGTTTCGCCCACAAGCTGCCCCTCGGCGTATTTGCCGAGGTTGGTGATGTAGGCTTCAAATACCGTCATTTGCACCTCCTTTTGTCAGCACCTCCGCGATCCCCGCCATGATGTATTCGGCACAGGGCAGCGCGATGGCGTTTCCCAATGCCCGGTAGCGGTGGGAGGATAGGATTTCCTCGCCGTCCGCGCCGTACCTTGTCCAGCCCTCCGGCAGCCCCATGAGCCGCTCACATTCCGTTTCCGTGGGAAAGCGGACGCAGCCCCCGGCGGGATCGTCCTCATACCAAAAGGCAAAGGGCGAAATGCCGCCCGCTAACAGAGTGGGAAAAGGGTCAGTTGGCAGTCCAAAGCTGTTTCGGAACGCTGTTTCCGTCCGCTCCTTGGCGGACGCCCGCATACGGAAGCATTGAAAGGGTCGGGTGACTGGTACGCGCCGCCCTGCTTCAATAAAAGAGCCTCGATCTCCGCAGGCGGCGGACAGCCCGCAATCTCCGCCAAATGCAGGAAGTGACTGCATTGTGCGGGGCTTAAAAAGTATTTCGTGGGAACGCCGTCCTCCAAAGTCTGCCACAAGAAAGATGCGCTGCCGTCGTGCCAGCCGGGGGCTTGCCCAATGCTGGGCGTCCATGAGCCGCCAGCAGAGGTCGGGCGTTCGCCCTCGCACCATTCCGGCTCCTGCCCATCTTCCAGAAGCAGGCATTGAAACATCGGCGTCTGTGAAAGCAGATAGGACGGCTCTAAAATCCATCCGGTCATTTGATGAAAACGCTCCCATGACGTTTTCCCAAACAGCGATTGCTGGAAATAGACCATTTGTCGCCTCCCTCATTTCGCGGATAATGCGGATAGCTTGAAAGAACAGGCTGGACTTTTCTCCCGCAAGCCCCTTGCGGTTGCCGATCTGCGAGAGATTTTGACATGGTGAGCCAAAGGTGATGATGTGGACGGGCGGGATCTCCCGCCCGTCCAGCTTTGTCACATCCCCCAAATGCGCCATATTGGAAAAGTGGCGCTTGGTGATGGAGATAGGGGCTTTTTCAATCTCGCTTGCCCATACCGGCTCAATGCCGCAGCGTACCGCCGCCAAGGGGAACACGCCGATCCCATCGAACAGACTCCCCAGCCGGAGCGCTGTCATCTTATCTGCGTCCCTGTCCCTTGACGGTCAATATGCCCTCAAGGGTGGTGGCGGTGATCCCGAGCCGCTGGGCAACGGCGATGTCATTCTTCATGGCCTCGGTGACGGTATGACCGCACACCACCAGCACATGAGAGCGGCGGAGCAGGTCGCGCCCCATGTCGATACCGCTCTTATGCTCCTCGGGAACGGCGTCATTGAGGAAAAGCGGCTGATAGAGCGTCGGGCAGATAGGCGAAAAGCCCGCCTCATACACCGTGCGGCAATACTGCGCCGCCAACTTTGTGTTTTCGTGGTCGCTGCCGCACCACGCGGCGGTGATATATGCAAGGGGTCGTTTCATTGTAAAAACCTCCGTTTTGTAATATAGTAGTTCAACCCGAACCCCACGCCCTTTCCCATTCTTGGGAAAGGGGGCGGCTCTGGAGGATATACCCCCGCCGCTTGCCGGAGAAAAAGCATAGCCGGGACGGCGGTCAAGGGCTGGCCGCTGAAAACAGCGGTGCGATGCACCCTTGACAGCCCGCTCCCGGTCATGCTGGAATACGGGCGGCGACGGGGGATATAACCACAAGAGCCATTCGGGGAAACGAAAGACCTCGGGACCAAAAGTCCCAAGGTCACTTTTCAAGCTCCGTTTTCTTTTCGGGCTTGCCCAGCTCAGGCGGCTGCTTGGCCTTCCAGTCATCCAGCAGAGAAATGATCTTGTCTTTCATTTCCCTCGGGGACTTGTCCTTGCCGAAATACTTTTCCAGTTCCGCACTATTGATGATCACCTTGTCTACCTCCTTTTTCTCCTGCGACAGAATCCCGTCGATCACATCGCCGTTGAGCTTGCCGTCCTTGTCCAGCTCCCGCATTTTCTGTGCCTGCGACAGCGAGGGCGAGGACTGCTGCCCCTCGATGGACACGGCGATATACCTCTGATTTTTGGGGCGGATGAATGAGATCTCCACCGCTGGGGTGAACGCCAGTCTTTTCTCGTCTACCATTGCCTGCAAATCCGGCACAAGCTCGGTCAGGCGGATATACCGCTGCACCTGTTTATAGTTCATGCCGTTGCGATCTCCCACGACCTGCGTGGAGCGTTTTCCGGCGTCCTTGTCCTCCTCGCCGGGGCGGGAGCCTTGGTGCTTGATGGCCTCCACCTGCATTTTGAGTGACTGCGCCTTTTCGGTAGGCAAAATGCGCTCACGGTGGCGGAGGTTGTCATCCGTCATGGCGAGGATGGCTTCATCGTCCGTCATGTTGCGGACGATACAAGGCATATTCGCAAATCCGGCAAGCTCACTTGCCCGCTGGCGGCGGTGGCCTGCGATGATCTCATAGCCGCCATCCTCGCGGGGACGCACCAGCGCGGGCTGATTGACGCCTGTCGCCTTGACCGACTCCACAAGCCCCTGCATTTCCGCATCGTCCCGAACACCAAAGGGGTGATTTTTGAACGGATGCAGATCGGACAGGTTGAGATAGACGATCTCCTCTTTTTCGGCACGGGTGGCGTCACGGGGCACAGACGGCTCCGGCGTGACCTCCGCACCAGCGGGAGCGCTGCCCTTATCCACGGCAGGCTTCTCCGGGATAGGCTTGCTTTGGGACTTTTTGTCCCGAGGTTTGGGCGGCTTGGCCTTGTCGGGAGCGGCCTTGCCATCCTTGGGCGGACGGCCCCTACCGGGTTTGGCAGCCTTGTCCTTTTCCGTGGGCGGCCTCTGCTTGACCGCCTTTTTCTCCTCCTTAGCCGCCTCATCACGGGCGGCGGCAAAATTCAACACCTTGCCGGAATGTGCCGGGGTAGGATCGTCCTTGCCGGGAGTGAGCGGCTGCTCCTGTTCCTTTTCAACCTTGGGGACTTCGGGCGCGGCAGGCTCCTCCACCTCGGCGTGGGTAACAGCGTCGGCGGAATCGGGTACGGCCTCGCCCATTTCAAAAAGCGCCGCCTGCCCCTCATGTTCCAGCATGAGCTCCTCTGCGTCGGTCAGCACAGGCTCGGGAGCGGGCTGCTCCGGCACGGCGGCATTTTCTACCGCAGGAGCGGGAGCCTCGGCGGGCGGGGCTGCTTCGGGAATGTTTTTCTTATCATCTGCCATTTGCAAACCTCCTTTTCGTGGCATGAAAAAAGCCAGTCCGCAGACTGGCCGGGTGGAAGTGACCTCCCTTCGTGGTGTTATACATGAACACGCCCCATAGTCTCTGTTTGGGGTAGTGCTACATTCAAAAGTGTGATATGATGTTAAAAACTTTTAGATATAAGGGGTGTGAAGAAATGATCGAACAACTCGTGAATGAAATCAATGGCCTTTTGCGAGATGGCTACCCATATTCGGCGTTGGGCATTGCGTTAACTCTTCCAGATATTTGCGGGAATATTGCCTATCCAAATACAAAAGTAGCTGACCACTATAAGAAGTGGTATAGTGAATATGTAAATCCGATAAGTGCGCTTAAATTCAAAGATGGTTTTGATGAGGAAATTTGCTATAAATTGCGCTGTGCATATCTCCATAGCGGTAATTTTGATTTAGGTAATGCTGATGCAGTAAAGAATATTAATAAGTTTGAAATTCATTATAATCGAGATCCAGACCTCAGATTTGTCCAAGCTGCACAGGCAACTGATGGAAAACTGAGTTTGGATATTGATTTGGGTGTTTTGTGTTGGCAACTGTGTACTGCTGCGACGGATTTTTATAAAGCCCATCAGAGCGAATGCAGTAAAGCAACGATTGAGATTGAAGATACTACTCCATCCGAGGACGAAAGGAAAGCGCTCCGAAAGCTAATAGAAGAAAAATGCGGCTACACCTTTGAGGAACTAAAAGAAATGAAAAGGAAAGATCCCTCATTTGAATTGGACTTTGATTTTCTAAAATAGCCCCCAAACAGTAAGCTCCTGCTGCCTATAAAGATTTAGGCAACGGGAGCTTACCGTTAGAATAAAAACCTCTTGCTGACTGCCAGATTGATACTTTCAATTTTAGTCCGTTGTAGTTTTATTTGCTGCTCGCATCTCTTCGTCCAAGTCGGCAAACATCAGCTTTAGCAAGATGTCTGCCATGCTTTCACCGTCTTTCCTGTACCGTGGCTCAACGATAAAAACTCGACCGCCAATTTCGTATCGTTGGGTCTCTCCGGCAATATATTCTTTTCCCATGCCTGCACCTCCTTTCCAACATGGACACAAAAATTATATCATGCCGTGGAGGGACGCAAAGCCGAAAAATTATTTTCCTTGATATACGGGCTTTCTTTGACTATAATGAAAGACATTCAGGGTGTGTTTTGGGGTTGCCCGCGTATTGAAGCGCTCTTTTGACCCGGTTTAGAGGGGTATGTAACCGCACTAACCGGGAGAGCGCTTGACTGGCAGTCAAGAGGTCAGCGGTTCGATCCCGCTTATCTCCACCAATCGGGTGCGCTGAGTATTCTTAATAAATGCTTGCTTTGAAAAAAGCAAGTTTTTTCTTTATATCCACTTCCCTTTTTGAGCGAATATCTGCAAAAAACCAGCGGCTGTGAATCATCACAGCCGCTGGTTTTTTCATTTAAATCTGATTCTGTTCAGAATCTCTTACTTCTGGAATGCTGCAACCAGAGACTCGACCTCAGACTGATCGAAGCCCTTGTCCACGCAGTCCTTCACGAACAGATCGGCAACGCCGGAGGAAGCATCCTTGAACTCGGCAGCAGCCTCGTCAGTCAGCTCAGTGACGGTAACGCCGGCGTCAGCCCACTTCTGCAGAACTTCCTGATCCTGCTCACGCTCCAGCTTACGCTGATTCTGGGCAGCCTTCTGGCCGCACTCGTCAACGATCTGCTGCAGTTCAGGAGACAGGCTGTTGTACAGGTCAGCGTTCATGGTGAAGAAGATGCAGTCATACACGCCGGTCCAGTAGGTCACATACTTCTGAACCTCAGCGATGGAAGCGCCATCAGCGGTGGGCAGGGGGTTCTCCTGACCGTCATAAGTACCGGTCTGCAGAGCGGTGAACACCTCGGACCAGTTAGCGTTGGCCCAGTTGGCACCCCAAGCCTGATAAGCGTTATTCAGAACAGAGGAACCGGCAACACGGATCTTCAGACCCTTCATATCAGCAAGAGAAGCGATGGGGTGCTTGCTGTTGGTGGGATGACGGAAGCCGTTCTCAGCGATGCCCAGCAGGTGCAGGCCCATGCTCTCAACGACCTCGCCGACAGCCTTACCGGCGTCGCCGTCCAGCTTGGCGTCAACGTCATCGAAGGAGTCGAACAGGAAGGGCAGGGACACAACGTTCAGCCGCTGATCGAAAGCGGAATAGATCAGGTTGGAGTGAGCGGAGAGCTGAGTGGAACCGTCCATAACGGCCTGAATGCCTTCGGACTGGTTGCCGGCAGTCAGCTGGTCGGCAGCATAGACCTCAACGGTGATGGCACCGCCGGTAGCGTCGCTGACCATCTGGCCGAAGTCACGACCCATGTCAGCCCAGCAGGTGTTCTCGGTAGCGGAGCAGGCATAACGCCAGGTCTGCTTCTCGAAAGTGGTGCCGGATTCGGTGTTGCTGGAGTCGGTGCTGTTGTCAGCAGCGTTGGAATCGTTGCTGCCGGAGCTGCTGCCGCCGCAGGCTGCCAGAGACAGAGCCATGGTCAGCGCCAGTGCGAGTGCAAGAAACTTTTTCATGGTTTTTCCTCCTCAAAATGTTTGAAAATATCTGAACTCCCATGAGCCGGAGACGCTCCTCCGGCTCATAAGAGCAACAGATCGAACGGGAATCAGCCCTTCAGGAACACGGTGGAGAAGAAGGGAACGTAGGTGACCACCAGCAGGGTGATAACGCAGGCCAGAATCATGGGCCACACAGCCTTGGACATGGACGCGATGGTGACCTTGGTCTTGTCCTTCAGGCCCTGAAGCTTGTCAGCAACGCCGATAGCCACGAACAGGTTGACACCCACGGGAGGGGTCACCTGGCCGATGGCCAGGTTCACGGTGGACAGCACGCCGAAATGAACCAGATCAATGCCCAGCTGCTGAGCCACAGGATACATAATGGGAATGAAGATGTACATTGCGGAGTTGGCGTCCACGAAGCAGCCGGCGATCAGGAAGATCACGTTGACGATCAGCAGGAAAACGATCTTGTTGCCTGCGATGTCCAGCAGCAGGCCCTGGGCAGCCTGAGAAATGCCATGGATGGTGCAGATGTAAGCAAACAGAGTGGCAGAACCGATGATCAGCATGATGCCGCCGGTGGTCTTGCCGGAGTCAACCAGCAACTCGCCCATGTCCTTCCACTTGACCTCGCGATAGATGAACACACCCACGAACAGGCCGTAAACCACGGACACGGCAGCGGCCTCCGTCGGGGTGAAGATGCCGCCGTAGATGCCGCCCAGGATGATGACAGGCACCAGGAAGCCCCAGAAAGCCGTACCGAAGGTTCTGGCACGCTGGCCCCAGGAGGCGCGCTCACGGGATGCCTTCAGGCCCTGCTTGCGGACCTCCAGCATGATGATGACGACCAGAGCCAGACCCATCATGATGCCGGGGAGGATGCCGCCCATGAACATATCACCAACGGAGACGCCGGTGATGGAGGCGTACACAACGAAAGCGATGGAGGGCGGGATAACGATGGCGATGGAGGAAGCCGTTGCCATCATGGCGGAGGCAAAGGGAGCGGAGAAGCCGCCGCGGTTGATCATGGCGGGGATCAGAATGATGCCCAAAGCAGCCACGGTAGCCGGGCCGGAACCGGAAATCGCGCCGAAGAAGCAAGCCACGATAACGCAGACGATTGCAATACCGCCGCGGCGATGGCCCACGCAGTCATCAATGAAGTTGACCAGACGGGTAGAAATGCCGGCCTTGGCCATGATGTTGCCGGACAGCACGAAGAAAGGAATGGCCAGCAGCAGGAACTTGGCCATGCCGTTATAGACGTTGGTAGAAATAACAGTGAACGGGTCGTGTGCATAAAGCATTGCCAGAATGGCAGAGGTACCCAGGCTGACTGCAATAGGAATGTTCAGCAGCAGCATGATGAAGAAGGTGCCGAACAGAATCAGGTTAATCATTGTTCTCTTCCTCCCCTTCTTCGATCTTGACGCAGGCAGCATTATTGCTCATCACGTCGATGAAATATTCGATGGTATGAATAATAAGCAGAACAGCGCCGATGGGCAGGAAGATGGAGAACACCCACTCAGGCCAGTTCAGAGAATAAGTATGCTTGCCGCTTGCCATCTGGCTGAGAACCTTCTGCCAGCCGGTGTACAGCAGCACGCCGTAGAACGCGCAGTTGACAACGGTGATGATGGCTACAAAAATTTTCTTGCCCTTGACCTTCAGAAAATCGAAGATCAGGGAGAGGCTGATGAGGCTGCCTTCCCGCGCACACAGAGCGCAGCCCATCATAATCATCAGAACAAAGAGGTTGATGACCAGCTCTTCGCTCCATGCGAACTGACTGTCAGACGCATAACGGACCACAACGTTTGCAAAGGTAACCACGGTAACTACCACGGTAATGACGCTCAGGATCACCTTTTCGATCATTGCCAGTCCGTCCATAATTTTCTTATAGACTTTCATTTTACCAATCCCTTCTGTTTTTTCGCCGGCCTCTCACGTGCGGCAGGCGATTTTCAACGAGTTGATCCACCCTCCGGTGCGATCTGCTCATCCCCCCCTCTTCGCCCAAAGTTCAGGAAGTATTAACGCAGCCAGCAGAGCCGTAACTCCTATGACTGCCACCTGATTGTGGAGCATGGTATCCAACAGGGCTGCAAGCCCCGCCGCAAGCCAAACGATTGCCGCAAACCGGTGCAGACTTTTCCAAGAGTCACCCTCCTGAACCATTCCGGTGAAAGCGTGCCTGAGCGAGAGCACCGCGTTTGTGGGACAATCCCACAGATGACCGCCCAGAAGCATCATGGCAAGACAGAGGATACAGGACGCAGTGAAAGACAGCGGCAACACGGCCTCCCCTGCGGCATATTGAATCATTCCGGCGCTGAGAAACGTTCCCACAATGGGGATCCCCCAGCGGCCTACCACCCGAATCTGTTTCGGCGGTATTTTCATCTTGGACTGATGAAGCATCAGCTGTCCGTGAACGATCACATTCAGGAGGCACATAAGTCCGGGAATCAAAAAAACCACTGCCCACCGTGGAAGGGAATCATCCTCGCCGCTGATCCCCACCAGACCGGTGGTGACCATCTGCGGGATCCTCGCCCAATCGCGCACGCCCAAAATCATCGGCATGGCACAGGCAAGCAGCGTCGCTGCAAAAAGAGCCGTCGCCTTTTCCCGGGAAACGTGCTTGCCGAGAAATCGAATCCCTTCCTCATTGATCTGCTGTTCCAACGCTGGTTTTTTCTTCTGAACAGCTGGCATGGCAAGCGCTCCTTTCCCATTCCACTGCGGCTGACGCCGCGGGACAGTGATGAATTTACACAGCCTCGCGGCTTGCCCCTTTCGGGACAAGCCGCGGCGCTGTCCATGTTACAGCCGCCGTGCTATAACATATATTGCTTCAGACCTGGTCAACAGAGGGGGCAAAGCACCCATTTGGAGCCAAAATCTTACTTATTGGAAGTGTGAATTGCACGCTTCTCAGCCTGCAGAGCAGCCTCCCGCATGGTCTCGGTGACCGTGGGATGAGAATGGATGGTAGCAATGATCTCATCCAGCGTCATCTCGCCCTCGATAGCCAGAGCGCCCTCGCAGATGAGGTCGGTGGCACGGGGCCCGATGATGTGCATACCGAGGATCTCGCCGAATTCCTTGCCGGCGATGATCTTCACGATGCCCTCGCCGCCGTTGAGAATCAGAGCCTTGCCGTTGGCGCTCATGGGGAACTTGCCAACCTTGTACTCCAGACCCTGTGCCTTGCACTGCTCCTCGGTGAGACCCACGGAAGCGGCCTCCGGCTCGATGTACACGCAGGTGGGGTTGGTCTTTTCGTCATAATGGGCTTCCTGACCCATGATGTTCTCAGCAGCAACCTCGCCCATGGCAGAAGCGGTATGAGCCAGCTGTGCATGGCCCAGCACGCAGTCGCCGATAGCGTACACGCCGGGGACATTCGTCTCCATCTTGTCGTTGACGATGATCCGGCCGCGGTCGTTGTCGATCTTGCCGGCTTCCAGATTCAGGGAAGCGGTGTTGGCCTTACGGCCGATGGCAACCAGAACCTTTTCGGCCTCGAAACTGACGGTTTCGCCGGCCTTGTTCTTGCAGACTACCTTGGCGCCCACAGGGGACTCCTCAACGGACTGCACAGGGCATTCCAGATTGAACTCCATACCCATCTTCTTCATGTGGGCAACACCGATCTTGGTCAGGTCGCCGTCCAGCATGGGCAACATATGATCCATGGCTTCCACCACGGTGATCTTGGTACCGAAGCCAGCGTAAGCGCAGGCCAGCTCCAGACCGATGACGCCGCCGCCGATGACCACCATGGTCTTGGGCAGCTTCTCCAGAGACAGAGCGCCGGTAGAGTCGATGCAGTTGGGGTTCTCCTTCAGGCCGGGGATGGGAGGCTGGGAGTTGATGGAGCCGGTGGCCACGATGATGGCGTCAGCGGTCATCTCCTCGGTGGTGCCGTCAGCCTTCTTCACAGAGAGCTTCTTCTCGCCCACAAAGGTGGCCTCGCCGTCGATCTTCTTGACCTTGTTCATCTTCAGCAGGCCGGCAACACCGCCGGTGAGCTTCTTGGAGATCTCGTTCTTGTGGGCGATGACCTGCTGGAAGTTGACCTTCACGCCGTCCACTTCCACGCCGATGTCCTTGCCCTGATTCTTGATGTCCTCCACCAGTTCAGCAGAGTGCAGCAGGCACTTGGTGGGAATGCAGCCCACGTTCAGGCAGGTGCCGCCCAGATACTGCTTTTCGATCAGGGTCACCTTGGCGCCCAGCTGTGCGGCGCGGATTGCTGCCACATAGCCGCCGGGGCCGCCGCCGATGACGATCACGCTGGTGTCGCCGGCGGGCTTTGCAGGAGCTGCGGGAGCGGCAGGTGCAAAGGGTACTGCAGGAGCGGCAGCGGCGGGAGCGCCGCCAACCTGCTCACCGGGCTTGCCGATCCATGCCAGAGTCCCCTTCACGGGTACATCGTCGCCCTCCTGAGCCACGATCTTCAGCATGGTGCCTTCCGCTTCGCTGGTCACTTCGTTGGTCAGCTTATCGGTGGTGATCTCCACCACAACATCGCCGACCTTCACTTCGTCGCCCTCATGCTTGATCCACTTGGAGACGGTACCCTCCTCCATGGTCAGGCCCAACTGGGGCATTTTCAATTCAAAAGCCATTGCTTGTTCCTCCCCTGTGTTACAGCACGATGCTCATGGGATTCTGCAGAATATCACGCAGATCCATCTCGAATTTTGCCACTACGGCGCCATCCAGCGTGCGGTGATCCAGAGTGACGGACAGACGCATGACCTGATGCTTGCTCAGCTTGCCCTCATCGTCCATCTGCAGCTCATCCTCGATGGCGCAGACGCCCACGATGACGGAATCAGGCTGGTTGATGATCGGGGTAAAGGTCTCGATACCGAACATACCCAGATTGGACACAGTGATGGTAGAACCCTTGTACTCATCGGCAGTCAGCTTGTTCTCCTTGGCGCGGGCAGCCAGATCCTTGGCGGTAGCGGACAGGGTATCCAGACCCATCTTGTCGGCGTCGCGGATGACGGGGGTAATCAGACCGGCGTCCAGAGCCACGGCCATACCGATATTCACGTGCTTGCGCTGGATGATCTGGTGGTTGGCCTCGTCGAAGCTCACCAGAATTTCGGGATGCTGAGTCAGGCACTTGGCAATGGCCTTCAGCACCAGATCGTTGACGGAATACTTCTTGCCGGTTTCGGCCAGCAGCATCTTGCGGAACTTCATCAGCTCGGTGACGTCCACCTTGATGTTCTGGGTCACAGGCGGGATCTCGGTGTGAGAAGCCAGCATACGCTCGGCAACCACCTTACGCATACCGGTCAGCTTCACCACGGTGTCGCCTTCCATCAGTTCCAGACCGGCCTTAGGCGCTTCCTTCTTGGCGGGAGCGGCTGCTGCGGCAGGAGCGGCAGCGGGCGCGTTCTTCTGAGCCTCAGCGGCAGCCAGAATGTCCTTCACCACGATACGGCCGGAGGGGCCAGTACCTGCGATGCCGGAATAGTCAACGCCCATCTTGGCCGCAGTCTTGCGGGCCAGAGGAGAAATGCGGATGCGCTTGCCGTTGGCAGCCACGGGAGCGGGTGCTGCGGCAGGAGCGGCAGCAGCTGCGGGTGCAGCCTCAGCGGCAGGAGCGGCAGCGGGTGCAGCCGGGGCGTCGCCCACAGCCTCGCCGGGCTGGCCGATGTAAGCCAGCAGGCCCTTAACGGGGATGTCCTCCCCTTCCTGCGCCACGATCTTCAGCAGCACGCCGTCGTGCTCGCTGGCGACCTCGTTGGTCAGTTTATCGGTGGTGATCTCCACGATCACATCACCAGTCTTTACCTCATCGCCCTCGTGCTTGATCCACTGGGAAACTGTGCCTTCCTCCATGGTCAGGCCCAGCTGAGGCATCAATACTTCATAAGCCATGACAGTAGTACCCTCCTCACTTGTTCAGCACGCGCTTGACGGCATTGTAGATGTCATCAGGATGCGGGAAGTTCTGGTCCTCCAGTACGGGGCTGAAGGGAGAAACAATGTTCAGACCGCAGACACGCTCCACAGGAGCATCCAGTTCGTCAAACAGCTCCTCGGAGATCTCGGCGGAAAGCTCGCCTGCGTAGCTGCCGCGCTTGACTTCCTCGGAAACGATGATGGCATTGTGGGTCTTGGAGATAGACTCCTTGATGGCGTCCCAGTCAACGGGAACCAGAGTACGCAGATCCAGAACCTCCACGTCGATACCCTCGGCAGCCAGCTTCTCAGCGGCTTCCATGGCGAAGTTGACCTCACGGCTCCAGGAGATGATGGTCAGATCCTTGCCCTCGCGCTTAACCTTGGCCTTGCCGATGGGGGTGACGTACTCTTCCTCAGGGATCATTTCCTTGTGAGCGTACAGCAGCTTATGCTCCATGACGACCACGGGATCGGGATCACGCAGAGCAGCCTTGATGAGGCCCTTGGCGTCCTCAGCGGAGCTGGGAGCCACAACCTTCAGGCCGGGGAAATGGCAGACCATGCCTTCCAGAGACTGGGAGTGCTGGCCGGCGTTACGACGGCCGGAACCCATGGGCATACGCAACACCAGAGGGATAGAGCACTGACCGCCGGACATATACTTCAGCTTGGCAGCCTGGTTGAACAGGGGGTCGGCGCACTCGGTCACAAAGTCGTCGTACATCAGCTCCACGCAAGGATGCATACCGCGCATGGCAGCGCCGACAGCCATACCCATGAAGCCTTCCTCGGAAATGGGGGTATCGATCACACGGTTGGGACCAAACTCATCCAAAAAGCCGGTGGTAATGGCGAACACGTTGCCCATAACGGCCATATCCTCGCCCATGATGAACATCTTGTCATCCCGGCGCATTTCTTCCAGCAGGCCCTCACGAATGGCCTTGCTGACAGTAATCTTTTTCATCTTGCCACACACCTTTCGTTATCCGCAGTATACATATCGTCGGTGACTTCAGAAGGATCGGGATACGGGGACTCGTCCGCGAACTTCACAGCCTCGTCCATTTCCTCCTTAGCGGCCTTCTTGATCTCTTCCAGCTCCTCGTCCTTAACGCCCAGAGCGTTCAGACGCTTGCCGAGCTTCTCGATGGCATCGTTGGCCAGAGCGTGCTCCATGTACTCCTTGGGACGATACACGGCGGGGTCGCCGCAGTAGTGGCCCTGATAACGATAGACCTTTGCCTCGACCACATAGGGACCCTTGCCTGCACGGGCGTGATCCATAGCGGTCTTCATGGCCTCATAGACCTCGGTGGGGTTGGTGCCGTCCACAACGGCGAAAGGCACGTTGTAAGCAGCTGCACGGCTGGCCAGATCCGGGGTGTTGGTCACGCGGTGGATCTCGGTGGAAACGCCATAGCAGTTGTTCTCAATGAACCACACCATGGGAAGCTTCCAGGTAGCAGCCATGTTCAGAGACTCATGGAAGGAGCCTTCGTTGGTGGAGCTGTCGCCGAAGCAGCCGACGGTCACGGAATCATCGCCCATGATCTTGGAAGCCAGAGCGCTGCCGGCAGAGATGCACTGACCAGCGCCGACGATGCCGTTGGCGCCCAGGTGGTTGCACTTTGCCATATCAGCGATGTGCATGGAACCGCCCTTGCCCTTGCAGTAGCCGGTCTTCTTGCCGAACAGCTCAGCCATGCACTTCTTGGGATCCATGCCGCGGGCGATGGCATGGCCATGGCCGCGGTGGGTGGAAGTGAAAAAGTCCTTTTCTTCAATCGCGGCAAATGCGCCGGCCGCAGCGGCCTCCTGGCCAATGCTCAGATGGATGTTACCTGCCAGCATACCTTTGGTGAAGCATTCTGCGGCATGCTCTTCAAACTCCCGGATCCGTACCATGGTGCGGTAGAAATCCAGCAGCTGTTCCTTGGAGTACTTTTCTCCAGTGTTCTTTTTCGTTGCCAATGTTTTCACGCCTTTCTATAAATTAACTATTGAAAACTTAAATATTGGAACGCTTACTTAATTCTGACGGGGTGCAAACAGAGGAACCTCCAGTTCATTGTCGAACTTCCGTCCCATCACCAGACCGTCAACCTCGGCCAGCATGACGTCCACCGTCAGCAGCACCTTGGTGCCTTCCACCAGATGTCCGCCATGGGCGTTGCCGTACCGGTCGCTGAGGCTCATATGAACGTGCAGGTTGGTGTTGCCCTCATCATCGTGGCAGATGATACCTGCGCCGCTGGTCAGCTCAATCGGCCCGGTGAGATGCAGCACCTCGCCGTAGCCATAACCCGCCTTGGTGGGCAACTCTACGGGATTGCAGTAGCTCACGCCGTCCAGAGAGCCGATGGCGCTGAGGATCACGCCGTTGTTGATGCCGGCCCGCTTGCAGGCCTCCGTCAGTCCCAGAAGCACATCCGTGCCGGGCTTGAGCCGCAGAGCGACGACCCGTCCCAGACGGCCTTCCGCCATTTCCATTTCCATGTTCGCTCAACCTCCTTATATAGTAAAGAAAGTATCCGGGTCTCTGACAGGGGCTTTCCCTGCCGGGAGACCATTTTTTACAGTTCGATCTCCTGAAACGGCTCCGTCAGCGCCGTTACCGGCCGCCCGTCGGAAAGCCATGCCTCCAGACTGCGGCGGAGCGTCGGCAGCATCCGCATGGAATCGTCCTCAGGAAAAGGAACATGGTAAACAAAGATCGACTGCCCCGGAAGCGTTCCCTTGAAGAACTTCCGGTGGCTCAGTGCGTTGAAAAACAGCGGATTGACAAATGTGGCCCGGATGGGAACATTCTGAATGGATGCCAGCGTCTCCGTGGTGTAATCCATATCCGCCGTCAGTAAGATGTTCTGATCCCCGAAAGTCAGGATGTAGCAGAAGTGGGGGACGTTCCGGTACTTCCGATCCAGATGCAGCGTCCGAAACGCCCGGACGGTGATCTCCGGCTCAATGCGGTAGGCTGCGTGCTCTGTGGCATCCGAAAGCAACACACAGGGCGTTTTCTTCGCCCTCAGCATTTTGATCAGCCGGTCCTCCGCCGCCATATGCGGCTCCGGGAGAAACATCCCTTTCACAGATCGATGATGCAAAAATTCCCCCGTCATTTCCGGTGAGAAGTGATCCGGATGGGCGTGGGTAAAGAGCAGGTAATCCACTTTCCGAAAGCGGTCCTCACTCTCCAGCATCTCCCGCCAGACCTCCGGCGAAAGGTTGCTGAACGGGTGTCCTTCCCGCCCATAGATGCCATCGACCATCAGGGTCGTGCCTCGGTAGGTCATCAGCAGCCCTGCATTTGCAATTAGTGTGATCCGCAGTGCGCTGTCCATGTAGAGGTCTTATCTCCTTTGATTCGATGGGGTAGCTGGCGTTACGGCGTCAGTCATCTTACGTTGTGAAGTATAAACAGGTTTTCCGAAAGTGTCAATATACTCCTTGTCAATTTTTGCATTTTCAGCACTTTTACGTTTTTTAATTCCCTTTTTTGTACGTTTTTACGCCCCCTCGTTTTCTGATTTTTACTTGATTTTAGCACGCAGACGTAGTAAGATGTCTTTCGTTAAAGCTTAGACAACTGTGCTAATTTTTTGTCAATATTGCTGATTACGCTGTTTTCCGCTATTTTTGCGTAATCTGTCTCCTGTTTTTCACTTCTTTGAAGCTTTATTCCTTTATTTGTTTACATTGTGTTGCTTTTTTGTGAAAAAGTCTTGCTTTCTATGTATGTTTGTCGTAAGATGTCTTTTGACAAGTGATTTTTTGCAGTGAAATACCCGCTGCCGGCCTTATATTCTGCCCACGGATGCGGCTTCGCCGCTTGCAGCGTGTCGGGTGCAGGCGGATAAGGCGCGATATTGCATGGAGGTATGGTGCGTATGTCCGGCTCTTCATCTTCTTTAGCAGAACAATCCGCCAACCGGATTGCTGATATGATTCTGGAGGAAAAGCGCTTTCAGGAAGGCGATAAGCTGCCCAACGAAATGGAGCTGGCCGAGCTTTTGAGCGTCAGCCGGGTCACGCTGCGGGAAGCCATCCGAATTCTCTGCACCCGCGGCCTTGTTGAGATCCGCCGCGGCCGGGGTACTTATGTGACTTCTGCCGGGATCGACTCCGCCAGCCCGGATATTCGGGGTCTCAGCGCCGTGGAGAGCAACGCCCGTGAAATGATGGAGATCCGTCTGATCATCGAGCCTTCCATCGCCTATTACGCCGCCCTTCGTGGGACGGAAGAAGAGTTTCAGCGCATTGACGAATATCGCATTAGGGTTGAAGAGGTGATCGCCGCCGGGAAAAACCGCACCAGCGCCGAACAGGATTTTCACAATGCCCTGGCCGCTGCCACCCATAACCAGTTTGCCATGCAACTGATGCAGGTCGTTAATAAGTCTATTTATCTAGAAGTCAAATATCACGAAGAGGGAACAAATCTGGCCACTCACTCCATCCCCGACCACCGGGAAATCGTCAACTTCCTGCGCCGTCGCAATCCCGATGGGGCCAAGGCCGCTATGCAGATGCACATTCTTCACGCGATCCAGTCCAGTCAGGAACGAAACAAATAAATCCATACGACCATACGATTTTAGAAGCCCCGGCGTGTCCCCTGAACAGAGACAGCCGGGGCTTTTTCAGTGCGGGAAGAAATCTCCCCGATTTCCCCGCTGTTTAAGAGGAGGCACTATGCAAGTCATCATTATCGGCGGCGGCGCATCCGGCCTTATGGCCGCCATTACAGCCGCCAGAAACGGCAGGCAGGTCACCCTGCTGGAACGGCAGGCGCGGGTCGGACGCAAGCTGCTGGCCACCGGCAACGGGCGCTGCAATCTCACCAATCAGAATATGGGACTTCCCTACTACCACGGTCAGGCCCCGGACTTTGCCCGTCCCGCTCTGGAGGCGCTGGATCTGGACGCCACGCTGGATTTCTTTCACAGTCTTGGTCTGCTGACTACGGCAGAGGATAACGGCCGGGTCTATCCCTACTCCGATCAGGCAGGCAGCGTATTGGATGTGCTGCGTTTTGCCGCCGACGCCGCCGGGGTCATGACCCGCACCGGCTTCGAGGTAACCGGCCTGAAACGGGGCAAAAAAGGATTTCTTGTCTCCTCCGCAGAGGAAACCCTGCCGACAGACCGCGTGATCGTCTGCTGCGGCGGCATGGCCGGTGGAAAGCTGGGCGGCACCCGCAGCGGTTATGAGCTGCTTCAGGCTTTGGGCCACAGTGTCACGAAGCTCTACCCCGCTCTGGTGCAGATCAAGACGGACAACACCTATGTAAAGGCGCTGAAAGGCATCCGGGCCAATGCGGACCTCAGATTGTGCAGAGGGCAGGCTGCCGTGGCCGCCAGCCGTGGCGAGGTGCAGTTTACGGAGTTCGGCGTCAGCGGCCCTGCCGTGTTTGAATTGTCCCGTGCAGCCGCCACGGAAAAAGGCCCCCTGACACTCCGCATGGATCTTCTGCCCCAGCTGTCCCTTTCCGACGTGGAAGCTCTGCTCTGCCAGCGGATCGCATCTATGGGAGAGCTGACCACAGAAAATCTGCTGGCCGGGATGCTTCACAACCGTCTGGGGCGGACAGTTCTTCGATATGCGGGCTACGGCCTCACTGACTCCATCGCAGTCCTGACCTCCAATGACCTTCAGCGGGTCGCAAAAGCTATCAAGCAATTTTCCTTGCCAGTGATTGGCACACTTGGCTTTGACGGCGCACAGGTCACCGCAGGCGGCATTCGCACCGCCGAATTCGACTCTCGCACGCTCCAGAGCCGTCTGGTTCCCGGCCTGTATGCCGCTGGCGAGGTGTTGGATATTGACGGCGACTGCGGCGGCTACAATCTCCAGTGGGCCTGGTCCAGCGGATACCTTGCCGGACAGCTGAAGGTCTGAGTGTGCCGCTTCTCCTCTTGACTTTTTTATGGCAAAGCTTTAAAATAAAAAAGCTTCCCGCCCTGCCATATCCGCTGTGTCGGGAAGCTTTTTGTTTTGCGGTAAAATACTTCGGCTTCGCCAGTGCAGGGGAGGCTGATCGGTCAGACAGGAGAGGTCATGGAACAACGCAGAAATACCAAGAGCTTTGCCAGCCGCTGGGGCTTTATTCTGGCGTCTGTGGGATCGGCCGTAGGAATGGCCAACGTCTGGGGATTCCCCAATAAAATGGGCAGCAACGGCGGCGGAGCCTTTCTGCTGATTTATCTGCTGTTCATTTTTATTTTCAGCTATGTGGGTCTGCCCGCAGAGTTTGCCATGGGACGCCGGGCAGCCACCGGCACGCTGGGGGCCTACGAAAACGCATGGGCCACCCGCGGCAAATCTGCCGGGAAGATCGGCGGTCTGCTGGGATGGCTGCCGCTGGCAGGCTCGCTGTGCATCGCCATCGGCTATGCCGTCATTGTAACCTACATTCTTAAAGCGCTGGCAGACTCTCTGGTGGGAACTCTGATGTCCGCGGATGCCGCCGCATGGTTCGGCGCATTCTCCTCCACTCCTTATTCGGTGATCCCCTATCATGTGATCGTGGTAGTCGGCACGCTGCTGACCCTGTTCCTTGGCGCGCACAGCATTGAAAAGACCAATAAGGTCATGATGCCCCTGTTTTTTCTGATTTTCCTTGTGCTGGCGGTGCGGGTTGCGCTGCTGCCCGGCGCTGCGGAGGGCTATCGGTTCATGTTTACACCCCGTTGGGAAGCGTTGAAAGATCCCATGATCTGGATCTGGGCCATGGGACAGGCATTCTTCTCCCTGTCCGTTACCGGCAGCGGCATGATTGTTTACGGCGCATATCTCTCCAAAGAAGAGGACGTGGTGGGCGTTGCCCAGCACACCGCCCTGTTCGATACCATCGCCGCCGTGGTGGCCGCGCTGGTCATCATCCCGGCCTGCTTTTCCTACGGGCTGGACGTCGGCGCAGGCCCCAGCCTGCTGTTCGTAACGCTCCCCACCATTTTGCAGGATATTCCCATGGGACGGCTGTTTGCCATTATCCTGTATGTAGCCATGATCTTCGCCGGAGTCAGCTCCCTTCAGAATATGTTTGAAGCCGTGGCGGAATCCCTGATGCACAAATTTCCCAAACTCAGCCGCAGCGCTGTGCTGGTGATCCTGTGCGTGCTGTGCCTTGGCTTCGGCATCGGAATGGAAACCATTGACAAATGGGGGCCGTGGATGGATCTGGTATCCATTTACATCATCCCCATCGGCGCAACGTTGGGTGCCATTTCCTGGTTCTATGTCATGAAAAAGGACGAACTTCTGTCCGCCATCAATACCGGCAGTAGCCGGACAAGGGGAATCGGCTGGTATCGCGTGGGGCGCTATGTCTATGTGCCGCTGGCTGTGATCCTCTGTTGCGTGGCTCTGTTTATGCAGGTGGCATTTTAAGGTGCAAATAAAAACAGCGGCCGCATTGGCCGCTGTTTCCGTTTATAAGCTGTGCATCAGCCCCGGTGGAAAATGGCATCCAGATCCTGTTGAGGATCGGTAATCGGCTGAAGTCCGTAAGCGTCCACCAGTGTCTTGACCACTGTTTCCGACAGGAAGGCCGGCAGCGTGGGGCCGAGATAGATATTTTTCACGCCCAGCGCCAGCAGGGACAGCAGGATGCAGACCGCTTTCTGCTCGTACCACGACAGCACCAGCGTCAGCGGCAGGTCATTGACGGTGCATTGGAAGGCATCCGCCAGAGCCAGCGCGATCCGTACGGCGCTGTAGGCGTCGTTGCACTGGCCCACATCCAGAATCCGGGGGATTCCGTTGATCTCTCCCAGATCCAGATCGTTGAAGCGGTATTTTCCGCAGGCCAGCGTCAATACCAGAGAGTCCATGGGCGTCCTCTTGACGAATTCCGTGTAATAGTTCCGTCCGGGATGAGCGCCGTCGCAGCCGCCCACCAGAAAAATGTGCCGGATAGCGCCGCTTCGAATGGCTTCGATGATCTGCGGTGCCTGACGCAGCACAGCGTTATGGGCAAAGCCGGTGGTCAGCATATGGCCGCCGTTGATGCCGCTCATGCTCTGATCCGTCTCGTAGCCCCCCAGTTCCAGTGCCTGCCGGATCAGGGGCGAAAAGTCCTTGCGCCCCTGATCGTCCGCGCCGATGTGGCGCAGACCCTCATAGCCCACCACCGAGGTGGTATACACCCGGTCGGCATAGCTGGACCGGGGCGGCATCAGGCAGTTGGTGGTAAAGAGCACCGGCGCCGGGATATTTTCAAATTCCCGCTGCTGGCTCTGCCACGCCGTGCCGAAGTTCCCCGCCAGCTGCGGATACTTTTTCAGCCCCGGATACCCGTGTGCCGGAAGCATCTCGCAGTGGGTATACACGTTGATCCCCGTTCCGGCGGTCTGCTCCAGCAGCTGGCGGAGATCCTCCAGATCGTGGCCGGAAACTACAATGAACGGCCCACGCTTTATATCCGTATTCACCCGCGTGGGAACAGGATGGCCGAACGTTTCCGTATTGGCGCAGTCCAGTAGCGCCATACATTGAAAATTCACCTGACCGAACTCCATGATGAGGGCCAGCCATTCCTCAACGCTGTGCTCCTGCCGCAGAGCGGTCAGACCCTTATAGAACCACGCGCTGACTTCTGCCTCTTCATAGCCCAGATTCATGGCGTGGTGGGCGTATGCCGCCATGCCCTTTAATCCGAACAGCAGTGTGGAGCGCAGGGAGACTGTATCCGTCTCCCCCTGCCAGAGCCAGCCGGGATCTTCCCCGGCGGCAAAGCCGCCCATCCGGTGAAGCTGCTGCTCCACCCGCTCCATAAAGGCGCGGATGGCTTCGTTATCGAAATTCACATTGGTCAGCGTGGTAAACAGACCGTCCGCCAGAAGGCGCGTGACCTCCTTGGGGTGTTGATTCTGTTCCTCGCAGAGTTCCGCCAGCCGGATCAGGCGGCACACAAGGCTGTCCTGCAAATTGGCTGTCTCCGGCTGCTTGCCGCACACGCCGGTGCGGACGCAGCCGCTGCCGCCCGCCGTCTGCTGGCACTGAAAGCAAAACATTTCTGACATGGCTTGACCTCCCATTTTCGCTTGGAGGTAGTATGCGCCGTCTGCGTCCATTCATGCAGAAAGCTTTGCCCTTTGCTGCGGTTTATTGGATGTACTGGCCGAGGCGGCGCTGAAGGATCGGGCTTAGGGCAGTCAGCACCACCAGCTTGATGAGATCGCCCGGCACAAACACCAGCATACTGGCCCACATTGCCATCCACGTGGTGGCGGAGCCGCCGTAAACATGGGAGATCAGGTACATATAGGGAACGCCGAAGAGATACAGAACCAGATCGCCCAGCAGGCATCCCAGAAACAGGCGGGGACGGCTGGCGGAGCGATGCGTCAGGGCGGCAATAACAGCTGTGGAGGGGATCAGCCCCAGCAGGAATCCGAAGCTGGGCTGGAGCAGATAGGAAAGACCGCCGCCCATGGTGAAAACAGGAAGCCCCAGCAGTCCCAGCCCCACATACAGCAGCTGAGAGACCGCACCCCACTTCACCCCCAGCAGGATCCCTGCCAGCGCGGAGAAGAAGAATTGCAGCGTAATGGACGTCGGCCCCGCAGGCAGGCGGATGAATGCGCCTACAGCGGTCAGCGCCGCAAACAGGGCGGACAGGAGCATCATGCGAAGTGTTTTGTGTGACATTGTGGGTTCCCTCCGAATTGTAAACTTATTGTGATTGCATTATAGTTGACAATTAGTTGATTGTCAACTATAATTCGAGAAAAAGAGACGATGGAGGTTTACCATGCTGAAAGAAGATATTTTACAGCTGCTGAAAGCCGGAAAGGACACCTATCTTTCCGGGCAGCGGATCAGCGCACAGCTGGGCGTCAGCCGGGCGGCTGTATGGAAAGCCGTGGAAGCGCTGCGGAAGGACGGGTACGGAATCGATTCCCGTTCCAACTGCGGCTACCGTCTGGTGCGGGTGCCGGACGTCATGACGCAGGAAGCGCTGTCCGATATCGGAACCCGGCAAGTGGGGCGGAAAGTTCTTTACTATGACCGTCTGGATTCCACCAACAATGAGATCAAGCGGCTGTCCATCGATCAGGTGGAAAACGGTCTGGCGGTCATTGCGGACTGTCAGACCGGCGGACGGGGACGCCGGGGACGCTCTTTCCTGTCCCCCGCCGGAAAGGGTCTGTATCTCTCCGTTCTGATGCAGCCCCACTGCTCCGTGGAGGAGCTGAGTATGCTAACGGCCTGGTCGGCTGTGGCGCTGTGCCGTGCGGTGGAGCGGGCCTGCGGCGTCCGCCCCGGCATCAAGTGGCCCAACGATCTGGTCATGCAGAGCCGAAAGCTCTGCGGTGTGCTGACAGAGCTGGAACTGGAAGCGGAAACCGGCCTGCCCCGCTACGTCATCGTAGGCATCGGAACCAACGTATTGCAGACGGAAGCGGATTTCGGCCCGGAGGTCGCCCCCATCGCCATTTCACTGGAGCAGGCTCTGGGGCAGGCGCCGGCGCGGACAGCTCTGGCCAAAGAGATCCTGCGGGCCATGGACGATCTCTATCGGGATTTCCCGCAGGAAAAGGCGCAGTATCTGGAACAGTACCGAAGGGACTGCCTGACGCTGGGCAGACCCGTTACCGTGCTGCGGTCCTCCGGCGCACGGAACGGCTTTGCCACCGGGATCAACGAGGATTTTTCCCTGACGGTTCGCTGGGAGGACGGCACGGAAGAAGCGCTTTCCGCCGGAGAGGTTTCCGTCCGGGGACTGTACGGCTATGTCTGAGCCATTCCTTGTGCATTTGCCTTGTTTTTCCCGGAAAAGCCTTATATAATATGGGATGAATTTATTTCAGGAGGAACCGCCATGCCCCATGTGATCCCCATTACCGATTTTGCCGCCCCGGAGCTGGACGTTTACGCACGCCTGACCGAAAACCAGCTGCTGAACCGGACTGACCCCGCCAATGCGCTGTTTGTGGCCGAAAGCCCGCTGGTTATTGGCCGGGCGCTGGACGCCGGATGCGTGCCGGTGTCCTTCCTGATGGAAACCAAACACATCACCGGCAAAGGAGCCGAAATTCTCAGCCGCTGCCCTGCCGATATCCCGGTCTACGCGGCGGAATTGGACGTGCTGACTCAGCTCACCGGCTTCCACCTGACCCGCGGAATGCTGTGCGCCATGCGGCGGCCTCCGCTGCCTGCGGTGGAGGCGCTGTGCGCCCGGTCAAGGCGGATCGCCGTGCTGGAAAACGTGATGAATCCCACCAATATTGGCGCGATTTTCCGTTCAGCCGCAGCGTTGGGGATGGACGCGGTCCTGCTGACCTCCGCTGGAAGCGACCCGCTGTACCGCCGGGCCAGCCGGGTCAGCATGGGAAACGTATTTCTGGTGCCGTGGGCTTATCTGCCGGAGGACACGGACTGGACGGAAACCCTGCACGCATACGGCTTCAAAACCGCAGCCATGGCTCTGCGGGAGGATTCCATCCGGCTGAACGATCCCCGGCTGGCCGCTGAACCGAAGCTGGCGGTGGTCATGGGAACCGAAGGGGACGGACTGGCCGCCGACACCATCGCCCGCTGCGACTACACGGTGATGATCCCCATGAGCCACGGTGTGGATTCCCTGAATGTGGCCGCTGCCAGCGCCGTGGCATTCTACCAGCTGGGGCTGATGAGTCAGGGCGGTGCAAACGGCGGTTCGTGAATATTCACAAACATATGAATATTGACAGGCTGTTTCCGCTGCAACAGCCTGTTTTTCTTTCTCGCACCCCTGAAATTTCCAGACATATCCAAAATATGCAGCTGTATAAACCGAAAAAATTCATTGATTTTGAAGCAGATTCCGTCATTCTTGTGAAAGTCTTACAAAAGTCCGCAGGAAACCTCCGGCAACTATGTGGGGTTGTATGGTTGACTTGCATATTTATTCGTTGTATACTCACATCATCAAAAGCAAGCCGCCTGACGGCGGCGGGATGAATTGAAGATTGAATGAAAAGGAGTACCTGTTATGAAAAAGTTTCTTGCTATGGCCCTGAGCCTGGCCATGGTCCTGTCTCTGGCAGCCTGCGGCTCCAAGACTGAGGCCCCCGCTGAAAACACCGACGCCCCCGCTGAGTCCGATACCACTGACGCCTCCGAAAGCACAGAGGTCTCTGTGGTGAACCCCGGCAAGCTGACCGTGGCTACCTCCCCCGACTTCGCCCCCTATGAATTCTACGCCATCGACGCCAACGGCGATCCTCAGCTGGCCGGCTTCGACGTGGCTCTGGCCGGTTACATTGCCGACTACATGGGTCTGGAGCTGGATGTCATCCCCATGGACTTCGACGGCGTGCTGAACGAGCTGGCTGCCGGCAGCGTGGACCTGGGCATGGCTGGCCTGTCTCCCGATCCTGAGCGTGCCGATGCCATGGACTTCTCCGACCTCTACTACATGGGCGGTCAGTCTTTTGTGTGCCTCCAGAGCAACAAGGATCAGTTTACCTCTCTGGAGGACACCAACAAGCCTGAGTATTCCATCGGCGCTCAGAACGGCTCCATCCAGAACGATCTGGCCAATGAGAATTCCCCCGATGCCGACATCGTGGTGCTGACCAAGGTCACCGACATTGTGGCTGAGCTGCTGGCTGGCAAGCTGGACGGCGCTTACATTGAGACCGCTGTGGCCGAGACCTATGCCAAGCAGTATCCCGCCCTGTGCGTGGCTCTGGACGTTCCCTATGACTCCGAGGGTTCTGCTGTGGGCGTGGCCAAGGGCAACGACGGCCTGATGGCCAAGGTCAACGAAGCCATTGCCGCCGCTCTGGCTGACGGTTCCATGGATCAGTTCGTGGCTGAGGCCAATGAGCTGGCTGCCGGTGACACCGCTTCTCTGGTGGACGGCGAGATCGTCGCTGACGAGAAGTAAGCTTCCTAATGAAATACGCTGCATCGACCTCTCCGCAAGGAGAGGCCCTTGCACATTTGTAAAGGCTCTGCCAGCAGCCGCTTATGGCAGATCTCTCCCCCCGTCCACATATCATAAAGCGGCAGAATGGAGATCATCATATGCTCACTGCCGCCGGTTTTGAAAAAGCACTTGCATACTGGCCCATGTTCCTGCAGGGCGTGGTCTGCACCGTGGCCCTCTCCGCGCTGACCGTTGTTTTCGGATTTATTCTGGCGCTGCTGCTGGCCGTTATGCGCCTTTCCAACATCTATCCCTTCCGTTCCCTTGGTCTGACGAAGGACGGCCACCTCCGGGACGGCGGATTCCTGCTGTGGCTCAGCCGCTTCAATCCCCTGCGCTTTGTTTCCACGGTGTATGTGGAGTTGTTCCGGGCCACGCCTATGGTGGTGCAGATCTTCCTGATCTTCTATGTGGTCTTTGCGGACATCAAGGTTCTGCCGGGCTTCAAGCTGTTCGGCTTCATCCGCTTTGACCGGTTCTTCCCCGCCGTGGTGGCGCTGGCTCTGAACTCCGGCGCTTACCTCTCCGAGATCATCCGCTCCGGCATCCAGTCCATCGACGGCGGTCAGACGGAAGCAGCCCGTTCTCTGGGTCTCAGTCAGGTGCAGAATATGCGCTTCGTGGTGCTGCCTCAGGCCATCAAGAACATTCTCCCCGCCATTGCCAATGAATTCGTCACCATCATCAAGGAGTCCGCTATCTGCTACACCATCGGCGTGCAGGACATCATGTCCGTGGTGAACTCCGTGAAGGGCGCTACCTACCGTATGGGCGAAGCGCTGGTCATCGCCACCGTGCTGTATTTCTGCCTGACCTATCCCACCAGCAAGGTCATTGAACATTTTGAGAAGAAAATGAGCGTGGGCGACCGGCGCAACGGCGAGACTGGCAGGAAAAAGGCAAAGGCCAAGCAGGCACAACTTCTTTCGGAACAGGAACGCAGCGCCAGTACGCTGGGCAAAGGAGGAAACGGACAATGAGCGAGCATCTCATTCAGGTCAAAGAACTGAAAAAATATTACAACAAGGGCACTATCAAGGCTTTGGACGGCATCACCGTGGATATTGACAAGGGGGACGTCATGGTGGTCATCGGGCCTTCCGGCTCCGGCAAATCCACCTTCCTGCGCTCCTTGAACCTGCTGGAAGAGCCTACCGGCGGTGAGATCTTTTTTGACGGCGTGGACATCACCAAGAAAAAGGTTCCCGGCCCCGACGGCAAGCTGGTGAAGCTGGACATCGACAAGCACCGCCAGAAGATGGGCATGGTGTTCCAGCACTTCAACCTCTTCCCCCACATGACCATTCTGGACAACATGACGCTGGCCCCCATTCAGGTCAAGCACATGGACAAGGCGGAAGCGGAAGCCAAGGCCCAGAAGCTGCTGGAGCGGGTCGGTCTGGGCGACCGTGCCGACGCTTATCCCATTCAGCTCTCCGGCGGTCAGAAGCAGAGAATCGCCATCGTCCGGGCGCTGATGATGGAGCCGGAGGTTATGCTCTTTGACGAGCCCACCTCCGCGCTGGACCCGGAAATGGTGGGCGAGGTGCTGGAAGTCATGAAGGAGCTGGCGCAGGAGGGCATGACCATGGTGGTCGTCACCCATGAGATGGGCTTTGCCCGTGAGGTGGGCAACCGCGTCCTGTTCATGGCGGACGGCCAGCTGCTGGAGCAGGGAACTCCGGCGGAGATTTTCGGTAATCCCCAGTGCGAGCGTCTGAAGGACTTCTTGTCCAAGGTCTTATAAAAAACAATCAAGTGGGCGCATAAATTGTGCGCCCACTCTTTTCTACGAAGGAGGAACATATATGGATGCAAAAAAACAGGCGGCCATGGCCGCCATTGAAGCGAAAAGGGATGTGATCTGCCATGTGGCGGACACCATCTGGGCGAACCCGGAGCTGTCTCTACAGGAGGTGAAGTCCGCCGCCTTGTACTGCCAGGTGCTGGAACAGGAGGGCTTTCAGGTTGAAAAAGACGTGTGCGGTATTTCCACCGCCTTTACCGCCAGCTTTGGCAGCGGGCGGCCCCACATCGGTATTCTGGCGGAATATGACGCCCTGTCCGGCCTGTCCCAGAAAGCAGGCAGTCTGACGCAGGAGGAGCTTGTTCCCGGCGGCTGCGGCCATGGCTGCGGTCACAATCTGCTGGGCGCCGGTGCGCTGGCGGCTGCGCTGGGGGTAAAGGCCTATCTGGAACAGGCCGGTGTTCCCGGCACCGTGACGCTCTACGGCTGCCCCGGCGAGGAGGGCGGCGCAGCCAAGGCCTTCATGGCGCGGGACGGCCTGTGGCATCAGCTGGACGCCGCCCTGACATGGCACCCGGAGGACAGCAACGAGGTCATCACCGGCTCCTCCAACTCCTGTATTCAGGTGCAGTATACCTTCCACGGCATTGCATCTCACGCCGCAGGCGCTCCCGACCGGGGCCGCAGCGCGCTGGACGCCGTGGAGCTGATGAACATCGGCGTTCAGTTCCTCCGGGAGCATATGAGCGACAAGGCCCGGATCCACTACGCCATCACCGACGCCGGCGGCCGCAGTCCCAATGTGGTGCAGCCCCGCTCCACCGTGCTGTACATGGTGCGTTCCAATCATGTCAGCGAGGCGGTCGAGCTGCAAAAGCGGGTGGACAAAATTGCCGACGGCGCGGCCCTCATGACGGAGACCACCTATGACCGAAAATTCATTGACGGTCTGGCGGACACTGTTCCCAACCATGTGCTGGAAGCCCTGCTGCACAAAAATTTTGCCGAACTGGGCGTTCCCGGCCACACAGCGGAGGAGCTGGCCTTTGCCGATGCGCTGTCCCGCACCTATGAGGGCGCCGAGGGCGTTCCCGGCATCGGCAGCAAATACGATCCCGCCTACGCGCAAAATGTCAAAGCGCTCCGCGCCGAAGCCGGACACGCCATGAACGACTTCCTGCTGCCCCTGTATAGCGGCGCGGCTTTCCGCCCCGGTTCCACGGACGTCGGCGATGTCAGCTGGGAATGTCCCACAGCCCAGATCTCGGTGGCCGCATGGCCCAACGGCTGTCCCGGCCACAGCTGGCAGAACGTGTCCTGCGATGGTACGGACATTGGCCGCAAGGCCGCCGTCCACGCCGGAAAGGTCATTGCCGCAGCCGCCATTGACCTCTTTGCCGATCCGTCCATTCTGGACGCTGCCAGAGCAGAATTTGCAGAAAAGACTGCCGATGGCTACACCTGCCCCATCCCGGCTGATGCGGTTCCCACCATCGCAGACTGAATCAGCCCCGCTTTTCCGTCACCCGCTGCACCAGCTTTGCTCCCAGCCAACCCGCCAGTGCGCCCACAAGGATTCCCCCCAGAATATCTGTGGGCCAGTGGGCGTACAGGTACAGCCGGGAAAACGCAATGACGACGGCCAGTGCCAGCGACGGCTTCCACAGCGGGCTGCGGGCCGTCAGCAGGGCGGATGCCGCCGCAAAGGACGACGCCGTATGTCCTGAGGGAAAGGAGGCGTCCGTCGGCGGCGCGATCAGCAGCTTCACATCCGGGTTCACCGCAAAGGGACGGACTCTGCCGATCCACGGTTTCAGCCAGAGGTTGCACAGCAGCAGATCCACCGCCAGCCCGCAGGCCAGACACGCCCCTGCCTTTCTGGTTTTCGGGATCGCCAGCAAGACCGCCGCCAGCAGGATCCAGACCTCCCCATGGTTGCAGATCCAGCTGACGGCAGGCATTGCCGCGTCCAGAATACCGCAGCGCAGATGGGATTGAATCCAGTTCAGAATTTCCAGTTCCAGTGTTTGCATATCGTATCCCCTTTGCCGGTTGATCGGCTCCATCATAGCACAGCCCCGCGGAAATAGGAACACTCCGCGGGAAAAACGGCGCAAAAATCGGCGGTTCGCAATGTGAACCGCCGATTTTTTGATACGGATCCAGAACTCAGTAGGAAATGTTGGAGCCAAGAGGCCGCCCCGGACGGCGGCGGGCCACCGTCCGCTTCTTGATGCCGGAGACAAACCCCATGGCGGCAAACAGCGTTACCAGCGACGAACCGCCGTAGCTGAAAAACGGCAGCGTCAGGCCGATCACCGGCATGATGAACAGGCACATGCCGATATTCAGGATCATCTGAAACATCAGCATGGCGGCGATCCCCACGCAGATATAGGTATGGAACTGCGAGGAAGCCCTGCGCCCCACCGCCAGTATCCGGATGATAATGGCTATCAGCAGCAAAATGGCCAGCACAGCGCCTACGAAGCCCAGCTCCTCCCCAATGACGGCAAAGATCAGATCCGTATGCCGGGCTGGGACGGAGCCGGCGCCTGCCTGCGTCTGCGTTCCATGGAGATAACCCTGCCCCCAAAAACCGCCGCCGCCGATGGTCAGCAGGCTTCGGGTCTGCTGCCAGCCCTGCCCCTGCACATCATAGCTGTGGTCGAACAGCACCCGGAAGCGGTTGAGCATATATTTTTTGGAATCCGGCACCAGATCGAAGGCCACAATCCCCCCAATAACCGCCCCCGCCCCGCCGAACAGCAGGGCAAACCACCGCAGGGCAAAGCCGGATACAAAGGCCATGACCACGAAGATCAGCACAAACATCAGCGCGTTGCCCATGTCGCTGGAGATGATAAAGTAAAGCCCCGCCAGCCCCAGCGCGTGTCCCGCCGCCAGAAATGCGGAGGACGCGGACTTCAGATCCCGCTTTTCCTCCCGGAGCCATTGCAGCTGCCGGGCCAGAAGAATGATAAAGGTGATCTTCACCACCTCCGCCGGGCCGATGCTCACCGGCAGAAACGGAAATTTCAGCCACGCCCGGTTTCCGTCCTGCTCCAGACCGAACGGCGTCCGCAGCAGCAGGATAAACGCCACGTTGAACGCCGCGATCCACTTCCACCACTTGCTAATGAGGATCTCCAGATCGATCATGGAAATTGCAAAGTACACCACAACGCCGATGAGCATCGCCGCTGTCTGCACGATGATCTTCCGGTTGTCCGTAGGAGCATTGTAACGGGTCGCGCTGTAGATCATGGCGATGCCGAACACCGATGCGGCGCAGCAAAGCCCCAGCAGGATCAGATCCGCCTGCTGGACGATCTCCAATATGGATTCTTTCAATCGCTTGAACATAAATGCCTCTTGCTTTCATCTGAAATCAGTCGTTATAGTATACCACATGAAAAGGGCGGTGTAAACTTTCCGAACTTGTTGAATTTTGTTTTTACATTTTTCATGAGACGTGCTATAATAAAATGACCTTTGTGCAAAGGAGGGTGCTGATGGAATTTCACAGCCGCAGTGAAGCGGAAACCGAGGCCGCAGGCGCCCGTCTGGCCGCCGCGCTGACCCCCGGCTCCGTGGTTGCCTACGAAGGCGGACTGGGCATGGGCAAAACCGCCTTTACCCGCGGGCTTGCCGCAGGACTGGGCTACAAGGGCCGGGTCACCAGCCCCACGTTTACTATCGTCAATGAGTATGAGGGCGGCCGTCTGCCCCTGTTTCATTTTGATATGTACCGTCTGAACAGCGCCGACGATCTGTTTGACATCGGCTGGGAGGATTATCTGGCCCGCGGCGGCGTATGCGCCGTGGAGTGGAGCGAGAATGTTGCGGACGCCCTGCCGGAAAATACCGTCCGGGTCCGCATTGACCGGGATGGCGACACCGGGCGGCGCATTACCATTGAGGGAGGAAACCTTCTGTGAAAATTCTGGCTTTGGAGACTTCCGCCAAGGCAGTCTCCGCCGCCGTTTCTGAAAACGGACGGATCCTGGCCGCAGGGTATCAGGACACCGGGCTGACTCACAGCCGCACCCTGATGCCCATTGTGGAACATATCCTGAAAAATACGGACTTGAAGCTGTCCGACATGGACGCCATCGCCGTGGCTGTCGGCCCCGGCTCCTTTACCGGCATTCGGATCGGCGTAGCCGCCGCCAAGGGGCTGGCCTTTTCCGTGGACAAGCCCGCCGTGGGGGTATCCACGCTGGCGGCTCTGGCCCGGAACGTGGCCTTTGCGGACGGTCTTGTGGTCTGCGCCATGGACGCCCGCCGCCAACAGGTCTACAACGCCAATTTTGCTGCGGAAAACGGTACTCTCACCCGGCTGACGCCGGATCGCGCCATCTCTCTTGCCGATCTGGCGGAGGAGCTGCCAAACGAGTCACGCCCCGTCACGCTGGCAGGCGACGGCGCACATCTGGTTTTCGATTACTTTGCGGAACACGGCATCCCCTGCCGTCTGGCTCCGCCCCATCTGATCATGGAAAACGCCATGTCCGTGGCGCTGGAAGCGGAGGAACTGGCCCGGCGGGGCAAGCTGATCTCCGCGCAGGAGCTGGAAGCCTTCTATCTCCGTCCGCCTCAGGCAGACCCCCTGAAAAAGAAACCGGTACCGATGCAATAACGCTTTCAATTTTTTTGAATAGAGGAGAGCAGAATTATGGGTAAAGTTGTCATTATGGATCATCCTCTGGTGGCTCACAAGCTGACCATCATGCGGGACAAGAACACCAGCGTCAAGGACTTCCGGGAACTGGTCAGCGAGATCGGTATGCTCATCACCTATGAGGCTACCAGAGATCTCCCCATGACCACCAAGCACATTGAAACGCCTATCTGCGAAATGGAAGCCCCCACTCTGGCAGGCCGCAAGTTCGTGGTGGTGCCGATTCTCCGGGCCGGTCTGGGTCTGGTGGACGGCGTACTGCGGATGGTCCCCGCCGCCCGTGTGGGCCACATCGGTATGTACCGGGATGAGGAAACGCTGGAACCCCATCCCTACTTCTGCAAGATGCCCAAGGATGTGTCCGAGCGTGACGTGCTGATCGTCGATCCCATGCTGGCCACCGGCGGTTCCGCTGCCGAGGCCATTGGCGAGATGAAGAAACGGGGCTGCAAGCACATCAAGCTGATGGTTCTGGTCGCCGCTCCCGAAGGCATCAAGCACATTCAGGAGCTGTATCCCGATGTGGATATCTATGCCGGCGCGCTGGATCAGTGCCTCAATGAGAAGGGCTACATCGTCCCCGGTCTGGGCGATGCCGGCGACCGGATCTTCGGCACCAAGTAAATCTGTTCTTTTTCTGCTGCGTAAAAGCGGGAGCCGATGGCTCCCGCTTTTGTTTTCGGCAGACGGCTGTCCGCCCGTCCCATATGTATGCGGCTTTAATGATCTCTGGAGCATTTCTCCGCATCGATGGCCAGCACCAGCATCAGCGCCCGGAGGGCATCGGCGGGATTCACCACGTCAATGACGTAAGTATCCGTCCAATGGAACAGCTCCTTGGTCACGGTGGCTACCAGCGCCCCGCAGGGTTCCGTCACCTGATAGTCCCACTCCATGAAGCTGCCCTGCACCTGCCAGCCGTTGCAGTCAATGTCGAATTTTGGGGTGAAAAAGGTGAATTCCTTCTGGATGCAGCCGATGTACTGATCGTGCTCATACAGCTCGAATTTCGGCAGAAAGGTCAGCACCCGCTCCTTCACCGTGCCGATATGGTTTCCGGCAGCGTCCAGAATGTGAAGGCAGTGTCCCCAGGAGAGCTTGCCCTCCACGGTATAGACCGTCTCCCCCGCCTCGTTGTAGATGTCATAGCTGTCGAACCAGCTGAAAAAGCGCTGCTTGAACAGTAACCTCATAGTCCCTCCTTACAGCGTGATGCCGCCGTCCGCTTCCTGTTGGAATGAACAGGCGTAATACGACGCTATGGCTTTGACAAGATAATCCGTATCCGCCGCGCCTGCCGTCTCGCAGACGCTGTGCATGGCCAGCTGGGGCAGGCCGATATCCACCGTCGGCACCGACAGATGGGCCGTGGAGATATTGCCCAGAGTGGAGCCTCCCGGCAGGTCCGCCCGGTTGCTGTACCGCTGGGTCGGGACGCCCGCCGCCTGACAGACGGCCTGAAACACCGCGCCGGACACCGCATCGGTGGTATAGCGCTGGTTGGCGTTGTATTTGATGACGATGCCGCCGTTCAGCACCGGGAACTCCCCCTTGTCCGCATACTCCGGATGGGCCGGATGGATGGCATGGGCATTGTCTGCCGACACCAGAAAGCTGTTGGCCACCGCCGCCTTCCATTCTTCTTTGCTCAGGCCGCAGCCGTCGGCGATCCTCTCCAGCACATCGGTCAGGAAGGTGGAGTCCGCCCCCTGACGGGTATTGCTGCCTACCTCCTCGTTATTAAAGACCGCCAGCACCGGCAGGTTCTCGCCGGGCTGCGCCGCCAGAAAGCCCTCCAGACAGCCGAACACGCATTGCAGGTCATCCAGCCGGGGAGACACGATGAACTCCCCCTGTAAGCCGGTCTGCACCGCTCTGGTTCTGGGATAGAGGAACAGCTCCGTGGACAGCAGATGCTCTTCCCGGACCCCCGCCGCCTCGGCAATCAGCTTGCGGAAAGCCCCCGGTTCCCTGCCGCAGCCCAGCAGCGGCAGCAGGTCTGCCGCGGGATTCAGCTCCGTTCCCTTGTTCACCGTGCGGTCCATGTGGATCGCCACGCTGGGGATCACCAGCAGATCCCGGTCAATGTTCACCAGCCGGCTCAGCAGGCGGTTTCCCTGCCGGATCACCACCCGTCCAGCCACAGATAGGGGCCGGTCCAGCCAGCCCCGCCAGATCCCGCCGCCGTAAGGCTCCACGCTGAGCCGCAGGGTATTCCCCGCAGAAGGAACTTCCGCGCGTTCCCGGATCTTGAAGGTCGGCGAATCGCTGTGGGCCGCCGCAAGCAGAAACCCGTGAAACCGCTTTTCCGGCACCCGGAAGGCGATCACCGCCGAATCTCCCCGTTCCACAACATATAGTGTTCCCTTTTCCAGCTTCCACGGCTTTGATTCCCGCAGTTCCACGGCTCCGGCAGCGTTCAGCGCCGCCTTCACATTCGCCGCGGCATGGTAGCAGGTAGGGCTTTCGTCTAAAAAACGAACCAGCTTTTGTACGGTCTCCATGGTGGTATTCCTCCCATAACAGCTGTGATTTGATCTTATTATACCCGTATTTGTACCTCAGGTAAAGATGCCTGTCAAAGTTTTCTTCCGCTTTTCGTAAGATTCCACAAATCTGCCGCTCCCCCTTGAAACCCCAGATATTGTGTGTTATGATGCAGGAGCTGCTAAAATATTGGGGTGTATCATCACCCATTCAAAATACAAATGGAGGGCGATCAGTATGACGGTTATCAAGCGAAACGGCTCGGAAGTAACCTTTGACATCACAAAAATCATCGCGGCCATTACAAAGGCCAATGAAAGTGTGGACGAGTCAATTCGGATGACCCCCATGCAGATCCAGCGGATCGCGGAAAGCGTGGAGCTTTCCTGCCTGAAGATGAACCGCTCCCCCTCTGTGGAGGAAATACAGGATCTGGTGGAATACCAGATCATGGCTCATGGCGCTTACGAGATCGCCAAGAACTATGTGACCTACCGTTACACCCGTTCTCTGGTGCGCCGCTCCAACACCACCGACGAGAAGATCCTTTCCCTGATCGAGTGCTGCAACGAAGAAGCCAAGCAGGAAAACGCCAACAAGAACCCGGTGGTCAATTCCACCCAGCGGGACTACATGGCTGGTGAGGTAAGCCGGGACATCACAGAGCGGATCCTGCTGCCTCAGGAGATCGTGGACGCCCATCGGGAGGGCATCATTCATTTCCATGACGCCGACTATTATGCCCAGCATATGCACAACTGCGATCTGGTGAATCTGGAAGATATGCTGCAAAACGGCACCGTCATCACCGGGACGCTGATCGAGCGTCCCCACAGCTTCGCCACCGCCTGCAACATCGCCACCCAGATCGTGGCGCAGGTGGCTTCCAACCAGTACGGCGGCCAGTCCATCAGTCTCACCCATCTGGCTCCTTTTGTGGAGGTCAGCCGCCAGAAGATTCGGAAGATCGTGGAGGCCGAGATGGCCTCCATCGGTGCGGATCCCGGCGCGGAAAAGATCACGGAGCTGGTGGAAACCCGTCTGCGGGAGGAGATCCGCCGGGGCGTCCAGACCATCCAATATCAGGTGGTCACCCTGCTGACCACCAACGGACAGGCCCCCTTCATCACCGTGTTCATGTACCTCAACGAAGCCCGTGACGAGCGGGAGAAGAAGGATCTGGCCATGATCATCGAGGAGATGCTTCTCCAGCGGTATCAGGGCGTGAAGAACGAGGACGGTGTGTGGGTCACCCCCGCCTTCCCCAAGCTGATCTATGTGCTGGAGGACGACAACATCACGGAGGACTCCTCTTACTGGTACCTCACAGAGCTGGCCGCCAAATGCACGGCCCGCCGCATGGTGCCGGATTACATCTCCGAAAAGAAGATGAAGGAGCTTAAGGGCGATGTGTACACCTGCATGGGCTGCCGTTCTTTCCTGACCCCCGACCGCTTCACCGACGCCGGCATCGGCAACATTGCCAACGCCAAAAACTATGAGCCGGGCAAGCACAAGTACTACGGCCGGTTCAATCAGGGCGTGGTCACCATCAACCTGCCGGATGTGGCCCTGTCCTCCGGCGGCAATCTGGAAAAATTCTGGAAAATCTTCGAGGAGCGTCTGGAACTGTGCCACCGCGCCCTCCAGTGCCGCCATAACCGTCTGAAGGGTACTTTGTCCGACTCTGCCCCCATCCTGTGGCAGTACGGCGCACTGGCCCGTCTGAAAAAGGGCGAGACCATTGACAAGCTCCTCTACAACGGCTACTCCACCATCTCTCTGGGCTATGCAGGACTGTACGAATGTGTAAAGTACATGACCGGTAAAAGCCACACAGACCCCTCCGCCACCCCCTTTGCCCTGTCCATCATGCAGAAGATGAACGACAAGTGTGCCGAGTGGAAAAAGGCGGAAAACATCGATTACTCCCTGTACGGCACGCCGCTGGAATCCACCACCTACAAGTTCGCCAAATGCCTCCAGCGCCGCTTCGGCATCATCCCCGGCATCACCGACAAGGGGTACATCACCAACAGCTACCACGTCAACGTAACGGAGCATATCAACGCCTTTGACAAGCTGAAATTCGAGGCCCAGTTCCAGCACCTCTCCCCCGGCGGCGCCATCAGCTATGTGGAAGTGCCGGATATGCAGAACAACATTCCCGCTGTGCTGGAAGTGATGAAGTTCATCTACAACAACATCATTTACGCTGAGCTGAACACCAAGAGCGACTATTGTCAGGTCTGCGGCTGGGACGGTGAAATCCAGATCGTGGAGGACAACGGCAAGCTGATCTGGAAATGCCCCAAGTGCGGCAACACGGATCAGGACAAGATGAATGTGGCCCGCCGCACCTGCGGCTATATCGGCACCCAGTTCTGGAATCAGGGCCGGACTCAGGAGATCCGGGACCGGGTACTGCATCTGTAAGGAAGCCATCATGTATTACGGTGAGATCAAAAACTGCGATATTGCCAACGGCGAAGGCGTCCGGGTGACGCTGTTCGTCTCCGGCTGCACCAACCACTGCAAAAACTGCTTCCAGCCCCAGACATGGGATTTCTGCTACGGCCAGCCCTTTACCGCAGAGACGGAACAGTACCTTCTGGAGCTGCTGGCCCCCTCGTATATTCAGGGGCTGACCCTTCTGGGCGGCGAGCCGTTTGAGCCGGAGAATCAGCGGACGCTGGTTCCTTTCCTGCGGCGGGTCAAAGCCGCCTACCCCCGGAAAACGATCTGGGCCTTCTCCGGCTTCACGCTGGAGGAGATGCAGCGGGAGGGCAGTCACCCCCGGTGCGAGGTGACGGACGAGCTGCTTTCCATGCTGGACGTGCTTGTGGACGGCCGCTTTGTAGAGGAATTGAAGGATATCTCCCTGCGGTTCCGCGGTTCTTCCAATCAGCGGCTCATCGACATGAAAAAGACGCTGGCTGCCGGGAAAATCGTCCTGCTGCCGGATCTGGACCGCAAATCCGGCAGACAGGCGCAGACATAACATCACAGCCACCCCAGTTGAATCCAAAGCAAACGCCTTTTACTGCATAAGGAGGAAATTCCATGGTTACTATGGCACAGCGGATTGAAGAACTGCGGACAAAGAAGGCCATGAGCCGCCCTGCGCTGGCAGCGGCGCTGGGCCTGCCCCGTTTGTCCATTGAAAAATTTGAAACCGGCCGTCAGACCCCCACGCAGGAGCAGCAGCAAAAGCTGGCCAGTGCTTTCGGCGTGTCCATCGCCTATCTCCGCGGTGAGACAGACGATCCCACCAGCATGGATAACTGGCTCAGCGGAGCCGTCCCTGCGGAAGATCCCGTGGTGCTGCCCAAAGCTGTCCGCAAGGCCACGGCAGCTGTGGTGGCGCAGTCCGGAGACAGCAAGAGTGACGGCGCCGTTTTCAGCGCCCTGCTGAAAAGCGACTCCTTCAAGGCGCTGGTGCGGGAGACCGTACTGGAGGTGCTGAAATCCCCGGAGGGACTGGCTTTGCTGGCCAAGGCCGCCAAAAAGTGAATCCTCAACCGCACAACGCCCCATCTGCTAAAAGCAGATGGGGCGTTGCTGTCTCTCAGTCAGCCCGCAGAAAGCGGTTTGCCGCCTGACAGATCGTTTCCGCCTGCGGCCGCATCGCAGGATAAACCGTTTATATTGTAATGGGTATACACTTTACAGTATTTGCAATTCAACGAGGTAATGCAGGTTCCTGTCCCCCAATCCGCAGGGATGCTTTGCCCCCCCTGTTTTCAGGCTTCCTGCCGTGTCCGGGCTGGCGGCGCACAGGTATTCCGCTCCACAAAAACCGGCGGGATCAGCAGCGTTTCCTGCCCGTCGCCGCCGGGTTCCAGACACCGCAGAAGCCGTTGCAGGGATTGCTCTGCCAGAACCTGATTTCCGGGATCAAACGTAGTCAGCCGGACATGGTGCATGGCGGCATGGCTGATATTGTCAAAGCCCACCAGCGAGACCTCCTCCGGCACAGAGACGCAGAATTCCCTTGCAGCTGCCAAGAATCCCAGCGCCACATTGTCAGAGCCTGCAAAGATAGCCGTCTCCCTCATGTCGTCAAACAGGAGGCACCGCCCCAGCTGATAGCCCACATTGGTCGTGGATCGCTGCTCCGGGTTCACTACCACCCGGACAGATATGCCCAGCTCTGCCGCCATTTCCGAAAATCCGCGGTAACGCTGACACATGGCGCTGTTATTTTCCCGCAGGCCGAGGAAAGCAGCCCGCCGATGTCCCAGTTGGTAAAAATACCGGGCCACTTCCCGCCCCGCTTTCGCACAGTCCACACTGACGGCGGGAATCCCCGTCACATCCGGCGACAGCGTCCCCTGAATGACGATTGGGATCTGATCTGCGTAGGGCCGAACGGCTGCCTGCACCTGACGGGAGGAACTTGCAAGAATCACCCCATCCACCCTGTGGCCAATGAGAAGCTCCAGCGTCCGGGAAAAATTGGGGTTTTCTACCTGACTCTGGCAGAACATGACCTGCAAGCCCAAACAGTGCGCCGCCTTCTCCAGCGCCAACGCAAATTCCGCAAAAAGCGGGTTGTTCATATCCGAAAGAATACAGCCGATCAGGCCGGAGTGGGAAGCGCTGAGCCTTCTGGCTACCAGATTTTTCCGATACCCGTGCTGCCGGCAAAGCTGAAAAATCCGCCCCCGCAGTTCCTGACTGACGCCGGGGCCGCCGTTGAGGGTGCGGGATACCGTGGCGCAGGAGACGTTTGCCATACGGGCAATTTCCTTGATCGTAATCGGTTTCAGCAAAAACACCCCCATAGAAAACGTTTGCACCTTTTGCGGATTTTCCAGAAAAATGTCTCAAGTACATCTCTGTACACTCTCGTTTTTTCCATCATAATATATTTACAAGGGAATGACAAGTTGTTTCGCGTTCGTCTAAACGCACAAAATTTTTTCTTGAATTTCAATGATTCTGTAGAAAACACTCAGCTCTTCTTGACGGTTTATACAAAAACTGTTAAGCTTAACAGAGAAAACGGTTGCAGTGATTTGTGCAACAGCCGTTCTTCTTTACGGCAGCCGTGCATCGGAGTGGTACATATGAAACGGGTAACAATTCGGGATGTGGCCAGAGAGGCCGGCGTCAGCCCTTCTACTGTCTCCCGCGCTTTGAAGGGACACGCCCTCATCAGCCAGCAGACCCGGCAGGCTGTAAAGGATGCCTGCCTGCGGCTGCGGTACGTCCCGGATCTCACCGCCCAGAGTCTGGCCGGAGAGCAGAGCCGTACCATCGGCGTAATCGTGCCGGATGTAAGCAACCCGTATTTTTCCGCGCTCTTTACCGTCATTGAGGCGTTTGCTGCCGAAAAGGGCTTCAGTGTTCTCCTGATCAATTCCCAATACGATCCGGAGCTGGAGCTGGAAGCTGTGGACAGGATGCTCTCTCAAAGGGTAGACGGCCTTTTGCTGGTAGCCAATTCCCCTGCTTCCCAGCTGCGGCACAGAGAGCTGCTGGCAGACACCCCCTGCGTTTACATCGGCAATAACCACGGCCCGGATTGCAGCTATGTGGAATCCGACAGCGCCAGCGGCACCAGAGACGCGGTGCAGTATCTGTACCGTCTGGGGCATCGGCGGATCGTGTTTTTAGGCGGCGGACAAAATTCCCGCACCCTTGCGCTGCGGCAGGCCGGGTACTGTCAGGCCATGGAACAGCACGGCCTGACCCCCGCCATTTATACCGCGCAGAAAGAGACCGTTGATATGGGGCCATGGTGCAGGGAAGCCACCCTGAAGCTGTTCCGCAATGCCGCACCGCCGGACGCCATTCTGGCCTACTCCGATGTGACCGCCATGCAGATTCTGGACGCCGCCGCCGAACTGGGGCTGGAAGCCCCGCGGGACTTTTCCATCATCGGCTTTGACAATACGGACTTCGGGCGGCTGCCATATATCGCGCTGACCTCCGTTTCCCAACAGAAATTCCGCACAGGGCGGCTGGCTGTCCAGCGGCTGCTGGAAAAAATCGGCGGAGATTGCCGTCAAACCACAGATATCTTGCAGCCGGAGCTGATGATCCGCTCCTCCTGCCGTAAAATATGAAAAAGGAGCATATCATGCAAGGGATTCCTCTTGAAGAGCGCAAGCGTCTGGGCGCTTTGCTGGACACCAGACCGCAGACAGAGGTCATGGCCATGATCTCCCAGTTCTCTCAGGCAGAGACCGACAATTTTGTTGCGCCGCCCGCACAGGTTCCAAAGGCCTTGGGCGTCCTGATGTTCAATATGGAGCGGGGCGTCAACCTGCCGGAAATTCAGGAATTTCTCCGGGACTGCCCGGATATTCAGCCTTTTGATGTGATCCTCGCCAACGAGCTGGATGACGGCTGCGCCCGTTCCGGCAACAAGAACACCGCCAGAGAGCTGGCGCAGGCATTTGGTCTGAACTATGCCTGGGGCTTGGAGTTTATCGAACTGGTAAACGACGAAAATGCAAAAGGCTTCCACGGCAACGCAGTCTTTTCCCGCTGGCCGATCCGCCGGGCAGGCGTGATCCGCCTGCCGGAGCAGTACAACTGGTACTTTGACCGTCAAAAGCGCATCGGCAGCCGGCTGGCGGTCTACGCGGAGCTGGACGTTGGCGGTCAGCCGGTGGGCGCTGTATCCATCCATCTGGAAAACCGTACCCATGGCGAGGGCCGCCAGGCGCAGATGGCTGCCATTCTGGAAGCCGTCCGCAGGGAGCTGCCCGATATGCCCCTGATCCTCGGCGGTGACCTGAACACCAACACGTTCGATGGCCGCGCCAAGGAGGATATCGGCGCCATTGCCGCAGATCCCGCCCTTCGCCGCCGCTGTCTGGAGGACGTGGGGGAATTTGAGCCTCTGCTGCCCATGTGCGCCGCAGACGGTTACGAGATCGTCCCCAAAGAACCGCGTCTTACCCGCCGCAAGCCCCTGCCGGACGGCAGCTTCCTCCCCCTGCGGCTGGACTGGATCCTTCTGAAAGGGGCTTCCGCCTCGGAGAGCCGGATGATCTCCACCGCCAGAGAGGACTTTACATACGCCAGACCCGATTCCGCTCTGGCGCGTTTTCAGGGCGCAGAGCTGTCCGATCACAACGCCGTGTGGGCCATGTGCCGTCTTGGATAAGGCTTTTTATCATGGTTTCCCTCCCCCATGCGGGGATCGAAATAGAAATTTGGCTGAAAAGGAGAAACGATTTATGAAGAAATCCACCAAGCGTCTGTTTGCCGCCCTGTTGGCCGCTACCAGTCTGCTGGCACTCACCGCCTGCGGCGGCAGCAGTACCGGCGATTCCTCCGCCAACACCGATGACACCCAGACCGAGCAGCCTGCCGAATCCTCCGGCAGTAAGGAACTCTCCGTTTACACCGCATTTCCTGAAAGCGAAGTCATCTACTATTTCAACAAATTTGAAGAAGAGACCGGCATCAAGATCAATTATGTCCGTCTTTCCGCCGGTGAAATGCTGACCCGCGTGGAAGCCGAAAAGGACAACCCGCAGGCAACGCTGATGTTCGGCGGCTCCACGGATAACTACATCGCCGCCGTGGATAAGGGGCTGCTGGAGCCTTATCAGTCCCCTAATCTGGATAAGACCCCCGAAGCCTATCTGGATCCCACCGGCACCTGGAATCCCATCTATGTGGGCTGCATCGCTTTCGCCTGCAACGCCGACTGGTTCGCCGAAAAGGGTCTGGAATATCCCACCAGCTGGGATGACCTGCTGAAGCCCGAATTCAAGGGCGAAGTCATTATGGCGCACCCCGCCACCTCCGGCACCGCCTACACTGTTCTGGCCACGCTGGTCCAGCTCAAGGGCGACGATCAGGTGTGGGATTACATGGAAAAGCTGAATGAGAACATGAGCCAGTACACCAAATCCGGCTCCGCTGCTCCCAACGCCGTTGCCATCGGTGAGGCTGCCATCGCCCTGACCTTCTCCCACGACGCTTTGCAGCTGACTCCCGAAGGCTACCACATCGAGCTGAGCTTCCCCACCGACGGCACCGGTTATGAGGTCGGCGCCATGGCGCTCATCAAGGGCGGCAAGGCTGACGAGCAGGAGAACGCCAAGAAGTTCATCGACTGGATGACTTCCGAGGCCGGTCAGTCCTGCTACGCCGAAAACGACTCCTTCCGCGTTCCCACCAACACCGACGCCCCCGTAGCCGACGGTCTGGTGACGCTGGATCAGGTTCCCGTCATTGATTACGACGCTGTCTGGGCTGCCAGCGTCAAGAGCGAGTACTGCGAGCAGTTCGAGACCAAGATCGCAACCAAGCCTGAGGGCTAATCCCGGAAGTTTCAACTGAATTCTGATTCCTGCAAACGGGCCTCCTCCCCGTCAGGGAGGAGGCCCCTGTCATTCCAAGACCCTACTGCTTTCCATAGGCCGTGCAAACGGTCTCCGTTTTTTGACACTCTCACTCAGGAGGAACGCTCATGGCAAATGCCACTACCCGCGCAAAGCGCCTCAATGAAACGAAGATGATCCTGCAGCAGCCGCTTCTGCTGATCGCCATCATCCTTTCATTTGCGCTTTTGCTGCTGTTCGTCATCTATCCTCTGGCCAAAACGCTGATCTACAGCCTTACAGACGAGACCGGCGCGTTCTCTCTGGCCAATCTGATCGCCATTCTGCAAACGCCCCGGTACGGCAAGGTATTTGGCCGCACCATGGCGCTGGGCCTGATCGTGGCCGTGATCGCCACGTTCATCGGCTATGTATTCGCCTACACAGTCACCCGCGTAAATATCCCCGGAAAGGGCTTTTTCAAGACCATGGCAACCCTTCCCATCCTCTCCCCGCCGTTTGTGCTGTCCCTGTCCATCATCTTCCTGTTCGGCAAGCAGGGGCTGATCTCCAAGAACCTGCTGGGCATTACCGGCAGCAGCGTGTATGGCATGAAGAGCCTGATCGTTGTGCAGGTCATGAGCTTCTTCCCCATCGCCTACCTGACGCTCTCCGGTATTCTGTCCTCCATCGACGCATCCGTGGAGGACGCCGCCTGCAACATGGGCGCTGGCCGCTGGAAAACCTTCTGGACGGTAACATTCCCCCTGTCTCTCCCCGGCATCATTTCCGGCGCGCTGCTGGTGTTTATCCAGTCTCTGGAGGATTTCTCCAATCCGGCTACCATCGGCGGCGATTACACCACGCTCTCCATTGAAGTCTACAACATTATCACCGGCAGTTACGATATGCGTAAAGGCTCCGTGCTGGCGCTGCTTCTGCTTCTGCCTGCGGTCATCGCGTATCTTCTCAATAAATACTGGGTCAATAAAAAGAGCTTCGTCACCGTTACCGGCAAGCCCACGCAGGCCCGAAAGCTCATCAACGAACCCCATATCAAGTGGCCGCTGTTTGCTTTCTGCCTGATCGTTTCCGCCATCATCATCCTGTTCTACGGCACTGTGATCTTCGCCTCCTTTGTCCGCACATGGGGCGTAGACTTCTCCCTGACGCTGGATCAGTACCACAAGGCCCTTCAATACGGCTGGGACAGCCTGAAGAACTCCATGACGCTGGGCCTGATCTCCGCCATCATCGGCGGCCTGCTGGGCATGGTCATCGCCTACATCACCGCCAAGCGGAATTATTACGGCAAGCGCTTCATTGAAGTTTCCTCCGTTCTGATGTTCGCCGTTCCCGGTACCGTGCTGGGTATCAGCTATATTCTGGGCTTCAACTCCAAGCCGCTGGCCCTCACCGGCACCGGCATTATTCTGGTGATCGTGTTTACATTCCGTAATATGCCTGTGGCCATCGAGTCCGGCACCACGACTCTGCTGCAGATCGACAACTCCATTGAGGAGGCCTCCACCATTCTGGGCGCTGACACCGGCTACTCTTTCCGCCGCATCACACTGCCCATGCTGAAAAACGCTTTCTTCTCCGGCATTGTCTACTCCTTCACCAAGGCGATCACCGCCGTCAGCGCAGTCATTTTCCTGGTCTCTCCCCGGTGGAAGCTGGTCACCAGCAACATCTATTCCCTGTTCGACATGGCCAAATACGGTCAGGCAGCAGCCTTCGTTACCATGATGGTAGGCATCCTGCTGGTGTTCATCGGCCTGTTCAACGCTGTCATCAACTTCCTGCTGGCGCCCCGTTCCAAGGTGCCGCAAGCTAAATCGAATACGGAGGAATCAAAATGAGCCATGAAAATGATAAGCTGGACTTCAGCAAGAAAAGCTCCGGCGTGGTCCTGAAGGACGTAACGAAAATCTTCCAGCAGCCTGATACCGGCAAGGATTTCGTGGCTGTTGACCACATCAATCTGGAAATCAAGGACGGTGAGATGGTGACGCTGCTGGGCCCCTCCGGCTGCGGCAAAACCACCACCCTGCGGATGATCTCCGGCTTTGAGTATCCCACCAGCGGCAATGTGTTTATCGGCGAACGAGACGTTGCCAAAATTCCCCCCAACAAGCGGGGCATTTCCATGGTGTTCCAGTCCTACGCCCTTTTCCCCCACCTGAATATCTGGGAAAATATTGCCTACGGCCTGCGGGTAGCCAAGCTGCCGCAGGATGAGATCATCCAGCGCACCAACAACGTGGTGGAGCTGATGCAGCTCAAGGGAATGGAAAAGCGGTTCCCCAATCAGCTCTCCGGCGGCCAGCAACAGCGCGTGGCGCTGGCCCGCGCCGTGGTGATTGAGCCTTCCGTGCTGCTGTTTGACGAGCCGCTGTCCAATCTGGACGCCAAGCTCCGGGAGAGTATGCGGGATGAATTGCGGGCGCTCCAGCAGCGTCTGGGCATCACTTCCCTGTATGTCACCCACGACCAGTCCGAAGCCATGGCGATCTCCGATAAGGTCATCATCATGAAGGACGGCGTTATCTGCCAGCAGGGTACGCCACAGGAGATCTACGAGCAGCCCGCCAGCCGTTTTGTGGCGAACTTCATCGGCAAGGCCAACTTCATCGACGGCATCTTCAAGGGCCGCGACGGGCAGGCTGCGCTGGTGGAAGTCAACGGCAAGACCTTCTCCATCCCTGCGCCCGGCAAGATGGACGGCGTGGCGGAGGGCGGCGCCTGCTGCCTGACGGTGCGTCCTGAGTCCTTTGTCCTCACCAGAGATGCGGGGCAGCTCCCCGGCACCGTTTCCCGCGCCACCTATTACGGTGCCAAAATTGAGTACGAGGTCATGCTTGGTGAGCAGCCCATCATCGTGGAGGTCTACAACCCCCAGCTGACGGAGCGTTTCAGCGTGGGCGATACCGTGTCCCTGAGTCTGATCGAGGGCTGCGTCCGGGTTCTGAAATAGGCGTCTCTCCCCTGTCTGCTAAAAACCGCACCTCATGGGTATCCATGAGGTGCGGTTTTATATTCGTACTGCCGGAGCAGTCTCGCGCTGTCAGAGTAATCCGTTTCTACACAGTCCGCATCGTCAGAGCGGGGTGTCCACCGTGATTCGATCCGCCCGTTCGCGTTCTCTATCCAGGGCCGCAGACATCTCCTCCCGCATGGCGGTCAGCCGTTCCAGCACCGCCTGAATTTCCTTTTGGGTACTTCGTATCTTCTCCTGCGAATCATTGATATGCTCCATAACAGCCAGATCCGCAAACAGCCCATCAAAGAAAAAGTCCGCGAAGCGCAGGAAACCATCTACGCTGACCTGAAGCTCCGCTTCTATCGTGACGTCTGCCAGCTCTGTTTTGAACTGCCGCAGCTTCTCCTGAAGCTGTTCCACCTGCTCCTGTGCGTTGTCCAGCTCCTCATACTTGGCAAGATCCGCCAGCAGGCCGCCGCCCAGTATGTCCCAAGTGCTCCAACCCTCTGCGCTGTCCAGTGTCTCAAGAACCTGACCTGCGGCGTCCAGAGCCGCTTCTCCGGCGTCTGCGGCTTCCCGGATCTCCCTGAGCTGTTCCTCCAGACCGGCGATCCGGGCTTCCGCTTCCAAAAGCTCCTGCGCCGCAGCGCTGCCGGATTCCCGGAGAGCCGCAGCCTTCTTTGCCAGCGCCGTCTCATATATCTGTTCGCAGCCTTCCAGCTGAGTTAACCGCGCCTCGCAGCGGGCGGCATCCTCTTCAACTGCCGCCAGTTCCCGCGCCACCGCATCGTATTTGACCTGAGCCGCATATGCCTCCTGCCGCTCCTTGTCCAGCTTCTCATCCAGCCGCCCCACTGTGTAATAGAAGAACGCCGCCAGACTGCGGCCCTCCAGCCGGTCAACATCCGCCTGCTCTTTCTGTCTTGCCTGTTCCAGCACCTCCGTCTGCTTTTTCAGCGTCTCCCTCTGTGCATACAGCTCACGGAGTCTGGCATCCAGCCGCCTTTTCTCCAAAGTCTGCTGCTGAAGGTTCTTCAACGCTTCCCTATTGCCGTTCATGTCCGCTCCTAAAAAAATTCCTTTTCGTAAGCCTCCAGATCCGCGCGAGTTCCCATATAGGGCCCCGGCGTCTCCATTTTCAGGGAAACCAGCGCGGTGGCCGTTTTCAGCGCCGTCGGGATATCCTTGCTGAGCCGCTCGTTGATATAGCAGGCAAAGGTGGTATCCCCCCGGCCGGTGCGGCCGGAAAGGTTTCGCGCCTTGATGGGACAGGTGTAGATCTCCTGACCATCATAGACCAGTACCTCTGTATTATGGGTAATCAAAACTTCCTTAGCGCCCCATGAATAGAGCACCTTGGCGGCTTCCACCCGGTCTGTCAGGCCCGTGAGTACCTCTGCCTCGGCAGCATCGGTTTTCAGGAAACGGATGTACGGCAGCAGTTCCTTCTTTGCCGCCCAATCATGGTACACCATTCCGCCGTTTTCCAGACAGCGGATCATGGTTTGGACGTCCACAGCCACCATCGCGCGCTGCGCCGCATAGGGAATCATCTCGTCTGGAATATCCCCCCGGATCAAGCCGGCCAAATGCCAAATTTTGGCATGGATCTCCTCCGGAACTTCTTCCGGCCGATACGGGTCAATGGCGCTGTCCACCGTGGAGGTACGGCGCTCCCGATCCGGCGTATGGTAGACATTCTTTGTGACGAAGGAGTTCCGGCTGTGAAGTGGGTAGACGGTAATGTTGGTCGCTTTGGCAAACGCCGCTTTCAGGTCTATTTTTGCAGTATCCGCTTTGGGCAATACTGCGATCTTGTGTCCGATATTGGCTGCGGCGAAGCCGGAGTAATATACCGCGCCGCCAACCGCATGAACCACGGTGCCGTCATAGTCCACATTGGTATCCTCTGCGATCTCGCCGATAATCAGGGAATCATAAGAAGCCATTTGGACGTCCTCCTCTACTTTTCAGAAACAGGAATTTTTTTCTGTGTTGGATTCGTTTTCGTTTTTGGAAACAGCGAAAAGTTTGCACTTTTCACCTGACATTTCTTATTATACAGCGCTCTCCCGCATTTCTCAATTCCTTTTTACTTTTTTAACATTTCAACCATAAACCGCTTCTGTTTTCTATGCACATTGCCGCAGATTCGTCCGCACATAAAAAGGCCCCGCATCTGTAACCAGATGCGGGGTTCCCTTTATGCAAGATTGCAGTGCAGGAAAAGCTGATTACTTCAGCTCGACCTTGCCGCCGACCTCTTCGATCTGCTTCTTCAGAGCCTCGGCATCCTCCTTGGAGACGCCTTCCTTCAGGGTCTTGGGAGCGCCCTCAACGGTAGCCTTAGCCTCAGCCAGACCCTGGCCGGTAATCTCGCGGACAACCTTGATGACCTTGATCTTGGCAGCGGCATCAAAGCCGGTCAGAACCACGTCGAAATCGGTCTTCTCCTCAGCAGCGGGAGCAGCACCGCCAGCAGCGGGAGCAGCCATAGCAGCGGCAGAAACGCCGAACTCTTCCTCCAGAGCGTGAACCAGCTCGGACAGTTCCAGAACAGTGAGACCCTTGATCTCTTCGATCATAGCGGTAACTTTCTCAGACATTGTATTTGCCTCCTAATAGTTATTTTTTGTTAGTGTGGGTTGAGTGCTGCTTATTCAGCAGCGGGAGCTTCAGCAGCAGCTTCCTCGGCGGGAGCGCCCTGCTTCTCGGCGATTTGCTTCAGAACGACAGCCAAACCGGTAATGGGAGCCAGCATGGTACCCAGAACCTGAGCCTGCAGAACGGGCAGCGGGGGAATTGCAGCCAGAGAGTTGATGGTGGCCAGATCGACGGGCTTACCGTCCATGAAGCCGCCCTTGATCTCGAACTTGCCATCCAGCTTCTTGGCGTAGTCAGCCATGACACGGGCGGGAGCCACGGGATCAGCGGCCAGAGCCAGAGAAGTGCTGCCGTTCAGCAGATCATCCAGATCGTTCAGGCCAGTGTTGTTGAAAGCAAAGCGCAGCAGGGTGTTCTTCACAACCGCATAATCCACGCCGCCCTCACGGCACTCCTTACGCAGCGCAGTGTCTTCCTCAACGGTAATACCCTTGTAGTCGACAATGACGCCTGCGGTAGCCTTCTGGATCTTCTCGGTCAGCTCGGCAACGATTGCCTGCTTCTCGGAAAGGACCTTTGCGTTAGGCATAACTTGGTTTCACCTCCATGAGAATTTGCGGCGGACCTCCGTCCGCCTGAATCAGAGGCGTTCTAAAAAGGAACTGTCCCCATGCCAAAAGACATGAGGACAGAAAAGCATCATCAAAAGATTTTGCCATCCTCGGCAGGACTTACGGAGTTTCCTCCACCTGCTGTCTTTGGAACGCGACTGTTATTATATCAAATTTTGCTAAAATGTCAAGTATTTTTGCAAAATTCAATATCATTTTCCGTTTCTGCGGAAGCAGCGTCTCCACTCCTTCCGTCCAACGGAATGATCACATCTCTCATCAGAGCACAGCCTGACGAGCGATCCTCCTCGCCCCGCAAATTTCAAGCGTCTCGCACAGGCGAATACGCACGGCGGGGGCGGAGTTGTATGCAAGGTGGAAGATCGAACTCCCCCGCCTGCATCATCAGATCATCTTTGCGGTGTTCATCTTCACGCCAGGGCCCATGGTGGAGGCGACGACGCAGCTCTTGATATACTGGCCCTTGGCAGTAGCGGGCTTGGCCTTGACGATCGCGCCCATAATGGCGTTATAGTTGTCGGCCAGCTTCTCGGCACCGAAAGACACCTTGCCGATGGGGCAGTGAATGATGTTGGTCTTGTCCAGACGATACTCGATCTTACCGGCCTTGGACTCCTGAACGGCCTTGGCAACATCGGGGGTCACGGTACCGGCCTTGGGAGAGGGCATCAGACCCTTAGGGCCCAGCACCTTACCGAGACGGCCCACCACGCCCATCATGTCAGGGCTGGCGATGACCACATCGAAATCAAACCAGTTTTCCTTCTGGATCTTTTCCACCAGATCCATATCGCCAACGAAGTCGGCGCCGGCAGCCTTGGCAGCCTCAGCCTTATCGCCCTTGGCGAACACCAGCACGCGGACAGTCTTGCCGGTGCCGTGGGGCAGCACGATTGCGCCGCGAACCTGCTGGTCAGCGTGACGGGAGTCAACGCCCAGCTTCACGTGAAGCTCAACAGTCTCGTCAAACTTGGCCTTAGCGGTCTTGCAGATGAGGTCCATGCCCTCAGCGGCTTCATACTGAGCGCTCTTGTCGATCAGCTTGGCGCTCTCCTGATATTTCTTGCCTCTAAACAATGTTATTCCTCCTCATAGTGGTTCTTCGGAACAAGTCCTCCCACTGTATCGAGCGGTCTATGACCGCACGGCTGTTATTTCAGTTAGTCGCCCACTACGACGCCCATGGAACGGGCGGTACCGGCGATCATGCTCATAGCGGCCTCCAGGCTGCCGGCGTTCAGATCGCGCATCTTCATCTCAGCGATCTTCTGAACGGAAGCCTTGGAGATGGTGGCAACCTTGGTCTTGTTGGGAACGCCGGAACCAGACTCGATGTTGCACTCCTTCTTGATCAGGACGGCCGCGGGGGGCGTCTTGGTGATGAAGGTGAAGGAACGGTCAGCGTACACAGTGATGACCACGGGGATAATCAGGCCCATGTCATTCTTGGTGCGCTCGTTGAATTCCTTGGTGAAAGCGGCAATGTTGACGCCGTGCTGGCCCAGAGCGGGGCCGACCGGGGGAGCAGGAGTCGCCTTGCCTGCGGGGATCTGCAGTTTTACATAACCAGTAATCTTCTGTGCCACGGAGTAGCACCTCCTAAATCATAAATGTGGTGGCGGACAGCCGTCCGTCTTTGGCGGGGCCAAGCCCCTCCCACTGTTTGCCGGGGATCCCGGCGGGAACGATCAGGCCAGGACTTCCACCTGATCCAGCTCCAGTTCCACGGGGGTCTCACGGCCGAACATGGAAACCATAACGCTGACCTGATTCTTTTCGGGTTCGATCTCTTCCACAACACCGGTGAGGTTTGCAAACGGCCCGTCCACAATGCGGACATGGTCGCCGACGTTGTAGCCCACAACGATCTCATGCTTTTCCATGCCCATGGCAAGCACTTCCTCCTCCGTCAGGGGGATGGGCTTGTTGGCACTGCCGACAAAGCCGGTGACACCGCGGACATTCCGCACCAGATGCCATGTATCGTCCGTCATGACCATCTTTACCAGCACATAGCCGGGGAATACCTTCCGTTCGACTTCCTTCGTCTCGCCGGACTCGGTGACCTCTTTCACGGTCTCCACGGGGATCTCCATTTGCAGGATCATATCCTCCATGCCGCGGCCATTGACGAACTTTTCAATGCTGGTTTTAACGGCATTTTCATAACCGGAATAGGTATGAATCACATACCACTTCGCGTTTTCCGACATCGCGGTTCTCCTTAACCTTTGAACACGCTGAGGATCAGCTGAACCAGGGAGTAAGCCACGCCGTCGAAAATCCAGATGCACGCGCCGATGAGCAGGGAGCACAGCAGCACGGTGCCGGTATTCTTCAGTACAGTCTCCTTATTGGGCCAGGTGACCTTCTTCAATTCGCTTTTCATCTCACGGAACCACGTTCCGCGCTTCTTCTTCGCTTCTTCTGCCATAAAAAACTACACGCCCTTTCTCAGTAATCCGCTCTTACTTGGTTTCGCTGTGGAGCGTGTGCTTTTTGCAGAAGCGGCAATACTTGTTCAGTTCAAGCTTGTCCGGGGTATTCTTCTTGTTCTTCATCGTATTGTAGTTTCTCTGCTTGCACTCATTGCATCTCAAAGTGACCTTTACGCGCATTAACGGCACCTCCTTATTATTGGTATCATGCCCGGCGTGCCGGGGATACCGACTGCCTCCCTGTAGATTTGAAAAGGTTTTCTGCTGCGCGAAAAGCGAAAAAACGCACGACGAAAAAGCCCTTTTTCACAGGTAATGAGAATTTTACCATATTCCAGCACACTCGTCAATCCTTTTTTACAAAAAAATCTTTTTTATAAAAAAGGTGTGTTTTCTTGTGGGTTTTGCCGGAGCGACAGGCTTTTCTCCGCCCTTTTTTTCCGCTTTATCCGTTGATTTCCGCGGGGATCCCGCCGTATAATGAAAGAGCGCATTGCGTAATTCTGCGTTTGGAAGGAGTCTTTCCTGTGAAATACGATCGCGTTTACAATTTTTCTGCCGGCCCTGCCATGATGCCGGAGCCGGTTCTGGAGGAGATTGCCGCCGAGGTGCTGAATTACCACGGCAGCGGTATGAGCGTCATGGAGATGAGCCACCGCTCCAAGGTGTTTCAGGACATTCTGGCAGAAGCCGAGGCCGATCTGCGGACGCTGATGAACATTCCCGAAAACTATAAAATTCTTTTCGTTCAGGGCGGCGGCACGGTGCAGTTTGCCATGGTTCCCATGAATCTGATGAAAAATGGCGTGGCCTGCTATGTGGAAACCGGTGCCTGGAGCAAAAAGGCCATTGCCGAAGCCAAGCGCTACGGTGAGGTAAAGGTGGTCGCCTCCTCCGCCGACAAGAATTTCAGCTACATTCCCGACTGCTCCGATCTGGATATTCCCGATAATGCAGACTACGTTTATATCTGCGAAAACGAAACCATCCACGGCACCACATGGCATCACCTGCCCGATACCAGGGGAAAGATTCTGGTGGCGGATCAGTCCTCCATGTTCCTCTCCCGCCCCTGCGACGTCAGCAAATACGGCCTGATCTGGGCCGGTGTCCAGAAGAACGTAGGCCCCGCCGGTATGGCCATCGTCATTATTCGGGAGGATCTGATCCGGGACGATGTGCCGGAATTCGTTCCCACCTATCTCCGCTACAAGACCCATGCAGACGCCGATTCTCTCTACAACACCCCTAACTGCTGGGCCATCTACTGCTGCGGCAAGGTGTTCAAGTATCTGCTGGCCAACGGCGGTCTGGAGGCCATGGCGAAGCGGAACGCGGAAAAGGCTGCGATCCTGTACGATTTTCTGGACCAGAGCAAGTTCTTCACCGGCGCTGTTCGGAAAGAGGATCGCTCCTATATGAATGTTCCCTTCGTCTCCCCCTCCAAGGAGCAGGACGCCGAGGTGGTGGCCGCTACCAAAGCCGCCGGTTTCGACAACCTGAAAGGCCACAAGAGCGTCGGCGGTCTCCGGGCATCCATCTACAATGCCATGCCCAAGGAGGGCGTGGAGGCTCTAGTGGAGTTCCTGAAAAAATACGAGGCCGAGCACGCATAACTTCATCCGATTCAAAAAGCAGCCTG
>UQVS01000013.1 GCA_900544615.1 uncultured Oscillibacter sp. | reverse complement strand
TCCAATGCGGCTAAAAGGATCGCCAGCATCAGCTCCACCACCTTTTTTATGTAGCTTTTTGGGGTTTCTGCTATATAGACGCACGAGCCGCGCCATTTCTTACACGATTTTCAAAAAAATTAAAAAAATTTTTGAGCGGCTTCCGGTGACCATCAGTATAGCATGAGACCTCCAGAATCGCCACACTTCCATGCCGCAATATGGGATAACAATGTGACCACTGGAAAAGTTTAATGAAAGTGTGCTATCAGCTATAAGCGGTTTCTCTCTACATACCGAAACAAACGATTGTTTTGTGCCGTAGGCTGTGCAGCCTTTGAATTTTTGCACGAAATATGAAAACCTGCCGTCCAAAATCATTTGAACGGCAGGTTTTTCATTTTATCAACAGCAGATCAGTTCATTTAACACAATTTCCTCCACCGCACTGCGGATGCAGTTCACCGCCCCGACCCATGCCACTTGATCCTCGGCCTTTAGCTGTTCCGTAATGCCTTGCGCCTGAGCCATCTGCTCGATTAGCAACCGTAACATTTGGTTTGCTTCACGGTCGATTTCGTTGAGGTGATGTGTTAGTTGCCCGGAAGTTTTCAAGGTGGTATAAGTTCCTCTGCGATGCTCCTTCAGATACTTGAGCCGCATCCTGCCAAAACGTCCGTATTCTGCCGGTTCACTTCCATGCATAAGCAAATTGGGGACACAATAATCTTCATGCTTCCGATAAGTAATTTCCATTGTGTGACAGTCCTTTCGCGGGCCTGAATTTGACCCTTATTTTGACCCTTTAGCGGGTCATCCTCTATAAAACAACTGGACTGACTGGTACCAAATTTTATGATTTTAGAACTAAATATTACATATTTCGATCAAATAAGTTATAAAAAACGAATCCTGTCCTCTTCAAATCCCTCCTTCCGCGCCAAATGAAAAACCGTTGGAATTGCTTGCAATGCTTGCAATTTCAACGGTTTTTTGCTGTTTTTAACTGTCCGTTAGAACCAGATAAAACCGGTTATAAGGGGATGCGTGAACACAGTCCCGAACACAGTCGGCTTTACTCCCCCGCCTTCACGATGCCGTGGTAGTAGGCCGCCAGCTTCGCCTTGGGGCCGGGGCCGTCCTTGTCAAAGAGGAACGCCTGCGCCAGCTCCGCGAAGGACTCCGCCGTGCTGACGCCGTAGTGGATGGCCACGCTGCCGTAGTCTGAGTACATCATGTTCATCGTGACCCACCAGCACCACGGGGAGATCTGATCTCACGAAAGGCCCATACTCTCCGCCAGGGCCGTGGTCTGCTCCATAGGCCAGTGCGAGCCGGTGGTGCCGTCCTCGTTGACCATGTGGGCCGCCCACGCCTCCGCGTCATCCCTGGTCATTTCCCGGCCCGTGCAGATAGTCCCCTCGGCGCTCTTGAGTATGTTCAGGCATTCCACCATTGCCATGATCCCTGCGCCGCGTTGGGCGTGGCAGGATTCCGCATATACTCCCGGATGCTGTATTCCAGTTTGGGGATATTCTCTCATTTTCACGGGTAACCTTCAATCCACCGCTACACTTGACGCTTACCGATAGACTATGGTTCCCCGGTTTTTCTTTTGATTTCAACGGTTTGCGGGTTTGCTGGAATTGCAAAAGCATTGCCGGGATTGCCGAACAAAAGGCAAAATTACAGATGAAATTACACATAAATTGCTCATGAGGATTCCGGAGGAAATTGCATACAGATGCAAAAAAGCCTTCCACATGGTGGAAGGCTTTTTCTTCACATGAAGCTCAAACTACGGTCTTGGCCCGAAATTCGTCCACCACATCGTCCCGAATACCCACCCGCTCATAGAAGCGGTGCATGAATCCGAAGGTAAAGCCGCCGGGCAGCATCCCGTTGACGAAAATGGCAGCCAGCACGCCGATGCCGGTATCCAGAATTCGGTTCAGGGCATAGGTGATGTAAGTGTCCGTGGGGGTATTGAACAGCAGAATACACAGCACTACCCCGCCGGGCTGCACGCCGCCCACCCAGATATGCTGACACAGCAGGATCAGGATGACAACGCCAATAAAGGTCAGCGGCACCAGAAACCAGCGGTTGCTGCCGTCCGGAAACAGTTCCATATAAATGGCGAACAGCCCCATGCCGATAAATCCGCCCACCAGCGTGCCGAAAAAACGGTTGCCGCCGTGGAGACGGCTCTGCTCATAGCTGCTGCCCATGCCGAAAATCGCGCCGATGCAGGCAAAAGCCGGACTGCGGTCCAGAAAATAGTACACCAGAGCGCACAGCGCCGCCGCAAGAGCCGTCTTGATGTTCCGCAGCCCTATCTTGGGAACCATGTATTCCAGTCTCTCCCTCGTATTCATACAACTTCTCCATTCATCCATGCTGCATTCTATGTTAGCGGAAGCCAGGCAACCGTTGACGTTTCGTTAAATTATAACATTTTGGAATAGAGCTGTGAACCCCCGCGCCAAAAAATCCGCTCATTTTTGTCAGGCCATACAAAGGATTTTTCTTTTTTTGTAAAAAGCGCAAATTGGATTGTCAAAATTTACATTTGCAGATGCCCACGCCGTCAAAGAGGGAAAATAGAACCCAGACGCAGGCTGCCGCCCCAGACCCGCAGGCCATGCCCCGCCAGTTCCGCCGCGAAGCGCTCCGCCGCCGGACGGCGGTCAGCCCCGTCGATCTGATTCAGCAGCATGGTGTCGCAGCGACCCTCTGCCAGCAGCGCTTTTGCCGCCAGCTCCGGCGTCACCAGCTCCGTTTCCGCCGCGCCGGTCAGCCCGCAGAACCTCTCCCAGCGGTGAACCGTCTCCCGGATGGGCTTTCCGAACCCGGACGCCCCCACCACGCAGATCACGCGGCGGCTGTTTTCCGGGATCACCGGCTCGTGGGCAGCATGGGCTTTCAGGGGCAGCTGCCGGGAACCGTCAGCCTCCGCCAGCACAAAGTCCGCCAGCTCTGCCAGCACTTCCATGGGCAGCGCCGGGGCGGTGAGCTTGCCGTTTTCGCAGGGTGTACCGGTACAGAGGACTCGTCCGGCAGCCAGCGCCTGCCGGATGTCCGCCGGAGACGGGTTTTCCAGCACCGGGTATTCGGAAAACGGACGGATATGGGTGGTGGTGCAGAGAATGACCGTCCCCGGAACCTCCTCCGCCAGACGGCGCAGCAAACTGGACTTGCCGCCGCTGCCGATGACGGCGGTAACGCCCGGCCGGACATCCAGCGCCTCGCAGAATTTCATAGCTACCCCTCCCGCCGCGGTTTTCTTTCAGTATACGGCACAGGGCCGCATCTGTCCAGAGGGAACGCCATTTGCCTTTGCGGCAGAAATATGGTGTGATGAGAGCGAAACCTATATAAAATGGGATGAAGATGCCAGCCGTATGGCGTTGGAGGATATAGAAGAAAAAACAGGAGACGCATACAAGCGATTTGAACTGTTCGGGGTGTTCAATCCCATTTCCATCGGACAGCGGGAATTGGCGAAGATTCATCAGAATCCGGAAAATCTTGAAGCGTTCCTGAATGAAATCCAGTCGCAGGATGTGTATTACGCCGCCCCTCATGTTTTTCGGAGGAAAGCGACAGACCAGTTACTCGGAGTTTATTCCGTTGCCGCCGATATTCCCTGCGTTGTTCCTACGGAACCGTATATCGTCCTCAATCAAATCAAAGGGATTGAGGAATGGTACGTCATGGTGCGGTCGGAGAAAACGGTAAAATACAAGGATTTTATAAACAACGTGAAGAACCGGCAATATTATGATGCGAATCATGTGATCGTCCTGCTGAATGACCATGATATTGACGATCTGCTGGGTGCATATTCCACAGAGCTGTAACGCTTTCTCCCCGTCCCCGCCATGGTCCGCTTCCATACACGGTAAAGGCGGCACACGATCCTCGCCCTGATTCCGATAGCGTTTCTGCTTTTTCTAATTCTGACGCGCCTCCCGTGAGCAATTCTCAGGCACTGGATAACAACGCCCCCGTCCGATTAAAACGGGCGGGGGCGTTTTCGGTGTGCTGTTACATCAGGTTGTAGAGAATCTTGGCCATCTGACCGCGGGTAATGTTGCTGTGGGGCTTGAAGCTGCCGTCGCTGTAGCCGTTGATGACCCCCTGCCCCACCATGGCCCGGATGTAGTAGGCGGCGTAAGTGGGGATCTGGGCGCTGTCGGTAAAGGTCAGATCCGCCAGCGCATAGCCCTTTGCCTGGGTGCGGCCGATCATGGCGGCGGCCTGCGCCCGCGTTAGGGAGCTGCCGGGATTGAAATACAGCTGTCCGTTCTTCTCAGAGCCGGTGATGACGCCCTCGGCGTACAGAGCCTTCACTGCGGGAATGGCATACGCCGGGATGCTGCCAAGGTCCGCAAAGGGCAGGGACACATTGGCGTACTGGTTCTCATCCAGCTTCAGATAGCGGTAGAGCATGACGGCAAACTGAGCCCGGCTGATATTCTGGTTGGGGCGGAAAGAGCCGTCGCTGTAGCCGGTGGTGATGTCGGCGTTGTAGAGGAAATCCACATAGTCGGCAGCCCAGTAGTCGCTGATATCATTGAACTTGTGATCCACGCCGGAGGGATCGATATCCACGCTGGCCCGACCGATATTGCCGGAAGCATCCACAGCGGTCACGGTGACGCGGGTTGCCTCCTGCGCCTCGCCGGGGGCGGGCAGATAGTACTTGAGTGTGCCGTTTTTGATATCGTAACCCTCCAGCGCCTGCCCCGCATCGCCGTTCATGGCCACGGTGATGGAGGACTGGGGCAGAACGCCGTCCACCCCGTCGGAGACCTTCACATCCACCGCCCAGTTCTGCTGATCCAGCACAGCCGTCACCGCAGGGGGCGTGTTGTCCACCGTGCCGGGGAAGGAGCCAACCAGCTGGTCAATACAGACCGTGCCGGTGCGGGGCGTATCCGCGTATTCCACCGTGATGCCGCTGTCATCGGCATAGGTGGTGGAGGGGACGGAGATTTCCAGCCCGCTGAGGGTGAAATACTGGGGCAGCGTGACACTGACCTGCTTCCAGCCGGTGAAGTCCAGCAGGGTAACGGGCAGTCTCAGGTCGCTCTTTGTGTCCCCGGTGTAGAGGAAGGAGAGCTGATTGCCGGAGCCGTCGCCATAAACCCAGAGGTTCAGAGCGGTATAGTGGTCGGTCAGGTTGGAAAAGCCTCTGCCAAGCGCAATGGACAGCCACTCTGTATCCGCGCTGAGGGTGTAGTCCAGCTTTCCGGCATAGCGGCCCCGCTGGACATAATCGCTGGCATGGGTGCGGGAGACCTTGAGATAGGGACCGCTGGAGAAGATCAGTTCGGTATCTTCAAAGTCCTCTACCGTCTTGAGGGCCTGTCTGGCCACGGTGATGGGAATGGTCAGGCTCTTCCCTCCGGCAGAGACCGTCAGGCTGCCGGAGCCGGGAGCCGCCGCTGTAAACACGCCGTTTTCATCCACCGTGCCGATATCGCCGGAGACAGACCATGTGAACGCTTTGGCGTCCGCCGCCAGCGTCAGATGGTTCCAGACGGCTCCGGCGGTGAGGGTGGTTTTGCTGCCGGGAGCCACGGTCAGCGCGGTCAGACTGGCCGTTCCTTTTTTCAGCGTCAGGGTATCCGGGGTGCGGATGGCATGAACCACGGTGCTGCCCCTGCTCCCCCGTTCGCTGGCCATTACGGTGACGTCGCCGCCGCTGGCCGGGGTGGTCAGTGTCCCGTTTTCCAGCGTTCCGGCGCTGGCGGAGAGGTCATAGTCGGCGTCCATGGGAATATAATTGGTGTCCACGCCGGTGACGTTCACCGCCACGCTGCTGCCCGCCAGCACATAGTCGCTGGCGGCCTTGACATAGAAGTGATCCAGCCGCCCGCTGGAGCGGTTGGAGGCCACCAGAAAGATCTGATTGGTGACTTTGCGGTTGGACTCGGAGGGACGGTTGATAATGGACGCGTCCGTGGAGTCCGGGGTGGTCACGGCCAGATTGGTGGAACCGCCGCCGTCCAGACACAGCACGGTTTCACAGCCCAGCTCCACCAGCCGCTGGCCCACCTGCGCCAAAGACGCGCCGATGGAGTAGCCGCTTCTGCGGCCGTCGATGGTGTAGAACACCAGCGTGCCGTCCGCCTTCTGCCCCACGGCGGTGCGGGGATTCACCCCGGCGGCCAGACCGGAGGCCACTGCGCCGTTTTCCGCAAGGCAGTACAGCGCGCCCACCGCGTACTCCACATCGTCCCAGCCCGCGTTGGCGGAAACGGTCAGCGTCACCTCGCTGCCGGCGGACATATTCCGCAGGGCGTTGGTGTAGTAAGCGTCCGCATTGGCGTTGGCGGAGAGGACGATCTGATCCGGCTGGATGGAAGTCACCGTGGTCTCCTCCACCCGCTCCACGCGGGCCGTGACCGTGGAGCCGATGGCAAGCTGCCCCTGCTCCACGGTGCAGACCACGTTGACGCCTGCCTCCGTGGTGCCGGTGGTATGTCTGGCGTTGAAATCATAAGTATACAGGAACACGCCGCTGTTGGTGCGGGCCTTGTTCACCGCGATGACCGGGCGGATCAGCTCCACCGGGCTGCCGGAACCGTCGTCCACGGCGTAGCCCAGATCGACGCTGACCTTAACGCCGGGCTTTCCCAGCACGGCGGTGCCGTCCGCCCGGAAGCCGATGGCGTAATACCCGGCGTCGCTGCTGCGGAGGACGCCGTCCGTGATTACCAGCCCGATGGGCAGGCCGGTGGACACATTGTAAAAGTCGCCGTTGATCCCGGCCACCACCCGGTAGCCCTCCCCTTCCAGCGCATTGGCCGTATCCGCCACGCTGGAACGGTCCGTCAGCACGCCGCCGTAGGTGACGATGGGGGTGACGGTTTTATTGGGGCTGTAGGTGATGAGGTTTTCCGTCCGGAGATCGGAATAGGCGGTACTCCAGAACACATTGGTGGACAGCTGGGTTTCCTCATGGATCACCGTGTCCTTGGCGGACAGATCCTCCCCCAGCGCCTCCGACGCGGCGGCAGGCAGGCTCAGTGCCCCCAACAGGCTGAAGGACAGCAGCAGGGATGTCATTTTGCGGATGCGGGTTTTCATAGTAGCCTCCTATGTTCTACAGGCCCGGAGCAGTACCGGGCGGTCTACATAACACCATGAACGGTCTGTTTCAGCATAGCATAAATGACAGGGGAAGTAAATGAATAAACTGTTACAAAACGGGAAAAAACTCCCAGCGCCCCGCCCTTATTTTTTCGCAGAGGCCGCTTCCCTCCCCCGGCTTGCGGCTTCCAGAATTCGGAAGCGGCCAAAAACTTGCGTTTTCGCCGGTTTTCTGGTAAAATCAAACCACTACGGCAGGCGAGGTGATGGACATGAAACAGCAGCGGAATACCCGCCAGCGGCAGCTGGTGCTGGACGAAGTACGCAGCCGCCGGGATCACCCCACAGCAGAACAGATCTTCCAGAACGTCCACGCGCTGGATCCCCATATCAGCCGGGGGACTGTTTACCGCAATCTGAACCTGCTGTGCGATAATCAGGAGATTTTTCGGGTCGTGATGTCCGATTGCGACCGCTTTGATCTTCGGACGAATCCGCATTACCATATGCGGTGCGTGATCTGCGGCTGCGTCCGGGATGTAGACAGCCCCTATGACCGGGAATACGATGCGGCTCTGGCGCAGAAAACGGGCTATCAGATCCTGCGCCACAGGCTGGTGGTGGAGGGCATCTGCCCGGACTGCCAGAAAAAAAGCCCCCGCTCCTGACGGTTGGCAGAGCCCGTGGAAAAGGCCCGCCGCCGCACAGCTTTCACAAAATACGTCAAAAGCCCCGCTTCAGCCGAAGCGGGACTTTTTTGCTATGCAAAAGCACAGTAAAATTGAAATGTGCTATTTCTCCGCCCCTGCGGGGCAACCGGAAATCATGCACAAAAACTTCATGCACCAGCATTTGCACGTTTTCGTGGGGCGGTACTCGTGCATGAAGTTCCGTGCGCGGATTCTGCAAATCAGACGTTGAAGCGGAAGTAGATCATGTCGCCGTCCTGCACCACATACTCCTTGCCCTCGCTGCGGAGCTGGCCCTTTTCCTTGGCAGCGTTGACACTGCCGTATTTGATCATATCGTCATAGGCGATGACCTCCGCCCGGATGAAGCCCCGCTCGATGTCGGAATGGATCTTGCCGGCGGCCTGCGGCGCTTTGGTGCCTTTTTTGATGGTCCATGCCCGGCATTCGTCCTTGCCGTAGGTCAGGAAGGAGATGAGGCCCAGCAGGGAGTAGCTGCACTTGATGAGCCGGTCCAGGCCGGATTCCGCAATGCCCAGCTCATCCAAGAACATCTGCTTCTCCTCGCCCTCCAGCTCGGCAATATCCTGCTCCAGCTTGGCGCAGATGGGCAGTACCTCGCTGCCCTCGGCCTCCGCCAGCGCCCGGACCTTCTTCAGATACTCGTTGCCCTCCTGATTGGCAAAGCCGTCCTCGTCCATGTTGGCGGCGTAGATGATGGGCTTCAGGGTCAGCAGGTCGGAGGTTGCGATGAGGGCCTTGTCCTCGTCGGAGCAGTCAAAGGTGCGGGCGGATTTGCCGCCGTCCAGATGCTGGGCCAGCGCCTTGAACACGTCCACTTCGTGGAGGAACTTCTTGTCGCCCTTGGCGGCTTTCTGCGCCTTATCCACCCGGCGCTGCACCATGTCCAGATCCGCCATGATCAGCTCCATGTCGATGGCCTCGATGTCTCCCACAGGGTCTACCGGGACGTTGGTGCCGGCGTCCGCCACCACGTGCATGATATTCTCATCGTCGAAGCAGCGGACCACATGGACGATGGCATCGGTCTCGCGAATATTGGCCAGAAACTTGTTGCCAAGCCCCGCGCCCTGACTGGCGCCCTTCACCAGACCGGCGATGTCCACGAACTCAATGACCGCCGGGGTCTTTTTGTCCGGCTCATAGATCTCTGCCAGCTTGTCCAGCCGGGCGTCCGGTACGGCTACCATGCCCACGTTGGGGTCGATGGTGCAGAAGGGGTAGTTGGCGCTCTCCGCGCCTGCATTGGTGATGGCGTTGAACAGGGTGCTCTTTCCTACGTTAGGAAGCCCCACGATACCTAATTTCATTTGTACTCATTCTCCTTCGATTTTCCTTGATTTTCAAGGGGTTTCAGCGTTTGGTGTCTTGGCTGTTACACCATTTTTACACCATTTCCGCATTTGGCTTTATTGGATTTTATCAGACTATACCATTTTGCTGAAATTGCTTGATGGCATAATCCAGCGATTCGGCAGTCACATGAACATACCGATCCATCGTCGTTTTGATGCTGGCATGACCGAGCAATTTTTGCAGTACTTTTGGCTGCATCCCGCTTTCGATTGCTCTTGTAGCATAGGTATGTCGCAGGGCGTGCATACAAAAGTGTTTGATCCCTGCTTCATCGCAGAGCTTATATAAGTGGGTATCATAGGAACTGTTCTTCGCTGGCTCTCCTGTTCGCCAGTTGATAAAGACAAGATCGCGCATGACAAGCCGAGAAGAAACGCCTGTACGTCTGTCTATGTACTCAAGCGTTTTGTCCAGCGTCGGTGACTCCTTTTGCTCCGGGCGGCTGTTCCAAATACCTTTGAGGATTTCATAAGCCCGATCCGTCAACGGTATTGTGCGGTAGCTTTGCTGTGTTTTCGGAGGTCCTGCACGCCAAAAGTGCTGCTTGTGGCGGTACTCCAAGGTTTTGTTGACCGTCAGCGTCCGATTCTGGAAATCTATCGCATCCCATGTCAGCCCGATCACTTCACCTGTCCGCAGCCCTGTTTCTAAAATCAGGGCATACTGCACATAGTTGTGGGAGCGTTTGGCCGCTTCCATAAATTTCTGTGAGTATTGGGAGCCAGATCCCCAACGATATGAGCGATCCAAAACTCAAACCACACGTCTACCGTCATATCTGGCGGAACAAATATATTTTCGTGCTTATCTGCATACTTGGCATCGTCCAGCCAATTTCGTGCTTCCGGAAGTGAGGAGAAGCACTTGCCTGGCGCTTCCCGGTTTTGGTCACAAATCTTGCGCTATATAAACCGTCCTTTCTTTGGCAGATACCCTTGCCACATTCTTTGCCTCGCAAACTCTTGCCCATTTAGAGCCTCCTTTCTCAAAAAGAGAAAAAAGCCCTATGCAACAATGTGATTGTAGCACACGAGCTTTCTTTTCTCAATAGTGAAATTACCGTCAAATCATCAACTTATGGCTGATATATTGCTCAAACTCCCTGCGTTTGACCAGCTTTTTGGACCCAACATAGAGAACAAACGGGCAATTCGGACTGCGTAGCATACTCTCGATCTTGTTGATCCCAATGTTGCTGTATGCTGCGGCTTCCTTAATCGTCAGCGTCACTTTGAGATGGATCGGCACTTGCAATTCCTCGACCATACTGTTACCACCTGTGTGTTACATTCCGGACTGTTGACTTAGAAACGTAGCATTTGGGGAAAGTAAGAGTTCGTCTGAGCTATCATCTCTTTCCGTATCCAAGTCCAGCAGCCATTTGTCTGGGATCGTGATCAGATTGGGTCCTGTGTTGCAGATCCGTTTTACAACATACTTATCTCAGACTGCCGGAACGGTCTCTTTACCGTTATCCAAAGTCCTTACCCTATAAAACCTACCCCCGACCGTTTTTAAGGCCGAGAGTCCTTGCGCCGCAAGGGTTTTCCTCTGCTACAGAACACTGAAAATCCGCACTGCCATTTGAACAGGAATTGGTAGGCGTTTTCGGGTTGTCTCTTACCTATTTTCGGTGCTGCCATTCCAACATTCACGGTGTTTTTTCAGCCATTCGAGAAATTGCTCCGGCGTCAGTATCCAAATGCGGGCGCTGTCTTGCGGGCCCCGATGACTGCATTGAAACGCAGAGCAGAGCGCTGAGGTGTCGTTGGTCAGGAAGGCTGCTTCCAGCACATCCTGACAATGCTTCAGCTCCAGGTTATCGTGGTCGATAAAGCGCCTGCTTTGGCTGAGATCGTAGATGTGTTCATACACCAGTACGCAGGTGTAAAATCTCGGCTGATCGTGCTTCGGAAATGCCCGATGAATCGCATTCCGCAGCAGTCCTGCCAGGAGGCGGGATCGGTCATTGTCCTTTCGCCGCGGCATGACGCAGGGAAGCTCCATTCTCAGCCAGCCTTCCGCAGTGATCTCAATAGAGACAGGAAAACCGGCGTCACCACTTATTTTGGGAATCTCCCACACGGGCGGCAGCGTTGCCGCTGCGTACTGCCGGAGCTGGATGGCTGCGTCCTCCGCGGAGCGGACAGCCTCTAAAAGAATCTTCCTGCTATGGAAACTGAATTGATCCATTTTGTATCCTTTCATTCATTTCGGCTGGTTCATTTTTGCGCAAGAGAAATGCCAATCTTGTATCAAAACAGCACAAGTAACCTCCGTTCTGTCAGCCGGCACTCATTCTAAAAGACATAACCAGTGAGATTTTTTACGGCTCGCCCTTGTTTCCATCCGAGACAGATTTACTACATATAGCCATGGGGGTATGCGAATAAAGGGGCGATGGCGGCAGCTTCCACCCCTGACAAAATTCATATCGGTTTGGCTCACGTGTCGGCTTCCCGGAATAGACCCTGATAAAACGGGCAGCTTCCAGCTCGTTGATGTGCTTCCGCAGGCTGGAAGGCGCAATCCCGTACTTTTTTGCGTCCTTTTGTGGAAGAATGAAATTCTTCCTTCCGCCGCTCTCCATGGCCATGCAGAAATAGAGAAACCGGCTGCCGGTGCTGAGCACATGGAACTGCTTGGAGAGGAGCAGTGAGTTTCCAACCTGAATGAATCGTTTTTCTTTGTTATCCACCTTGGCGGATAAGACCGGTACAATCGTAGGTCCGTGTTTTCGTTTGCTCAAATGCAATTCCTTCTTTCGTGTGAGAATAGGGGGGTGGATGTCTCATCCCTTCGTAATAAATGTAGAAAACCGGCCCTGTTTGACCACCCATTCAATGCAGAAAAAATTACACTCAATGTAAACTTTCGTAAACACAGAATGATCTGAATCTACATTAGGTCTACACTGAGTGTAATGCTTGTGAGTATGTTTACTTATTCCAACATTAAGCGTAGTGCGGCATCGAATGGGTATCTTCCGGTACACAGCCGAGAAAGGCGACTCTTTTTGCGAATCGGTCGCGGAACACTTCTCCGGCAGGATCTGCGCCGCATGCTCAGCTGTCCATATCCAGCTCATAGGTACAAAGATAGAACAGGAACGACGTCATCTGGTAGCGGCTGATGCGGGTGCCAGCGGATGCCAGCAGCTCGTCAAGGTTGCTGTCCCGGGTGGTGATGTCCCTCTCATCGCACCAGAGCATCGCCTTGGCCGCCTCTCTGCTAAGATCAGGGTCATCCCGAAAGATCTGCCACAGCTGCGTCTGATCCACGTCGGTATCGACGCCTGCCATGATCGCGTAGCGGCGGATCAGTACGCACGCCGTCTGATAGTTCACCTTGTCATCACATTCAGTATTGGGATCATTTTGCCGGAGCAGTCTTGCCTGATAGGCCCAGCAGATGGCGTTATAATAGGGATGGGCCGCGTTGAATTCCTCGTTCTCGTAGTCAGCCGGAAGAGCGGTGTTGTCCGTTTCCGGCCGGCCCGCGATGCGGTAGAGCACATCGATAAACTCGCCCAGCCTTGCCGTGGCCTTGCCGCCGAAGGTGTCCGGTGTTTCCGGATCCACATAGCCTTTGCGGTACATGTAGAGGACGCTGGCCTGATTGAAGATGCTCTTGATGTCCGTGAATACCACCGTGTCCTCAAGGCTCCCGCCGCTGGACTCTTTGGAAAAGACGTGGGCGTAGTAATCGCTGTTGAGAATGTTGCCGGAGAGTTGGAACCGGCTGTCCACATAGAGCCGGTAGGCTTCCGCCAGCTCGTCGGAGACTGTGGTATTCTCGTCGGCGGGGATCACGGTTTCCGTACCGGCGTCATAGCGGAAGGTCTTCGTCAGAAAGGACTTATCCGACAGCACCGCTGCATGGAGGCCGCTGGAGAGTACATCGGTGCCCGCCAGCAGGCGGGAATCATAGTCCACACCGAAGAGGTTCAGCAGCGTCGGCAGAATGTCTGCCGTGGAGCAGTATTCGTCTACCACGATGTTCTCCGAAAGACCGGGGACATAGCAGATAAAACTGTTGCGGTACTTTTCAAAGGTCGTGTCCAGCGTCTGCCCGGCCAACTCGTTGTACTCCGCTTCGGTCAGGCCGTAGGGGTAGTGGTCGTTGGTCAGGGCGATGCAGGTCTTGTCGGCAACGCCAGCCTGCTCCAGCCGCTGCATCAGGTACTCCAGTGCGTATTCCAGCTCCAGATTGCAGGCAATGTACGCCTTCACCGGCTCGGAATAGGGCAGGTCCTTCACCGCGTCGCGGTTTTTGGCGCTCATGGCGTTGTCCCAGTTATACTGGTAGTGGCCGCTGAAGGTCATGTAGTAAGCGTGGAAAGGCTCTCCGCTGTTGATGTAGTCGTCCACAGAGGCCTCCATCATCTCCAGATCGGAGGAGGGCCAGTCGATCTTCACGTCCAGACCGGAATCCGCCGCCTTGAAGGTATAGCCCATGTTGGCATGGGTGATGTTTCGGTTGTAGAAATCCCCGATGTAGTCGTGATAGGCCCAGGTCTGATAGCCCATGTCCTTGAGCGCATTGCCCAGGCAGAACGGCAGGTAGTTGGTGCCTGCCACATTGAAGCTGGAATCCGTCTTCGTGCGGGACATATCCGGATATAGCCCCATGCACATCGTGTATTCGCCGTTGGTGGTGACGGACTGGAACGTGCCGTAATAGTTCTCGAAGATGATGCCCGTATGGCTCAGCTGATAGAGCGTCGGCGTCAGCTCCTCGCTGATAAACCACGGGCAGAAGCTTTCGGCGCAGATGGTGATGAGGTTATAGTCCTTGAGAAGTCCCGTGTAGTTGTTTTTGCGGGTGGGTGTTGCATTTGATAGATACTCGTCTGTGGCCTTGAGAATATCGCTGTCGGTACTGTCTGCAAGAGCCGTAAAATCGATGCTTTCGATCACGTTATAGGAGTTGCTGCTGTATGTCCGCGGAACATCGCTTATATTCAAGGACGACGGCGTGATCGTAATGCTGCCGCTGCCGCCGAAGAGCATGTATCGAAGCTCCTGCGCCGTGGTGGCCAGCATACCGATTTTTTTATAACTGCTGTCGGTGGAGGTGTTCACATTGGTGAAGGTATGATAGACGGAGAAGGTTTTATTCCGTCCGGCGTACATAAGTCCCGTGACCGTCAGCAGCAGTGCGAGGAGCACGGCAAAGGAGGCCATAGCCTGTTTCCAGCGCAGCCGGAACCTCAGCGCCTGTACCCTCCGCAGGGCAAGGCAGAGGATCACGACAACCAGCGGCAGCAGGAGGAGCAGGATCTTCAGCAGATTTTGGCGGATCCCATAGAGAAGCTGCGACTTGAAATTGACGACCACATTTCCGCCCATGCCGATCTGGCTGACGGGCATGAAATCTCCGAAGATGCAATGATAGACCAGCTGCATCTCAGCCAGCATCACCTGTGCTGCCACCAGTAGAAGCCCTGTGATCTGTCGCAGGATCTTTGGCAGGCTTGAGACTACCAGCGTGCAGAGCGCACCGCCCAGCAGGCCAAACAGGACAGGATATCCCGCGTACCGGTCCAGCGAGCGGAACACGCAAAGATGCAGGCACAGCTCTACATAAACGCCGGTCAGGCAAAAGAGAAGGAGGTTCTCCCACCATGTTTTCCAAAGGCTGCGGCACATGGGAGAAGTCGTTTCGACTGCGTGAGGTATTTGAACTGTATTTACAATCGACATATCGTCTGTTTTTTCTTTAAGCATATCGTTTCTCCTGTTGGGAGGCTTTTGAGGAAAGTCTCCGCAGAATTTTATCTGAATTTGACGGAAAATTTATTTTAGAGCAAATATTGGAAAAAGGCAACGGTTCTTGTGAAAAATTCAGAAAAGGTTTACAGGTCACGCGGAGAATTCTATGCACCAAAGTCTGTCAACCGTGGCTTTGCAGCCCGCCTCTGGGCTGCAAAGCTAGACTTCACGCTTGAAAATTTTACAGAATTCATACAGACACATTGCAAAAATCGTGCTATACTGTACGGAAAATTGAGAGTACCATTGTTTCAAGGAGGTGTGTGATGTGACGGAGATTGTGTTTCGCTTAAAGCGGCATCTGACTTCTTTTCAAATCATGATCCTGGGCTTTGCGGGTGTGATCCTGCTGGGGGCGCTGGTGCTGATGCTGCCTATCGCCACAGTACAGCGGGTCTGGACGCCGTTTCATGAGGCACTGTTTACCTCCACTTCCGCTGTCTGCGTGACGGGGCTGGTGGTGCAGGATACCGGCAGCTACTGGTCTGCCTTTGGTCAGACGGTGATTTTGCTGCTGATCCAGATCGGCGGGTTGGGCGTGATCACCGGTGCGGTGACGTTCCTGATGCTCGCCGGGCGGAACATCACGCTCAAAGAGCGCAGCGCTATGCAGGACGCCATCTCCGCTCCCGCGGTGGGCGGCATCGTGCGCCTGACGAGATTTATCCTCAAGGGGACCTTTCTGGTCGAGCTGCTGGGCGCGCTGGCGCTGCTGCCAGCCTTTTGCCGGGACTATGGACTGCGGGGCGTATGGATGTCCGTTTTTCATTCCGTTTCCGCATTCTGCAATGCGGGCTTCGATATTCTGGGGCGGACGGATTCCCCCTACCCCTCGCTGACGGCGTATGCCGCCGACCCGCTGGTCAACATCGTGATCATGCTGCTGATCATTATGGGCGGCATCGGCTTTCTGACGTGGGACGATGTCTGTACGCACGGTCTGCACCTGCGGCGTTACCGGATGCAGAGCAAGGTCATTCTCAGCGCGACGGCGCTTTTGATCACGATTCCGGCGTTTCTCTTTTATCTGACAGACTTTACGGACCTCCCCGTGGGAGAGCGGATATTGGCCTCCCTTTTTCAGTCGGTCACGCCGCGGACGGCCGGCTACAACACGGTTGATCTAACGAAAATGAGCGATACCTCGCAGGCGGTCACCATTCTGCTGATGCTCACCGGCGGAGCCCCCGGCTCCACAGCAGGCGGCATGAAGGTCACAACGCTGGCAGTTCTCATTGCCAACGCCGTTGCCGCTTTCCGCAGGCGGGAGGATCTGCAGCTCTTCCACCGCAGATTGGAACACTCCGCCGTCCGCAACGCCGCCGCCATTCTGCTGCTGTATCTGGGGCTGACCTTTGCGGGGGCGGCGGCCATCAGCACAGCGGAGGAGCTTCCCCTCGGTGCCTGTCTCTATGAAACAGCGTCCGCCGCCGGTACGGTGGGCCTGACGCTGGGGCTGACGCCGCAGCTGGGAGTCCTGTCGCAGAGCATTCTCATCCTGCTGATGTATTTCGGGCGCGTCGGCGGGCTGACCTTGATCTACGCCGCATTCTCCGGGCATGATCTGACTTGCGCCCGCTATCCGCAGGAGAAAATTACCGTAGGCTGAAAGGAGCACACGATGAAAACGGTATTATTGATCGGACTGGGCCGCTTCGGGCGGCATCTTGCCATACAGCTCAATGAGCTGGGCCATCAGGTGATGGCGGTGGACAAGGACGAGGAGCGCGTCAATGAATGTATGCCCTTCGTCACCAACGCGCAGATCGGTGACAGCACCCGCGTGGACTTTCTGCGCTCACTGGGCGTGAGCAACTACGATGTCTGCTATGTCACCATCAGCGGGAATTTTCAGAATTCGCTGGAGACGACGTCGCTGCTCAAGGAGCTGGGAGCAAACTATGTAGTATCCCGCGCGGAACGGGACGTGCAGGCGAAATTTCTGCTGCGAAACGGTGCAGACGCGGTGGCGTACCCGGAAAAGCAGCTGGCGAAGTGGGCGGCCATCCGCTATACCGCCAACCATATTTTCAGCTACATTGAGCTGGACGAGCAGCACGCCATTATCGAGGTCGCCGTGCCGGAGGACTGGCAGGGGCATAGCATCGGCGAGCTGGACATCCGCAGAAAATACGGTGTCAACATCCTCGGCGTAAAACGGAACGGCAAAACCGATGTGAACATCTCACCGGAAACCGTGCTGGACGGAGATTTGACATTGCTGGTGCTGGGAGAAAATCAAAAGCTGAAAAAGCACTTCCGCCTGTAAAGCAACATAGAGTCTTGCACGTATAAGGGCTTTACGCGCCGGAGAGGCATCTCAACAAAAGCGCGCAGGTTTGCGGAGGAGGATTCCGCGTTGCGCAAAAACAGCAAAAAATGAGGGAGGACGGCTCTGTCCTCCCTCATTTTTGCTCTGTGCTTTCACCATCCTCCTCGGTCAGCTGTTTTTCCAACGAGGTCTGCCGGGCGAGAATGGCATTTACCTTGTCGTAGAGGTCCTCGATCATGATCTCCGTTTTGAGGTTGACTCGGTAATCGTTCTCCGCGCGGCGTCGGTCCTTTTCCTCCTGCCGGTTCTGGCTCATCATGATGAGCGGCGCTTGAATGGCCGCGACGCACGAGAGCACGAGGTTCAGCAGAATGAAAGGATAGGGGTCAAACGCTTTTGCCGCGAGCAGCGTGTTGACCAGCATCCACAGGATCAGTACGCCGGTGAAGGCGAAGGTGAACGCCCAGCTGCCCGCAAATTTCGCGATGGCGTCTGCCGCGCGCTGGCCGAGGGTGTATTTTTCCTTTTCGCCTGCGAGATTTTCGGAAATCTTACTGTCCGCCAGCAGGTTCAGGACCTCTTCATCCGTCATATCGTGGCGGTCTGGCATATCAAAGAATTCCCTTCACTTTACAACGGACATTTTTAAGTCAAAACGCAGGTATCGAAATGAGAAATTTTCAAAAAATATGCGCCCCTGCTTTTGCGAAAGCGGGAGCGCCTTGTATCTGCGGATATGAGATTTGAGAGAGTAGTAATCTCATCCACAGCTTTCACCGGACTATCAAAGCGAACACCGTCCATAGCTTCGGGCATGGCCTCTACCGGGCCGGACGGCAGACTCATCTCTACGGATACCTCTTCTGGACCGCAGAACTCTATCATCGTGTGGTTGGAGGCCGTCTCATAGCGGTAGCGCGTATCGCCCCAGGACTCCATAATCACCCGGCAGGCCATTCCCTCTCTGGCAGCCAGCAGCACCGTCATGCTGTTGTGGCAGCACTGGTTAGTGCTGGCGGTAATGATCGTATCCGCCCCGGCCCGAACGGCCTCCTCCATTAAATAATCCAGCTTACGGATCTTGTTGCCCCCAGAGGCAGCAGATCGTCTCGCTTGATCCGGACGCGGACTCCCGCCTTCTCCGAAAATCGAACCAGCTCCTCCAGCGGCGTAGGTTGGGAAACATATCCCCTTTTAGGGATCTCTTGCTATATCTTCATGGAAAGCCTCCTCCGCTTGTCATGTTTGTCATGGCAAAAATATACTACATTTTCTCCGCCCTTGCAATCCGCTATATCTCGCAACTTTTCCTTCCTGTTTTAGCCGAAACATCCAAAATCACAACCACTTCAATTTGGCATTATTCTCTAACAAGGACAACCGAAAAGTGTGCAAATAACCAAAACTGTTTTAAGGGCTTGACTTTTCAGCAAAAACTGGTACGCTAAATATGAAATAGCGTCAATAATTGATAATCGATTATGCGGAGGTGGAGCCATTACGCGGGATCAATACGGACGGACAATCGATTATCTGCGCCTGTCGGTGACAGATTTATGCAACTACCGCTGTCGGTACTGTATGCCAGCGGAGGGCGTGGAAAAGGGAGCGCACGGCTCTATCCTCACGGTAGAGGAGCTTGTGGAGATCGGGGCTGCGGCGATCCGACTGGGCGTCCAAAAGATCCGACTCACCGGCGGGGAACCGCTGGTGCGGCGGGGAATTCTGGACATCTGCCGGGGGCTGCGGGCCATCCCGGAGCTGAAGGAGCTATGCCTGACCACCAACGGCAGCCTCCTGCCGGAGCTGGCGCAGCCCCTGCGGGAAGCCGGGGCAGACCGCCTGAATATCAGTCTGGACACGCTGAAGCCGGAACGGTTTCGGGAGATCACCCGGCAGGGAACGCTGGATGAGGTCTTGAAGGGAATTGAAGCGGCGGAGGGCGCCGGATTCCAACGCCTGAAGCTGGACACGGTGCTGATGGGCGGCGTCAACGATGATGAAATCGGGGATTTTCTGGCGCTGACCATGGAGCATCTATGGGAAGTCCGCTTCATTGAGCTGATGCCCATGGGGCCATGCGCGGCATGGCCGAAGGAGCGGTTTCTGCCGGTAACGGAAGTCCTGCGGCGGTTCCCTCAGCTGGAAGAAATCGAACCCAATGGCGTGGCCCGGCGGTACCGTCTGATGGGAGCCATGGGGACTGTGGGGCTGATCACCCCCATGAGCCACGAGTTCTGCGGAGAATGCCGCCGCATCCGGGTGACGGCAGATGGCAAACTGAAGGGCTGCCTCCACAGCCGGGAGGAAATCTCCCTGCGTGGTCTCCACGGCAACGCGCTGACGGCGGCGATCCAGCAGGGCATCCTGCAAAAGCCCAAGGGGCACCACCTGACAGAGCATGCCAGCGATACGCCCCGGACCATGAATGAGATCGGAGGCTGAACCATGGGAGAACTGACCCATTTCAATGAACAGGGCCGGGCCCGGATGGTGGACGTAACGGAAAAGGCCGTCACCCACCGGCGGGCCGTGGCCGCCGGGGAGATCCATGTCTCTCCGGAAACCATGACCCACATCAAAAACGGCACCATGAAAAAAGGCGATGTGCTGGCGGTGGCGCAGGTGGCGGGGATTCAGGCCGCCAAGCACAACTGGGAGCTGATCCCCATGTGCCATCCACTGCCCCTGACGGGTATCGACATTTCGTTTCATCTGTCCGACCAGCCGTGTATGGTGGAGATTCGGGCAGCCGTTACCTGCACCGGCGTTACCGGGGTGGAGATGGAGGCCCTGACCGCCGTTTCTGTGGCGGCCCTCACCGTTTACGATATGTGCAAGGCTGTGCAGAAGGATATGGAGATCACCAACATCCGCCTGCTGGAAAAATCCGGCGGTAAGAGCGGAGACTATAAGCGAGAGGACTGATAGAACCATGGCAAAGGTCGTATCCGTCAATATCAGCGAAAAAAAGGGAACGCTGAAAAAGCCCGTTCCGGAAATTGAATTGAAACTGCGCCACGGCATCGTGGGGGACGCCCACGCGGGCGACTGGCACCGCCAGATCTCTCTGCTGGCGGAGGAAAGCATCGACACCATGCGGGCGCTGTCCCCAATTCCGCTGGATCCCGGCGTGTTCGCGGAAAATATCAACACCGTGGGCATCGACCTCAAGCACCTGCCGGTGGGGACCCGCCTGCGGATCGGGGAAACGGAAGTGGAAGTCACCCAGATCGGCAAGGAGTGCCACAATGACTGCGCCATTAAAAAGACGGTGGGCAAATGCGTCATGCCCACCGAGGGCATTTTTGCCATTGTTGTAAAGGAAGGCACCGTCCGTGCCGGAGATGAGATCGAGGTGCTGAAATGAAGCTGATTCGGACAGAGGACGCCGTAGGCCATGTGCTGTGCCACGATATGACCCAGATCATCAAGGATCAATATAAGGACGCCCGGTTCCGCAAGGGCCACATCGTCACGGAGGAGGATATCCCCGTGCTGCTCTCCATGGGCAAGGAGCATCTCTACGTCTGGGAAATGAACGAGAACATGGTTCATGAGAACGATGCGGCGGAGCGGCTGCTGGCTCTCTGCGGACAGGAAAACATGACCCGCAGCGAGGTAAAAGAGGGCAAAATTGAGCTGAAGGCCGCCTGCGACGGCCTGTTCCGGGTGGACAGCCGCCGGCTGGTGGCAGTCAATTCGCTGGAGGAGATCATGATCGCCACCCGTCACGGCAATACCGCCGTGAAAAAGGGCGACAAACTGGCGGGGATGCGGGTGATCCCCCTCGTCATTGAAGAGGAAAAGCTGAAAGCCGCCAAAGCGGCCGCCGGAGAGGAACCGCTGCTGGAACTGCTGCCCTATGTGAAGAAAACCGCCGCCATCATCGCCACCGGCAGCGAGGTGAAGAAGGGACTGATTCAGGACACCTTCACCCCTGTGGTAAAGGAGAAGCTGGCGGCCTACGGCATCGAAACCATCTTCATCACATATTCCGGCGACGGCGTGGACAACGTGGCGGGCGCTATTTCGGAAGCCCGGAACACCGGTGCGGACATGATCCTCTGCACTGGGGGCATGAGCGTGGACCCGGACGACAACACCCCTGGCGGCATCCGGGCGAGCGGCGCGCGGATCGTCACTTACGGCGCGCCCGTGCTGCCCGGTGCCATGTTCCTGCTGGGGTATTTCGAGGACGGGACGCCCATTATGGGTCTGCCCGGCTGTGTGATGTACGCCGGAGCGACCATTTTCGATCTGGCCCTGCCCCGCATTGCCGCCGGTGTGGAGATGACCAAGGCGGATTTCGCCGTGATGGGCGAGGGCGGGCTGTGCCTTGGCTGCAAGCCCTGTCACTGGCCCAACTGCCCCTTCGGAAAATAAAAGTGAGAGCGCCCAAGTGCGCTCCTGCTTTTCAGAACCGTTCATCTCAATTAAGTATCACGCGTTACTCTGTAAAGTCGAGATAGATTTTTCATCGAATCCGAAAGGAAGAACCAACATGAAAAAGTGTTTGTCTTTGCTGCTGGCCCTGTGCCTGACCTTCTCCCTCACCGCCTGCGGCTCCAAGGCCGACACCAGTGCCGACGCCGCTGACGGTTCTCAGACGCAGGACAGCGCCCCCACGGAAGCCCCCGCCGGTGAGCCGGTGGAGTTGATCGTGTTCGCTGCCGCCTCCATGACGGAGACCATGAACCAGCTCAAGGAAATGTACGAGCAGAACAACCCCAGCGTGACCGTTACCTATAACTTCGATTCCTCCGGCAAGCTGCTCACCCAAATCAAGGAGGGCGCGGACTGCGACCTGTTCATTTCCGCCGCCCCCAGGCAGATGAACGCCATGGACGGCAGCCTGAAAGACGATGCAGAGAAGAATCCCGACGGGCTGGATCTCATCGTCACCGACAGCCGCATCAACCTGCTGGAAAACAAGGTGACGCTCACCGTTCCCGAAGGCAATCCCAAGGGCATTGAGAGCTTCGACCAGCTTGCCGAGCTGCTGAAGAACGGCGATGTGATGCTGGCCATCGGCAACAGCGACGTGCCTGTGGGCCAGTATACCCTGAAGATCTTCAACTATTACGGCATCGACGAGACCGCCGTCGCGAACAAGCTGACCTATGGCAACAACGTGAAGGAAGTCACCTCTCAGGTCAGTGAGGGCGCTGTTGACTGCGGCATCATCTACGCCACCGACGCCCACTCTGCCGGTCTGACGGTGGTGGACAGTGCCACTGCCGAAATGTGCGGTCAGGTCATCTACCCCGCCGCCGTGCTCAAGGGAGACAAGGAGGATGCCGCCCAGGACTTCCTGGCCTATCTCCAGACCGACGCGGCCATGACCGTGTTTGAGTCCGTGGGCTTCTCCGCCGCTTGACCGAAAACTATTTCTGACAAGGCCGACGGCAAACTGCTCGACCGCCGCCGGTCTCCCCATCCCTTCCCCCTCAGGAGGTAACTTATGGACCTGTTTCCCCTATGGAACTCGCTGCGGATCGCGGCTATTTCCACGGTGATCGTCTTTTTCGCCGGGATCTTCGCGGCGTATTACATCGCTCGCCTGCCCCGGCTGGCGAAGGGGCTGCTGGATGTGGTGTTGACGCTGCCGCTGGTGCTGCCGCCTACGGTGATCGGCTACCTGCTGCTGCGGGTGCTGGGGCCGAAGCGCATCGTGGGCGCGTGGCTGTTGAGCCATTTCGGCGTGAAGGTGGTCATGACGTGGTGGTCGGCCATTTTTGCCACCGCGGTGGTGATCTTCCCCCTGATGTACCGCACGGCGCGGGGGGCTTTTGAAGCCTTCGACGAAACGCTGGCCTATTCCGGCCAGACGCTGGGACTTCCCAACAGCTGGATCTTCTGGCGGGTGCGGATGCCCTGCTGCCGTCAGGGTATTCTGGCGGGGACGGTGCTGGCCTTTGCACGGGCCTTGGGCGAGTACGGCGCTACCAGCATGATCGCCGGGTACACACCGGGAAAGACCGCCACCATTTCCACCACGGTCTACCAGCTCTGGCAGACCAATAACGATGGGCTGGCCATGAAATGGGTGGTGGTGAATCTGGCCATCTCCGCCGTGGTTCTGCTGGCGGTGAATATGCTGGAGCGCCGGGACTTTCTGGTGTCCGGCGGGAAAAGGAGGAACCGTGCATGAGCCTTTCCGTGGATCTTGAAAAGCGGCTGGGCAGCTTTCACCTGCGGGTGCAGTTTCAGGCGGAGGACGAGATCACGGCGTTACTGGGGGCCTCCGGCTGCGGCAAAAGCATGACCCTCAAGTGCATCGCGGGCATTGTGACCCCGGACCGGGGGCGGATCGTGCTGAATGACCGGGTGCTGTTTGACAGCGAGGCCGGGATCAACCTGCCGCCACAGCAGCGGAAGCTGGGGTATCTTTTCCAGAACTACGCCCTGTTCCCCACCATGACGGTGGAGAAGAACATCCTCTGCGGCATCCGGGCAGGCAGCAAGGGGGAAAAGGCCGCCGCGCTGGCGGAAGCCCTCCGCCGCTTCCGGCTGGAGGGGCTGGAGCATCACTATCCCGCCCAGCTTTCCGGCGGACAGCAGCAGCGGGTGGCGCTGGCCCGCATCCTCTGCACCCGGCCGGAGGCCATTTTGCTGGACGAACCGTTTTCCGCCCTGGACAGCTTTCTGAAATGGAAGCTGGAGTTGGAGCTTTCCGACCTGCTGGCGGATTTTCACGGCCCGATCCTGTGGGTGTCCCACGACCGGGGCGAGGTATTTCGGAACTGTAAAAAGGTCTGCGTTATGGAACAGGGGCAATCTCAGGGAATGCTTACCCTGCGGCAGCTGTTTCACGAGCCAGAAACGGAGGCCGCCGCCCGGCTCTCCGGGTGTAAAAACATCGTGGAGGCCGTACCAGCAGGCAGCGCCGTGACACTGCCCCAGTGGGGGCTGACGCTGGACTGTGGGAAAGCGGTGCCGGCGGACGTCCGCTGGGCAGGCATCCGCGCCCACCATGTGACGGCGGCGCCGGAGGGGACGGAGGGGGCTTTTCTCTGCGCCGTGGAGCGGGTCATTCAGGATGTGTTCACCACCATTGTCCTGCTGCGGCCGGAACACGCCGCCCCGGATGCTCCACCTTTGCGGATGGAGCTGGAACGGGAGGACTGGTATGCGCTGAACCGGCCGGACCGGCTCTGGATCGCCGTCCAGCCGCGGGACATTTTGCTGCTGAAGTAAGAAAAGCCGCCCTTGCATCCCGGCAGTCAGTGTCCAACTGTCCCCGGCATCCCGGAAACCGGGAGCCGTGTCTTTGAACTGACAATACGCCGTATCGCATTACCTGGGTGCAAGCATCCGAAAGAGGGCGCTTCTCATCAAGTTCTCCGCTTCCCTCAAGGCGGCAAAAATTTAAAAACAGTCCTGCCTGCTTGCTCATAGGCTGAAAACAGCGCTATTCGGTATTTTCCCGATCGTGCAAGGCTGACAGATTGATAGAATCCATTTTCAATACAGGAGGCATTTCATGCACACAGAGTTTCAGAAAATATTGGATCAGGTGCAGGCAAAAGCACCCGCAGTGCGTACCTTTGAGGCAGAGGGAACCACATATATACGCAATTTTCGTCCCAGCGAGCGGCTGATCCTATTGGGCTGCGGCCATATTGCCCAGCCGGTCTGCCGGTACGCCGCTGATTTGGGCTTTTCCGTCACGGTAGCAGATGATCGCCCTTCTTTTGCCAACCACACACGCTTTCCAGAGGCAGAGCAGGTCATTTGCGATTCTTTTCCCAATGCGATCCGCCAAATACAGGTGAACGAGTGGGACTATGTGGCAGTGATCACCAGAGGCCACCGTTATGATGCGGATTGTCTGCGGGAGATCCTTCCCGGTACATTTCCAAGATACCTTGGTATGATCGGTTCCCGCCGCAGAGTGATTGGGCTGCTGAATCTGTTGGAAGAAGAAGGCTTTTCCAGAGAAGCACTGGACAAGATCCACACCCCTATCGGTGTAGATATCGGTGCATTGACCGTCAAGGAAATTGCCGTTTCTATTGTAGCGGAACTGATTCAGTGCCGCCGTCAGTCAACGGAGCGCCGCTCCAGAAGCACGACGCTGACTGCCGAGGATATTGATCTCCCCCTGCTGCAATTTCTGGCGGAGGACCCTGCCCCTAAAGCTCTGCTGACCGTTATCGAGACACAAGGCTCCACGCCTGTGAAATCCGGCGCCATGATGGCTGTCGATCAGGCACTCCGCATGGCAGGAACTATCGGCGGCGGCTGTAGTGAAAATGCGGTACTTATGGATGCGTACCGCATCATTGGCACGGGCGCAAAGCGCTGCGTGACCATCGACATGAGCAATGACGTTGCTGAAGAAGAGGGCATGGTGTGCGGCGGACAGATGAAGGTCATGATTGAGGACATTCCCGAAAAAGGGTGATTTACCCTCCACGCTCGAATATCCACATTCGCTTTTCGTCGCCACTCTTCCCCTTTTCCATATCACAGCCATCGCCTGTCTGGCGTTTTCCTTTCTATATGGCAGCACCCTCTGATGCGGATATTATCCTGCATCAGAGGGTGTTTTCATACGTTCTTGCTGTTCTGATTCAAATCTCAGGCAAAACCTTTTCAGACTTCGGGAAGCTTCCAGTTGAAATACTTCCAATAAGGTTCAGATGCCCGCGCCTTGAAATCGGCGATGGACTCTGCATCCCACTTGTAAATTCCCATACCGTCTTTCTGTCCCCGGCTGTGGCTGGCCACCCGGTCGTTAACAGAGTCAAACGCCGTCTTTCGGTCACACAGGGACGGGAACAGGTAATTTTCGATATTCTGAACCATATCCAACCCTGCCGCATCCTGATGCTCGAACAGGCCCACAGAGGTATAGCGCGGCATAAAACTGTACATCAGCGCCTTGTCAATATCCCTCGGATCGGCGAGACCTTCTTCTACCATATAAAGCGCCTCACGCAGCAGTGCGTGCTGCAAACGGTTGGCAATAAAACCCGGCGCACTTTTCTTCATGACGCAAACCTTCCGGCCGCAGTCCTCCAGCACATCATAGGCAACCTGCGCGGCTTCTTCGCTGGTACAGGGGCTTTTCACCATTTCCACAAAAGGCACCAGATGCGGCGGATTGAATGGGTGGGTCACAACGATCTTATTGGCGCAGTCCAAACCCGCGCACAGATCCTCCGGCGCCATGGCAGAACTGGTAGAGGCGATCACTTTGCATACAGGGCAGCTCTCCTGAATGTGCATATACACATCATGCTTTACCTTCTGATCCTCCACCACGCTCTCAAAGAATACCGTGCAGGCGGCCAGATCCCGGTAGTCCAAAGTGAAATGCAGATTTTCTGCACAGCGGGCCATCTGCGTCTCTGACACCAGACCGCGCTCCTGCAAAACACTGTACATCTCGTTGTAGCTGTTCCGCCCCCGAAGGACAGAAGCCTCTTTCGTTGCCAGAACCGTCGTGTCATATCCGTTACCCGTGAACAGCACTGCCAGACTCATGCCCATCATGCCTGTTCCGATAATTGCAATCTTCTCGTCTTTCATGCAGAATTGCTCCTTTCAGACGCTTTCTGCCGCAGGCTTCTCCCCCTGATTTTCCTCCATCATTTTCAGCAGATCATTCAGATGGGCGTCAATCGCAGCCCGCAGCTGCTCCAGATCCTTGGATCGGAGCGCCTCAAAAATTCTTCTGTGCCGGCTTGCCAACTCCGGCAGATCCCGGCCTGTCAGGGAAGTTCCAACGTGCAGCCACGATCTGATATTGCACTGTTCCCACAGCCTGCTCAGCAAATCGTTGCTGGCTGCCGCCACAATCTGGTCGTGGAAGCGGGCATCACATTTGATGTACTCGGACAGATCATGATCCCGTGCAGCCTCCTCCATGGAGAACATCGTCATGGCCAATTCCTGATACTGCTCCTTATTCATCCGTTGGGCAGCACATTCCGCGCCCAGCCGTTCCAGTGCGGCGCGAACCTCATAGAACTGCCGGATCTCTTTCACGGTGACCTGTTTGACATAGGTCCCCGAAAAAGGCTTCTGTTCTACCAGGCCACTGAATTCCAGTTCCCGCAGCGCCTCCCGGACCGGAGCCTGAGAGACCCCCAATTCCTGAGCCAGCCGGGACTCCACAATCCGATCTCCCGGCTTCAATTCCCCGGTCAGAATGGTCTCCTTGATATATTGACTCACTTCCTCATGGAGCAGTAACCGTCTTTGCAACTTCTTCCCTTGTCCCACGTTTCTTCGCCCTTTTCTTTGATGTCTATATGCAGATCCCGAACACTGTTCAGGATCCTCTGTGCAATTACCTTTCGGTGCAGGATCGCCCGCAGGATCTCCGGCTTATCCCGAAACCGTTCCTCAGCCGACTGAAATCGCCGATCAATCCCTACATATTGATCCTCGATAACCAGTTTGTCCGCAAGATACAGCAGAGCGTGTTCGCTGATGCCCTCGCTCATCGCATCCGGGAGATCCATATGTACACGGACAACGGATGCAAGATACCTGTATCCCCTGCGCTCCAATTCTTCTGCAAGGACAGCAGGATGATCCTGCCGGCTTCTGGCTGCGTCATGGATTCTGGCCGCAGTAAAAAGCATCTCCCGGTTGATCCCTGAAAGGCCATCCGCCAGCTTTACAGCAACGCGGCACACGGCCTCGCAGTGTGCCTGTGTGCGTTCACTGGTTCCAAAAAATTGAAGCAGTTCCTGACACTCCCCTCCTGTAGGGACACTCTCTGCCCGGAAATCCAGTCGCTTCTGATAATCTTCAGGATTGTCAATATCCAGCAGACATCCCAAATCCTCAGTCTCAATCGTCTGGGTATCCAACCGCTCCAACGCACCTTTTAAGCCCTGAGTACCGTCGTGAAGGAGAACGGTTTCCACGCCGCTCCGCCGCCGCAGCAACGGATGCCCATTTTTACCATGGCAAACGGGGGAAACCGCCTGCGCGGGAATTGCGGAAAGCCGATTCTGCAATGTCGGGTCGATCTGAGGAAGGTCAAGCCGGAAGCAGGAATATCTCGTCGCCGCTGGCTGCCGCAAGGCCCAAGCAGACCGAATCAAACATCTGGGATTTGGCATAGTCCCGGTTATGGACAAACCGAACCCTGCTGTCCCGGAAAATCCGCTCCACTTCCGTGGCTAAAAATCCCGTCACCAGTATGATCTCTTCCGCGCCGCCCTCCAGCATACGGGAAACCGTATGCTGGATGACCGTAGTCCCACCGAACGGAAGCAGCGGTTTAAAATCCATCATGCGGCTGGACAAACCTGCCGCCAAAATCACAGCACTTTTCATTTTGCTATTTGGGGTTATTTTATCACAAAATCCATATAATTGCAACGTTGCGGCTGGAATTCTACCAAATAATCCCAGTTTCGTCCGATTCAGGCTCCGCCTTCCCCTTTTCTCTTTTTGATGGCAGACACTGCTTTGGAAAATGCCTCTGCCGTGCAGTCCTCTGCGACCAGTATCTTTGTGTCAGCAGGAATGGAATGGACTTCCAGCAGCTGCTGATCCTCAAAAACCAACCGCCCCGTCAGGGTACAAAAGTGCTCCAGCGTCCGCTGATCCGGCGGATCTGTCTGTGTCACCTCCAGCACTGCGGTGCTGATACCGCAGACGCCGCAGCGTCTGCGGCTTTGACCTCCTCTGCCGTGTGCGACGGGCGCACTATCAGGGCTACATCCACGCCTTTGTTGGCAACACGGGTAGTTCCGAAAAATGGCAAATCCTTCAGCATATAGACTCCTGTTTGAAATGCGGGTATCCGCCGTCTGAGTGGCGGCGGATGCCCCGTTGCTTATTTCTTATGCGTGAGATAATGATAGCACTTGATAACGTTGGTACGCTGGATATACCCCATCGCCTCCTCCTGACCAATATCCACAGGGAATCGGTCGGCAAAGCTGATGTTGGCGATGCACTCGTCCAGATCCCAGCCTTTTTCAATGCCCTTGGCCACGGCGGCGATCCACTCATAGATGAAAGCGCGCTGCTTGGGGATGTAATCCTTCGTGACCACGGGGCCGTGGCCGGGAACAATGTAATCCACATCTTCCAACGTTTCCAGGAAATCCAGGCTTTTCAGCAGAGCGTCAATGTCGGCGGAATGCAGTCAGGTCTGGCAGCCGGAGAAGATGGTATCACCCACAAAAGCAACCCGCTCCTTCGGCACATGGACGCAGGACTGGGCGTCAGAATGTCCCGGAGTGTAATACAGGAAGAAATCCGTGTCGCCCACTTTCAGGGTCATGCGGTCACTGTAAGTAATCTGGGGATAGTTGACGATATAATCCTCCTTGGAGGGCATCAGCGGCAGCGCCGCGGGATCCTGCCGCTCCAGCACATCCACGCTGTATTCGTAGCAGGGCTTGTCGTCTGCCACAGTCCAGAAGATGTTCTTCAGGTTTTCATGGCCTACTACCAAAGACTCCCCGGCAAATCAAAGGCGGTTGTCAAAATTTTATCTAATATGCCATGGAAAATCAGAATTTCGAATTTTCACTATTCACCATCCCTTGACATTTGGACCACTGCCCCGTATGCTGGTAATATAAACCCAACTGTCAGGAGAAGAAATCAATATGAGCAATCCCACAACCAAGGAAGAAGCCGCCTATCAGGCAATCCGCAGCGCGATCATTGACGGAGAATTGAAGCCCGGTCAGTCCGTCACGATCCGGGATCTGGCAAGCAGATTTGATCTTGGCCGCACCCCAATTACTGACGCCATGAAGCATCTGGCGCTGGACGGCTGGCTGGAAACCACCACCGGCGTGGGTACGCGGGTGGCAAACCTGAATCTGGCAGACCGATTCTCCTATATGCAGGTGCGTGGTGCAATCGAAGCTCTGGCGGTTCGTCTCTGTGCCGAAAATGTCACACAGGAGGATCTTTTGGCGCTGGATCACTGTCTGGCTGTTGCTAAACTGGCTATTGACTCCGGCAATCTCGTTCGAGCCATCGAAGCAGACATCGATTTCCACCGTCTCTGTGCCAAATGCAGCAAAAACCGCTTCCTTTATCAATTTTATGACCGCCTGCTGACGCAGGATGAGCTGGTATTTTTCCGGAATGTCAGTGATGCTGACATCCGCATCCAGTCCCATGAGCAGCACGCTGCTATTGTCGAGGCTATTCGGTCCGGTAATCCCCAGCAGGCCGAGGAAGCTTCCCGCTACCACACCCAGACTATTTTGGATCGGCTCAGATCAGAAGAAAACCATTCTTAACAACGCATTTGCAAAACAGAATTTTAAATGTGTCAGGTTCCCCAGCACATATGCGCCGCCGCATGGCGGCGCTTTTTCTGTCCTCTGCCGTCCATGCAGCCGCTGTGCTGCCTCCTTTCATCACGATGTCCCATAGCAAAAAAGCCCGTGCAAATTGAACCCGGCGCAAAAAAAGACACGGCTTGCAGGCTCCGGCTGAATACTCCGGCAGCAGACAGCAAACCATGTCTGGAATATAATTAATCCAAGGAACCGCAGGCAAGTGCTGGACGCCATCTTCACGCCTGATTCTGCTTGTAATTCTCGCCCCACGTCCACATGGCGTCCAGAATCGGCTTGAGACTGCGCCCCAAATCCGTCAGCGTGTACTCCACGCGGGGCGGAACCTCAGGGGAGACCATGCGGGTCAAAAGGCCGCTGTCCTCCATCTGCCGGAGCTGGGCGGTCAGCACCTTCTGGCTGACGTTTCCAATGGACTTCTTCAGTTCGCCAAAGCGCTTCGTACCGGGTATCAGATCCCGCAGGATCAGCACCTTCCATTGATCGCTGATGAGGGTCAGCGTGGTTTCCACCGGGCAGGCCAAGCTGACGAAGGCTTACAATCTTCCGGCAAAATACGTTCTTCACACCGTCGGCCCTATCATCTCCGGCCGGGTGACCAAGCGCGACCGGAAGCTGCTGGCCTCCTGCTACCGTTCCTGCCTGAAACTGGCGGCGGAAAACGGCCTGCAAAGCGTGGCGTTCTGCTGCATTTCCACCGGGGAATTTCATTTTCCCCACGAACTGGCGGCGAACATCGCCGTGGAGACAGTGAAAGACTTTCTCCAACGCGAAGCTTCTGTGCAAAAGGTGATTTTCAATGTTTTCAAGGATCTTGACAAGGAACTCTATGAAAAGCGGCTCCACACCCGTTGACCGGCTCCGGCAGGCGCTCTCCGATGCCGACGCCGTGGTCATCGGCGCGGGAGCGGGGCTGTCCACTGCGGCAGGTTTTGCCTACAGCGGTGAGCGGTTTGCACGGTATTTCTCCGATTTTGAGAAGAAATACGGCTTCCACGATATGTACTCCGGCGGGTTCTGCCCCTACGATTCGCCGGAAGCGCGTTGGGCTTACTGGAGCCGCTATATCTGGATCAACCGCTATCAGAATGCGCCCAAGCCGGTATATGACGATCTGCGGAAGCAGATACAGGGCAAGGACTATTTCGTCCTGACCACCAATGTAGACCACTGTTTCCAGAATGCGGGCTTTGATAAAAAACGCCTTTTCTATACGCAGGGGGGATTACGGCCTGTTCCAGTGCAGCCAGCCGTGCTGTCAGGAGACTTACGAAAACGAAAATCTCGTCCGGCAGATGCTGAAAGCGCAGGGCTATGTCATCGGCGGGGATAACCGCCTGACTGTCCCGGAGGGCGTAACGCCGAACATGGCAATTCCCTCGGAACTGATCCCTCACTGCCCGGTCTGCGGCAGGCCGATGACCATGAATCTCCGCTGTGACGATACCTTTGTGGAGGACGAGGGCTGGCACAGAGCAGCGGAGCGGTACAGTAGCTTCCTCCGCACCCGCGAGGGACAGAAGATCCTCTTTCTGGAATTGGGCGTCGGTTTCAACACCCCGGTCATTATCAAATACCCCTTCTGGCGGATGACGGCAAAGAATCCCAAAGCGGTCTACGCCTGCGTCAATCTGGGGCAGGCATACTGCCCGGCAGAGATCGGCAAACGGAGGATCGCGCTGGATGCCGATTTTGCCGGGATTCTTTCCCAGTTCATCGTGTAAACGGCGCTCTGCCTGAACGCCGGCAAACTTCCGCGCCAGGTTCGCTCCACACACAAAAGCACCTCTGCCTGCACTTTGCAGACAGAGGTGCTTTTTATCGAATACAGGTATTCCACGTCGGGCTTTCCGTGCCGCAGGCTTCAAGGCTGCGGGGCAGATCGGGGATCTGCGGTCACTTCAGCGTAACCACGGTGACGCCGTTTTCGCCCTCGCCGTAAACGCCCAGCCGGAAGGATTTCACATTCTTATTCCGCCGTAGGATGTCATGAACGGCTTTCCGCAGAGCGCCGGTTCCCTTGCCGTGAATGATGGTCACGGTTTCCAGATGCCCCATGACGGCGCTGGAGAGGAACGTTTCCACCACGCTTTCCGCTTCCAGCGTCTCCATGCCCCGGATATCCAGCTCCCGGCTGGCGGCAGTATGGAGGCCGGTGACGGCCGTCCGCACCGGCTTCGGCGCTTTCTTTTTCATGGCGGCCCGCTCATCATCCTCAATGAGCCGTACCTCGCCGGACTTGGCCTTCATCTTCAGGATACCGGCTTTCAGCTGCAAAGTGCCGTCGCTGCCCACGCTTACCACCTCTGCCGGGGTGCTGACGCCGGGGATCTCCACCAGATCCCCCTTCCGGATAGGCCGGCTGGGCTTGGGGATCGGCTCGGAGCGGGCGTCCCGCTTGTCGATGGCGCTCTCCGCCTCGTTCAGTTGGCGGCGCAGCTCTGCCCGCGCCTCGTTGGCGTTGAGGGTGCGTTCCGCTTTTGCCTGCTCTTTCCGCATCTTTTCCAGTTCCGCAAACACAGCGTCCGAAGCGGAGCGGGCGTCCCGCAGGATGCGCTTGGCTTCGGCCTCGCCCCGGCTGCGGGCGTTTTCCTTGGCCCGCTGCATCTGCTCCCGGAACTCCCGCGCCTTGCGGGCGTCCTCTTCCCGCTGGCGGTACAGCCGGTCTGCCTCCTGCTCCCGCTTTTCCAGTGCCTGCCGCTTTTCTTCCAGCTGGGTCAGCACATCCTCAAACCGCACGCTGTCCCGGCTCATCTGGGCCTGCGCGTCCGCAATCACCTCGTCCGGCAGGCCCAGCCGCCGGGAGATGGCAAAGGCGTTGGACTTGCCGGGGATTCCGATCAGCAGCCGGTAGGTAGGGCTGAGGGTCTCCACGTTGAACTCGCAGGAGGCGTTTTCCACTCCCACGGTGGTCATGGCAAAGGTTTTCAGCTCCGCATAGTGGGTGGTGGCGGCGGATTTCGCCCCCAGTGCCCGGACGTGTTGGATGATGGCGATGGCCAGCGCCGCGCCCTCAATGGGGTCTGTACCGGCACCCAGTTCGTCAAAGAGAATCAGGCTGTCCCGATCCGCCTCCTGCAAAATGGACACGATGGTTTTCATGTGGGCGGAGAACGTGGACAGGCTCTGCTCAATGCTCTGCTCGTCGCCGATGTCCGCCAGGACCCGTTCATAAACGGACACCTCGCTGCGGTCGCCGGCCGGGATGTGCAGGCCGCACTGGGTCATCAGGGTCAGCAGCCCCAGCGTTTTCAGGGAAACCGTCTTGCCGCCGGTATTGGGGCCGGTAATGACCAGCGTATCGAACGCCCCCCCCAGTTCAATGTCAATGGGGACCGCCGTCTTTTTGTCCAGCAGCGGATGCCGGGCTTTCCGCAGGCGGATCACGCCGTCCCGCCGCACCTGAGGGCGGATGGCATCCATCTGGTCGCCCAGCTCCGCTCTGGCGAAAATCAGATCCAGCTGCACCAGCGCGTCGTGATCCCACTGGATGTCCCCCCGGTGGGCCGCCGCGTCGGCGGACAGCTCTGCCAGAATCCGGTCAATCTCCGCCTGCTCCCTGGCCTGCAATTCGGCATATTCGTTGTTGGCCTGCACCACGCCCATTGGCTCCACGAAAACCGTAGCGCCGGTGGAGGACACGTCATGCACCAGCCCCGGCAGGTTGCCCTTCTGATCGGCCTTGACCGGCACCACGAAACGGCCGTCCCGCTGGGTGATGATGTTATCCTGCAAAACCTTGGAATAGCTGGGGGAGGAAATGATCTTTTGCAGGATCTGGCGGCTCTTAGCCAGCGCCGCCCGCATATGGCGGCGGATATCCGCCAGTTCGGGGCTGGCGGCGTCCGCCACCGTGTTCTCGTCGGCAATGCAGCGGCGGATCTTGTCCTCCAGAAAGCGGTTGCCGTGAATGGACAGGAAGATCTGGTCGATGGCCGTCGGCTCCATGGCATCCATATTGAAATATTCCTTGGCACGGCGAGCGGTGTAAAGGAGATCCCCTACACGGATCAGCTCTGAAATACTGAGGCTGCCGCCCCGGTCGGCACGATCCAGCAGCTCCCGGATGGGCTTCACGCCGGAAAATCCCGGCGCGCCGTGAAGAATCATCATGGTTCGTGCGCCGTCTGTCTGATCCAGCAGGCGCAGCACGTCCTCATAGTCCGTTTCCGGCCGGACAGCCAGCGCCAGCTCCTTGGCTTCCGGGCTGACGGCCTGATCTGCCAGCAGCTTCAGCACACGGGGCAGCTCCAGCGTCCGGATGGATTTGTCAAATAATTCGCTCATATTCGCTCCTAAATGTATTGAGGGTTGTGTATATTACATTTTGTATCCTATTTCGACACCATACAGCGCACGCTCTTATAAAAATCCAGCGTTTTGAACCCCCGCTCCAACTGGGCGGAAACGAAGGCCTCGGCAGCGGCGGACAGCCGCTTCTGGGCATCCGCCCCCAGCGTAAAGGAGTACAGCCGCTTGGGGTCGCCGTAAACAATGTGCCGCAAAGCGGCCAGCGAGTCCCGGCACAGGGGAAAAGACTGCCCGCCCCGTTCTCCGCAGCCTCTGCAATGAAGCACCCCTTGCAGTACGTCAAAGCAGGGCTGCTCCGGCTCCGGCCTGCCGCAGTAGGCGCAGGCATCCGCCAGCGGCTCGTAACCCGCCAGACACAGCAGCCGGCACTCAAAGGCCGCCTTCACCAGCGGCAGGGGCTTGTGTAAAGTGGAAATAGCATACAGGCCGTTCAGCAGAAGGCTCAGCAGCTCCTGCTGTGGGGATTCCTCCGTGATGACGCCCTCCGTCAGCTCCGCCAGATAGAACCCAAGCGCCATGGCGTCCAGTTCCGACCGCAGGCCGTTGAACAGCTCGATGGTGGAGCCTTCATTGGCGTAATACCACTGCCCTTTTTTGTGGAGCGTCCACTCGGAATAGGCCAGCGGCTGGGCGCAGGCGGCAAATTTGCAGCCCTTGCGGCGGGCACCGCGGGCGATGACGGCGATTTTCCCCTGCTCTGCCGTCAGGAGGGTCAGGATCTTATCGGCATCCCGTGTGTCGGTGTCCCGCAGGACGATTCCACGGGTCACAAGGTACGGCCCGGCAGCCATGCTCTCACCACCTATGTACGGAGACGCGCCGTCTCCGAAAATCAGTCCCCGGTTTCCCCGGAGCGGAACAGCAGATAGGCCATCGGATCCCCGGTGTCCAGAAACAGCGTCCAGAACGAAGGGCTTTCCATGCCGCAGACCTCCCCTCGACAATAGTCTGTACTGCGGGGCGTGGTTTATGGCTGGAAAGTTTCGGTTTCCCAATGATGCCGTCGGCTGACAAGGGCAAACGCATCTGGCAGGTCTGTTCTTTATCAGTATAGCATACAACGAAATTTTTGCAAGCAAGCGGAAAGCGGTGCATCAAACCATGCCGCAGGCAGCCGCCGGGAGGGGATAAATAAACGCGCAGCGTTTATTTCGGGAATACAGGAGGGATCCATATGTCAACGCAGAAAACAGCCAATTATCAGCTGAACCAATGGGTCAAAAGCGACCGAATCTTAATGGAGGAGTTCAATGCAGACAATCTGAAAATCGACGATGCCATTGCCGCCGTCATTCCCACAGGTCTTATTTGCCTGTGGAGCGGCGCAGCGGACGCACTGCCCGCTGGCTGGGCCTTGTGCAACGGCAGCAACGGCACTCCGGATCTGCGGGGGCGGTTTCTGGTGGGTGCAGGCGGCAGCTACGCCGTAGGCGATACCGGCGGCGCAGCCAGCGAAACGCTGAAGCAGTTCAACCATACCGGCGGCAACTGGGTGGAAGATCTTTGGGCTTATGAGAAAGACGGCTCCACCCATGATAACCGCCCTCCCTACTATGCCCCGTGTTATATCATGAAGCTGTAACACAGGTTTTGCTTTGCAGGGAAAAAAGGCAGCTCCTTTGCGGGAGCTGCCTTGAATTTTTAGTTCTTCGCTATGTACCCCCGTCTGCCCGATTTGGCGGCAGCGCCTGTTCGCATGGCATAAGGACTTCCCCTTTTCACATAAAGGTGAACAGGAGGTGGTGCGTATGATCTCTACCGCGCTGATGCTGCTGGCCAATACGCTTCTTTTTTCTCTGCGTCTGGAACGGGGCAGCTCGTTTCCGCGGCCATTGTCCGCCGCGGAGGAGCGGGAATGTCTGGATCGTCTGGCTCAGGGCGACCCGGAAGCCCGGAACACACTGATCGAACACAATCTGCGTCTGGTCGCGCACATCGTAAAGAAATACTATGCCCAAAGCGTCGATCAGGACGATCTGATCTCCATCGGGACCATCGGACTCATCAAGGGCATTTCCAGCTTTGACCCGGCAAAAGGAGCGCGTCTGGCGACCTATGCGGCAAGATGTATTGAAAATGAGATCCTGATGCACTTCCGCAGCCAAAAGAAGCTGCAAGGAGAGGTTTCCCTTTCGGAGTCCATTGAATCCGACCGGGACGGCAACTCTTTGCAGCTCATGGACGTCATCGGCGTAGACGACACCATGCTGGAGGATCTCTACGACCGGGACAGCGCCTTGCGCCTGCGGCAGCTGGTGTATCAGTGCCTCACCCGGCGGGAGGCGGAAGTCATTCGTCTGCGGTACGGCCTTGGCGGAACGATTCCGCTGACGCAGCGGGAAATCGCGTCCACCTTCGGCATCAGCAGGAGCTACGTTTCCCGAATCGAAAAGCGGGCGCTGGAAAAGCTCCGCGCAGAATTGGAAAAGCCGGTCGGCGGCGCAAAATAAAAGATGTCTCCGTCGCAAAGCCGGAGACATCTTTTTAACAGCCATACAAATGCCGGGGAGAAAGGGCTTCCTTACACCAGTTTTTCAAAGTAAAAGAACGTGTCATCCTCTCCGCTGCGGCGCATACAGGAGGAGAGCATTTTGTAGGAGGCCTCGTTCTCCCTATAGCACTTGGCCACCACCCGGCTGAGGTTCACCTGATACAGTCCCCATTCCGCCGCAGCCTGGAAAGCCTCGGTGCCGTAGCCGTTTCCGGCATAAGCTTTATCGATCCGGCAGCCAAGCTCCGCACCGCCCCGGTAATCGAAATTGTAAAGCACTGCTTCCCCGATGAGTTTCCCATCCAGACGGACGGCAAAATTCACCGCCAGACGTTTTTCAAAATCATGCTCTGCCACATCGTAAAAGCTGCGCTCCGTCACAGGCGCGCCCAGACCGCCCACATCGTCATAGCCCCACCAGCGATTCCGGTCGCCGTCCAACACCAACACGTTGTAGGCGGGGATATCCGCCTCCGTGATAGCAGAAAGCGTCAGCCGCTCCGTTTTCAGTTCCGGGATCTCCGCCACGTGCCGCAGCAGCTCGTTCTGAGGCAGGAAATGGTATTTGGCCGCCAGCTTGGCCGGGCCATATTGCAGCTTGGATGTCCGCAGTCCCCGGTCGCCGGCGTCGTCTTCCCGGTTGACCCATGTGCAGCCTTCCCCAAAGGCTTCCACTTCCGCCTGCACCATGGCGGGATAAACGCCGGTATAGGAGTAGAGCGCCTTTTCAATATGGATGATGAGCGTTTCCCCGCACTTTTCGCAGAGGGACAGAGCAATCAGCTTGTCTCCGTCAAACATACCGCCACGGAGGATCCACGGCTTATCCGGCATGGACATCATCTTTTTGGACAGCGCCAGCTCCGTCATTGCCTTGCCGCTGCTGTCCTTGGGAAATTCTGCTTCAAAATCTGCCCAGAACTGCTGAATGGCAGCAGCGTCCGCCTTGGCGCTGATGGGACGGAATTCCGCGTCCGGCCACTGTTTTCGGAATTTCTTGATATGATTCCGCTGGCCGGAATAGCGCCGCCCGGTAAACAGCTGAAGATCTTCTTTGTAGTAGAGATAGTCCTGCCATGTGCGGATGTTGCTCACCCGCACATAGGGATAGCGCGCCAGCAAAATGGGCGCTTTTTTTTCGGGGACGATCGAAATTTCCGGCTGGATGCCGTGTTCGATACAGTAGGACTCAATGGCGGACAGGGCGGCTTCTTCATCCCCCTCCGGCCCGGCCACCGGGTAATCGAAAGACACTCGCCCCTCGCTTTCGCAGCGGACGATCAGGCAGCCTGCCGCTTCCGTCCATGTATAGTGCAGCGAATTCCGCCACATGAATTTCACACCGGCGGAATATTCGCACAGCGCGTAGTCGCAGTTCTCATAGTAGCGCCGCAGCGTTGCCGCGTCCCGCGCCGTGATGCTTTTAAATGTCAGCATAAACCCTCACATTGTGTTTTTTCTATCATATGCCCGAATTCAGGCAGCCGCGCAGTCGCTTTTGCAACAATGCAGCTTATTTTCTCCCTTTTGACGAACTATCCCCCGGCAAGCCGGGGGATAGTCTTATGGATCTACATATTCCTACTCAGGTCATCTGCTTGCGGCGGCTCAGGTTCATGGTGCCGTCCTGCATGGAGTTCAGGGAGTCCAGACTCTTGCCTGTACCCAACACCACGCAGGAAATGGCGTCCTCCGCCACCGTGGTGTGGATGCCGGTACGGGCAGAAACCAGCTTATCAAAGCCGTATACAAGGCTGCCACCGCCGGTCATGATGATGCCGTTGGTGGACACGTCCGCCACCAGCTCCGGGGGCGTCCGCTCCAGCACGGAATGAATGGCTTCCATGATCCGCTCCACAGGCTCCTCAAAGGCATCCATCATCTCCGTGGAGCTGACCGTTACCACCTTGGGAAGTCCTGTCAGCAGGCAGCGGCCCTTGACGTCCATGGTCTCCTCCTCATCCTTGGGGAAGACACAGCCGATCTGCTTTTTCATTTCCTCGGCGGTACGCTCGCCCACCAGCAGATTGTGCTTGCGGCGCATATACTTCACCACAGCCTCGTTCAGCTGGTCGCCTGCGATCTTGATGGACGCGGATTCCACCACGCCGCTGAGGGAGATCACGGCAATATCCGCCGTGCCGCCGCCGATATCCACCACCATGTGTCCGTCGGGCTGGGTAATGTCGATGCCCGCGCCAATGGCGGCGGCCACAGGCTCCTCAATGAGATACACCTTCCGGGCGCCGGCCTGAATGCCCGCGTCAATGACGGCACGCTCCTCGACTTCCGTGATGCCGGAGGGAACGCAGATGATCACCCGCGGCTTAAAGAAAGAGAAGCCTGCCACCTTGTGGATAAACTCCTTGAGCATCCGCTCCGTCATATCATAGTCGGAGATCACGCCTTCCCGCAGGGGACGGATGGCAATGATGTTGCCGGGGGTACGGCCCAGCATGGCCTGCGCGTCCGTACCCACCTTCAGGAGCTTGCCGGTGGTTTTATCCATTGCCACCACAGAAGGCTCGTTGAGGACAACGCCCTTTCCCTTTACATATACCAGAACAGAAGCAGTACCCAGATCGATACCGATATCTTTTGCAATCGCCATAGTTTGACACCTCGCTGCACTTTCTGCAAACATATTATAAGCGGTTTTTCAACACACAATCATACATTTTTTATTATACTTGTGTGTTTCCCTGATTGCAAGACACTATCTGTGAATTTTTTTCCTTTTTCTCGTTGTTTGGCGTTTTTGCCACCGTCAGGCAGAGGACAGCTGCGGCTCCGTTATCCCGCAGGACACGGACACATTCCCGCAGGGTCGCGCCGGTGGTGCAGATATCGTCGATCAGCAAAATCCGGCGGCCGCGGATCGTCTCCGACTCTGCCGGGTCATAAACGCCCAGCACATTGACCCGCCGGGCGGCTTCATTCCGCAGCCCGGACTGGGCCGGATTATCCTGTATCTTTGTCAGCAGGCGAACTGGCCTTGTGTCCCAGCGGCGGCAGGCCGCCTCTGCCAGCAGACGGGACTGGTCATAGCCCCGCCTTTTCAGCCGCTTCCGGCTCACCGGCACCCAGGTCACCGTGTCAAATTCCCCGCCGAATTGCTCCGCCGCACATTGGGCCAACAGCTCGCCCAAAGGCTCCGCCAAAGCGGAGCCGCCCCGGAATTTCAGGCGCAGCAGGGCTTCCCGCACGTTCCCCTCATACCAGAGAGGCGCGGCGCAGGTCAGATCCCCCTCCGAAAGCACCGCCTGTTCCTCCGGGATCCACGGCAGCGCCTTTTCGCACGGCGGGCAGACGCCCACAGCGTCCAGAACTTTGCCGCAGAACGGGCATTTCGGCGGGAAAACAAGGTTCAGGATGGTTTCCGTCAGCTTTTTCATGGCAATCACCCGGATTTTTGCAAAATAGGACACGATACGCTTTTATTAAACGCGGGATTCCGCCTGCTGTCAAGCGTTTTCAGGACGCGGCGCACATACGGGACCTGCCTGCCGCCCGAAAAATTTCCGGGCGGCAGGCAGGTTTCAATCAGCGGTGCCAGAATTGCGAGTGCGCCGTCACCGGGGCAGGAAGGTGCTGTCAAAGCCGTAGGGCAGCAGATCGCGGAGAGTCAGCTCCAGCGCGTCCCCTTTGCCGTTCAGGCAGATCACCTGCATATCCGGGGCAAATTCCTTCATGAACTGGCGGCACATACCGCAGGGATAGCAATAATCCTCGCTGCGGCCAGCGATCACGATGCGGACAAAATCGGTGTGTCCCTCGCTGACGGCCTTGCTCATGGCGGTGCGCTCGGCGCAGGTACCAACGGGATACACGGCGTTTTCAATGTTGCAGCCGGTGAACACCGTGCCGTCGGCACATTCCAGCGCCGCCCCTACCGGGAAATGGGAATAGGGGCAGTAGGCCCGGTCCAGCATGGCCACCGCTGCGGCCTTCAGTTCGTCAAGACTCATGGAAAAACCTCCCTTTTCGCTGTCAGGACGCGGATTTTGGCGTCCATTTCACACCCCGGTCCGGGCGCACGTCCAGATTGATGATGTCCCGCGCATCGTAGAACTGGCTGTACCAGCCGATGACCTTATCGCTGCCCCGGAGGGTGGTTCCGTCGGGATGGAGCCGGTCGCAGATCACCGCGCAGATGTCGGTTTTGATTTTGGAGTAGGAGCTGATACCCACAGAGGCGAATACACGGAAGCCCTGCTCCTGCAAATATTTGAAGATGGGGCCGGTCTGCTGAACGTCGTCGCCGTCCGGCCGGGCGCCGTGGGGATAATAGAGAATGGTGGTGGGGCCAACCAGACTGCCCACCTCATCCATCCAGCGTTTCGTGTCCGCCTGCACCCGCTCCAGAGAGGAGGATGAGAGGTTGATATGCCCCCAGGTATGGCTGCCGAAGGTCCAGCCTGTCCGCTTCAGCTCTGCAATGATGGGCTTCACCGCCTCCCGCTCCTTCTGGCGATTGGCCTCCAATTCATCATTCCAGACCTTGGTGTCCGTGTTGGTGCGGTAGCCCAGAATCCCCTGATAGCCGGTAAGACTCAGGCTGCCCTTGGCTCCGAAGGGGGAGAAGTCCGGATGTTCCCGAACGAACTTGTCCAGAATGGTGATGGCGTCCAGATCCTGAGAGATCACCTCGTTGCCCTGCGGATCCAGGCCGTAGCTCCAGATCAGGCCGTCGTCCCCGATAATGAGCTTATAGGTAAACCCATCCTCGATCATGTAATCGTAATAGTTCACATCGTCGTAGGAGATAATGAGGGGCTTTTTGCCCTCCGGGATGTAAAGGGTGTTCCGCACCATCACCGGCTGGCCATTGGCGTCGGTGCTTTCGCTCCAGACGTCGTTGATATCCACCAGCACATAGTCGTGGTCGTAGACGCTTTGGAGGATCTTGTCGTACTCATCCACCGTCACCATCCAGTCGTCAATGCCGTCGGACTGCGCGTCGCCGTCAAAAGCCAGCTTCGGATAGGCCACGATGGGGTGGAAGAACAGATGCTCCACAATACCGTCCCACGGCACATAGGTCACGCCGTCCACCGTTCCCCGGTCAATGGTGGGCGAGGAGATGGTATAAGGCTCCGGCTGGGGTTCCTCCGGCTGTGCGGAGGTGTCCGCAGGTTCTGTCTGTTCGGAATCGCCGTTCTGAGCCGGGGCATCGGTGCCGGGATCCTTCTGGCCGCAGGCCGCCAGAGAACAGGTCATTAGAAGCGCCAAAAAAAGCGCGGTGATACGCCGCATGAAAACAGGTCCTTTCTGTCGAATAATAGATAAATATAGTATAGCAAACCCGCAGGCAGAAAAGAAGAACAAAACGGTGACAATTTGCGAAAAACGGGAGTGGGTTTCCACTCCCGCCGGTTTATCGCTTATCCCCCGGTTTGAAAATCAGCGCCACAAGAACGGCGGAGACCACCGCCGCGGCGATGCCGCCTGCCGTGGCGGTCAGGCCGCCGGTGAGGACACCCAGCCAGCCCTGCTCCGCCACCGCTGTTTTCACACCCCTGGCCAGCGCATGGCCGAAGCCCGTCAAAGGGACGGTGGCTCCTGCGCCGCCCCAGTCGGCAAGGGGCTGATACAGCCCCACGGCGCTGAGAAGCACCCCGGCCACCACATAGCCCGTGAGGATCCGGGCCGGGGTCAGCCGGGTGCGGTCAATAAGGATCTGCCCGATAGCACAGAGGATACCCCCGCAGAGGAACGCATTCAGATAGTCCATGGCTTCCCTACCTTTCCGTGCTGACGCACACCAGATGGCAGATGCCGGGAATGGATTCCCCCTGAAAGCTGGAGGTGGGGGAAAGCAGCGCCCCGGTAGGGGCGAAGAGAATCCGCCGCCACCGCCCCTGCTTCAGTCCCGTGAGCAGGTAGCCGTTGAACACGGCGGCAGAGCAGCCGCAGCCGGAGCCGCCGGCGTGCATATCCTGCTCTTCCCGGTCATAGAGGAGCATCCCGCAGTCAAAATAATTTTTCGTCATGTCGATGCCGTCCTGCCGGAAAAAATCCGTCACGATCTCATGCCCCAGTTCCCCCAGATCCCCGGTGAAAATGGCGTCATAATCTGCCGGGCCGGTTTTGGTATCGGTGAAAAAGGCGCGGAGGGTATCATAGGCGGCGGGGGCCATGGCAGCGCCCATGTTATTGGCGTCCGTAATCCCCTTGTCCACGATTTTGCCGCAGGTCACATGGGTGAGATACGGCCCCGGCCCCTGGGCGGAGAGAATCGTGCATCCGGCGGCGGTGGCCGTCCACTGGGCGGTAGGCGTCCGCTGGCTGCCGTAGGGAACCGGCATCCGATACTGCCGCTCGGCGGTGCAGAAATGGGAGCTGGCCTGTGCGGCGGCCAGCCGGGCGAAGCCGCCGTCGATCAGCAGGGCGGCCAGCATCAGGGACTCCCCCATGGTGGAGCAGGCGCCGTACAGTCCGAAAAAGGGAATACCAAAATCCCGCAGGCCAAAGGAGGAGCCGATGCACTGGTTCAGCAGATCCCCCGCCAGCACGCAGTCCAGATCGCCGGGCTTCAGCCCCGCCTGATCCAGCGCCCGCTGCAAGACCTTCCTCTGCATGGCGGACTCCGCCTTTTCCCATGTTTTCTCCCCGAAAAAGGAGTCGCTGCACAGCTCGTCAAAATATCTGGCCAGCGGCCCCTGCCCCTCCATCCGTCCGCCGATGTTGGCGAAGGACAGCACTGACGGCGGCGTTTGTAAAACCGCCGTCCGCCGCCCGATCCGTTTGCTCATGGAACCCATCATCCTTCCGTTGGGTCATACCCCATAGAGCCAGTATGCCCAAGGAGGGACGAAATATGAAAAATCAGCGGATCAACCGAAACAGTGCGGCGAATATTTTCACCGCGCTGTTCATTCTATTGCAGGCCGCCTTCCAGTGCCGCAAGAAAGCGCCCCAGCGCCGGATTGGCGTTGCCGCTTTGCCACGCGGCGATGATCTCTTCCTCTTCTCCCGCGCCGACCAGCGGCACGAAGGCCAGATTGTCCGCGTTGTAGAGCTTGTCGGTGCAGTAATCCGGCAGAATGGAGATTCCCTCCTCCGCCGCCACCATCATGAGAATGCTCTCCGTGTCGGCGGAGCGGAAAAGAATGTTGGGCTTGTAACCCGCCTCCTGATAAAGATGCATGAACAGGGCGTCGCCATAGGAATCGTCGGCAGCGTCAGGGGACATATAGAGGATATTTTCTCCCCGCAGCTCCTGCCGGCGGAGCTGCCGCCGCTGTGCCAGCGGATGCCCGGCATACATGGCCACTACCAGACCGGCCTTTTCCACCGTCCGATAGGAGATGTCCTCCTGTGTTTTCAGATTGGTACTGTCCCATGTGAAAATGATGTCGTACTTCTGGTGCATCAGACCGGCAGCCAGCGTGTCGGAGGAGCAGCGGTAAAAGGTGATGAGCACATTGCCGTTCTGCTGGTGAAAGCGGCGCATCAGCACCGACAGGTCGCTGCGCTCGTATCCCCGCACATAGCCCACCCGCAGGGTGCCGGTGAGGCCGGTGGAGGCGTCGTGTACCCGTTCCGCCGCCCGGCTCATCCGTTCCAGAATGGCGCGGGCGTCCAGCAGAAACGTTTTCCCCGCCGGGGTCAGGCTGACGGGCCGGGTGCTGCGGTCGAACAGGGTGCAGCACAGAGATTCCTCCAGCAGACGGATCTGCTGGGTCACGGCGGTCTGAGAGATGTAGTACTGCTCGGCGGCTTTGGTGAAGCTGCGGGTCTCTGCCGCCGCCACAAAGTATTTCAGCTGATTTCGGTTCATCGAAGGGCGCCTCCACGATAAAATAAGTTTTTCTTATTTTAACATCTGGAATATGCCGTTGTAAAGGGAATGACATTGCTGTAAGATAAGCTTACTGCCGGTTGACCTGTGGAAACCGGCGGGATTTGTGTGAATAAAGAGGTATACGACCATGAAACGAGAATCCTTTGGTTCCCGGCTGGGCTTTCTGCTGGTGAGCGCAGGCTGCGCCATCGGCATCGGCAACGTCTGGCGCTTTCCCTACATCACCGGTAAGAACGGCGGCGGTTATTTCGTTCTGTTTTACCTGATCTGTCTGCTGCTGTTGGGCGTTCCCGTCCTGACCATGGAGCTGGCAGTGGGCCGCGGCAGCCGCAAGAGTGCCGTGCTGGGCTACAGGTCGCTGGAAAAGCCCGGCTCCAAATGGCACATCCACGGCTGGTTCTGCCTGATCGGCTGCTACCTGCTGATGATGTACTATACCACCGTCACCGGCTGGATGGTGAATTACTTCTGTAAATTCCTTACCGGCAGTTTCCACGCCGGTATGAGCACGGAGGAGATCTCCGGAATGTTCGGAACCATGCTCAGCAGCCCCGGCTCCATGGCGCTGTTTACGGAGATCGTGGTGGTGGCCGGACTGATCGTGTGCAGCTTCGGTCTGCAAAAAGGTCTGGAGCGGGTCACGAAGGTGATGATGCTGGCGCTGCTGTGCCTGATTCTGGTGCTGGCAGTCCACAGCCTGACCCTCTCCGGCGCGGCGGAAGGCTTGAAGTTCTACCTGCTGCCCTCTGTGGATTCCATTCGTGCAAACGGTCTGGGCAGCCTGATTACCGACGCCATGAATCAGGCCTTCTTCACCCTGAGTCTGGGCATTGCCGCCATGGAGATCTTCGGCAGCTACATGAGCGAGGAGCACACCCTCCCCGGCGAAGCCGTCCGTATCTGCGCGCTGGACACCTTTGTGGCCCTCATGGCCGGCGCCATTATTTTCCCCGCCTGCTTCACCTTCGGCGTCACGCCGGACAACGGCCCCTCCCTGATTTTCCAGACCCTGCCGCCCCTGTTTGTCAATATGTCCGGCGGCCGGTTCTGGGGCACGCTGTTCTTCCTGTTCATGGTGTTTGCCAGCTTCTCCACGGTGCTGGCGGTCTTTGAGAACATCATCGCCATCTGCATGGATACCTTCGGCTGGGAGCGCAGAAAGGCCGTGGTCATCAACGGCCTGCTGCTGGCGGTTCTGAGCCTGCCCTGCGTGTTCGGCTACAACATCTGGAGCAGCTTCCATCCCCTGCCGGGCAAGGACGTGCTGGACAGCGAGGATTTCCTTGTCAGCAGCCTGCTGCTGCCCATCGGCTCTCTGGTATACCTGCTGTTCTGCGTCACCCGTTGGGGCTGGGGCTTTGACAAGTATCTGGCCGAGGCCAACCGGGGACAGGGGCTGAAGTTCTCCCCCAAGCTGAAGCCCTACTTCCAGTGGGTGCTGCCGATCCTGATCGTCATCATTCTGGTGCAGGGGCTGTTCTGAAATATGAAAACGCCCGCTGATGCATATTGCATCAGCGGGCGTTTTTCCAGCTTTTCCGGCTCCGGCGCAGGATCGTCCGGCTGCCTGCTCAAACATCCAGCTCCAGCACCACGGGGCAGTGGTCGCTGCCCAACACCTCGCTCCAGATATCGGCAGAGCGGATCCTGTCCCGCAGCCGGTCAGAGACGATGAAATAGTCGATCCGCCAGCCTGCGTTGTTCTTCCGGGCATTGAAGCGGTAGCTCCACCAGGAATAGGCCCCGGTCTTGTCGGGGTAGAGATAGCGGAAGGTATCCGTAAAGCCGCTGGAAAGCAGCTGGGTCATTTTTGCCCGCTCCTCGTCGGAGAAGCCGGGGTTCATGCGGTTGGTTTTTGGATTCTTGATATCGATCTCCTCATGGGCCACATTGAGATCGCCGCAGTACACCACCGGCTTTACGGCGTCCAGCTCGCAGAGATACGCCCGGATATCGTCCTCCCACTCCATGCGGTAATCCAGCCGGGCCAGCTGATCTTTGGAATTGGGAGTATAGCAGCATATCAGGTAGAACTCCGGGTACTCCGCCGTGATGACCCGGCCCTCATGCCGGTGGATCTCTTTCCCGAAGTCACAGGTAACGGAGAGAGGCGTCCGCCGGGTAAAGACGGCGGTGCCGGAGTAACCTGCCTTGTCGGCGCTGTTCCAGTAGCGCTCATAGCCCGGCAGCTCAAACGACGCCTGCTCCGGCCGCATTTTCGTCTCCTGAAGGCAGATCACGTCGGCGTCCGCAAAGGTGCAGAAATCCAGGAAGCCCTTGCCGAGACACGCCCGCAGGCCGTTGACATTCCACGATACCAGTTTCATAAATCCTCCCGCCGCCATAAAATGTTCCCAAAAGTTAACTGTCCAGTTTGCCAAAAGGGCTTGCTGCCTGTTGGATGAAGTTCGCTGCGGCTGTTTTCTTATTTGCTTTCCTGCATACAGACCTTCACACCGGCGATTGCCATGGCAAAGGTAAACCAGAAGATGCACATGACCCGCGGATAATTCCACAGGAAGTCTGCAATGCCGCAGATCATCGCGCCGCACATGGCAGAGGCGGCAGCGACCGCCACCGTCCGTCCCACCGAGGGACCGGTGTGCCGCGCGGCACGGGCGGCATTCTTGATATTCCACAGCATGGAGCCGACAAATCCAACCACGCCCAGAATTCCCATCTGGATCCAGACCTCCAGATAAAAATCGTGGGAATGGACAAAGGGCGCTTTGCCGTGATAGAGATTGAGGCTCCGAATATAGGCCTGCGTAGCGGCAGTACCCAGTCCCGCGCCGGTGATGGGCGAGCGGCGAATTACCGCCAGCGCCGCCTGATAGAGCGGCACGCGGCTGGAGGTGGAGGAGTCCGCCGTATTGGTAATGGTCAGGATCCGATTCAGCACCGTAGTGGGCAGGAATGGAACCGCCAGCACACACAGCACGATGAACGCCGGGATCAGCTTCGGTTTCCAGAGGAATACGAACACCGCCATGGTGCAGGCCAGCCCCACCCAGCTGGCGCGGGAATAGGTCATGGCCATGGCCATGCCGCCCACGCAGAAGATCCCGGCGCAGACCACCTTCCATTGCCAGCGTCTGGCCGTGATCAACAGCGCCAGCACCAGCGGCAGCAGGAGCAGCAGCACCTGAGCAAAGGTGTTGGGATTGTCAAAAATGGAATAGACCCGTCCGGGCATACCGGCGTTGACCTTCAGATCCACATAGGAGGGGTTCACCTTGACCCCCTGAATCCGCTGCACGATGCCGTAAACCCCCGTGCCGCCTACGCAGACGGCAGCTCCGGCGCACAGCCGCTTCAGATCCTCTGCACTCCGCACAGCGCTGACGGTGACGACAACCAGCAAAGCCGCAGATACATGGTAAATCAGGAAGCGGGCGGAAAGACCCGGCGCGTAGGAAAACACCACCGCCAGCACCACGGACAGGAACATCACCGCCGGATAAAACCCGATCCGGGCAATATCCAGACGGCGGCCCGACCGCATGGAACCGACGTAGAACAGCAGCAGGAGCAGGATGCCGGTCATGAAGCTGTAGGCATTGTTCCAGCGCTCGTAGGGGATACACCACAGCGCCGCAATACACCAGAACTGAGCAACAGGGGCGCTATCCCCCAGATCGAATACCAGACGGGCAAAAAAGCTGTCCTCAAAGGTCAGGTTCCACGCCCTGTACCACGCGTGGAGCAGCGTTCCCGGCAGGTTCACCAGAGCGGTCAGTGCGCGGCACGGCAGGCTGCTCTCCCACGCCCGCGCCGCAGCGCCCTCCCGGCACAACGGTCGCAGGATGCGGCTGGTCTCGATTTGTTCGCTGCACCAGCGTCCCGCCGCTGCCAGCAGGCGGTGCAGATTGCTGTCCTTATAAACATCGCAGAGCAAGACCCATATCTGACAGGTCAGGCTGGTTTGCCAAAGTGTCATACTCTCTCCTTACATCCGATTTTTCAGGCGGTACAGAGCCGTCAGGGTTCCGAAGCGGCCGCTGCCGATCAGGTCGGCCACCACCTGCTTGTTGCGTCCCAGCCCTCTGGGGCAAAGCTCCCGGATCGCTCTGGCAAATTCCGGCTGGGCGCAGATCGCCTCCACCGCTTTCTGCTTTTCTCTGGGGGATTTTGGGTTGCTTTTTGCGTATTCATTGCCCACGGCAATGAGCAATCCCGCCCACACCGTATCGGCCCGCCACTGGGGCCGGGCGGCGGACAAGCCGTACTTTTCCACGATGGCCGCCTTCCGCTCCAGAAAGCGCTGGAACACCTGAAGGTAGTCCGGCATATAGCGGTGCGTCGCGGAAGCGGGATTTTCCAGATAGCGGTACAGCGGCCGATCCGTCACCGCCAGCCGGCGGGCATTGGAAAAATACTCCATCAGGAACAGCTCGTCCTCCAGATACGCGCCCTCAAAGGTGATGGCGTTGTCCCGGAGGATCGCCGCGTCAAAGAGGAAGCGCCAGATAAAGCCGTTGAACAGCGGGGGACGGAGCCGGTCGCCTGTCAGGGGCCAGAGGATCTTCTCGCGGATGGCGGCCGCTTCGTAGATCCCTGCCGGGAGCAGCAGCTCCGTCTGCTGCTGGCCGTTGGCCTGCACCTTGAAATGGGCGCATCCCGCGCTGTCCGCTCCGGCCTTTTCCCGGAGATACCACAGCGTTTCCAGCGCCGCAGGTTCAAAGGCGTCGTCCGCGTCCAAAAAGGCAATGCACTGTCCTGCCGCCTGTTCAAGCCCCAGATTCCGTGCGCTGGACACGCCGCCGTTGGGCTTATGGAACGCCCGAATACGTGGCTCCCTTGCGGCATAGCTGTCGCACAGAGCCGGGGAGCCGTCCCGGCTGCCGTCATCCACCAGCAGCAGCTCCCAGTCGGAAAAGGTCTGGGACAGCACGCTCTCCACACACTGCGGCAGCAGGCTTTCCGCCTGATAGACCGGCACAATGACAGAAATGGCAGGCATAGGCCGCCTCCTTTCAATAATACGGGGTGATTATAGCATATCCGGCGAAATTGGTCAACAAAGGGAACGGGAGACGGCTTACGCCGTCTCCCGAAATCTGCAACGTATTTAAAGGACAGCTGCTTTCAGAGCCTCGACCCGATCGGTTTTCTCCCAGCTCACGCCCAGATCCTCACGGCCCATATGACCGTAAGCCGCCAGCTGGCGGTAGATCGGCTTACGCAGATCCAGATCCCGGATAATGGCGGTGGGACGCAGGTCAAAGACCTTCTTCACAGCCTCTTCCAGCTTGTCGTCGCCTACCGTGCCGGTGCCGAAGGTATCCACCAGAACGCTGACAGGCTGTGCCACGCCGATGGCGTAAGCCAGCTGCACCTGACACTTCCGAGCAAGACCGGCGGCCACAATGTTCTTGGCTACCCAGCGGGCTGCGTATGCGGCGGAACGGTCCACCTTGGTGGGATCCTTGCCGGAGAAGCAGCCGCCGCCGTGAGGGGCGCTGCCGCCGTAGGTATCCACAATGATCTTCCGGCCCGTCAGGCCGCTGTCGCCCTGCGGGCCGCCGATGACAAACCGGCCGGTGGGGTTGACATAAAACTTGGTGTTCTCATCCAGCAGCGCAGCGGGAACGGTGGGCTTGATAACCATGTCGATCATGTCCTTGCGGATCTGCTCCAGCGTCACTTCAGGGCTGTGCTGGGTGGAAACCACCACCGTGTCCACCCGGATGGGCTTCTCGCCGTCATACTCCACCGTGACCTGCGTCTTGCCGTCGGGACGCAGATAGTTCACAAGGCCGGTCTTACGAACCTCAGTGAGTTTCCGGGCCATCTTATGCGCCAGAGAGATGGGCAGGGGCATCAGCTCCGGGGTCTCGTCGCAGGCGTAGCCGAACATCATGCCCTGATCGCCGGCGCCGTTGTCCAGACCGTCGTCCGCCTCGCCCTCCTTGACCTCCAGACACTTGTCCACGCCCATGGCAATATCGCCGGACTGCTCGTCAATGTTGGTGATGATGCCGCAGGTATCGCAGTCAAAGCCGTACTTGGCGCGGTCGTAGCCGATGTCGCGGATGACCTCCCGCGCGACCTTGGGGATATCCACATAGCAGTTGGTGGTGATCTCGCCCATGATATGCACCAGACCAGTGGACGCCGTGGTTTCGCAGGCTACGCGGCCATTGGGATCCTTGGCCAGAATGGCGTCCAGTACGGCATCGGAGATCTGATCGCAGATCTTGTCGGGATGACCCTCGGTCACGGATTCAGAGGTAAATAAGTAGTGTCTTGCCATGTTCTTCTCCTTTTTGTCCCTTGTCGGACGAAACGTAAAAAACACGCGCTCCGACACAGGAGCGCGCGAAAGCTTCGTTTCCGCTCCTCATCTGTCGTTTCCGTCGGATTTGGCACCTTGATTCAACAGGTTGCCGTGGTTTCATCGGGCCGTTCCCTCCGCCACTCTTGATAAGGGACTATTCATTTATATGTGTACTCTATTTTAGCAAGGATTCCGTGCTTGTCAAGGGTGTTCGACATATTTCCCTGAAATTCCCGGCGGCGAATTCCGCCGGCTGCCGCGCTTCTTCGCTGAAAGCGATAAAAAATCGTCTCCCCGTTTGGCAGTTTCGGAAAAAATAGCGCGGGGCCTCCGTTGGTCATTGATTTTTGTCTGGAATGGTGCTATTTTTAAGGAGACGAAGTGTATGCGTCATTTTGTTTTTATTTTTCACCCTGTTAACGAACACAGAAAATTCACCCGTGCTTTTCCCCAACTTTTTATCAGAAGAAGCAGCTTTGATTTGTATACGCTAAATAAGGAGGACACATTCGATGTTTGACCCGAAATTCGTTTCTTTAGGCATTGCTCCCATCGGCTGGTGCAACGACGATATGCCGGAGCTGGGCGCGGAGAACACCTTCCAGCAGACTGTCAGCGAAATGGCGCTGGCCGGCTTCACCGGCTGCGAGATCGGAAACAAGTATCCCACCGATCCCGTTGTGCTGAAAAAGGCGCTGGATCTGCGGGGAATGCGGATCGCCAGCCGCTGGTATTCTTCCTTCATTCTGACCCGCCCCATGGAGGAGGAAGAAAAGGATTTCATTGCCAATCTGGACTTTCTGGAGGCTGTGGGTGCCAACCGCATCAATGTCTCCGAGCAGAGTTACTCCATTCAGGGAAAAGTTGACGTGCCTATCCTCACCGGCGGTCATAAGCACGTGATGGACGACGCGGAGTGGGATCGTCTCTGCAAGGGGCTGAACCGTCTGGGGCAGATCGCCGCCCAGCGGGGCTTCAAGCTGTGCTTCCACCACCACATGGGTACCGTGGTGCAGACCAGCGAGGAAACGGACCGCATGATGGCCAACACGGATCCCCGCTATGTATTCCTGTGCTATGATACCGGCCACTTTACCTTCGCCGGCGAGGATCCGCTGGCCATGCTGAAAAAGTATGTGGATCGCGTGGGTCATGTTCATCTGAAGGATATGCGCCTGCCTGTGGTGGAGGAGGCCCGGAAGAACAACTGGTCTTTCCTTCAGGCCGTCCGCAACGGCGCTTTCACCGTCCCCGGCGATGGCGACGTGGACTTTGACCCCGTGTTCAAGGTGCTTGCCGATGCCGGTTATCAGGGCTGGCTGCTGGTGGAGGCCGAGCAGGATCCCGCCAGGGCCAATCCTCTGGAATATGCCATCAAGGGCCGGAAGTATATCCGGGAGCATACGGGGCTTTGATCCCGCGCTCCCTTTCTGCACACTTTGAAAACAGGAGATGTTCCCCATGACCTATTTCAACAAGAACAAGGAACTCAAGCCGGGCTACAACGCCTACATTGATGCGTCCACCAATTACATGGGCACCCAGATGAACGTGGGCCTGCTGGTATTGGAGGACGGCGATACCTACACCTATGAAAGCGCCGACCGCGAGGTTGCCATCCTGCTTTTCGAGGGCAAGGTCACCTATGAATACGCCGGCAAGACCGTTGATGCCGACCGCCCCAACTGCTTCCATTACGAGGCCTACTGCCTGCTGGCTCCCAGAGGAACCAAGATCACCCTGACGGCTCATGCCCACAGTGAGCTTTATATGCAGGATACCTTGAATGAGAAGGATTACGAGCCGGTCATGTACACGCCCGATACCGTCCAGACCCAGCACGCCGGTTCCAAGGGCGAGCTGATGGGCGCTATGGAGCGGGAGATCAAGACTTTCTTCGACTATGACAACGCCCCCTTCTCCAACATGGTGCTGGGCGAGGTGCTGAACCGTCCCGGCAAGTGGTCCTCCTATCCTCCTCATCACCATCCCCAGCCGGAGGTCTATTTCTACCGTTTCGACTATCCTCACGGCTTCGGCGCGGGTTTCGCCAACGGCGACGTCTACAAGACCGAGCAGAACGGCTGCGCCGTCATCAATCACGGCTTCCATTCTCAGGTGGTGGCTCCCGGCTACGCCATGTGCTACGCATGGGGCATCCGGCATCTGGACGGCGATCCGTGGCTGAAGACCCGCATTGACGATAAGGAGCACGATTGGCTCTGGAAGCCCGACGCCAATGACCACATCTATCCCAATCACTGATCGGAGGTAACGAAAACATGAAAACTGTCCGTTTGACTATGGCGCAGGCTCTGGTGCGTTTTCTGGAAAACCAGTATCTGGAAGTGGACGGCGCCCAGCACCGCTTCGTCCGCGGCGTGTTCATCATTCCCGGCCACGGCAACGTGGTGGGTCTCGGCCAGGCGCTGAGTCAGGAGGCCAAGCACCTGGAGATCTATCAGGGCAAGAACGAGCAGGGCATGGCCCAGGCCGCCGTTGCTTTCGCCAAGCAGATGAAGCGTAAGCAGATCTGCGTTGCCACCTCCTCCGTTGGCCCCGGCGCCGCCAATATGGTCACCGCCTGCGGCACCGCCACCGCCAACAACATCCCCCTGCTGGTGCTGCCCGGCGATACCTACGCCTGCCGCCAGCCGGATCCCGTGCTTCAGCAAGTGGAGCACACCAACTCCCTCGCTACCACCACCAACGATGCATTCAAGGCAGTCTGCCGGTACTGGGATCGCATCGTCCGTCCCGAACAGCTGATGAGCGCCATGATCAACGCCTTCCGGGTGCTGACCGACCCCGCCAACACCGGCGCTGTCTGCGTGGCCATGCCGCAGGATGTGGAGGGTGAGGCCTATGATTATCCCGTGAGCTTCTTTGCCAAGCGCGTCTGGCGTCTGGAGCGCCGCCCCGCCACCGAGGCCGCTCTGGCTGACGCTGCCGAGGCCATCCGCAAGGCGAAGCGTCCCATGATGATCTGCGGCGGCGGCGTCCGCTATTCCGAGGCCCACGCCGAGTTCCTGCACTTTGCCGAAACCTTCGGCATCCCCTATGGCGAGACTCAGGCGGGCAAATCCGCCACTGACTGGCAGCATCCTCTGAATCTGGGCGGCGTAGGCACCACCGGCTGCTCCGCAGCCAACGAGATCGCCCGGAAAGCCGATCTGGTCATCGGCGTCGGCACCCGCTACACCGACTTCACCACCGCCTCCAAGTGGCTGTTCAAGGATACCTGCAAATTCGTCAACATCAATGTTTCCGAATTCCAGAGCCTGAAAATGGACGCTGTTCCCGTGGTGGCGGACGCCAAAGAGGCGCTGCCCCGTCTGGAAAAGCTGCTGGAGGGGTATCAGCCCGCCTACAAAAATGAGATCAGCACGGCGAAGGAGAAGTGGATCGAAGAGCTGAACCGTCTGGATCACATCACTTTCTCCGATAAGAAGTCCTGGAAGCCGGAGATCAATGACGCCAACGCCGATTCCGCCAAGCGCTTCGCGCAGGACGTCAACGCCCAGCTGACCCAGACCGCCGCTCTGGGCGCCCTCAACGCCATGATGAGCGAGGGCGATGTGGCCATCGGCGCAGCCGGTTCCCTGCCCGGCGATATGCAGCGGATGTGGCGTCCCACCGGCATCGACACCTACAACATGGAGTACGGCTATTCCACCATGGGCTATGAGGTGGCCGGTGCGCTGGGCGTGAAGCTGGCTATCGGCGACAAGCATGAGGTCTACGCCTTCTGCGGCGACGGCAGCTTCAATATGCTCCACGGCGAGCTGATCACCGCCTGTCAGGAACACAAAAAGGTGAATATCTGCCTGTTTGACAACGCCTCCTTCGGCTGCATCAACAATTTGCAGGTGGGCCACGGCAACGTCACCCTCTGCACGGAGCTGCGCTATCGGAATAAGGACGGCCTGTTCGGCGATTTCATGGACATCGACTATGCCAAGGTGGCGGAGGCTTACGGCTGCAAGAGCTACACCGTCCGTACCATGGAGGAGCTGGTTGCCGCCTTTGAGGATTCCAGAAAGGTGAAGAATATCCCTGTACTCTTCGACATCAAGGTTCTGCCCAAGACCATGACCGACGGCTACTCCTCCTGGTGGCGCGTAGGCGATACCGAGGTTTCCGAGCGCAAGGAAAACCTGACGGCCTATGCCGATTTGCAGGCGCACCTGAAGGAAGTTCGGAAATATTGAGAGTATTCCCTCCAATTTACAATACGAAAGAAAGGTAATTCATTATGGAAAACGTTCTGAGAATTGGCATCATCGGCTGCGGCGCCATCGGCAAGGATCACTGCCGCCGAATCATTGAAACCGTCCCCGGCGCGACCGTGGTGGCCGTGTCCGACTATGTGGCCGCCGCTGCGGATGACACTGCCGCCAAGTACGGCATCAAGTCCTACGGCAATGATTGCGACGGCATGATCAAGGCTCCTGAGGTGGACGCCGTGGTTATCACCTCCATCGATCCTACTCATCACGACTATGTGATGAAAACGCTGGCTGAGGAGAAGTGGTGCTTCTGTGAAAAGCCCCTGAGCCAGAACGCCAGGGACTGTGAGGACATCATCAAGCGCGAGCAGGAGATCGGCAAGCGTCTGGTGCAGGTGGGCTTCATGCGCCACTATGACCGCGGCTACGCCGAAATGAAGCGGATCATTTCCTCCGGCGAGCTGGGCGCTCCCCTGCTGATCAAGGCCTGCCACCGCAACGTGGCGCAGGGGCCGGGCTTCAAGACCGAAAACGGCGTCACCAACGTGGCCATTCATGAACTGGACATCTGCCGCTGGCTGCTGGACGACGAATATGAGGACGTTCAGTGTGTAAAGGTGCGCCAGAGCGCCAATTCCAACAAGGGATATGACAATCCGCAGGTCATGCTGATGCGTACCAAAAAGGGCTGCTTCATCGACGTGGAGGTTCAGGTTGCTGACGGCTACGGCTATGACATCCAGTGCGAGGTGGTCTGCGAAAACGGCACTGTGAAGCTTCCTGACCCCTATGCTGTGGTGCGCCGCTCCCGTCCTGCCGGCTGGGACAGCGTGAAGCCCGCCGAGTCCATGCCCATCATGACCGACTGGAAAGAGCGCTTCATCGAAGCCTATGATATTGAGTTCTGCAAGTGGGTGGAGTCCATCCACAACGGCAAACTCACCGGCCCCTCCGCATGGGACGGCTACATCGCCTGCGTTGCCGGCGATGCGCTGAACGCCTCCCGCGGCACCTCTCAGTTCCTGAAGGTGGAGACCATGGAAAAGCCGGAGATGTACAAATAATCTCCCCGTGTGATCCGGCACTCTGATTCGGTATGTAATTGATGAGACAGGCGGACATTCCTGAGGAATGTCCGCCTGCTTTTTGTATGTTAAACAGGTATAAAACGCCCCCGCTCCTTTCGGAGCGGGGGCGGGCAGTGATGCCAGAGTATCTAAATGAAATTCAGATTACTTGGCCCCAACAACCTCAACAGTCACTTCGGCTCCGCCGAAAACTGCAATATAGGTTGCTTTAGAGCCTTCGCTAGTCGTGGTTGCTTTCAGGCTGTCAAGCTCCAGACTATGCTCAGCCTCAACATAGTTCTTGACCAGAGTGGTCATCTTCAGAGTGCTGGGAACAGCTGCACCCTTTTCCATGGTGTAGGTGATTACGTTCTGTCCGCCGTCATTTTCTGCGGGAACATAGTAGGTGCGTAATAAAGTGACTGGTAGAGGTATCTATGTAGTAGCCTGACAGACCGAACAGATTTTCAAAACTTCCTCTGGATTCCTGCGGCATAGATTCATACTGCGTAACTGGCTTACCGTCCACATATTCTGTGATGTCACGCTGATACAAAACCAGATTGTGGCCGTCGTTGACCGCATAATGATCCTGATAATAGGTCTGCCCATCCCGATAATTTACAACGCATTCTTTCGTTTCAGCAATAGGTTCCAGCGGGCAAATATAGTCTCCATGATACAGAAATTCTCCAGCGTCCGGCACATAGAACCAGTAAACGTAAGGTTGATTGTAGGCAGTTTGCTGTGCTTGGAGTCCAAGCAGTATACCACATGACAGGGCTTCCCAGTTTTTTTGAAATTTCTTCTGTCCTCTGGTTTACAAACGCGCTCTGAGTGTCCTTAAAGGTGAGAGACAAATTTTCCGGCTGAGTTGGCCGCAGTCATGATCGTCTCACCTGAACACAAGGAGCGTGTATGACCATGAATCCATTTGAACAAAGCACACAGCAGCTTCTGCGCTTCCTGACCTCCCACGCTGAGTGGGAGGTCATTGACTACATCCGGCAGGAAATACAGCATGACGCACCGGACAGTGTCCCGACCGCAGAGGAACTGCTCACTTTCTTCCGATCCCCGGATGCGCCGACCGAACTGGACACCTACCAGCAAATGCTGGTGACCGATAAGCTGCTGGAGTACGCGGAGATCAGTCTGCGCACCCTCTGCGACCTGATCCGCTATCAGCAGCTCAAGGAATTGGGCGTTGTCCATTCCGCAAAGGAGTTCATTCAACTCTTCCACCCCGACGAACAGGAGGACATACCATGAATCAATTTCCCAGCAAAAACTTTTTTACACTGCCGAACGAAATTTTTTCGCTGGGGCTGGGCGCAGGTGAGATCGCGGTCTACGCCTACCTCCGCTGTCTTGAGAACCCCAGTACCTACCAGTGCTGGCCCAGCTACACCACGATTGGAAAAGCAATTGGCCGTACAAAAAATACGGTCATGCAGTATGTCGACGCGCTCTCGGAGAAAGGACTCATCTCCACAGAGCCAACCTCTGTCCTGACAAAATCCAGGATCAAAAAGAACGGCAATCTGTGCTATACCATCAGGCCCATCCATGAGGCCGTTGAAATTTTTCACACACGTCAGTTGTCTGCGGTTGAACTCGCAACAGAGCGGCGGCAAATTCATCGCAAGCTGTCCGAGGTGAATTTGTTGCCCGGTGCATAAGGAAAGGAAAAACAGAATGAAGCATTCCACCTACACAAGCTATGATGAGCTTCCGCTGATGCTCTCCGTGGCAGAAGTCGCCGCAGTGCTTGGGATCTCCCGTGCCGGTGCCTATGAGTTGGTGCATGGCAACGAATTCCCCGCGCTCAAAATCGGCAGCCGGATCGTTGTTCCAAAGGATAAGTTTCTCGCATGGATCGACGCGAACAGCGGTTCAAAAAACGCACCGCTGTAACTAAAGAACAGGCGCTCAATTTTCTGTGTGCCAACGAAGCGGCTGAGCAAAACCGCGAAACCCATCAATGCGGCAAGAGAAACAGCAATGGGATCACGCGGCCCAGCGGGGCTGCGACGCCTCGGAACAGCGACGCGCATGAGCGCATCGCTGTTCCGAAGGCTCTCTGCGCTCTTCGGGAGCACACCTGACCAAGGCCCAAAAGCGGCAAAGTTTGCCGTTCTGACACCCGGCCGCGCAGGGGTTCCGAACCGCGCAAAACGCTCCGAGGGTAGTGATACCACCCCCATCCAAAACGCCCCGTGTTTCGCCGTGTGAGCCGGTGTGTGCGATCCTGTTGGTGAAGGCAAGTGTGTACCCGCTTTCACCTGTGAAAACGAACGTGAGCCGTTTGTGCGAGTGTGATTTGAAACCGCTCCGGAGAGGACTTTCCCACGCCGTATGGGACGTAGCTTCGGCAGTTTGGGCGGTTATCGGAGGAACTTATTTATAGCAGGATAAAGGACTGGCGTCGGAACCGACGCTCTGCCCAATCACTTCTGCCCGCAGTGCGGGCAGTT
>UQVS01000012.1 GCA_900544615.1 uncultured Oscillibacter sp. | reverse complement strand
AAAGGAGGTGCCGCAATGTATGACTACATGAAAGCCCTGCAAAAGCGTTTCGACCGTCAGGAACACAGTGAATTGGACGAGCAGGTCAAATGCGCCCAAGAGGAACTGCGGCGGGATATGGATGCTGCGGGGCGCAGAAAGCTGCTCCGGATGATTGACACGCAAAACTCACTGCTGGCGGAATCCACGCTGATGAGCTTCACGGCGGGCTTCAAGCTGGCGTGGGGCATGGCGAAAGAGCTGGAGGCAGACGGGCTCTATTCCTTCGAGCGGGAGGAAGAAGAATGCATCTGCCATCCGGCGGAACAGGAGGACTAAATGGCAAAAAAACGTGCAAATGGCGAAGGCAACATCCGCAAACGCGCAGACGGACGTTGGGAGGGGCGCTACACAGCAGGCTACCACCCCGAAACAGGAAAGCGCATCATCAAAAATGTGCTGGGTAAGACACAGGCAGAATGCAAGGTGAAGCTAAAGAAAGCCATTGAGGAAAGCCAAGCATTGGACATCAGCCGCGCAAATGAATATACGGTTGCCACATGGCTGCGGTCGTGGTTTGAATTATATGCCAAACCGCATATCCGTCCCTCCACCATGAACTACTACCACCGAAACATCGAACAGCATGTTGCCCCGGCTATCGGAGACATTCCTCTGAACAAGCTTACTACCCGTGACCTGCAAAAACTCTACAATGACCTACAAAGCAACGGCAGATTGAGAAAAGTTCAGAAAAAGAAAAAACCCGGACTGAGCAACTCCACTGTGCGAGGCATCCACATGATGCTGCACAATGCCTTGGACAGAGCGGTGAAAGAAAAACTCATCCTCAGCAATCCCACAGAGAACTGCATCATCCCTAAAATTGAAAAACAAGAGATGAAGATCCTTCATCCAGACCACATCAGCGCATACCTTGACGCCGCCGAGCAGCGCGGCGCGCTCCCCATGTTTTATCTGGAACTGGTCAGTGGATTGCGAAAAGGTGAACTGGTGGCACTCCAATGGAGCGATCTTGACGAAGCCAACTGCACCATCTCCGTCAGTAAGCAGGCCAGCTGGGACACAGAGGGAAACCTCATTCTGAGCCAACCCAAAACCGGGAATTCCATCCGAGAGGTGTCCATTCCGCAGGATGCCGTGGAGCTATTGAAGCAGGAGCACGCCAAGCACCCGGACAATCCGTGGATGTTCCCGTCCAGCAGAACAGGAGAAATGTACCACCCAGACTCGGTGGTAAACCTTCATAAGAAAATCCTCAAGGACGCGGGACTGGAGCATATCCGCTTTCATGATCTCCGACATACCTTCGCAACGCTGGCACTGCAAAATGGCGTGGACGTCAAAACCGTCAGTAGTATGCTCGGCCACTATGATGCCGGATTCACACTCCGCACCTACACCCACGCCACTCGGCAGATGCAGCAAAAGGCTGCGGAGAAAATGGGCAGTTTCATGGCTCAGATTCGATAAGACCCACAGGCAAGCAGAGCACCGGAAAGGAAACGGTTTCCTCTCCGGTGCTCTTTGGTTCTTTCCGCACAGTTCGTTGTGTGGGTCACGGTGTGGGTCGGGCCGGTGTTTCCAGACGGTAATTTTTGAAAAGCGTCGGAGAAAAATACCTTCGGCGTGAGGTGTAACCACAATTTGTGTGGGTCAAAACTTTTCTTAAAAGTTGCGAAAACAGCGGAAATCGAATGATTTCCGCTGTTTTCTGGAGCTAATGATGTGACTCGAACACACGACCTGCTGATTACGAATCAGCTGCTCTACCGACTGAGCTACATTAGCATATTCACTTTTGGAGTCGCAGACCTGATTCTTACGAATCAGCTGCTCTACCGACTGAGCTACATTAGCATATTGACTTGGAAAAGAACCGCTCCGGCTTCTGTAAATCCGCCGACAGCAACGTTTCTTCATTTTCAGCGGAGATAATCATACCACACTTTTTCGCAACCGTCAACCTATTTCTCCGAAACCTTTGCTAATCCGCAGAACTTCCATATAATACGCCATGTATAGTCGCATCTTTTTCGTCCCCCGAATTTTTGGCGTTTTCCCATCTTTACAAACATTTTTCGTCAAATTTGAACTTCCCATACAAAAGCCGTCCGCTGCAAGATCCCAAAAACGCTTTTTTTCTACCTTTTTTTCCGCTTTCTTTTGTTTACATAAAGTTATACATAATTTTCATTTACAAACAGTTATTCACATTCTCCACAGAGTTTTGCACATTCACTTTTTCGTCTCTGTTCAATGCTTTTCCGAGTTTTCCACAAAGTTTTCCAAATTCGCAAACCCTACTTTTTCCCTTTTCAAAAACGCAACTTTATTTTACATAATTTTTAAAATCCCGTCTGCCCTCTCCGCAGTTCTCTGTTTTTTCTATTGACAACCGCCGCATACCAAAACAGCGGCTGCCGAAGCAGCCGCTGACTCTGTACTTATTCGCTGATATCCCGTGTGGCGTAGGCGTTGAGATTCATTCCCGCTGTATGCCCCGCCAGATATTCATAATACCCCTGTGCGCCGATCATGGCGCCGTTATCGCCGCACCACCGCAGAGGCGGCATATACAGCTTGCAGCCCGCCTGTTCGCAGGCCCGCTCCAGATCGCCCCGGATCACAGAGTTGGCCGCCACGCCGCCTGCCGCGGCAATGACGGTGCGCCCCGCCTGCTTTGCCGCTTCCATGGCGCGGGGTACCAGTGTATCACTGACCGCCTGTGCGAAATCCCTTGCCAGCGCCGGAGCGTCCAGCGGCTCACCGATCTGCTCGGCATGGTGGGCCAGATTTACCACCGCTGTTTTCAGGCCGGAAAAGCTCATGTCCAGCGGTGCGCCTTCCACATGGGAATGGGGCAGGGTGTAGACGCCGCCCCTGGACTGCTGCGCCAGCTTGTCCATCGGGCCGCCGCCGGGATAGGGCAGTCCCAGCACGCGGGCCGCCTTGTCAAAGCACTCCCCTGCCGCATCGTCCCGTGTAGCGCCCAGAATTTGCAAATCCGTATAGTCCCGGACATCCACGATCAAGGTGTTGCCGCCGGAGATGGCCAACGCCAGAAAGGGCGGTTCCAGCTCAGGGAAAGCCAGATAGTTTGCAGCAATATGCCCCCTGACATGGTGAACCGGGATCAAAGGGACGCCCAGACCATAGGCCATGGACTTGGCAAAGCTCAGCCCCACCAGCACCGCGCCGATCAGTCCCGGCGCATAGGTGACAGCCACGGCGTCGATATCCTGCCGGGTGCAGTTGGCGTCCGCCAGCGCCTTTTCCGTCAGGGCGGCGATCACCTCTACGTGCTTCCGGGAGGCAATTTCCGGCACCACGCCGCCGTATAGGGCGTGCATATCCGCCTGAGACGCGATGACGTCGGACAGTACGCGCCGTCCGTCCTCCACCACTGCCACAGCAGTCTCATCGCAGGAGGATTCAAAAGCTAAAATCTTCATCGTTTCATACTTCTTTCTCGTTGTGCGCCGTGCAGTCCGCTTTTGCGGCGAATGTCCGGCGGATACAGGGAGCTTCCATGCAGTTCCCTGTGCAGTCTGATTTCAAAGTTCAGAGCGGGTCACTGCTGCCATGCCACCTTCGGCCCCGGCGCAGCCTTGGGGTCAAAGGGGATGCGGACATACTTGCAGTATTTGTCCGCAGAAAATGTATTCTCGTAAACGAACCGGTGTTCTTCCATCAGGGCGGCATCATCCACCGGACCGCCGGCGAGATACAGGGTCTTGTAGTGGACGCCGAACATCTCCGTATCATACCCAGCGGTCCGCAGACCGCACCGGGCATAGAACCCCAACCGCCGCCGGGCCATCTCCGGGTCCGGTGCGTCCTCCGGAGCTTCCGATTCCCCGAAGATCACCGTGTCCGCCTCCCGCTCCCGCAGCTTTTCCAGGATAGACGCACCGACGCCGCCGTTGCGGCGGATACTGGAAACGCACAGGTAATCCAGCAACGCCCAGCCGGGGTGTCCCAGCCAGAGGAATGCTTCGCCTACGATATTGTCTCCGTCAAACAGGCAGTAGGGCTTGTACCAGCCCTCCGCCCAGCTCTTCTCAATATTCCGCAGAGGCTTCAGCTCCGCCGCGGGAAACGCCTCTTTCAGATCCCGGTCATAAACCGTCCTCAGTTGTTCAACTGACGGGAGTCTCAGTTCCATGATGTTCAAACTCCTTGGTCATAATGATGGCATCCTCTCTGGGATGCTCATAGTAATTTTTCCGCCGGCCCACGCTGCGGAAGCCCCGGCTTCCGTACAGGGCGATGGCGTCATAGTTGGACGCACGGACTTCCAGCGAAAGGAACGCCAGATGGTTCCCCTCCGCAAAATCCAGAAACACCTGCAAAAGCTTACCGGCCACGCCCTGCTTCCGGCAGTCCGGCCGGACAGCCACGTTGGTGATATACCCCTCGTCCAACACCGCCTGCAAACCGGCATAGCCCACCACATGATCCTGATCGTCCAGCGCCACCAGAAAGGCGGAGAGGTAGTTGTCCAGCTCCTCCGCCAGCATATTCCGGCTCCACGGCGTGGTAAAGCAGATCCGCTCCAGCTCCGCCACCTCGTCCAGATGATCCGCCGTCATGGGGACGATGCGGACGTGCAGTTTCTTTTCTTCCATATGCTGCTCCTTATCCTTTGGCTTCCAGCCAGTTCTTGCCCCAGTGGGCCTCTGCCGTCAGGGGGACGGAGAGGGAGACCACCTGCTCCATTTCCTCTTCCAGCATCCGGGCGGCTGCTTCCGCCTGCTCCTCCCGGCACTCCACGATCAGCTCGTCGTGTACCTGCAAAACAAGCTTTGCCGACGGCAGCTCCTCTTTCAGCCGCCGCTCCACGGCCACCATAGCCAGCTTCATGATATCCGCCGCCGTGCCCTGAATGGGCATATTCAGCGCCACACGCTCCCCAAAGGAACGCAGATTGAAATTGGAGGATCTGATCTCCGGCAGCTCCCGCCGCCGGTGGAACAGGGTCTCTACATAGCCCTGCTCCTTCGCCTGTGCCACCACGCTGTCCATATACTGCCGCACACCGGGGAAGGTGGCAAAATAGGCCTCCATATAGGCTTTCGCCTCTGCCACCGTCACGCCGATGTCCTGACTGAGAGAAAAGGCGGAGATGCCGTAGACAATGCCGAAGTTCACCGCCTTGGCCCGCCGCCGCATTTCATGGGTCACGTCGGCAGGGTCCACATGGAACACCTGCGCCGCCGTGGCGGTGTGGATGTCCGCGCCGGAGGTGAAGGCCGCCTGCATGGCCGTATCCCCGGAGATATGCGCCAGCAGCCGCAGCTCGATCTGGGAATAGTCCGCGTCCACCAGCACGCAGCCTGCCGCCGGGATGAACATCTTCCGAATTTCGCTGCCAAGGTCCGTCCGGGTGGGAATGTTCTGCAAATTCGGCTCTCTGGAACTGAGCCGCCCGGTGTCCGTGACGGTCATCTGGAACCGGGTGCGGATGCGGCCGTCCGGATCCATGGCTTTCAGGAGACCGTCGGCATAGGTGGACTTCAGCTTGGCGTACTGCCGGTATTCCAGCACAGCTCCCACGATAGGCGCCTCATACCGCAGCTTTTCCAGCACGTCCGCATTGGTGGACCAGCCGGTTTTCGTTTTCTTGCCGTGGGGCAGGCCCAGCTTGCCGAATAAAATTTCTCCCAGCTGCTTGGGGGAGTTGATGTTGAATTCCTCCCCGGCCATGTTGTAAATGTCCTGTTCCAGCGCGTTGGCCTTTTCCGAGAGCATTTCTCCGAAGGACACCAGCGCCCCCTTGTCCACCCGGCAGCCTGCCAGCTCCATTTCCGCCAGAACCCGGCACAGGGGCAGCTCCGCCGTGGTATAGAGTTCCCAGAGGTTCAGTTCTTTCAGTCTGGGCAGCAGCACCTCGTACAACGCGCCCACAGCGGCGGTATCGCTGCGAAAAGCCGCTTCCGCCGCCGCGGAATCACCCAGCAGGGAAAAGGCGTCCGGCTCCAGATAGACGGGCTTTCCCAGCTCCGTATGGAAGTATCCGGCAAACAGCTGCCCGATCTCATATTTGCCGCTGGTGGCGTCCGCCAGATAGGCAGCCAGCGCCGTGTCGAACACAAAGCCCTCGGCATTCAGGCCGTTTTCCAGCAGCGTCCGCATCAGATCCTTGACGTTATGGCTCACCTTTCTGATGTCGGCAGCAAACAGGGCGTTCAGCAGGGCGTTCCAGTCCCCGGCATAGCGTTCAAAGAAAAATTCTGCCGACAGGGCGGTATCCGTCCCCATGCCGCAGTCCACGATGACCCCGGAGAGATCCGGCAGGGCCAGCACCGTCACCCTTTCCGCCTGCCGGAACTGCTCCAGCAGCTCCGCCGCCCGACTTTCCGCCGTGACGCACTCCACCGTCACAGTCATGTCCGGCGCTTTCCCGGCAGGGGCCGTTTCCTCCGGCCGCAGGTTCATTTTTTCGATGAGCTTGGAAAATTCCAGCCGCAGAAACAGGGGATACGCTTCCGGCCCCGGCGTCTGCACCCGGTTCGCCGCCGGGTCAAAGGGCAGCGGCGCATCGGTGACGATGGTGGCCAGCCAGTAAGAGTGTCGGGCCGCCTCCTCCCCCGCTGTCAATTTTTTGACGGCGGCAGGCTTGGCGTCGATTTCCGGCAGCTTCTCATAAATAGTATCCACACTGCCATATTTTTGAATCAGATCCATGGCGGTCTTTTCCCCGATCCCCGGTACGCCGGGGATATTGTCGGAGGTGTCTCCCATGAGGGCCTTCAGGTCGATTATGTGGATGGGTTCAAAGCCGTACTGCTCCCGGAAAGTCTCCGGGGTCATATCCTTGGTGGTGGTCTGCCCCATGCGGGTAGACACCAGCTTCACCTTGGTGTGTTCCGTAATCAGCTGGAGGGAATCCTTGTCTCCCGTCACCACCACGCAGTCCCAGCCCGCCCCTTCGCACTTCCGGGAAATGGTGCCGATGAGGTCGTCGGCCTCCCAGCCCTCCAGCTCATAGCGGGGGATATTCAGGGCGTCCAGCACCTCTTTCAGAACCGGCACCTGCATCCGCAACTCCTCCGGCATGGGCTTCCGGGTGGCCTTATAGGCCGCGTCCGCCTTGTGGCGGAAGGTGGGGGCGTGGAGGTCAAAGGCAACGCACAGGGCGTCCGGCTGCTCTTCCTCCTTCAGGCGCAGCAGCGTGGTGAGGAAGCCGAAGATGGCGTGGGTATACAGCCCCTCCCGATTGGTCAGGGGACGGATGCCGTAATAGGCCCGGTTGATGATGGAATTGCCGTCAATGACCATGCACTTCATGAGAAAACCTCCGGAATCAATATGGCGCAATTATAATAAGTATATCCTATTTTTCTCCGTTCCGCAATGGATTTCCCGTGAAAAAGCGCATCCGTTCCTCGCTTTTCTGTCCCTGTAACATTCTGCCGAAAATCCGGGCAAAATTTCGGCAGAGCCTCCCCCGCTCTCCTATGGACAAACAGGCTTTTTTCGAGTATACTGCATCCAAGAACAGGCAATATTATATTTCTTTATGTCTATCATAAGTAAGCGCAATGCCATTAAATTTTATAAAAGGAGTGGTACTATGCCGGAAAGCTATGCAGGAAAGATCAACCGAAAGCTGCTGAAAAAGCAGCGGATCATCGCTGCCGCCGCCGGGCGGGAGCCTGCGGATCTGGTGCTGAAGAACGCCACATTTGTCAATGTGTTCTCCAACGAGCTGTCCAACATGGACATTGCCGTGACAGAGGGCCTCATTGTCGGCATGGGCAGCTACCACGGCCGGGAGGAAGTGGACTGCACCGGCAAAATTGTCCTCCCCGGCTTTCTGGACGCCCACATCCATCTGGAAAGTTCTCTGGTCAGTCCCACAGAGTTCGTGAAGGCCGTCCTGCCCCACGGCACCACTACCGTTGTGACCGATCCTCACGAAATCGCCAACGTCATGGGCACCGACGGCATCGAATATATGCTTCAGGCCACGGAGAATCTGCCGGTAGACGTGCGGTTCATGCTGCCCTCCTGCGTTCCCGCCACCCCGCTGGACGAATCCGGCGCCATTCTGGACTACCGGGCCATTGACAGCTTCTATGACCACCCCCGCGTTCAGGGACTTGCGGAGATGATGAACTTTGTAGGCGCCATCAACGGCGATGAGCAGACGGTGGAGAAGATCGTGGCGGCGCAGGCCCATCACAAGAAGATTGACGGCCACGCCCCGGATCTGGTGGACAACGACCTCAACGCCTACATTGCCGCCGGTGTCTACTCCGACCACGAATGTCACGATCTGAAGGACGCTCTGGCCAAGCTGGAACGAGGCCAGTTCATCATGATCCGGGAAGGCACCGCCGCCCGGAATCTGGAGGCCCTGATGCCTCTCCTCAGCAGTCAGTACGCTGACCGCTGTATGTTCTGCACCGATGACAAGCACCCCAACGACCTGCTGGAAAAGGGCCACATCGACTACATTGTGAAAAAGGCCATCTCTCTGGGGGCCGATCCCATCACGGCGGTCAAGGTGGCCTGCCACAACGCCGCCCGCTACTTCCTGCTGAACAACCGGGGCGGCATCTCCCCCGGCTATCTGGCGGATTTTGTGATCATCGACAATTTCCGTGCCTTCAACATCCAGCAGGTCTACAAGAAGGGCGTCCTCATGGTGGATCACGGAGAAGTCAGGGGCTTCCCCGCCCCGGAGATCGAACCGTATCTGGTGGAGCGCGCCCACAAGACCTTCCACGTGGCGGCGCTGACCGCTGAAGATTTTGCCGAGAAACGCCCCCGCGGCGTCATCGGCATGGTAGACGGCGAGATCACCACGGTGGACGCCGGATATTCCGACCGCATCGACGTGGACTATGACATTCTGAAAATCGCCGTGGTGGAGCGGCACAAGAATACCCATCACATCGGCATCGGCTACATTCAGGGCTACGGCCTGAAATCCGGCGCGGTGGCCACCTCCATTTCCCACGACTCCCACAACATCATCGTGGTGGGCACCAGCGAGGCCGACATGGCCGCCGCCGTCAACCGGGTGGTGGAGCTGAACGGCGGTATTGTGGTGTGGGACGGTGAAGCCCCCATCGCCGAAGTGCCGCTGGCCATCGCCGGGATCATGAGCGACGAACCGCTGGTGACTGTCAACGAAAAGCTGGAGCACGCCAAGGAGGTCGCCCACACGCTGGGCGTGAACCCCGGCATCGACCCCTTTATGACCCTGAGCTTCATGGCGCTGCCGGTGATTCCTTCCCTGCGGATCACCACCCGCGGCGTCTTTGATGTCACCACCCAGAGTTACGTATAAGGCATACGGAACACAGTCCGGCCTCCGCAGAGCAGCGGAGGCCGGACTTTTTGGATGTTTCTATTGCAAACCGGCAGTTCCTGCCATTTTCCCCAGATTTTGAGGGTTGCTTCCTGCCTTTGGTTTCCGCTACAATCAGGTTACAAAACGGTAACAAAACCAGAGAGGACGGAATCCCCATGAAACGACGATCCTGTAAGTACCTTCTGACCGCCGCGCTGCTGTGCGCGGCGCTGACACTCCCGGCAAAGGCCGCCCGTCGGCGGGTGCCGGTGCAGGCAGATGCAATCCCGGTGTCTGCCGCCGCCTATGTGGAGCAGGGCGTGACCTATGTCCCCCTCCGGGCGCTGCTGAACGCACTGGGAAGCTGGCAGGTCTGGTGGGACGGCGAAGCCGGGCAGGCGGCGGCCATTTCCGGCAGTGCCAGCCTCCGGGCCGATCCCGCCGGGAATGTGATCCGCGTCAACGGAATCGCCCTGTCAGGCCGCGTCACCGTGGAAAGCGGCGTGACCTATGTCCCCCTGCGGCTGGTGTGCGAAGCGCTGGGCTGTAAGGTGGAATGGGACCCCTATCTGGGCGGCGCGGCTGTGACCTCCCCCGGCGCAGCCTATGACGCCGTGGAGCTGTACTGGCTCTCCCGCATCATCTACGCGGAAAGCGGCGCCGAATCCATGACCGGGCAGATCGCCGTGGGCAATGTGATCCTGAACCGGATGGAGAGCAGCCGGTTTCCAAACACTGTCGAGGGGGTCATTTTCGATCGGAAGGACGCCGTTCAGTTTGAGCCGGTGAGCAACGGTCAGATTTACAAAACGCCCTCCGCCCAATCCATGGAGGCGGCGCGCCGGGTGCTGGACGGAGAAAACGTCATCGGCTCCGCCCTGTACTTTTACGCTCCGGCGCTGTCTCAGGGCGTGTGGATCAACGCCAGCTGCACCTATCAGCAGACCATCGGCTGCCACCGCTTCTACCTCTAATTCAGCAGCCAGATCCCGGCGTTGAGATAGGCGGTAAAGCTGACCCAGAGGAGATACGGCGCCAGCAGCCAGCCTGCGGCGGGACGGACTCTGCGGAACAGCGTAACGGTCCAGACGATCAGTCCCCACAGCGCCGCCAGCAGAAAAGCGCCGGAAGGAACAGTCCCCACCGGAAGAACAGCAGCGGCCAGAAAAAGTTGAAAAAGAGCTGCACACCATAGACCGGCAGCGCCGCCCGCAGGCGGCGCTGCTGCCGCAGTACCAGCCAGGAAACCAGCCCCATCAGCAGGAAAAGGATCGTCCAGGCCACCGGGAACAGTCACGCCGGTGGAGACAGCGGCGGCTTATGCAGGGTGCCGGAGGCTTTCATGCCCTTCCGGCTCAGCCACGCCGACAGCCCCCCGGCCGCCAGTGGGGCAGCCAGACAGGCCAGCAGCTGCTTCCATTTTTTCTGCATAAACATCCTCCTCCCAAAGCGATATCCGCTTCCCCCATTATATGGCCGCAGCGGAGCATTTATGCGCTCTCGGCGGTCTTGCAGATTGTGGAGCCAGAAATGGGAGCGTTGACTTTTTCCCTTGGGAGGGCTACAATAAGCATCACAAAAAAGCCCATGCAAAGGAGTGTTTTTGATGCTGCTTTCCGATCATCCCCATCCACATTACGAAAAAACGCTGGCTCATGAGGTCATCTGCCAGCTGCGCTTTCCCACCATTCTCACCATCAACAACGTGGAGCCTGCCGACTTTCAGGAGCGTATCCGGGAGGATTTCCCCCAGTACGCCCGGAAGCAGGACGTGCTTCCCCCCAAAGTGGTAAACGGCAAGCCGGAACCCCAGCCCCCCGTCACCAATTACCATTTTCTCTCTCAGGACGGCAGATGGAAGCTGAATCTCACCAAGGATTTCATCGCTCTGTCCACCCTGTCCTACCCCGGCTGGGAGGAATTTGCCCGGATGCTGGATAAGCCTCTGGCCGCGTTCATCCAGCTCTACAAGCCCGCCTATTTCCAGCGGGTGGGGCTGCGGTATCTGAACCTGATCTCCCGGACGGCTCTGGGGCTGGAGGATACGCCCTGGCGGCAGCTCATCGCCCCCGCCTATCTGGGCGTTCTGGCCGAAGCAGACATCAACGAGGACAAAATTCTCTCCTGCGGATACGACGTCCAGATGAAGCTGGATTCCAGCTGCGCCGCCAAGATCCACGCCGGAACCGGCCGTCTGAAAGTCAACAACCCCAACGTGCCGCAGGACACCGAGATCAAGTTCATTCTGGACATGGATCTCTCCATGGGCGGCAGCACCCCCTGCGGTCTGGCCGCCGCCGCTCTGGAAACCCTCCACGGCCACTCCGCCCGCGTCTTTGAGGGCGCTGTCACCGACACGCTCCGGGATGCCATGGAACGGGTATGAGTCTCCTGTTCCTGTCAGAAAAACGTTTTTCATCCCTGCTGTCCCAAGGCGGACAGCAGGGATGTTTCCATTGCATAAAATTGCAGGATTTCCCACTGATTCTTTCATATTTGTTCAAAAATACACTGGACTATCCGGCTTTGATTTGGTAATATAAAGCATAAAATTTTCCCCGCGCAGAGGAGTTTGAAAGGAGTCAATTTTCCATGCTGAACAATGAATATTGCAAGCGGGTCTATGCCCAGGTTCTGGCCCGTGATCCTGAGCAGAAGGAATTCCATCAGGCCGTTCTGGAGGTTCTGGAGGGGCTGGAGCCTATGGTGGAGCGTCACCCCGAAATGGAGCAGGCCGGTCTGCTGGAGCGCTTTGTGGAGCCTGAGCGCGTGGTTTCCTTCCGGGTACCCTGGACGGACGACAGCGGCAAGGTGCAGATCAACCGCGGCTACCGCGTGCAGTTCAACTCCGCCATCGGCCCCTACAAGGGCGGCCTGCGGTTCCACCCCACGGTGAACCTGTCCATTCTCAAGTTCCTGGGCTTTGAGCAGGTGCTGAAAAACAGCCTGACCGGCCTGCCCATCGGCGGCGGCAAGGGCGGCAGCGACTTCGATCCCAAGGGCAAGTCCGACGCGGAAGTTATGCGTTTCTGCCAGAGCTTCATGACGGAATTGCAGCGCCACATTGGCCAGTTCACCGACGTACCCGCCGGCGATATCGGCGTCGGCGGCCGGGAGATCGGCTACCTGTTCGGCCAGTACAAGCGTCTCCGCAACAGCTTTGACGCCGCCGTGCTTACCGGCAAGGGCCTGACCTACGGCGGTTCTCTGGCCCGTACCGAGGCCACCGGCTACGGCCTGTGCTACCTCACCGAAGAGATGCTCAAGTGCCTGAAGAACGACAGTTTCGCAGGCAAGACCGTGGTCATCTCCGGCAGCGGCAACGTGGCCATCTTCGCCTGTGAAAAGGCCACCGCTCTGGGCGCCAAGGTGGTGGCTCTCAGCGATTCCAACGGCTATATCCATGATCCCAACGGCATCCAGCTGGATGTGGTGAAGGACATCAAGCTGGGTCATCGCGGCCGCATCAAGGAATACGCCCAGCGCGTTCCCGGCAGTACCTATACCGAGGGCTTCCGCGGCATCTGGTCGATCCCCTGCGACATCGCCCTGCCCTGCGCCACGCAGAACGAGATCACCGCTGCCGAGGCGGAGGAGATTGTCAAGGGCGGCGCTATGGCGGTTGCCGAAGGCGCTAATATGCCTTCTACCCCTGAGGCCATTGAGATCATCCAGAAGGCCGGTCTGCTGTTCGCTCCCGCCAAGGCAGCCAACGCCGGCGGCGTGGCCACCTCCGCTCTGGAGATGAGCCAGAACTCCATGCGCTACTCCTGGACCTTTGAGGAAGTGGACGCCAAGCTCCACGACATCATGGTGAACATCTTCCACAACATCAACGACGCCGCCAAGGAATACGGCCAGGAGGGCAACCTGGTGGCCGGCGCCAACCTGGCAGGCTTCAAGAAGGTGGCCGAGGCCATGCTGGCCCAGGGGATTGTCTGATCTTCAAATCAGTCAGTCTTTCCTTGATCGCCTTTTGTATTAAAAAGCCCCCGGAGAGGAACCCATGGTTCCCCTCCGGGGGCTTTTTCATTCGTTTATAGGCTGCATCAAGAAAATGATTCCCCATTATCAGCCAGCTTATATAGGCTGTCGAGCTGAGTCCAAACTTTCTCCAGGCTGGAAGATACGATTCGATAGGTCGCATGTCCACAATACAAATAGCCCGTGGAGCTTATATACATGTCGACCTGCGACATGCTGCTCTCATCGTAAAAATATAAATGGTAACCAGGTACATCTATATCGTATACATCTCCATGAAAACCGTGCCAGCGGATATTCAGATCCTGTAAGAAGTTCTTCACCTCGCCCATTTCTGGCTCACTGGCTTCGATACGCGGACACGTTCCTGAACTGTCCTCACCGATCAAAGCATGCACATACTGAAAGGAAACTTCCGTTGCGCCCTTGCCGGACAAAAGAGACTCTGCGCTTCTGGCCGGAAGCACAATTACGGCTGCCGCCAGGAGTAAAACACACGCTGTCAGGCTCAGCAGCTTTCTTGGACTCCATGCGTTCTCTGTCGTTCTCGGCACGCTCATTCCCTCCACATATCTCAATTCGTATTCTTCGCGTCCTGCTTCTTCGGCTGGCCATAGGTTTTGAAGCGTTCCAGCGCTTCCGCCATCTGACCGTCCGTCAGGATATTGGGCGTGCCCACCGCCATGGCCCGCCACTGAAGCTCCGCCGTGAATTCCAGATCCCGCGCCAGCGCAAAGGCTTTCGGCAGGCTGCTCTCCCAGACCACCAGACCGTGGTTGCCCAGCAGCACTGCCTTTCCCTCGCCGCAGGTCTCCACCGCCGCTTCCGCCAGCTCCGGCGTGCCGAACAGGCGATAGGGCGCCACCGGCACGCGGGCCGCTCCGGCGGCGGCAATGGCATAATGCACCGCTTCCAGCGGCTTTCCAAGACAGGCCAGCACCGTGCAGTACATGGAATGGGTGTGAACCACCGCCCGCGCTGCCGGATACTGCCGGTAAAAGGCCGTATGCAGCGCCCATTCGCTGGAGGGCTTCCGTTCCCCCTCCACCACATGGGCGTCCAGATCCATGACCACGATATCCGCTGGGGTGGTGGCTTCATAATCCAGCCCGGAGGGCGTAATGGCCATCAGTCCCGCTTCCGGCACATAGATGCTCAGATTTCCGCTGGTTCCTACGGACAGTCCGTCCCGGCTCATGCGTTTTCCGTATTCCGTAAGCTGTTCCCGCTCCCGCAGCAAGTTCATGCCTGACGCTCCCCTTTCCTGATGATACGGTTCTTTTTCCAGAGAGACGGAGCAAACAGCAGCAGCATGGGGAAGATCTCCAGCCGCCCCGCCAGCATATCAAAGCTCAGCAGCAGCTTGGCCCACGGACTGAAGGCGAAAAAGTTGCCTGTGGGGCCAACCAGTCCCAGGCCGGGGCCGATGTTGTTGATGCAGGAGGCCAGTGCGGTAAAGGTGGAAATCAGGTCGAAGCCGTCCAGACTCAGCAGCAGCCAGGACACGGCAAACAGCAGCATATACACGGAAAAATAGGCCTGCACGCCCCGCACCTGCTTTTCTGACAAAGCCCGCCCTTCCATCCGCACCCGGATCACCGCGTTGGGGTGGAGCATTTTCCGCATATCCCCATAGGCCGCCTTGGCCAGCGTCACCACCCGCGTGACTTTCAGGCCGCCGCCGGTGGAACCGGCGCAGCCGCCGATGAACATCAGCAGCACCAGCACAGTTCTGGCATATTCCGGCCACTGGTTGAAATCCGCCGTGGCGTACCCGGTGGTGGTAATGACGGAGGATACCTGAAAGAACGCGTGGCGCAGGGACGTTCCCACACTGCCGTAGATCCCCAGGATATTGGCGGCGATGGTCAGGGTGGAAAACGCCGCGATCCCCAGATACGCCCACAGCTCCTCGGACTTCAGCACATCCCGGAACCGGCGGACCAGCAGGAAGTAGTACAGGTTGAAGTTCACGCCGAAAGCCAGCATCCCGATGCCGGTCACAATATCGATATACGCGCTGTTGTAAGCGCCGATGCTGAGATTCCGGCTGGAAAAGCCGCCGGTACCGGCCGTTCCGAAGGCGTGGACGCTGGCGTCAAACAGATCCATGCCGCCCAACAGCAGCAGCACGATCATCACCACGGTCATGGCAAGGTAAATGCCGTAGAGGATCTTGGCGGTGTCGCTCATGCGGCTCACCAGCTTGCCCGCCGTGGGGCCGGGCATCTCCGCCCGGAGGATGTGCATGGAGTGTCCGTCGCTCATGGGCAGGATAGCCATCACGAACACCAGCACGCCCATGCCGCCTACCCAGTGGGTGAAGCTCCGCCAGAACAGGCCGCCCCGGCTCAGCGGTTCCACCGCCGTCAGAATGGACGCGCCGGTGGTGGTAAAGCCGGAAACCGTTTCAAAAAAAGCGTCGATATAGTGGGGAATATCCCCGTTGAGCACAAAGGGCAGCGCTCCGAAGGCCGACATGGTCAGCCATGCCAGCGCCACGGTAACAAAGCCGTCCTTGGCGTAGAGGGCCGTGCGCTCAGGCTTCTTTCTGCCGAGACACCCGCCGCACAGCGCCGTCAGAAGGATCGTCGCAGCCCACGGCCAGAGGGTCTCGCCATACAGCGCCGCCACTACCAGCGGCAGCGCCAGCAGCCCCGTCTCCGTCAGCAGGATGCGCCCCAGCACAAAGCCGATCATCTGGATGTTCATACCCGTCTCCTCAATCCTGACTCAGAATATCGTGAATATCCTGCAAGGCTGCGTCCTGCGTCACCACGATCACGTCGTCCCCCTCGCAGATGGCGTCGTTGCCGCCTGGGATCAGAATTGTCCCGTTCCGCCGGACGATCCCGGCGATCAGGACGCCGGGCTTCAGCTTCAGTTCCCGCAGGGGGGTATTCGCCAGCGTCACGCCCTTGTCCACATGGAATTCCAGCGCTTCCACCGCGCCGCCCACCAGCCGGTGCAGGGTCTTGATCCGGGAACCGGCGGCGCTTTCCATGGCCCGGACATACTGGACAATCAGCTCCGTGGTCACATCCCGCACGGACACCACGCTGTCGATCATCCCCTCGCTGCTGACCAGCTCCGTCAAAGAGCGGCGGTTGATCTTGGCCACCACCTTGCACTGCTCCGTCTGGCGGGAGGCGCACATGGCCATGAGGATGTTGGCCTCGTCGATGCCCGTCAGGGCCACGAAGGCGTCCGTCTGCTCAATGCCCTCCTCCGCCAGCAGTTCGCTGTCGGTGCCGTCTCCCTGGATCACCAGCGCCCGCGGCAGCAGCTCACTCATCTGAGTGCAACGGGCCTCGTTCTGGTCGATGATCTTCACGCTCATGCCCATGTGCAGCAGCTCGTCTGCCAGATAGTAGCTCATCTTGCTGGCTCCCACGATCATCACCGTGGAAGCCTTTTTCCGGAACACCCCCAGATACTGGAAAAACGCAGACAGCTGATCCGGCGCGGCGGTGACATAGATCTTATCCCCGGTTTTCAGCCGGAAATCGCCGGAGGGAATGGTGGTCTCCCCTTTCCGGGACACCGCGCAGATCAGCACCCGCGACCTGGCGTTTTTGTAAAGATCCAACAGCTGCACGCCGTCCAGCGCAGACCCTTCCGGCAGGCGGTACTCCACCAGTTCCAGCCGCCCCTTGGAGAAGGATTCCAGCTTCATGGCCGCCGGGAACCGCAGCACGCGGGCGATCTCATGGGCCGCGGCCTTTTCCGGGTTGATGGACATGGTAAGCCCCAGCTCTCCCCGCATGAACCGCAGCTGCGCCTCATATTCCGGGTTGCGGATGCGGGCGATGGTATGGGCCACGCCCAGCTTCTTTGCCACCAGACAGGCAAGAATGTTGATCTCGTCGCTGGAGGTGGTGGCGATCAGGAGATCGGCCTTGCCCACCTCCGCCTCTTTCTGCACCTCATAGCTGGCGCCGTTGCCGCAGACGCCCATCACATCATAAACGTTGATGATATTTTCAATGAGGCGCGGCTCCTGATCGATAACCGTCACCCGGTGTTCCCGGATCAACTGCGCGGTAAGGCTGGTGCCAACCTTGCCCGCGCCTACAACAATGATCTGCATATTGCTCCTTTCCGGCGCACAGCGCCGACCTGATCACCTGACATGATCTGTACAGTATTGGTACGGTTCTCCTGCCAAAGCAGGCGGTTCTCGAAATCTCAACAGAAAAGCCCCTCCGGGATACGGATATCTTCACAGGACACCTTGTCCCAGTCAAATTCCGGCAGCAGCGCCGCCGCCGTTTTCGGCGCCGCCGCGGGGTTGAAGCCCGCCAGAAACGCCAGCCGCCCCAGAATCTCCTCCGGCGGCAGCTTGGCCTGCAAGCTGTCCAATCCCACAGCGCTGTCCCGCTTGGAAAGGCGTTTTCCCTCTGCCGTCAGCAGCAGGGGGAAATGGTAAAACCGGGGCGGTGTCAGGCCCAGCAGATGGTAAAGGTACAGCTGCCGGGGGGTGGAATCCAGCAGGTCAGCCCCCCGCACCACCTCCGTGACGCCCATGGCGGCGTCGTCCACCACCACAGCCAGCTGATAGGCAAACATCCCGTCAGACCGCCGCAGCAGAAAATCACCGCAGTCCGCCGCCAGATTTTCCTCATACCGGCCCATGTGGCCGTCCGTAAAGCCCCATCGCTCGTCCGGCACGGCCAGCCGCAGCGCCGGTGGGCGGAGGCTGCTTTTCTCTGCGATCTCCGCCGCCGTCAGATGCCGGCAGGTTCCGGCATAGATCACCTGCCCGTCCTCCCGGTGAGGGGCGGAGGACGCGTGCAGCTCCGCGCGGGTGCAGAAACAGGGATAGACCAGCCCCATCCCCTGCAATTTTTCCAGCGCCGCCTGATAGACGGCGGTGCGCCGGCTCTGCTCATAAGGGCCGGTGCCGCCGTCCTTTCCGGGGCCGATGTCCCAGTCCAGTCCCAGCCAGCGGAGGTCCGCTTCCATCTGCGCCGCGTACCGCCGGGGACACCGGGCGGTGTCCAGGTCCTCCACCCGCAGCAGGACCCGCCCGCCCTTCTGCCGGGCGGAGAGCCACACCAGCAGGGCGCACAGAAGGTTTCCCAGGTGGAGCCGCCCGCTGGGAGACGGTGCAAAGCGGCCTGTGGTTTCCATGGCGTTCCTCCCTCCGGACATAAATCCCCAATTTAACGCTATTATACTCCATTCCCCCCTGCAAGGCAAGTATCCGCCGCGTCAGAAAGCTTTGGCCGAAGATTTGAAATTTCCAGTTGATAAATCCGAAATAATATCGTATAATAGTAGCCGCAATTCATCCTCCGCTTGCAGACGCGGAGCCGGTCTCGCGCAATGGAGCCCCGTGAACCATGTCAGGCGGGGAACCGAGCAGCATTAAGCGGGATGTTCCATGTGCCGCGAGGACGCCGGTTCCGTGTCTGCAAACGGAGGATGTTTCTATGCAATGATTTTTTCCGTATTCTCTCAAGGGGGGTGTGTTCCGTGTATCAGGCGCTGTACCGCAAATGGCGACCCAAGGTGTTCTCCGACGTGATCGGGCAGGAACATATCACCGAGACCCTGAAAAAGCAGGTGGCGGAGGGGCGCACCTCTCATGCCTACCTGTTCACCGGCACCCGCGGCACTGGCAAGACCACCTGTGCCAAAATTCTGGCCAAGGCCGTCAACTGCGAACACCCGGTCAATGGCGATCCCTGCTGCCAGTGTCCCAGCTGCATCGGGCTGGAAAGCGGCAGCTTTCTGGATGTGCTGGAACTGGACGCCGCCTCCAACAACGGTGTGGATCAGGTACGTGCCCTGCGGGACGAGGCTATCTATGCCCCGGCCAACGTGAAAAAGCGGGTCTATATCGTGGACGAGGTTCATATGCTGTCCACGGCGGCTTTCAACGCACTGCTGAAAATTCTGGAGGAACCGCCCGCCCACCTGATGTTCATTCTGGCCACCACGGAGCTGCACAAGGTGCCTGCCACCATTCTCTCCCGGTGTCAACGTTACTCGTTCAAGCGAATTCTGCCAAAGGACATTGCCCGGCGGCTGACCTATGTGGCCCAGCAGGAGCAGATCGACCTGACGCCCGACGGCGCGGAGTTGCTCTCCCGTCTGGCGGATGGCGCCCTGCGGGACGGCCTGAGCCTTCTGGACCAGTGCGCCGCGGCAGGCGGCACGGTGGACAGCCGGGCCGTATTGGAAGTGCTGGGACTTGCAGGTAATCTGCAAACCGCCCAGCTGATGCGGGACATTCTGGACCGCAACGCGCAGGCGGCGCTGCTGCTGCTCAACGAGCTTTATACCGGGGGCAAGGACGTAGGGGCTGTGCTGGGCGAGCTTTCCACCCTGACCCGCGATCTGCTGCTGCGGAAAACTGCCCCGGAGGGCGGCGCAGCCCTGCTGTCCGGCGGGTTTGACAGCGCAACGCTGGACAAGCTGGGAAGCGGCGTTCCCGCCAATCGGTTTTTGTTTCTGGCCTCCACTCTGCAAAAGGCGGCGGGCGATCTCTATTACAGCGCCGACCGGCGCACCGACGCGGAGCTTTGCCTGCTGCGGCTGTGCGACGAGAGCCTGTGCGGCGATCTGACCGCGCTGGAAAATCGGATCACCCGACTGGAAAACGCGGTGGATCGGGGTGTGGAGATCCGTTCCGCCGTCACCCGCAGCGTCTCCGCCGCAAGAGATGCGGCAGTACTTTCCGGGAACACGGCGGATCCGCTTTTCCCTGCGAAAAAGGAAGCGCCAGCTCCCCGGTCTGCGCCGGCGGACGATCCGCCCCCGTGGGACGAGCCGCCGCTGCCAGAGGAGCCGCCCATGCGGGAAGAACTCGGCGAGCGGGTCTTTGACATCCCGGCGAATCCCGCGCCTGCCCATCCTGCCGCCCCCAAGACCCCATCGGCGCAAAGTGCGCCGCCCCACCGGCAGACTGCCGCAGTCCCCGCAGCGCCGAAGCCTCAGGCCACAGCCGCGCCTGTCACCGGCAGTGGAAACTGGTGGCGTTCTCTGGCGGAGAACTGCAAAGGGCAGCTGCCGCCCATGTACCGGGCTTTTCTGGAGTTGTGCGGCGGCACGCTGGAGGGCGATCAGGTCACAGTATTTGCCCCGGACGAGATCACGCTGAACCGGCTGGACAACGACCGGGTGCGGGGCGTTCTTTCCGCCGAAGCGGAAAAGTCCTCCGGCCAGCCGGTGCGGGTTCTGTTCCGGGTGGGCGAGGCCCCCAAGGCGTCCCCTCAGGAAAATCTGAAAAGCCTGCTGGAATTCGGCAGCAGGTTTGACAATATTGAAATCAAATAAAAGGAGATATTTACTATGGGTTACAGCGCACGCCGTGGATTTACCAACGGCAAAATTTCCGGAGCCGCCCGTCAGGCAGAGCTTCAGCAGAAGATCGCAGCCATGCAGGAGAAAATGACGGCTGCTCAGGACGCCGTGGAGGCACAGGAGTTCACCGCCAGCGTAGGCGGCGGTGTTGTGGAAGCCAAGGTCAACGGCAAGAAGGAAGTCCTCTCCGTGACCATCAAGCCGGAGGCCGTGGACCCCGAAGATGTGGAAATGCTCCAGGATCTGGTGGTCTCCGCCGTCAACGAGGCGCTGCGTCAGGCCAACGACGCCATGGACAAGAGCATGGAAGGCGTCACCGGCGGTCTGGATCTCAGCGGGTTCGGCCTGTAAGCAGGGCTTGTAAAGCAGTGCAGGAATACACCGTCGGCTCAACCGGTTTCCGTGTATTTTTATGCCCGAAAACCGGGAGCCATCCTCGAAATAGGCTTGCTGCATCCGCCGCTGGCGGCGCTTCGCCTGTTTCCCCCTCTTGGGTTTTTCCGCACACGCCCTTCCTTACCGGTGAAGCGCATCTGCTTTTTTACCGGCAATCCCAGAGCGGAGCATTTGCTCCGCTCTTTTTGGAACTGGAGGTTCAATGAAAAAGACAATTCTGGCGGTGCTGCTGTGTCTGAGCCTGCTGGCCGGCTGCAGTGGCGCACCTGCGCTGCTGCCGGAAGCGGAACAACCGGACAGCAGCCCCGTCATTGCCTACGTCCCTCTGGACGACCGCCCGGACAACGTGGGACGGGTGGAATATCTGGCGGAAAGTCTTGGCTACACGCTCCATATGCCGGAGGAGTGGATGTACAAGACGCTGCTGGACGGCCAGATAGAGGACTATTACACGGAAAATGGTCTGGAGATCAAAAGCTGGACAGGACAGAGCGGTTATCCCGCGCTGCTGAGCCGCTGGGTGCTGGAGCAGGAGGCCGCAGGCTGCGACCGTTACATTCTCTCCATGGATCAGCTGCTGTACGGCGGGCTGGTGGCCTCCCGGCTGGCGGAAACCATCACAGAGCAGGACGGCGCGACTCTGGCTCTGTCGGATCTTCTGGAAAGCCTGCTGTCGGCGTTGGCTGCCGACCCCAATAACGAGGTCTGGCTGCTGGACAGCGTGATGCGGCTGGCCCCTACCGTGGGCTACAACGGTGGAACGCTGGAAGAATACAATGCGCTGCGGGCCTTTGGCGCAGCTCCACGGCAAACCCTTTCCGCCGATCAGCTGACGCTGGATCGCATCCGGGAAACCTACGATACGGATGCCGGCGGCAAAAATCTACTGGACTTCGGAAACGACAGCGCGATGTACGACGCCGCCGTGGGGTATATGGAACACCGGCGCAACAAGCTGGCGCTCAGCGGCGAACTGCTGGAAGCCATTGACCGGCTGGGGCATGACCGCTTCCATGTGCTGATCGGCATTGACGATTCCTCCTCCGAGGACTGCATCCAGAAAAACGAGATTGCCTACCTGAACGCACGGCTGCGGGAGGGGGACGTGATCCTCTCCGGCGTGGACGATCTGGCGTTCAAGGCGGTGGCGAAGCTGTATCTCAGCGAGGTTGGATGGGACGGCGCTTCTGTCAATGTGCAGTACTTCGGCGGCACAGAGGCCCAGCCTGCCTGCGACTATGATTACAAACCCCTGACGGAGATTATGGCAGAGCATCTGGATTACTTTCATCTGACAGAGGAGGAGACTCCCTCCTTTGCAGATCTCTATGTGCTGGTGCTGACACAGCCGGAGGACGCAGGGCAGAAGCAGCAGTATATCAGCGACCTGATCCGGGTTCTGAACCAGCGGCTGGAAGCCAACCTGCCGGTGATCCTCATCGATGCAGGCAACGGCCAATACGGCACGGCGTTCCACGATGCCCTGACAAAAGAAACGGAACTGGGCAAGCTGCTGAGCTACGCCGGTTTTCTGGATATGGCCATCGTCACCGGCACCGCCCTGAGCCACGGCGTAGCCCGCTACGCCCATCTGACGCAGGGCAAAACCTCTCAGGCAGAGGAGTCCGCCTTCTGCAAGACGCTATCGGACAGTATTCTGAAGGACTTCTGCTACAAAAATGTGGTGCGGGAGGACATCCTTGCCTATGTCCGCAGCGATTTGGGCGGAGACGCCAACAACTTCTGCCGCCCGGAGCTGGATCGGGACGCCATCACCGCCCGGCTGACGGCGGGAATGGACGCGGCCACAGCGTCCGTTCTGAAAAATCTGGAACACAGCAATCTGCTGATCGGTCTGAAGCCGCATATGGATACCGCGCTGGCAGGCTGGGGGACTGTGACGCTCTCCAATTACCGCTTCCCATGGGCGCGTGCCTTTGAAATCGATATGGACATCGCCATTTCCCCTCTGTCAGAACCGCACAAAGCCGTTTTGGGGATCTATTATCAATGAACCATCTCTGCTGGCCGACAGAGACAGCTTTTCCCGTTCAGAAAAAGAAGCCGTTCCGAAAATTTCGGAACGGCTTCTTTTTGTCTGTTTTACAGTTGCTTTACGGTGTAATAGACCGCCAGCGCAAACACAACGGCCGCCAGCGCCCACATGGCGTAGTAGGAAACGCCGGTTCCCAGAAGAGAGGCCAGCAGTGCCAGCCCGGACAGGCCGCAAGCCGCATAGACCGACAGCTTATCCGCCTTGGGCGGCAGAATCTTGCTGAGCTTGTCCGCTTTGGCAAGCCACGCGATCACAGCCAGCAAAACCAGATACAGCACAACGCACACCTTCACCGCCGTACCCACATACATACTGGAGCCATACCGCCGCACGCCCCACAGGACGAACAGGGACGCGCCCAGCACCGTCAGCGCCAGAGCGCACTCCCGGTCATACAGCGCCCAGAGGATCCCCAGCATCATGATGACCGGCACCACGATCGACAGGAAGGACAGCGTTGCCATGTTCCAACGCACCAGCAGCGCAGCAGCGCCCAAAAAAAGTCCGGCTGCCGCGGCGATCCACAGCGCCGTCCGCCGCTTCGGGTCTTTCCGCAGAGCCAGCGCACCGACGGCGCACACCGCCATCACACCGGCGCCGACCCCCGCCAGAATCCACAGATAGTGGTCATACCACGCAAAACGCGCTACATCGGAACCCGCGTTCACATAAAAACGGCGGAGGATCAGCAGATACAGCTCCGCCACACAGCCCGCCAGAAAGAATTTCATCGCACCGTTCATCGGCTCGTCTTTTCCGACAGCCTTCTTGCTCGGATTTTTTGCCATCTATCAAAACCTCCAGGGTTATATTTCCCAAAATTGCGGGAAAGTCCCGCCGACACATTTTTACAGTATAGCAGGACTGCACACATTTTGCAAGGAAAACCTTACGGGCGGTTCATCCTGGCTGTCAGTACAGCGCCCGCGCGGCAAAACGCATGGCGGAAAGTCCGCCGCCTTCGGATCGCCAGACTGCGCTGTTCTCCGCCGGATACAGGCAAGCCGCCTGCGGCGGCTGCCGCAGGCGGCTCTGATCCCGGTCTCAGGGCATGGTGCAGACCAGTCCCCGAACGCAGTCCACTGTGACCATGGTGCCGTCTGTCAGGCGGCTGACGGCGTTGGCCGCCCCCACGATCACCGGCTTATCCAACGTCAGCCCCACCGTGGCGGCATGGCAGTCCGTGCTGGCCTCCTCAGTAATGACGGCGGCTGCCTGCCGGATATAGGGCAGCAGGTCATTGGTGGTATACGGCACGACCAGAACATCGCCGGAATGGAATTTTTCCGCCACCTCGGCCAGTGTGCGGCAGACGCACAGCGGGCCGGATGCTTTTTTATCTCCCACGCCCACGGCGTTCAGAAGTGCGCCGCCCACCTGCTGGACGCGGATCATATTGGTCGTCCCGGACACACCTACGGGAACGCCGGCAGTCACCACCACCAGATCGCCCCGCCTGACCAGCCCGGCTGCCTCGGCACATTCCACCGCCTGACTCACCAGTTCGTCCGTACTGTTGACATAGGGCATCATGATCGGCTCCACGCCCCAGTACAGCGCCATCTGCCGCCGCACCTGCTGATCCAGCAGGCAGGCCACAATGGGTGTGCCGGGATGGAAGCGGCTCACCAGCCGGGCGGTGGTTCCGCTCTGGCTGACGGTGAGGATGGCGTCTGCGCCGATCTCCTGCGCCGTAGTGCAAGCCGCGTGGGCTGTGGCGGCCGCTACAGAAAGCCGCGTCCGCCCGCCGGCCATCTGGGCCATGCGTTTAACATGGTTGATATCGCTCTCTGTCTTCCGGGCAATGGCGTCCATGGTTTTCACCGCCTCCACCGGATACTTGCCCGCCGCCGTCTCGCCGGAGAGCATAATGGCGGAGGTACCATCGTAAATGGCGTTGGCCACATCGGTGATCTCCGCGCGGGTGGGGCGGGGATTTTCAATCATGGAATCCAGCATCTGGGTCGCCGTGATGACCGGCTTTCCGCAGGCCACGCACTGGGAGATCATATCCTTTTGAATAATGGGGATCTCGGTGAAGTCGATCTCCACGCCCATATCGCCGCGGGCCACCATGATGCCGTCCGCCGCGTCCAGAATCTCCGGCAGATTGCTGACGCCCTCCTGATTTTCGATCTTCGCAATGATGCGGATGCGCGCGCCGGCCTTATCCAGCAGGCTCCGCAGCTCCCGGATGTCTGCGGCGGAACGGACAAAGCTGGCAGCCACATAGTCAAAGCCCTGCTCCACGCCGAAGAGGAGATCCTCCCGGTCCCGCTGGCTCATATAGGGCATACTCAGCCGCACGCCGGGGACGTTGACCCCCTTGTGATTCTTCATCACGCCGTCGTTCTCCACCCGGCAGCGGATCTCCGTCCCGGAAGTTTCCAGCACCGTCAGCCGCACCAGACCGTCATCCAGCAGGATGGTGTCTCCCGCCTTCACGTCATTGGGCAGGTCGGCATAGGTGATGGAGCAGCGGTGAACGTCTCCCTCCGCCTCCGCTGTGGTCAGGGTAAATTCCTGCCCGGCGGTCAGGCGGACGGAACCGTTCGCAAAGTCCTTCAGCCGGATCTCCGGTCCTTTGGTATCCAGCATGGCGGCAACCGGGGCGTCCAGTTCTTCCCGCAGAGCTTTCAGGGTGTCCAACCGCGCTTTATGTTCCGCATGGGTACCGTGGGAAAAGTTGAACCGGGCCACATTCATCCCTGCCTGGATCATCTCCCGCAGGACGCCTTCCTTATCCGTAGACGGCCCCAAGGTGCATACGATTTTTGTTTTCCGCATCTTTAACCTCTCCTTTGATCACCCGCTTTCTCCGAAAACAGGCCGATTTCCTCCCATTATGAAATAATCGTTTACTCTGTTGATTTTATCACAGTGCGCTTCGCAGGGAAAGACGCAAAAATGTAAAATTTGCGCGGTGGATTTCGTCTCCTCTGCCAAATTCCCCGGAAAAGCATCAAATATGCATCCCGGCATTTCCGGGAAGCGCTCCCCTCTTGCCGCAAAGGCTGCTTCATGTTATAATACTCCAAAATGAACTCAGGAGGGATCCTTATGAATATCGTTTGTCTGGATATGGAGGGCGTGCTGGTGCCGGAGATCTGGATCGCCTTTGCGGAGGCCAGCGGTATCCCGGAGCTGCGCCGCACCACCCGCGACGAGCCGGATTATGACAAGCTGATGCGCTGGCGGCTGAGCGTTCTGAAGGAGCATGGGCTGGGGCTGAAGGAAATTCAGGATGTGATTGCAAAGATCGACCCCATGCCCGGCGCCAAAGCGTTTCTGGACGCATTGCGGGCAGAGACTCAGACGGTGATCCTCAGCGACACCTTCGAGGAGTTCGCCATGCCTTTGATGAAGAAGTTGGGCTGGCCCACGATTCTCTGCAATTCGCTGGAGGTCGCCCCGGACGGGGAGATCACCGGCTTCAAAATGCGCTGCCAGCAGTCCAAGCTCACCACGGTGAAGGCGCTCCAGTCCATTGGATACGACACCATTGCCAGCGGCGACAGCTACAATGATCTGGGCATGATTCAGGCCAGCAAGGCCGGTTTCCTGTTCCGCAGCACCGACCAGATCAAGGCGGATTATCCCCAGATCCCCGCCTATGAAACCTACGACGAGCTGCTGGCCGCCATTCGCGCCGCCCTGTAAGCCTGCTCCAACGGAAAACGCCCCGCAGCATCAGGCTGCGGGGCGCTGCTGTATGCTCTGCTTACTCCTTGCCGTTCTCCGGCTTTTCGGCGTCATCTGCGGACAGATACAGCTCCTCGCACTGCCGCTGGGCTTCGATCAGGATCCGCTGGGCCTTTTCCGCGGCCCGTGCCATGATGAGATACATCTCTTTGTAGTCAGGCATAGTTCAGTACCCCTTTCCCATTTGTTGCACTTTTGTGCAACACCTATATTACATAATTATCGTTCAAAACGCAATACACTTGTCTTATGAAATGTAAAGCAGGTGTTTGACATGGCGTTCAAAATTCCAAAGGTTCCCCCCACCAGCAACAAATCCGTCCGCTTCCCCAACGATATGCTGGAGGAGGTGGAAGCCGCCATCCGGGGTACCGACTGCACATTTTCCGCCTTTGTGGTGGCGGCAGTCCGGGCAGCGCTGGATGACCTCGCGGAACAGGAACAGCAGGAAAAGCGGCCGTAACGGCTGCAAAAACCGTCCCGGCGCAGCGTGTCGAAAAAATTTTTTCGACACGCCGCGCCAAGTTTTCTGCGCTTTTTAAGTGCAGAAAACTTAATGATTAAAAACGAAAGACACCCTTCCTGGGTTTCTTTCGTAACTATCTTCCTTCCCGCCGCGCCGATTTTCTTCCTCTATCGGTAGTCTCAACCGTCCCGGCACAGCCGGGACGGTTTTCTATTTGCTCCGCTCCTCCAATACCGTCACCATTTCCGCGGCAAACAGGCGGGCGGCCAGCTCCGCCTCCTCCGGGGCATTTCCGGCGGTGCCCACCTCCACCAGCAGGGAGCCTGTGGTGGCGTGCTGATTATACCGGGAATTCCGCAGCAGCAGCGGCCGCATCAAGGTGGGATAATCCGTCAGCGCCTGCTCCTGAATGGCTACCGCCAGCCGGAGATTTTCCATCCAGTTGGGGTGGCTGAGTCCGCCGCCGTCGCTGCCCACCACCAGCGACAGCTGGGCGGCGATCCCCTGTCCTTCGATCTCCGAAACGACTTTTACCTGACCGCCGTCGGCGGCTTCTATAGCGTCCCGGTGAACATCCAGCACAAACCGAATGGAGGGATATTCCTTGAGATAGCTGTCAATGGCGGTCAGAGACCGGTCGTAAGACCCGGCGTATTCGGGATAGTCATACAGCGTCCGGTCGTGAAGCACGGAGATCCCCGCCTCACCGAACACCTCGGCCATGGCGTCCCCCATGCGAACCACGTTATACCGGGAATCCGTGGTGCGGCAGTTGCCGGACCATACGATGCCGTCATCCTCCGCTGGTGTGTAGCCCTCGCTGCCATGGCTGTGCAGGATCAGGATCTGGGGCGCGTCCCCAGTCAGCTCCGCCGCAAAGGGCTTCAGAAGTTCTTCGCCGGTCAGGGTGTACTTGGTGGAATTGCTGATATAGACCCGGCCGCAGACGGTATAGCCGCTGGGATCCGTCGGCACCAGTGTTTTGGCGGGTACGCCGTTGTCCGTACCGGCGGGGACCGGCGCAGGCTGCGGCTCTTCCTGCACCGGCTGCGTCACCGGCGCAGGCACGGTTTCTTCCGGCGTTTCCTCCGTCTGCTGCCGCAGTCCGGCGATCTCCTGCCGGGCAGAAAACAGCAGGGGCGACTGGCTCAGCGTCAACACCGCCGCCGCGGACAGGCCGTCCGATTGGCCGGGATCTCCCAGCTGCCAGCGCAGCAGGGCAACGGGGATCTCCCGTTTCAGTGCCTGCCACGCGCCTGCCGCATCCGTACTGCCAGCGGTCACGCTGACAGTCCACAGGGTGACTCCTGCCAGCAGCGCCGCCCCCAGCCGCCGGGAAATGCGGGCGGGAAGCTTCCTTTGTCTCATGTTCTTCACCTCTTGGGACAACCTATGCTGCCAAGACGGAAAAAATGCCCCGGAAGGGAACCATGGGTTCTCCTCCGGGACATTCTCGCCGCTTTATTCCGCCAGACTCCGCATCAGCGCGATCTCTGCGGCATAACCGGGCAGTTCGTTCGGTGTTTCCAAACAGAAGGGGAGGTCTTTCAGTGCCGGATGGTTCACCACCCGGCGCAGAGCCTCCAATCCGATGCAGCCCTCTCCGATCCGGGCGTGGCGGTCCTTATGTGCGCCGCAGGGATTCAGGCTGTCATTGAGATGGATGGCCTTCAGCCGGTTCAGGCCGATCACGCGGTCAAACTCCATCAGAACGCCGTCCAGATCCTCCGCAAGCGCGTATCCGGCATCGGAAACATGGCAGGTATCCAGACACACACCCATGCGGTCGGACAGCTCCACCCGATCCAGAATTTCCCGCAGCTCTTCAAACCGGCCGCCCACCTCGCTGCCTTTGCCGGACATGGTTTCCAGCAGGACGGTGGTGGACTGCTCCGGCGTCAGGATGGCGTTCAGGGCATCGGCAATATAGGCAATGCCGGTTTCCATCCCCTGTCCCACATGGCTGCCGGGGTGGAAATTATACAGCTGGCCGGGCAGATATTCCATACGCCGGAGATCATCCGCCATGATCTCCCATGCAAAGGTGCGGTTTTTCTCCTCAGCGCTGCAAAGGTTCAGCGTGTAGGGCGCGTGGGCAATGACCGGCGCAAAGTTCCGCTCCGCCAGCAGAGCCATCAGCGCCGCCGCATCGGCGCTGTCCAGCTCTTTGGCTTTGCTTCCCCGCGGATTCCGGGTAAAAAACTGAAAAGTATCCGCCCCCAGCTTCCATGCCTGCCGGCCCATGGCCAGAAAGCCTTTGGACGAGGACAGATGACAGCCGATATGCAGCATAGTTTCCTCCAAAGAATGTATTTTCTTCAGGATACCACACATCGCACCCGCTGTCATGTGCTATTTTGCACATCCGTCGCTCAGGCGTTTTTCGCTGGGGGCAGCAGATCCGGCGGTTCTTCCAGAAACAGTTCCTCAGCTCGCTGCTGAACGGAAATCAGGTCGGCACACAGCTGCCGCAGGGTCTCCTCCGTGTCCGTCAGGGCATTGAACAGGAGGACATATTCTTTTCTCAGTGCATCCATAAGTACAATCCTTTCTTGCGTTGGCCGCATTCATAACAAATTCTTAACACTCTCTGCGGAAGGAACCCCCGCAGCCGGCAGATTTTTCTCCGCATGAATGGCCGCTTGTGCGTCTGCACGTTCTGCCGGTCGAAGGGCACTTGTATCATACACAAGACCGCGGTGCTATTCTGTCTGAATTTGTCGAGGGAAATGGAAAATTCCAAAATATGTCCCGTTTTATTAGAAATTTTTATTTTGTAAAATAAAACCGTCCGTATCTCTTGATTTCCGTATAACTTTGTGATATGACTTGTAAAGAACTCGTTAAGTGTGCGTTTGGGTATGCGAATTTCTCAGAGTGTCCCCAGCGCTGCATCTTTTTGACAGAGCGCATATTTTCCCCGTCTGATTTTCATACCCCCCCTTTCATATTCCCATTCCCAGCAAAAAGCACACCGCCATGCGGTGTGCTTTTTGCATTCCCTCCGCCAGCCCCGGAAAATCCCATGCACTTCCGGCAGACGCAAAAAAGCGAAGCGCTGTGCGTTGCACAGCGCTTCGTCTGGATGGAGCGGCTATTACCGTTGATTGCCGAAGTAGTAGTTGAAGATATCCCACGGGTTAGCGTAGTAGCCATTGCTGCCGTTATTGGAATTGCTGCTGTCATTCTGGTTCTGCTGAGACTGGCTACTGCTGTTCTCGGTAGCCTGATCCGCAGGCACAGCGCCCCAGGTTACAGAGACCTCCTGCTGCTGGCCGTCCCGGTAGATGGTGAAGGTGGATTCATCCCCGGCGGAGTACTTCTTCTTCAGCGCCACCAGATCCTGATAGGAATCCACATCCGTGCCGTCCACCTTCATGATGACGTCGCCCATCTTCAGGCCTGCCTTGTCAGCGGCGCTTCCCTCTTCTACGGAGCAGATGAACACGCCCTTGGTCACGTCATAGCGATACTGAGCAGCCATCTGTTCGGTCATGGTATTTGGCGTAATTCCCAGATATGCCTTATTGCTGACATAGCCGTTGGTCATGATGTCCTGAATCATGGCTGCCACATCGTTGATGGGGATTGCGAAGCCCAGACCTTCCACGCTCTGGCTGGCATAGCTGGAATACTTGGCGGACACAATACCCACCACCTCGCCGTACTCATTGAACAGCGGGCCGCCGGAGTTGCCGGGGTTGATGGCGGCAGTCACCTGAATCATGTTGAAAGGCGTACCCTCCACGTCAATCGTACGATTTACAGAGGATGCAATGCCCTCGCTCATGGAGAATGTCAAGTCGCCCAACGGGTTGCCGATGGCCAGCACATGGTCGCCCACGTTCAGACTGTCGCTGTTGCCCAGCGTCAAATTGGGCAGGTTTGCCGCGTCGATCTTGATAACGGCGATATCGTAATCCTCATCGCCGCCGATATACTGCGCGTCATAGGTATCACCGTTGTAAAGGGTGACCTTCACGGTGTCCGCATCGCCCACCACATGGTAGTTGGTGACAATGTAGCCATCCGGGGTCAGGATAAAGCCGGAACCGGCGCCGGCAGTCTCTGTTGTCTGTCCGAAAAAGTTGGGTTCAGAAGTGGCGGTGATGTTGATAGCCACCACGCTGTTGACGTTGGATGCATACAGCTCCGCATCGGTCATGGGGGTCTTGCCGTCCACGGTCTTGACCTGAATCTCCGTGGGCTTGCGGTTGGAGACATTCACTTCTGTAGTGTCGCTGCCGGAGTGATTCCCCACCAGATAGGCGGTGCCGCCGCCTACCAGACCGCCCAGCAGGGCGCACACCAGCGCCAGAGACGCGATCTTCAGGCCCACGCGGTTCTTACCGCTCTTGTGGGGCTTCTGACCGCCTTGAGGCTGCGGCTGATTTTCCAGCGGCTGCTGAGACGCCTGCTGCTCCTGCTGCTGGCGGTAGCTGTTGATCTGGTCATCCACGCTGGGCTGCTTTGCGTCATAGCGCTGCCCCGGCTCCGTGCCGTCCTTGCGATAGGTGTAATGATACAAATTCTGTTCGTCGTTATACATAAGTCAAACCTCCTTGGAAGCGGCTCCCTGAATGGGTTCCGCTGGGACTTCCTTAACTTTGACTGTAGTGTAAGGCCGGAATCTTAAAACTGCCTGAAAAATTTTTAAAAATGATGTGAACAGCGCAAAGAAAACATACCGCTTCCGGCAAGCCTATGTTACAATGAGGAAGAATGAAAGCGAGGTTTCCTATGCTGCGTATTGAAAATCTGAAACTCTCCCCCGGCGGCGGGCTTCCCGCGCTCCGCGCCGAGGTGCTCCATATCCTGCGAATTCAGGAAAACGCACTGCTGTCGCTGCATATTCTGCGCCGCAGCATTGACGCGCGGGAAGGCGTTCGCATGGTCTACACCGTGGAGGCCGAAGTGGCCAACGAAGCCGCCGTGCTGCGCCGCCGGGACAAGCACATCTCCAGAGGGACGCCCCGTCCCGCCTACCAGCCGCCGGAGGCCGTTTCCCCTCCGGAGCTGCCGCCGGTGGTGGTAGGCGCTGGCCCTGCGGGTCTGTTTGCCGCGCTGGTGCTGGCCCGCGCCGGAGCCAGACCCATTCTGCTGGAGCGGGGGCGAAAAGTGGAGGAGCGTTCCGCCGATGTGGAGCGGTTCTGGGCCACCGGGGAACTGGATCTCACCAGCAACGTCCAGTTCGGCGAGGGCGGCGCCGGCGCTTTTTCCGACGGCAAGCTGAACACCGGCACCAAGGACATCCGCCACCGCTTTATTTTAGAGGAACTGGTAAAATGCGGTGCGCCGGAGGAGATCCTCTATGACGCCAAGCCCCATGTGGGGACGGACTATCTCCACATCGCCCTGAAAAATCTGCGGCAGGAGCTGCTGACGCTGGGGGCGGACATCCGCTTTGAGCATCGCCTGACGGATCTTGAGATCCGGGACGGCGCTTTGCAGGGCATCACGGTCACCGGCCCGGAGGGCGCTGATTTTCTGCCCTGCCGCCATCTGATTCTCTGCCCCGGCCACTCCGCCCGCGACACCTTTGAGATGCTGCACCGCCGGGGCGTTCCCATGGAGGCCAAGCCCTTCGCTGTGGGCGTCCGCATTGAGCAGCGGCAGTCGGACTGCGACGCCGCCCAGTACAAACAGTACGCAGGGCATCCCGGCCTGCCTGCGTCCACCTATAAATTGAGCTGCCATCTGCCCAATGGCCGGGGCGTATTCTCCTTCTGCGTCTGTCCCGGCGGCGAAGTGGTTGCCGCCGCATCGGAGGAACACCGGGTGGTGACCAACGGCATGAGCGAATTTGCCCGGAACAGGGAGAACATCAACGGGGCCTTGCTGGTAAACGTGACCCCGGAGGATTTCGGCGGCGACGGCCCGTTGGCGGGCATCGCGTTCCAGCGCAGGCTGGAATCCGCCGCCTATCAGGCCGGTCAGGGCAATTACCTTGCCCCCGCCCAGCGGGTGGAGGATTTTCTTCTGAAGCGTCCCTCCACCGGGCCGGGCCGGGTCATCCCCAGTTACCGCCCCGGCGTCACATGGACGAACCTCTGGGACTGTCTGCCGGACTTTGTGGCGGCGTCCATTGCGGAGGCGCTGCCCATTCTGGGACGGAAGCTGAAAGGCTACGACCAGCCGGACGCGGTGCTTACCGCCGTGGAGAGCCGTAGCTCCTCTCCCGTGCGGCTGCTGCGGGACGATGCCCGCCAGTCCCCTGTCCGGGGGCTGTACCCCTGTGGGGAGGGCGGTGGTTGGGCCGGCGGCATTCTCTCCGCCGCGGCGGACGGGATGCGCTGCGCGGAAGAGGTCTGTAAACAGCTGTAAAGCCATTTCCCTATTCATATGGAATCAGGAGGTCAATTATGAACAACTTTACGTTTTATTCCCCCACCCTCTTTGCCTTTGGGCAGGGCGAGGCCAGCCGCGTAGGCGCACTGGTGCGGCAGTTCGGCGGCAGTAAAGTGCTGCTGGTGGCAGGCGGCGGCTCCGTGCGGAAAAACGGCGCTTACGATGCTGCCGCCGCGTCCCTGAAAGAAGCGGGGATTCCCTGGTGCGAGTTGTGGGGCGTGCAGGCCAATCCCCGCAGCGGCAAGGTGTATGAAGGGATTTCCCTTGCCAGGAAAGAGGGCGTGGACTTCCTGCTGGCCATTGGCGGCGGCAGCGTCATCGACACCGCCAAAGCCATCGGCATGGGTGTCCCCTACGACGGCGATTTCTGGGACTTCTTCACCGGCAAGGCCAAAATTGAGCGCACGCTGCCGGTCGGCACGGTGCTGACCATTTCCGCCGCTGGCAGCGAAGGCTCCGACAGCTGCGTGATTACGCAGGAAAACGGCAACCTGAAATGGGGCTGCCCCAAGACGGACGTCATCCGACCCAAGTTTTCCGTGCTGGATCCCACTTACACCTGTTCCCTGCCGGACTTCCAGCTGGCCTGCGGCGCGGTGGATATGCTGGCCCATCTGTGCGAACGCTATTTCACCAATACCCCGGATGTAGCTCTGACCGACCGGCTGTGCGAAGCCGTGATGAAAACCGTGGTGGACGCCGCCCCCAGAGCGCTGGCAGGCCACGATGACTATGCCGCCCACGCCGATCTCATGTGGGCGGGAATGCTGGCCCACAACAACTCCTGCGGCATTGGCCGGGAGCAGGACTGGGCCAGCCACCAGATCGAGCATGAGCTTTCCGCCTTCTATGACTGCGCCCACGGCGCGGGCCTTGCCGTGGTCATGCCCGCATGGATGGAGTACGTCTGCGGCCATGATCCCATGCGCTTCGCCCGGTTCGCCATCAATGTATTCGGCTGCGAGATGGACTATGCCCACCCGGAACGCACGGCGCAGGCCGGGATCCGGCGGCTGCGGGAATTTTTCCGCGCCCTGCATATGCCTGCCGCGCTGCAGGACGTGGGCGGCAAGGCGGAGGATATCCCTGCCATGGTGGCGCATCGGGCCGAAAAGCCCAACGGGTTCCCTTTCGGCGGCTTTGTGAAGATCCACGAGGCGGATATGGAGGCGATTCTCCGCCGCTGCGGGGCGTAAGCTGCCTGTAAGCAGATTGCCGCAGATTGTTATTAATTTGTAACGATTTTTCCGTTTTGTGCCTGTTATCATGCCCTTAGAGAAAGGATGTGTGACACCATGAAAAAAACGTTTGCTTTTCTGTCTGCCCTTCTTCTGCTGATTTCTCTGGCTTCCTGCGGCGCCGCTCCGGCGCAGGAGGAAGAAAAAACCGACGGCAGCGAAAGCCGGCCGGCCGGGGAGTTCTCCCCTGCCGCTGCGGCTGACGACACCCTGACGCCGGTCACCACGGAGGAGGAAGTCCGCGCCCTCTATGCCGCCGACCCCGATCCTTTTCCTCTGGAAAACTTGACCATTACCCCTTACGAGGGGGATTTTCTGGTGCAGATCGACCGTGATACGTATGCTCCTATGCTGGACTGGGTTTATGGTCAGAGCGGCATCCGCCGCCGGCTGCTGTTTCTGTATGAACCGCTGCTAAACTGCAACATTAAAGGACAGGCCAGCATTGAAGTGGTCACCGGCGGCCCCAACAGCATCAACGGCGTACCGGGCTTCCCCCATGTGGAAAACGTTTCGCTGAACCTGGTCTACGATGAGCAGGGGATGCCCCTGGATTATGACGCTTACGGCAGCGGCGCTACCAGCAGTTCCGACACCTATTGGGCCGGGGCCGGAGAAAGCTACTACATGGGGATGCAGGGACGCCGGGAGGCTGTCCGCTCCGCCCAGGTCGATGCAGGGGGCGTTACCGTGGCCTTCGCCCCGCTGGCGGACGGCAGTGACTTTACCGCCGCCTACTGCGAAATTCCCTATACAGAGGTGTCCCTCCCAGAAAACGGAAACGTGCTCTTCGTGACCTTCCACGACACCTTTCTGGATAGCGGCGAGTTAGCGGACGGCGTGACCGTCGAATCTCTGCACAGTTACGGCTCCCTGTACCCGGAGGACTTCCCCGCCGGGGAGCTGAGCGGCAGCTGTGTGCTGATTAAAAAAGCGGAGATCACCCAGGAGGGAAGCAACGTGGTGCTGACTCTGACGCTGGACACCGACCGGCTGTCGGAGGATCCGCTGGGGAACGGCGATGGGTACTTCCAGTTCACCGCCGGCACCGGCTGCACCGGCGTTGCCGACAACGGCCCCTATTTCCGCCTTCAGCTGCGGATCACCAATCCCCTCTTCGACGACTGACGCCATTCGGGCTGCGATACCATTCTCGTAAAAACACTTTTTTACAACAAACTCCCCCAAGGAACGATTCCTTGGGGGAGTTTTTCGACGGTTTATTACTTTGCGTATTCGACGCACTTCGTCTCGCGGATGAGATTGACCTTGATCTGGCCGGGGTATTCCATCTCTTCCTCGATCTTTTTCGCCAGATCGCGGGCCAGAATCACCATCTGATCCTCGTTGACCTGTTCCGGCTTCACCATGACGCGCACCTCGCGGCCGGCCTGAATGGCGTATGCCTTTTCCACGCCCTGGAAGGAAGTGGCGATACTCTCAAGCTGCTCCAGCCGCTTGATGTAGTTCTCCAGATTCTCCCGCCGTGCGCCGGGACGGGCTGCGGAAATAGCGTCTGCCGCCTGCACCAGGCAGGCCACGATGGTGCGAGGCTCCACATCGTTGTGGTGGGCTTCGATGGCGTGGATGATCTCTTCCTTCTCCTTGTACTTCCGGGCGAATTCCACGCCCAGCTGCACATGGGTGCCTTCCATCTCGTGATCCACGGACTTACCCAGATCATGGAGCAGACCGGCACGCTTGGCGGTCTGGACATCAGCCCCCAGCTCCATTGCCATCATGCCGGCGATATGGGAGACCTCGATGGAGTGCTGCAAAACGTTCTGGCCGTAGCTGGTGCGGTAATGGAGACGGCCCAGCATCTTCACCAGCTCCGGGTGCAGGTTGCGGATGCCGCACTCAAACATGGCGCGTTCGCCCTCCGCCTTGATGGTGGCTTCCACCTCCCGGCGGGCCTTCTCCACCATTTCCTCAATGTGGGTGGGATGGATGCGGCCGTCAGCGATCAGCTTTTCCAGCGCCAGCCGGGCGATCTCCCGGCGGACCGGCTCGAAGCAGGAAACGGTAATGGCCTCCGGCGTATCGTCGATAATGAGATCCACGCCGGTCAGAGTCTCAATGGTGCGGATATTGCGGCCCTCGCGGCCGATGATGCGGCCCTTCATCTCGTCATTGGGCAGGGGAACCACACTGACGGTCAGTTCGGCCACGGAGTCGGCGGCGCAGCGCTGGATGGCCTGAGCCACCACCTCGCGGGCGCGGGTCTCGCACTCCTCTTTCATCCGGGACTCCACCTCTTTGATCTTGAGGGCAGTCTCGTGGGTCACTTCACTCTCCACCTGCTGGATGAGGTAATCCTTTGCCTCGTCAGCGGTGAAGCCGGAGATCTTTTCCAGCATAGCCGTCTGGCTCTGCTTGATGGTGTGGATCTCCTCCTGTTCCTTCTCCATGGCCGCGTGCTTCTGAGCCAGAGATTCTTCCTTCTTCTCAATGGTCTCCAGCTTGCGGTCCAAATTTTCTTCCTTCTGCTGCAAACGGTTTTCCTGCCGCTGCAGATCGGCTCTGCGGGATTTTTCTTCCTTCTCGTAATCAGTACGGCTTTTCAGGATCTCTTCCTTGGCTTCCAGCAGCGCTTCCTTCTTCTTGCTCTCGGCGGTGCGGATTGCTTCGTTTACAATGCGCAGGCTTTCTTCTTCAGCGCTGGAGATCTTTTTTTCAGACACACTCTTACGATAGAGGAAGCCAATCACCGCACCGATTGCCAAGCAAGCAATGCCTACAATGATGGTCATAGATGTGATTCCTTCCTTCTGATTTCAGCGTAAAACGCCATAAAATTCACCGTCCGGTCTGCCGCAGGGCTGACCGGCACGGTTCAGAACACAAACAGGCGAACCCCTTTCCGCCTATAATGATCCTTATATAGTTTAATCAGTTGAAGCGGTTATGTCAAGTCATATCCTGTAAATTTGAACAGATAACTTTTGCCGCGGGTTCCGGCGGCTGTAGGAGATGCGCCTTGTCAAAATTGAAAAAGTGGGATAGAATAAGCAGAACATCGCAATCATCCATGGGAGGTTCTGTATGCTGTATTCCGTTCTGGCGGTGGGAGACGTGGTGGGCGAAGCCGGTCTTGCCCATCTGGAACGCCATCTGCGTCCCCTGCAAAAGCTGAAACATATTTCCTTCACCGTAGTCAACGGGGAAAACATCTCCGGCGTGGGGCTGACCTGCAAACAGGCGTGGCGTGTCTATGACGCCGGCGCCGACGCCGTAACGCTGGGCAACCACACCTTCGGCAAAATGGAGATCTGCCGGATGCTGGACGAAACGCCCTGGCTGCTGCGCCCCGCCAACCTGTCCGGCCGGATGCCGGGCCACGGCTGCGAGATCTTCGACCTCAACGGTCTGCGGTTCCGTGTGGTCAATCTCATTGGCCGCTGCACGCTGCAATGGAACGCCGAAAATCCCTTTACTCTGGCAGGCCGGCTGCTGGAACAGGGTTCCGCGGATTTCACGCTGGTGGATTTTCACGCGGAGGCCACCAGCGAAAAGCTGGCGCTGGGCTACTATCTGGATGGCCGGGTCAGCGCCCTCTGGGGTACCCACACCCACGTCCCCACTGCTGATGAGCGGGTCTATCCCCACGGCACCGGCTACATCACGGATCTGGGCATGACCGGCCCCATCGAATCCGTTCTGGGGGTGGAGCCGGGGCAATCTGTAGAAACGTTTTTAGGCGGGCTGCCGGGGCGCTACCGCAATCCGGACGGCCCCTGCAAGCTGCAGGGCGCTATTTTCACGCTGGACAGCGCTACAGGACTCTGCACCGCTGTAGAGCGTGTGGAGATCCGATAAGGAGGGATCTGAGAATGATCAGACCGGAACATTACCGCTCCTATTCCGCAGTGTTTCCCATTCTGCTGCGGGACGGGAAGGATGGCCGGGAGGTGCTGCTGCACCTGCGGCAGAACACCGGCTACATGGACGGCACCTGGGACTTTGCCGGCAGCGGCCATGTGGATGAAAACGAAACGGCCCGTCAGGCCGTGGCCCGTGAATGCCGGGAGGAGCTGGGAATATGCGTAGATCCCGCCGACGCGGAGTTTGTCCACCTGTGTCACAGGGTCGCCGGCGGTGACGGACGCACCTATTACGATCTGTGCTTCGTGATTCGGAAATACGCAGGCGTTCCCGCCGTCATGGAGCCGGAGAAGAACGCCGGGCTCCACTGGTTCCCCGTCAACGCCCTGCCGGAGCATATCAGCTCGGCTGTGGAGGCCATGCTGCCCAGCTGCCTGAACGGGATCCCCTACGGCGAATATATAAATGACAAACCCGTAAAACTGTAAAAAAGAGGAACACACCATGTCTATTCAAAAAGTAAGAGAATATTTCAGGGGTTTTGGCATTGAGGACCGCATCCGGGAGTTCGACGTCTCCTCTGCCACGGTGGAGCTGGCGGCGGTGGCCGTGGGTGTGGAAGGCGCCCGCATTGCCAAGTCCATGAGCTTTAAGATCGGCGAAGATCCCATCATCATCGTCATGGCCGGCGACGCCAAGGTGGACAACAGCCGCTACAAGGCGCAGTTCCACACCAAGGCCAAAATGCTGACCTTTGACGAGGCCCACACCATGATCGGTCACGATCCCGGCGGCGTATGTTCCTTTGCCCTGCCGGAAAACGTGAAAACCTATCTGGATAGTTCCCTGAAGCGGTTTGACACGGTGTTCCCTGCCGCCGGCAGCAGCAACAGCGCCATTGAACTGACCTGCGAGGAGCTGGAGAAGTATTCCTCCAACTTTGTGGCGTGGATCGATGTGGCCAAGGGCTGGCGGCCGGTGGAGAAAGAAGCATAAAGAGGAAGCCTATGCTGAAATTCATTCATGGGGCGGATTTTCATCTGGACAGTGCTTTTGCCGCCCTGCCCCCCCGGCAGGCGGCGGCCCGCCGCCGGGAAAGCCGGGAGCTGCCCCAGCGCCTTGCCAACTACGTCAATCAGAACGGCATTGAGCTGGTGCTGCTGGCAGGCGACCTCTTTGACAGCGCGTCTGCCTACCGGGACACGGCGGAAAGCCTCTCCGCCGCGCTGGGGCAAATGGCAGCACAGGTCTACATCGCCCCCGGCAACCACGACTGGTACGGCCCCGGCAGTCCGTACCTGACGGTGCAGTGGCCGGACAACGTGCATATTTTTACCCAGCCGCATCTGGAGGCCATGGCGTGGCCGGAGAAGCGTCTGGTACTCCACGGCGCGGCCTTTACCGCTTCCGAACAGTCCGCCGGCTTTCTCTCCGGCTTTGCAGCACCGAAAGACAGCAATCTTCACATCGGCCTGCTCCACGGGGAAATTGACCCGGCAGAAGCCCGGTATGATCCGATTCGGAAAGAAGAAATTGCCACCAGCAGCCTTGCCTATCTGGCGCTGGGGCATATCCACAAGCGGACAGAGCCGCTGACCTGCGGCCGGACAGTCTGCGCCTGGCCCGGCTGCCCGGAGGGACGGGGCTTTGACGAGCTGGGAGAAAAGGGCTTCTATGCTGGTACGATAGACGACACCGGCAAGGTGGCGCTGACCTTTGTTCCCTTTGCCCGACGGCGCTATGAGATCCTGACCGTTGACGTAACGGGGCAGGCCCCCCGCGCCGCCATTGAAGCCGCCCTGCCGCCGGAAACAGCGCAGGATCTCTATCGGATCCTGCTCACCGGGGAGACCGGCGAGGGCGGCGCACAGGCGGAGGCGCTTCAGGAGGCGCTGGCAGACCGGTTTTACGCGTTGGAGATCCGGGATCAGACCCGACTGGCAGAGGATCTCTGGGCCAGAGCGGCGGAGGATTCCCTGCGGGGCCTGTTTTTAAGAGATCTGAAAGGCCGGTTGGACAGCGCCCGCACCGAGGAGGAGCGGCAGCGCATCACCATGGCCGCCCGGTTTGGTCTGGCCGCGCTGGATCACCGGGATCTTGGCTGAATAGGGAGATACCATGAAGAAAATTTTACTCATCGGAACCGGCGGCACCATTGCCTCCGACGTTACAGAGGACGGCCTTGCCCCGGAGCTGACCACAGAGCAGCTGCTGAGCCACCTGCCTGCCATTTCCGGCATCTGCGATGTGGACTGTGTGCAGCTGCTGAATCTGGACAGCACCAATATGCGGCCGGAGCACTGGTTGAAGATGGTGCGCTGCATCCGGGAAAATTATGGGCGCTATGATGGCTTCGTCATCACCCACGGCACGGATACCATGGCCTATACCGCCGCGGCCCTCAGCTATCTCATTCAGGGCAGCCCCAAGCCGGTGGTCCTCACCGGCGCTCAGAAGCCCATCGGTTTCGACTCTACCGATTCCAAAATCAATCTGACAGACGCGTTCCGTTGCGCGGCTTCCGATCTGCCCGGCGTGTCCATCGTGTTCAACAACCATGTGATTTTGGGAACCCGCGCCCGCAAGACCCGCACCAAGAGCTTTCAGGCCTTTTCCAGCATCAACTACCCGGATCTGGGCGTTCTGCGGGATGGGGTGCTGCTGCGGTATATCCGGCAGGACTGCGCCGCCGCGCCGTTTTTCTACGATGCCCTGGATACGAAGGTTGCCCTTCTGAAGCTGACACCGGGACAGGATCGCTCCGCCGCCGACTTCTTTCTGGAACGGAACGACGCCCTGATCATCGAAAGCTTCGGCGTAGGCGGACTGCCGGAGCAGGGCGGGTTCTATGACTGCCTGCGGGACTGGATGGCGCAGGGAAAATTCATCGTCCTCACCACGCAGGTTCCCAGCGAGGGCAGCGACGTCGGCGTTTACCATGTAGGGCACAGCCTGAAGGCAAATCTCAGGGTGCTGGAGGCCTATGACATGACCACGGAAGCCGTGGTGGCCAAGCTCATGTGGATTCTTGGGCAGACCCACGACCGGGCGGAAGCGGAAAGGTTGTTTTACACCCCGGTGGCCAAGGATATTCTTTTTCCGGCAAATTGAAGCACAGCACCTGTCAAGTTTCGTATTCTATCCGTTCCATTGCAGAAAAAGCCTTGAAACTTTTAGTTTCAAGGCTTTCTCATTTATTCTGTTATGTGTTGCCGATGTTGGAGTTTTGTGTCTGCGGACTATCGCAGCAGCAAAATGTCCCGCGGCTGGACAGAGATCCAGACCAGTTGGTTATCCAACACGGTGGGCGCGTCCTCCCGTTCCAGCTCCATCCGCAAAGGTGGAGCATCCGGGGCGGCGTGTTCCGGCCGCAGCAGGACAAAGGTGGTGAACACATCCTGAATCACCCGCTCCACGGCGCAGTGAAAAGCTCCCTCCGTCCCCTCCGGCGCCGCCGTCACATGGTGGGCGCGGATGCCTGCTCAGCGGACGTCCGCCGGCACCGCTTTCCCGCAGTCCAGCGTCAGCCCCCACTGGGGCAGTATCACCGCATTTCCCGCCGGAACGGCCTCCACAATATTCTTGCACCCGGAAAGCCGGGCGGCGGATTCTTCCTTCTCGCCCTGCATGACGGTGGCGGGATAGATCGCCTGACCGCACATCTCCGGCGTGGCGCTGTCCACCCCGGTAACACTGATGCAGGTAACGGCCGCCCGGATCTCCACCATGCACGGCTGGTCGGACAGATGAAACGAACTGTCGATACCCGTCAGGGGCAGGGGATGGCACATGGGGATCAGTTCCCAGTTGTGCTTGGCGGCTTGGATTCCCGCCGCCTGCGCCACCCGATTCAGAACAGGCATGGGCGTGCCGCCTTTGCGATAAAAAGCGCACTGTGAGAACACAATACACGCACTTCGTCCCTTCTCTTTTTCAAGAAAAGTGTATTCAAAGGACATATTTTCTTCTCAATGATGGAAAGCACCTATTTCCAGAAGCGCTCTGTACCACAGTTCCCTACGGTACGGCTGAAGTCTTATAACTTCGGACTACAGCGCCTGCACGCTTCTTTAAACCGCGTATAGTATGCGACTCTGCAAAAAGCAAATTAGAAATTCAGGGATTGCAGACAGGGAACGTTCTGTTTTTACATTTGATACAAAATAAATGTTAAATTATTGACAGTCACTACAAAGTGCTTTTCCTTGCCTTTCTGTACATAAAATGTTATAATTTTCACACAGTCAGAATGCCACATAGGTTACAATCGCAACAGGTAAGATTCACTGTTGCGATTCACTTGGCTCAAAAATGTTAAAATTATAACAAAATGTCAGTAAATCTGCTTGCCGCTGCAAAAGCTGTACCTGTCTTATGGGGAAAGCAGAATGCAGGCGACAGTCAAATGCTCTGCCACTGAATAAAAATTGAGGATGAGATTGCTCGCTTAACGGTATCCGGCGTTGACACGTTCTTTTGCATCAACAGCCAGTCTCACTTTGTTTCCGCACGAAGCACAAATGTTGTAAATCACTGCAATATTCGTGCTTCTTTATTTTATATCATGTCAGAGGATTAAAAAGGGAGGAAGGAATAAAGCCTATGGCGGATCAGTTGGAAAAGGTTCAGCGCATTGTTGAGGAAAACGGGTGTGATCCGAGACATCTCATTGCAATTTTGCAGGGGATCCAGGCCGAGAACAATTATCTCAGCGAGGAAGCGCTTCGGTTAGTCGCAGAAAAATTGGGTGTCAGCATTGCCAAGGTATACAGCGTGGCAACCTTCTATGAAAATTTCTCCTTAGAGGCAAAGGGCAGGCATATTATCAAGGTCTGTGCAGGCACTGCCTGCCATGTGAGAAAATCCGGCCCCATTTACGATGCGGTCTATGACTATCTGGGCCTGTCCGGGAAGAAAAAGACGTCCGACGACGGTCTTTTCACGCTGGAAACCGTAGCCTGTCTGGGGGCCTGCGGTCTGGCCCCGGTCATGACGATCGACGGTGAAGTTCACGCCAAAATGACCCCGGAATCGGCGCTTGCCATTCTGGAGGAGCTTCGCAGAAAGGAGGCGGAAACGGCATGACACAGGCAAAATTGACGCGGGACAGCTTCCATGTGTTTCAGGCAAACGCAAAGAACGCGCTGAAGCAGAGCGAGCAGGTGCCGTCCGTGCTGATCTGCGCCGGTACGGGCTGCATTGCCGGCGGCGCAATGAAGATCTACGAAAACTTCAAAGCGGAATGTCAAAGCCGCAGCCTGCCGGTCTATGTGGGGCTGAAGCACGACAGCGATGAGGAACACAGCCTGCACATGAAGCTGAGCGGATGCCACGGCTTCTGTGAAATGGGGCCTCTGGTGCATATTGAGCCGTTGGGCATCATGTATATCCATGTAAAGCCTGAGGACTGCCGCGAAATTCTGGAACGAACCGTTTTGGGCGGCGAGATCATTGACCGCCTCATATATCATCTGGATGGCGTGGCGTATCCCCGCCAGCAGGATATTCCCTTCTACAAGCGGCAGCACCGCGTCGTTCTGGAGAACTGCGGCACATCGGATGCGGAGGATATCGAGGAATATATCGCAAAGGGCGGTTATGCCGGCTTTGAAAAGGCGCTGTTTGAAATGTCCGACGAGGAGATCTGCAAAACGATCGCCGATTCCGGGCTGCGCGGACGCGGCGGCGGCGGTTTCCCTGCCGGCCGCAAGTGGGACGGCGCCAGAAAGCAGAAATCCGACACCAAGTACATCGTCTGCAACGGCGACGAGGGCGACCCCGGCGCATTTATGGACCGCTCCATTATGGAGGGGAATCCCCACAGCGTTCTGGAAGGAATGATGATTGCCGGTCTGGCCGTTGGCAGCCATGAGGGCTATATCTATGTTCGAGCAGAGTATCCTCTGGCCGTCAGCCGTCTGAAAACAGCGATCGCCAAAGCGGAAGAATACGGTCTGCTGGGCGACCATATCATGGGGACAGATTTTTCCTTCCGCCTGCACGTCAACATGGGCGCCGGCGCTTTTGTGTGCGGCGAAGGCTCCGCACTGACCGCCTCAATCGAGGGCAACCGCGGAATGCCCCGCGTAAAGCCGCCCCGCACCATCGAACACGGCCTGTGGGCCATGCCCACCGTTCTCAACAATGTGGAGACCTTCGCCAACGTTCCGCAGATCATACGGAAGGGCGTTGAGTGGTATCACAGCATCGGTACCGAAAAAAGCCCCGGAACCAAAGCGTTTGCGCTGACGGGCAACGTGGTCAACACCGGGCTGATCGAAGTTCCCATGGGGACAACGATCCGTGAAGTGGTGTTTGACATCGGCGGCGGCGTTCCCAATGGGAAAAAGTTTAAGGCGATCCAGATCGGCGGCCCGTCCGGCGGCGCAAGTACGGCAAGCGACGCCCATCTGGATCTGCCGCTGGATTTTGACTCTTTGAAAAAGATCGGGGCCATGATCGGCTCCGGCGGTCTGGTCGTCATGGACGAGGACACCTGCATGGTAGAGACCGCCCGGTTCTTTATGGAATTCACCCAGAAAGAATCCTGCGGAAAATGCGTCCCCTGCCGTGAGGGAACAAAGCGTATGCTGGAAATTCTGGATCGCATCGTGAAAAACAAGGGTACGCTGGAAGATCTGGATCTGCTGGAGGAACTGGCGAATACCATTACCTCCACGGCGCTGTGCGGTCTGGGCCAGAGCGCCTGCAAGCCGGTTCAGAGTACGCTGAAGTATTTCCGCAGCGAATATCTGGCGCACGTGGTGGATCACCACTGCCCGATCTGCAACCGGGAGAAGCCGCACCCCACAATCGATGCGCTCAAGTGCAAGGGCTGCGGCAAGTGCCGGAAGAACTGCCCCATGGAGGCAATTCAGGGCGCGGTGAAGCAGGCGCATACCATTGATTCGGAAAAGTGCATCAACTGCGGCGCCTGTGTGAGCAACTGCCCCTTCGGCGCGATTGCCGCAGCAAAGGAGGGTTAAACCATGGCAAAGGGAATCATGTATATCGACGGCCAGCGCGTACCCTTCGACGGGGAGAAGAACGTTCTGGCAGTCATCCGAAAAGCCGGCATCAATATGCCAACCTTCTGCTACTATTCCGAGTTGTCCACCTTTGGTGCCTGCCGGATGTGCGTGGTGGAGGATGAGCGGGGAAAAATCGACGCTTCCTGCTCCATGGAGCCGCGGGACGGCATGAAGATCCGTACGAATACGGAAAAGCTGCTGAAGCATCGCCGGATGATCCTGGAGCTGATTCTGGCCTCCCACTGCCGCGACTGCACCACCTGTGAAAAAAGCGGAAAATGCCATTTACAGAAGCTGGCTCTGCAATTCGGCGTGCGGAAGGTTCGTTTTGCGGATACGCGGCCAGTTTATGAAAAGGATCACTCCTCTCCCGCCATTGTCCGCGACCCCAATAAATGTATCCTCTGCGGCGACTGCGTTCGCACCTGCGAGGAAATGCAGGGGATGGGTATTCTGAACTTTGCATACCGCGGAAGCGAGCTGCAGGTCATGCCCGCATTCGACCAGAAGCTGGCAGATACGAACTGCATCAGCTGCGGGCAATGTGCGGCCGCCTGCCCCACCGGTGCCATCACCATCCGGGATGAGATCGGGAAGGCATGGAAAAGTCTGTATGATCCGAATACACGGGTCGTATTTCAGATCGCTCCCGCCGTGCGCGTTGCCGTAGGCGAGGAGTTCGGCATGGAACCGGGGACAAACGCTCTGAACAATCTGGTTGCCGCTCTGAAAATGATGGGTGCGGACGAAGTGTACGACACCAACTTCGGCGCAGACCTGACGGTGCTTGAAGAGTCCGCCGAGTTCCTTGAGCGGCTGAAAAAGGGCGGCCCCTTCCCCATGTTTACCAGCTGCTGCCCTGCCTGGATCAAATATCTGGAAAAGGAAAATCCGGCCTATCTGAAGAACGTTTCTTCCTGTAAGAGTCCCATGGAGATGTTTGGCGCTGTTTTGAAGGATCAGTATCGGAAAAAGGATGCAGAGGATGGCCGCAGAACCTACCATATCGCCATTATGCCCTGTACCGCGAAAAAGATGGAGGCCGGGCGCGAGGAATTCCGGCATGACGGTCAGCCTGATGTGGATCTGGTTCTGACAACGCAGGAGATCATCACCATGATCAAGGAGTCCGGCATCCGGTTCACGGAACTGGAAGGCGAATCGCCGGATCTTCCTTTCGGCATGGGAACGGGCGCTGCCACCATTTTTGGTACAACCGGCGGCGTAGCCGAGGCCGTGGCCCGCCGGGTCATGCAGGATAAGAGCAAAAATACGCTTCAGGCGCTTCAGTTTTCCGGCTTACGCGGAAGCGATGTGATCCGGGAGGTTTCTCTTCCCGTTGGAGATCGTGTTATTCGAATCGCTGTGGTTCACGGTCTGGTAAACGCCAAGAAGCTGCTGCGGGACATTGAGCAGGGGCTGGCCTATTACGACCTGATCGAAGTGATGACCTGCAAGACCGGCTGTGTCGGCGGCGCCGGTCAGCCCATTGGATTGACGCTGCGTAAGCAGCAGCGGGCCGCAGGTCTGTATGCAACGGATCGGGCCGCCATGATCAAAAGCTCGGAGCTGAACCCCGTGGCCATGCAGCTGCTGGAGGGGCCGCTGAACGGGCGGGCGCATGAGCTTCTGCACGTGCATTACGATGCCACAGGGAATTCCAGCTTACACTGAATCCCTTTGAATCAGCTTTTCTACGATCCGCAGTTTGGAAAGAGGTGGCTATATGAAAATAATACTCTGCTGTGAGCTGCAATTATTATCCGGGTGTCACCTCCAGAACGAAACCCTGTAACCGCAACGGTTCATGTTCATAGGTACACAATGTGACCTATGGGGCAAACCGGACGGTACAGGGCAACAAAGAAGCAAGGTAAGAACTTATAGTTTTTACCTTGCTTCTTTGTATTGTTACCATTATAGGCTTTCGGCATCTTATCCGAAAAAACATACTATCATTCTGCTCTAAGAGCTTCTACGGGCTGGAGCCGAGCGGTCTTAGCTGCTGGATAGCTGCCAAAGAGAACACCGAGCATAACGCTCAGCAAAAATGCCGCAACGGTAATCCACAGCATCGGGAGAATTGTTGTTTGACACATCAATCGGCTTAATATAATGCTGCCGCACATTCCAAAAACAATTCCGACAATTCCACCCACGCCGCAAAGCATACCGGATTCTATCAAGAATTGAACTACAATACTTGAACGCTGTGTACCGATTGCCCGACGTATTTCAATTTCCCGCGTCCGTTCAGTTACGGTCACAAGCATAATATTCATCATGCCAATACCGCCGACAAGTAAGGAAATTGCTGCAATCCCGCCAGGCACACGGCTGATCATGGTCAAGGATTCGTTCTGATATTTTTGCCAAGAATCTGCTGCCTGTACTTGTGTATAACCAATGTTCTCCGGAATCACCCTCTTTAAACAGGAACCAACGGAAGATACCGTCTTATTCATGGAATCAGCGTCCCGTGCCTTGATGATATAATTGCTCGGCGCGGTATCCTCCAATGTTCGGCTTGCAGTATATGCATAAAATGGCACAGTTTTTCCGAGTCTCTGTAGGATATTTGATGGGATATGAAAGCAGCCCATACACTGGACTTACAAGAGAAAACATGAACACTTCGACAAAGAAAATGAAGATGAACATTTCAAAAGGTTAGAACAGCAAAATCAAAATCTCGATGAATATGGCATGGAACAAGCAGAAAAAAACAACATGGAAACAATCTTAGATTTCGATGAATGGAGAAATACAGACCAAACAACATACTTTGAATTTTTCCAATTAAACAAGCTGGGGGACTATCTAACCAAAGAACAGCGACAAAGGATTCTTGATATAGCAAAAGTCACGTTCCCAAATGCAGAAAAGGGACTATATACGGAAGGAATTGCACAATGTTCAAAAGATTAACCGTGAAAACGCACTGGGGCCCTACGGGCAAAGAAACAGCCGTATTCCCGGTACGCTGGTGGCGACGCTCAGGCCTGCGGCACAACGGCCGGCCACTCGGCGCCAGCTCCGGGGGTCAACCTGGATGCAGGATCTGTCGCAGGCTCCAGATCAGCAGCCAGGTTTCCTACCCCATCGCTGGACGTGGCCTGTCATGCCTTGGCTCACCAGCTGCACCGGGAAAGGCTGTTTCTAATGTCCTGCCCGTCACGTTTTCATAACTTTTTGAGCATTTTCGGGTAAATTGTAAAAATGACTTTCCGGCAAAATAACGAAAAGCCCTGAAACCGTGTAGTTTCAAGGCTTTCATGTTTGGTGGACGGTACAGGACTCGAACCTGTGACCCCCTGCACGTCAAGCAGGTGCTCTAGCCAGCTGAGCTAACCGTCCGTAGCGGAACGTGTATATATTACATGATATCCGTCTGTTTGTCAAGTGGTTTCTCGCATTTTTTGCAGAATTTCAGATATTCATTTTTGACACTCCCTTCGCCGCATACGGCTTTTCGTATCTCGTCCCGGAATCTCCGTCCGCCGATGCAGAACTCCCGCCCCGTTTCTCCTGTTAAGAAGTTAGAAAAATTCTGTGGATTGACTGGGTAAGTTCCCGATCTTATGATATAATGTTGCAAAATGCACACTGCATGACGAGGAGGCGGGGCCTTTGCTGGAAAAAATCCAAGGAAGCTGGCGGAAGCGAATCGGCCAGACAAAAACCGTATTGGGTGAAAAAGTGCGGGAAGCACTGACCTCTGTGCTGCCGATCACATTGATCGTTCTGATTCTCTGCTTCACCATCGCCCCGGTGCCGTCAGATGTGTTGCTGGCCTTTCTGGTAGGCGCTGTCCTGCTGATCGTAGGAATGGGACTTTTTACGCTGGGTGCTGACACCGCCATGCTGCCTATCGGCGAGCGGGTAGGCGCACAGATGACCAAGTCCCGGAAGCTGTGGGTGGTGATTCTGGTCAGCTTCCTGATCGGCATGATCGTCACGATCTCCGAGCCGGATCTTCAGGTGCTGGCAGGGCAGGTACCCGGCATCCCCAACGCCGTGCTGATCGGCGCTGTGGCGGCAGGTGTGGGAACCTTTCTGGTGGTGGCGCTGCTGCGGATCCTGTTTCAGATTCCTTTGAACGGCCTGCTGATCGTCTCCTATCTGGTAATTTTCACCCTGACCGCCTTTGCTCCTGAAGATTTCCTGGCGGTGGCATTTGATTCCGGCGGCGTCACCACAGGCCCCATGACCGTCCCCTTTATTATGGCTCTGGGCATGGGCGTCTCCTCCACCCGAAGCGACGGCAAGGCCGGTGAGGACAGCTTCGGTCTGGTGGCGCTGTGTTCCGTAGGGCCGGTGCTGGCGGTGTTGATCCTGTCGCTGCTGTATCCGGCAGCCGGAAGCTACGTCCCCGCCGTTGTGCCGGAGGCTGGAAACAGCCGGGAGCTGTGGGGACTGTTTGCCTACGGGCTTCCTGTATATGCAAAGGAAATGGGGGCGGCACTGGCGCCTATTGCGGCTTTTTTTGCCATATTCCAGATGGTTTCCCTGCGTCTTCCCCGAAAAAGTGTATTGAAAATCGTAGTAGGTCTCCTGTATACTTACATTGGATTGATTCTGTTCATGACCGGCGTCAACGTGGGCTTCCTGCCGGCCGGCACCTATCTGGGACAGCAGATCGCCGCGCTGGATCAGCGCTGGGTGCTGATCCCCATCGGGATGCTGATGGGCTGGTTCATCGTGCAGGCAGAGCCTGCGGTACACGTTCTGAACCGGCAGGTGGAGGAACTGACCTCCGGGGCGATCCCCGGCAAGGCCATGAGTACCAGCCTGTCCATCGGCGTAGCGGTATCCATCGGCCTCGCCATGCTGCGGGTGCTGACGGGGATCTCCATCTTTGTGCTGCTGGTGCCAGGCTACCTCTGCGCCATAACGCTGTCCTTTATCGTGCCGAAGATTTTCACCGCCATCGCCTTTGACTCCGGCGGCGTGGCTTCCGGCCCCATGACGGCAACCTTTCTGCTGCCCTTCGCCATGGGCGCCTGCGAAATGCTGGGCGGCAATGTCGTAACGGATGCGTTCGGTGTGGTGGCCATGGTGGCCATGACGCCCCTGATTACCATTCAGCTGCTTGGGCTTGTGTACAAGCGGAAGCTGCGGAAAACGGCGGCATCCACCGCGCCTGCACCGGCGATCCCGGCAGCGGACGACGAGATCATCGACCTGTAAAGGGGGAATACCCATGGCAGCGGATTTTATCATTACCATTACCGACCGCAGCCGCAGCGGCGAGTTTGCGGCATGGTTCCAGCAGCAGGGAGCCACGTTGGTGCTGACGGCTCTGGGCCGCGGGACTGCCACCATGGAAATTTTGGATTATCTGGGGCTGGAAGCCTCGGAGAAGGCGGTGCTGCTGTGTATGCTGCCCAGCCAGAGCGGCCTGTTCCGAAAGGCGGCCAGAGAGCTTTGGCTGGACGTCCCCGGCCGGGGCGTCATGATGGCCGTGCCGGTGTCCAGCATCGGCGGCGCATCCGCGAAAGCGTACTTATTGCAGGGGGAGGCGGAGAACCGCATGGAAAAGGAAGGAACTCACGAGCTGATTATCGTCATTGCCAATCAGGGCTTCACCGACAAGGTTATGGACGCGGCGCGGGCCGCCGGAGCCACCGGCGGAACGGCGGTTCACGCCAAGGGAACCGGCACGGAATTGGCCAAAAAGTTCTTTGGGGTGTCTCTGGCGGCGGAAAAGGAGCTGATCTTCATTCTCTCCGCAGCGGAGACCCGGAAGCCCATTATGAAAGCCATTATGGAAAAGGCGGGGATGCAGACAGACGCGCAGGCGCTGGCGTTCTCCCTGCCGGTCACGGATCTGGCGGGGCTGCGGCAGCTGGGGGAATAGCGCTTTCAGCAAAAAAAGGGCCGCCCTATGGGCGGCTCAAGAGGTGGGATATTGGAAAGCTTCCTCGATGATCGTAGCACGAACTGTCCTCATTGTAAAGGGAAGCTTCTGTCGGATCCCGTCCGATTTTGTCATCTTGGAATTTTTTGTGAATTTTTACCATTTCCTCTGGTCAAACGGAAACTTCTGTGCTATACTATCCACAACAGGAGGGGCTCCCCATTTCCCTCCCTCACGAAAGGAGCGAGCTTTATGAAGTATACCTACACCTGCAAGAAGGTCCCCCTGAACGACTCCATCAAGGAATACGCCGAGAAGCGTCTTGAGAAGCTGGAGAGGTATTTCCACCGGGAGGACGCGACTGCCTTCGTGACGTTTACCGTAGAAAAGGACAAGCTGTGTACCGTGGAGATCACCATCCGGGATGGCGCGACGCTCCTCCGGGCGCAGACTACGGAGCCGGATGGGGATATGCGGGGCGCGATTGATGCCGCTGTCGGCTATATTGAGCGTCAGATCCTGAAAAACAAGACCCGTCTTGCCAAGCGCCTGCGGTCGGAGGGCTTCCCTGCCGTCCCGGCGGATGATTTCTCCGTGGCGGAGGAGTCTGAGTTCCACATCGTCCGCACCAAGCGGTTCTCCGTGAAGCCCATGAGCCCGGAGGAGGCCATTTTGCAGATGAACCTGCTGGATCATGACTTCTATGTATTCCGCAACAGCGACGACGACAGCATTTCCATCGTCTATCACCGCAAAAACGGCGGCTACGGCCTGATCGTCACGGACGAAGAGGAATGAATAGCACACCGGCGGGGCGCTTCGGCGTCCCGCCTTTTTTGCGGACGCTCGGTGGGGCGTCCGCATTTTTTCTTTTCAAACGGCGGGATTTTGTGTATACTGGTGAAAAAAGAACCGAGGTAAACCTGTATGCCGATTTTTGATACCCACGCCCACTATGACGACAGCCGCTTTGACGGCGACCGGGACGCGGTGCTGGCCGCGCTGCCGGAAGCCGGGGTGGAGCTGGTGCTGGATCCGGGCTGTGACCTGCCCTCCTCCCGCGCCGCGGCGGCGCTGGCAGAGCGGTACAGCCATGTATACGCCGCCGCAGGCATCCACCCGGAGAACTGCGCAGGCTTTCAGGACGCCGATCTGGCGGCGCTGCGGCAGCTGCTGGCGCAGCCGAAGGTGGCAGCCATCGGCGAGATCGGGCTGGACTACTACTGGGCGGAAAATCCCCCCAGAGACTTCCAGCAGATGGTATTCCGCAAGCAGCTGGCGCTGGCGGAGGAGCTGGATCTGCCGGTGATCGTCCACGACCGGGAGGCCCACGGGGACAGCCTGTCCATCATCCGGGAATTTCCCGCCGTCACCGGCGTGTTCCACTGCTTTTCCGGCTCCCCGGAAATGGCGGAGGAGCTTTTGAAGCGGGGCTGGTATCTGGGGTTTGACGGCCCCATTACCTACAAGAACGCCCGGCGCGCGCCGGAGGTGGTGGCCATCACGCCGTTGGAACGCATGGTGGTGGAGACGGATGCGCCCTACCTGTCGCCGGTGCCGGTGCGGGGCAGGCGGAACGACAGCCGGTATCTGCCCCACGTCATTGCAAAGCTGGCGGAGTGGAAGGGCGTCACGCCGGAGGAAATGACCCGCATCACCTGTGAGAACGGCAAGCGGCTGTTCCGGCTGGGTTGAGTGCAGAAGCGCGGCAGACGGAGATCCGTCTGCCGCTTTTTATGCGCTGAAATAGGGCAAAAAGGAAGCTCCCTTGCGGGTGCTTCCCTTTTTTGCACTTGGTCTGTCAGAAAGGCAGTCAGCTCTTAGCCGGAGTCTCGTAGACGTAAATGCAGGTGATCTCCTTGGCGCTGCTATCATAGGTAACGCCCAGAGCCAGATTGTCTCTGCCCTCATCCTCAACCTGAGCAACGATGTCGGACAGAGTCTCGATGTCGTTGTCGGTGGTATCATAGATGGTGCAGTCGTCAGCCAGCACGCGATCCTGCAGGTCGTCACGCAGAGTGACGAACTTGTTCTTGGCAATCTGATCAATCGTCAGATTGTCGTCCTTGTCCTTGGTGGCAGTCAGCTTAACAGTGTAGTAATCGTCAGTCTCCTCGGTCAGCTCGAAGTGGCCGTTGTCGGTGTTCTCAGCATAGCTGTAGTAACCGATGCCGGTGCCATCCTTGAAGTCAACGATCTCGACCTGCTTCTCGCCGTCCTTCCAGAACTCGTAGGTGTTCTTCTTGTTGTCGTTATCCATAGCGCTGCCGACGGAATCGGTCTTGGTAACGAACACCAGAGTGTCCTTATTCACAACGGTAGCAGCCTTGGTGCCGATAAACACAACGCTGGCCTCGCCATCATCGTTCAGGACAGCATAGGAATCAGCAGCAACCTTGTCGGTCTTCTGGATGCCGTTGGCGGTGGTGACCTTCAGCTTAGCGCCGGACTTGTTGATGTACACAAACGTGACCTCATCAGCAAAGTAGTGGCCGGCAACCTTGGCAGCAGATGCCTTGATCTCGCTGTCCGTAATCTTAGTAGCCTGCTTGTCGGTAGCCTTGGTAAACTCAGCCTCGTCATCGTCATTGGTGATATAGGTGTAAGCGCCCTGCTTAGTCGTAACGACTCCCGTCGTGTCGTCTTTTGCAGTGTACTTCTGATACTGAGCCTTGTTGGTCTCGATCTCCTGAATCTCGCCGTCAGCGGTGACGATCTGAGCATAGTAGGTGTGATCGCCGTACTTGTCGGTGTCATCATACACAGTGACCAGATACACAACGTCGCTGCTGCCGGAGACCGTATCATCGCCGCCGATGGCATAGCCATAGTTGTCGAAGTAGATGGTCTGCTCAGTCTTCTTGACCTCGAAGGTGTTGTCGCCCATAACCTTGGCCACATCATAGGTGGTGCCATCAACAGTGACGGTACCCTTGCTGGTGTTGACCTTGGTGACCTTGCCGGTGACGCTCTCGGGCACGGCGATGCTCAGGACTTCCTTGGACTTGCTGTTGTCGTTCTTGGGAACGATCAGGACATAATCGTCCTTCTTAACCTTGCTGTAGACTGCGTCGAAGTTATCGACATCGTCCTCAGCGCCAACGGTCAGAGTCACGGGGTTGCCCTTGGTATCCTTGTAGGACAGAGTCAGAGCGCTTTCGTCGGTCTTCTTGGTGGAAGTCTTGTCCTTGGTGACCTTCTCAACCTTGGTCAGATAAGTCACGATGGCGACCACGCGGTCAGCAACATCGTTGCCCTTGCTGTCGGTGGAGTTGGAGTAGATCTCCAGAACAACGCCGTTGCCGCCGATTTCAGTCTTGGACTTCAGAGCGTCACCGATGGTGACAGTCTTGGCATCGCCGTTCTCGTCCAGATTGCCGTTGCGGACAACTTCGATGGTCTTGCCAACCTTCAGGTCGGCATCGTCCAGATCGTCAGCCAGATCGGTGCCCTTCACGCCGGTGGTGTAGACCAGCTTCGCGGTATCAGCATAGGTGCCGACGCTCTTCTTGTCATACTTCCACTGGTGGGCGGGACGGCCGTAATCGTCAGCCTTATCAGCACCAACAGTCAGCTTGGGGAAGTACTTCTCGGTGAACTGCAGGGTGTCGGGATCGGCGATGGAAGCAGCCAGACCGTCGGTGTTGCCGGTGGTGACTTCCTTGGCGTCAGACTTGTTGGTGAAGGTGATGCCGTTGACGGTGACGGAGTTGTTGTTGTTGGCATACTCCACCATGGGAGCCTTCAGGGTGTTGAAGGCATACAGGCAGGCCTCTTCACGGGTGACAGCCTTGGCGCCGTTGAACTCGCCGGTCAGGCCATCGTCCAGTTCGATGTTCAGAGCGCGCTTGGCAACCTGAATGGACCAGTTGGCGCCGGTGTAGCCCTCGGCGGTAGCATCATAGCCCAGAGCGCCCAGCAGCATCTTCATGAACGCATAGCCGCTCAGAGATGCAGCGGGACGGAAGGTGCCGTCAGCGTAGCCGCTGATGATGCCTTCCTTGGCGCAGTAAGCAATGTAGCCAGCGAAGGTGTTGGTGGTGGGCACGTCCTTGTAAGGAGCAGCATCAGCCACCAGAGCAGATGCGGTGGTGGGGCCAAGGATCAGGTTGCAGATGATCTTGGCGGCAGCGCCGCGGGTCAGGGTGTTTGCGGGACGGAAGTCACCTTCGACATAGCCGTCGATGACCTTCACGGCGGACATCACGTCAACAGCTTCTTTGTAGTTGATCTTGCTGTTGTCGGTGAAGTCCTTGGCGCCGGAGCTGACAGTGACCAGAGACATGGTCATTACCAGAGCCAGAACCAGAGAAAGGAACTTCTTCATGGGGTTTTCCTCCTTTCAGATTCTCCCGTAGGGGGAGTTTGTTTTACAAAACAGGCTTTCCGTTTCCGGCCCCGATTTACATATCGTGGCTAGCCTACCCTATATCTAAACCGGGAATGAAAAGGGGGAAATCTGCTTTGCAAGGCATACTTTAGCAGGGCATTTTCCCGTTGTAAATGGGTTTGGGCCGACTGTAACAGAAGTGCAAGAAAACCGCATTTTTATGAAAATAGGCCATAATGAAACAATCATCAATCGTAATTTTATTTTTCGGCAGGCTGCGCCTCCTGCGGCAGCTGATAGCGCTTCCCCACCCGGATCAGCTCCCCCCGCTCCACCATGTGTTTCAGGATGTTGGTGGCCTGATGGGGTGTAACGTGCAGGAGCTTTACAAAGTCCTGCCGGCTGGCGATGGAATGCTCCGCCAGATAGCCCCGGAGAACCGCCAGCTGCTCCTCCGGCGGGACGACGCGGCCCTTGGGATAGTACCGCACGCCCACCTTTTCCATCTGCCCGCTCTCCGCCAGACGGTTCAGGCAGCTCCACGCCGTGTTGGCGGAAACATTCAGCAGGCGCATGACGTCCTCCCGCACCAGAGAACCTTGCCGCTCCGCCTGCGCCGTCAGGAGTTCGCCGGTTTTCTGCGCCGCCGCCCATGTGCATAGCGCCCGCAGGCTGAAATTTTCCAGCCCGCCCCGGATCATGGCCGTTCTGGACACCACGGAAATTCTGGAAAGGTCGATGGGACGGCCCGTCGTCGGCGCTACGAACACCTTTGGCTCGTTCAGCGCCTTCTGCCGCTCCCACGCTTCATGCAGCAGACGGCTCAGCCGCGCGCCCATGGGGATCTCCCGGTCCGGCAGGCGGAGAACCTCCCGGTCGAAATCCACCTGCTCCCACGTCAGCGCGGCAATCTCGCCGGGCTGCATCCCCGCCCGCCAGCACATCCAGATGGCCAGTCCGGCAGTGGAGCTGCCCTCCTGCTGCACGATGCGCCAGAGGATGTATTCGGTTTCGTCCTGTCCGCCGGACGCCGTGGGCCGCCGCGCCTGCTTTCCCCGCAGGCCGGAGCCGAACTGCCCGCGGAGGGACGAAACCGCCAGACCGCTGACTTTGGCGGCATAGGCCCAGCCGTTTTCCCGGATCTGCCGCAGCAGCCAGTCGTGCCGCAGATCCATCAGGCTCACGGTCTGGTTTTCGGAGTCCAGCGCTATTTTTGCGAGCCGCGACACGTTTTCCGGCGTCATGGGCTTGCGCCCCCGCTCCGCGATGATGACCCGCTCCGACTGCTCATGGTACAGAGTCCAGCGCTTTTGGAGGCACTCCGCCACCGGCTCTGCCATGGGGACGGTGCGCTCCGGCAGCAGCAGCACCCGGTTTGCAAAGTCCACCTGATCCCACGTCAGCTGGTTCAACTCCTTCCGGCTCAGCCCCTGAAGCCACGCCAGACGGATGATCGCCCCCTCCGGGCTGTAAGGATAGCGCTCTAAAATCCGCTGCATGGCCGCCTCGTCCGGGCGCTTGTAGTCCGCTGCCATAAGGCACCTCCCGCCGCGCCGAAAACGGCGCTGTTCTGCGCCGATGCGGCGGGCGGGCGTTTACAAAATCATGCTTTTGTAAATACACGCGGCATTGATTGAATGCAGGAGCGAAGCGCTTTGTCAAAAAACGACGGAAATAGATGCTGCTATATCCGCTTTTTCCCAAAAATAACGCACAAAAAGAAGCCGATTTTCTATTTTTTGAGAATCGGCTTTATTTCGCACGCGCCAAGGCGGAAAACATTGCTTTTTTCAGACAATTTCATTAAAATGAAATGGCTGATACGGCTCAGGCATTCACAGATGGCGCTTACTTTGTAACAAAAGCATGATTTTGTCTAACAGAGCAGGTTCATCCGCTCCAGCTGCCAGATATGCTCCGCGCCGTCCGTAAGGAGATAGATGCGTGTGGTGTTGACTGAGCTGTGGCCCAGAAGATCCGCCAGCTTCACGATATCTTTGTAGAGGGAATAGTACGTCCGGGCAAACAGATGCCGCAGATTATGGGGGAATACCTTGCTCTCCATAACGCCTGCCGCCGCGCACAGCTTTTTCATCTCCGACCAGATCTGGACGCGGCTCAGCGGGTTTCGCCGCCTTGTCAGGAAGATTTTTCCCGATCCCGTGCGCTGCCTGCGGGCATAGCGCAGCAGCTTCCCGCAGAGCTTCCGGGGAATCAGGATCGTGCGGATCTTCCCTTTCAGGTAAATTTCAGTCCGGCCTGCCTGCGCCGCCTCCACGGTTATATACCCGACTTCCCCCACCCGGATGCCCGTGGCGCAGATGGTCTCCATGACAAGGGCAAGCCGTTCGTTCCCGGATGCGCGGGCCGTTTGGATCAGGCGGAGGTATTCGTCTCTGCTCAGCTCCCGTTCCGGGATGGAAAAGCTGCGGCGCTGAAGCCGCAGCGGCTTCGCCGCGCAGTCGGACCATCCCAGAAACTTGAAAAAGCAGTTGATCCCGGCCAGCATGGCGTTGACGCTTGCCGGCGCGTAGCAGTCGATCAGGTGCGCTTTCCACGCCAGCACCCCCGCCTTGTCCGGAAGCCCTTGGCACCACACGCTGAATGCCCTGATGCTGCGGACATAGTTTTCAATCGTTCCCGCGCCGTATTCCTGCCGCTTCAGGTTCTCGGCAAATCGGCGGATCTGTTCCTCCGTGATCTGGCGTTCTGTATTGCCTGCGTCCATTTTCTTCTCTCCTTACTCTGTAAGCTTTCAAACTCCGCAAAGCACTGAAACGCACATGGGCGGACAGGAAGTTCCTGTCCGCCCATGTGCATCGCGTTTTATTTCATATTAAGGCAGTTACAAGGCGCAAAACGCACGCCGTTCAGTGACACGCGGCGCTTCCCATCGTATCAGACGCATGAGGAAAAATCAATCTTGCAACCCCGCAGGAAAATCCGATCCCAGCTGTGGGATCCTCTGTCCGGCAGCAGGCAAACCGTCCGCAATCCGCCTCACCCAATCAGGCCGAAAGCCCCTGAAATCGTTCGGGTAATGTTCGTAGGGACACAAGTTGACACCGTGTCTTGCAAGGGGGCGGACAGCGTTTGCTGTCCGCTTCTTGCGTTTTTTCTCTGCTTTTTTATTATGCGGGAAGCTCGAATACCTCACTCAGGGGCGGCGCAATGCGCGGCTGCGCCTCGCCCTGCTCCATCGCACTGTCCACCGTGCCGATGTCGCGGTAGACGATGCGGATGCTCTGGTGGGAGCTGCGGGAGTATTTCTCCGTCCGCTCGCCTACCTCGATCCGCTGGATGAACAGCCGCAGCAGCTCCGGCGTCAGCTCGTCGATGGCGGTGTACTGCTTCGCCTTCTCAACGAACGTGTTCACGTTGGCGGAGGCGGCTTTCAGCTTTTCCAGCCGGGCCTCCTTTTCGGGGATCTGTTCCTCCAACGCTTTCTGCTCGCCGGTGTAATCGCCCGCCAGCATCCGGTACTGCTCATCGGTCACCCGCCCCAGCACATTGTCCTCATAAAGCCGCTTGAACAGCTTGGACAGTTCCTCTCCGCGCCGCCGCATGGTATCCGAATGCAGCGGAACAAGCTCTATGCCCACAACAATGAACAGCGTATATTGAGCAACGAAAACCTAACAGATCGTCATCCTATTTTATATCCGGACGTACAGGAAATGATAGACTTTGCACTTGATTGTACAGGGCTGATCCTCGGTGTTCTCACAGACGTAAACCATGCAACGCAATAGCTGGGCGGTTCTACGGAAACGTCCTTCTTGAGCGCAAAGTCCAGACCGTATTTGCTGGCAGTCCGCTCAAAAGACTTGATGTTGCCGTCCGTCACTTCGATGTTGGAGATGGCGGCGTTTGCCTCCTTTCGTTGGAATGATTATGGGGACTGCTGCCGAAGCTAAGGCGGCACACCCTTGAGACAAAAGATTTTCATTCGAGCTACCCTCCTTTCAGCCGAGTTATCTGCATCTTCCGAACAGACCTTGCTTTTCGGAAAAAGCGTCCAGATCGTCAATGATACTATAACAGCGGGCGTCTTATTTTCCCTCATCGACAGAAGGCCATCCCAAAAACGCGTCGCTGGCAGAAGCCCCCACAGTTCACACGCCGAATGCATACAGCAAAAAAACAAACCGCAGGCCCGGCAGCATTTGCCGGGTCTACGGTTTGTCAGTGTTCAGATTTGCCGGTCTTGCTTTTCTCAAAACCGTTTTCAGCGCAGGATTTCCACCTGCTCCACGCCATACCGCCGGAACAACTCCAGCGCTTCCGGGCCGATTCGCTCACCGGACACCGCAATGGGGATCGCAGGCGGGCACCCCACGGTAGGGGCGCCGCAGACCCGGCCCAATGACTGCGCCGCCGGTACGGTTTCCCGTGGGGCAAACAGCGCCGCACGCACGGAACATACCCGCTCTCCATGGGCCAGCGGCAGCGACGGCTGCGGCGTATAAACGGCATCATTTGTTCCTATGGCATACACAAGCCGCTCGATATCCGCCGCACGATTCTCCGGCGTCAGCATCAGCACCAGAACGTCCGGATCGGCGTATTCACATTCCACGCCGTTCTCCCGCAGACGGTTCGCCAACTGCCCGCCGGTCATCCCGGCTGGGGCCCGGACGGTCAGCCGCAGCGGGTCCGATGGCTCTATCTGCCAACCGGCAGCCGTCAGCGCCTTCCGCGCTTTCTCCAGACGTCCGCACATCTCCCGCAGGCGATTCTGATATCCATCCGCCAGATAGCGGTTGCACAGATCTAACGACGCCAGCGTCAGGTAGGACGGACTGGTGGAGCCAAACATGGCCATTGCTGTTTTCGCACTCTCCCGGAGAGATGCCGGAGCCGCACGGCTGATGTGCAGATACGCGCCGCCGGTCAGCACCGGCAGTGTCTTGTGCGCCGAATCGCAGCACAGGTCTGCGCCCAAATCCAGCGGGTGACAGGAGGGTTCCAGAAACTGCAGATAGGCGCCGTGGGCGTTGTCCACCGCCAGCAGCGTACCGTGTTTCCGGCACACCTCTGCCAGAGCGGAAATATCCGCCATGCCGCCCAGATAGTCCGGGCTGGTGAGATAGACCGCCGCCGGCGGTGCAGGCATCTCCGCCAGCGTCCGCTCCAATGTGTCCGGCGATACCGGGCAGCCGCAGAGAGACGTGCTGCGCTCCGGCCACAGCCAGACGATCTCAAAATCCAGCAGGGCCGCCGCATATACAAACGCCCGGTGTACGTTTCGGGCCGCCACCACCGTCCGGGACCCGTTTCCGCAGGTCAGCGCCAGATACAGCATCGCCCGGATGCACTGGCTGGACCCCTCCGTGGAGTACACCGTCCGGCCAGAGCCGAACAGCTCCCCGGCATAGGACTCACTGCGCCGGATGATGCCTTCCGCTTCATACAGGCTGTCCGCACCTTGGATCTCGGTGATGTCCAGCGCCTCGCAGCCCAGAAGGGGTTTTCCCTTGTGGCCGGGCATATGCGCCCGGATCATCCCGGAATCTGCGTACCGCCGGACAAAATCAGCAATAGGCGTTTCCATCAGCTGTCGGCCTTGGCAGAATCTTCCGCCACCTTCATCATGATGGCACATTCAATACGCTTGCGGAACAATTCGCAGCCCGCCTCGTAAACGCCGCGGATGGAACCCGTAGCGTGGAAGGCGTTGGCCGCGCAGCCGCCGGAGCAGTAGAATCTCGCCCAGCAGTCATTGCACTCCGGCCGGGCGTAGGCGTTGCAGGAGCGGAATTCCTCCCGCAGGGCCGTATTGGTCACGCCGTTCCAGATGTCGCCCAGCTTGTAGGCTTCCTCGCCCACGAACTGATGGCAGGGATACAGATCGCCCCAAGGGGTCACGGCCATATACTCCGTGCCGGAGCCGCAGCCGGAGATTCGCTTGTAAATGCAGGGGCCGCCCGTCAGATCCAGCATATAGTGATAGAAGGTGATGGGCTTGCCTTCCTTTTCCCGGCGCAGCATATCCTTGGCCAGCAGTTCGTACTGGTCCTTCACGATCTCCAGATCCTCCGCCGTCAGTGCGGCGGGATCCTCCGGCGCGCACACCACCGGCTCCATGCTCAGCTCGGTGAAGCCCAGATCCGCCATGTGGAACAGGTCCTTCGTAAAGTCCGGATTGGCATGGGTAAAGGTGCCGCGCATATAATAGTTCTTGTTGCCTCTGGCCTTTACCAGTTTCTGGAACTTGGGCACGATGCGCTCGTAGCTGCCGTTGCCCGCATAATCCACCCGCAGCCGGTCATGGATTTCCTTGCGGCCATCCAGCGACAGCACCACATTGCTCATTTCCCGGTTGGCGAAGTCGATCACGTCATCATCGATGAGCATACCGTTTGTGGTCAGCGTAAAGCGGAAATTTTTGCCCCGCTCCTTTTCCACACTGCGGGCATACTCCACCAACTGCTTCACCACGTCCCAGTTCATCAGCGGCTCACCGCCGAAGAAGTCCACCTCCAGATTGGTGCGGCTGCCGGAGTGATCCATCAGGAAGTCCAGCGCCTGCTTACCAACCTCAAAGCTCATCAGCGCGCGGTCACCGTGATACTTGCCCTGACTGGCGAAGCAGTAGGAACAGTTCAGGTTGCAGGTGTGCGCCACATGCAGGCACAGCGCCTTCACCACATCGCCGGAGCGCTCCTTGAACGTGCCAGCCATGTCCGCGAAGGTGTCGGGGGTATAGAGCTTCCCGGCCTGCTTCAGCGCCTCCACGTCATCAATGCAGTCCCGCAGATCCTGCTCCGTCACATCCTCGCGTGCGCCGTATTTCTCCATCATCGCCGTTACGATCTCATCCGCCGTGTGATCCGGGTAAAGCGCAATGATGTCATAGGCTACCTCATCCACTACATGAATGGCGCCGGAGCAGGTGTCCAGCACGATGTTGTAGCCGTTCAGTTGATACTGATGTACCATTCTTCCGTTCTCCTCATACAGAAAAAGTGCCGCCTGAACAGGCGGCAGCTTTTTGAAAATTGCGATTGATTACTTGTTGGTGTTCTCGCACTTCTGGTTTGCCACGCCGCAGCTGGTCTTGCAGGCAGACTGGCAGGAGGTCTGGCACTCACCGCAGCCGCCGTTCTTGGCGCTGTCGCACAGGCTACGAGTCTCGAGAGTCTTGATTCTTTCCATAATATGTATCTCCGATCTGTTAAATTCTAATGGATTTCCCGGCGGACCACCCGCAGACAGCCACCTAAAAATCGGAAAAATTTTAGCATATCATCCGCATAAAGTCAAGATATTCCCGCCACGATTTCAGCATTTGCGCCGAAATAACGGCGCAAAGTATTCTTCGACGAAAAACGCAGAGAGATAGGAAAAATCCTGCGGCAGTTGTGCGAATGGAAAAGGGTGGCGATTATAGAAGCGGAGGTGTGTCCAGATCACATACATATGCTTCTTGAGATCCCACCCAAAATTGCGGTTTCGAGCTTTGTGGGATACCTGAAAGGCAAAAGCTCACTGATGATTTACGAGCAATTCCCAAATCTGAAGTACAAGTATAGAAACCGCGAATTTTGGTGTCGGGGATACTATGTAGACACCGTAGGAAAGAATGCGAAGAAAATAGAGGAGTACATCCGAAATCAGTTAGTGGAAGATAGGATGGGCGAACAGCTGACGATGGGTGCAGATGTGACCGCAACACCACCTCCCGTCGTTCTCCGCATTGGCGCGGCGGGAGGTATTTTTATGGTATCGGACACAACCAAGCGGCTGGATGAAGCGGCAATGCGGCACATCCTGGATCGATACTCAGATAGTCCGGGGGGATTATTCTCCGTTTGGCATGGATAGTGGGCTCGATCCAGAAGGAGCTGAACGAGTTCACTTGGAATCAGGTGGATTTTCTTTATATAAGAAACTCCGTCCAGATTTTGTGTGTACCGTTTTCAACGCCCCGTATACAGTCCCGCCAACCAGCGGGCATAGTGTTGTTACGGTGATGGGTAGGCCATTTGCATTCCACTTTTTCTGTTTGAACGCCCTCCGGCAGATGGAAACCTTACTGCATCCATGTTTGGTTCTTCCATCACAAACGGTGTGCCAATGGGTTGCCCTAATTCTTGCTGTCCTTGTATGCTCAATGACTGTTAAGCAAAAAACGGCCCTCTGCCAATGAAAAGGCAGAGAGCTGAGTTTTCATCTAATGTTATATCCCATATCAAGTCTGCGCATCCAATTGAAATGTGACGCTCAAATAAACTTGGGATCAAAGAAAAAATAAGTCGAGGGAATTTCCCTCGACTTATTTTTTGCTTGCCCTGTAACGTCCGGTCCGCCCCATAGGTCACATTGTGTACCTATGTACATGAACCATTGATTTCAGGGGCTTTCTCTATGATACGTACAATGTGGAATTACTTCGCAAACGCGGCGACATCCGCCTTGGCAGCCTGCATGAAGATGTAGGTATCGCAGCCGTAGCCGATGAACTTCACACCCAGATCACGCCACTTCTTGCCGCCTTCCACGGTATCGGCAAAGCAGCCGATCTTTACGCCCTTGGCGCTGGCCTTGGCAATGATCTCCTTGATGGCGGCAACCACTTCCGGGTGGTCGATCTCGCCCACATGGCCCAGAGAGCTGGACAGATCATAGGGGCCGACAAACACAACGTCGATGCCGGGAACGTCCAGAATCTCGTCCAGATTCTCAATGGCCTTCTTGCCCTCGGCCTGCAGGATCACAGCGGTATCCTGCGCCTTGGAGAAGTATTCGCTGCCGGGAACATCACCGAAACCGGCGGAACGGACAAAGCGGCAGGTACCGCGGGTTCCCACAGGGGAGAACTTGGCGGCGGACACGGCCGCCCGTGCCTGCTCGGCGGTGTCAATCTGAGGGATCATGACGGCGCCTGCGCCCACGTCCAGTGCCTGATCGATCCAGATGTCCGTCCCTCTGGGGACACGGACGACCGGGCAGACACCGCTCACATTGGCGGCGCGGATCAGGTTGGGCAGGGTCTGGAAGGTGGTGGTGCCGTGTTCCATATCCAGCAGCACGAAGTCATAGCCTGCGCGGCCGGCGGCTTCCACCATGGCGGGATCCGTGCAGATCATGAAGGGGCCTAACGCGCCCCGGTCAGAATCCATAGCTGCCTTAAAACGGCTGACGCTTTCCATTGTCGGCATATTCATAATAAATCACTCCTATTAAACGATCAAAAAGAATAGAATATTATTATACACGATCATGCGTCGGTTGTACAGACTTTTTGCCTGCGGCAGTAGAAAGAACCGTATCCGGGTTCAAAGCCGCAGCCTGCCTTATTCCAAACCGGCGCCCTTCATAGCGGACAGGGCGTGGTCGGTGTAGAGCTTGTAGAAGCCCTTTCGCGGCTCGCGGGGCAAGATACCGGCCTTGGCACGCTCGGCCAGCACCTTGCTCGCCTCCTCAACGGAGCAGGGAACGCCATGGATGCCGGTGAGGTTGATCGTCCGGTTCTCAACGCTGTAGGAGATCAGGTCGCCGTCCTCGATGAAGGCGATGGGGCCGCCTGCGGCAGCTTCGGGGCTGACGTGGCCAATGGCCGCGCCGCGGGTCGCACCGGAAAAACGGCCGTCCGTGATGAGCGCCACAGAGCCGTTGATCCGCTCGTCGCAGACAATGGCCTCGGTGGTCATCAGCATCTCAGGCATACCGCAGCCGCGGGGGCCTTCATAGCGGATAATGATGATCTCGCCGGGATTGATCTCATTGTTGACCACGGCATCGTGGGCATCCTCCTCGTGGTTGAACACGCGGGCCTTGGCATTGACGACCTCGCGCTGATTCATGGCGCAGGCGGAATACTTCAGCACGCTGCCTTCGGGGGCAATATTGCCCTTCAGGATCGCCACAGAGCCTTTTTCGGGAGCCTTTTCCACGGGGAAGATCACCTGATCGCGCTCCAGGCCATAGTTGTGCAGGTAGCCCAGATTGCGCTCGAACCAGTTGTCCTTATGCAGATCCTCCAGATTTTCACCCAGCGTCTTGCCGGTGACGGTCATCACGTCCAGATCCAGCATATCCCGCAGCATCCACTGCACCATGGGAATGCCGCCGGCGAACCAGAAGGATTCCGTCAGCTGCGTGCCGGAGGGATTGATGTTGCCCAGATGCGGCACCTGATGGTTGATCTCGTCAAACAGCTCAATGGGGAGATCATACCCCAGCTCTCTGGCGATGGAGGGCAGATGAATGGTGGCGTTGGTGGAACCGCCGATGGCGCTGTGAACGATGATGGCGTTGCGGAAAGCCGCAGGCGTCATGATCTGGGAGGCCGTGATGTTCTTCTCCACCAGCTCCATGATCTTCCGGCCGGCATAGCGGGCATACTGCAAAATGTCCCGCATGGTAGCAGGCACCAGTGCAGCGCCGGGCAGCGTCATGCCCAGAGCCTCTGCCATGCACTGCATGGTGGAAGCGGTGCCAAGGAAGGTGCAGGCGCCCACAGAGGGGCAGCCGGTGAGCTTATAGTCCCGCACTTCCTGCTCGGTGATGGCGTCCTTGCGCTTCTGACGCAGGGAGATATCGCCGGCAACCAGAGAGGTGGTCATATTGGGACCGGGACGCATGGAACCGCCGGGCATGAAGATCGTGGGGATGTCCATACGGGCGGCAGCCTTCAGGTGTGCGGGGATGGACTTATCGCAGCTGGAAGCGAGGATCATGCCGTCCCAGGGCACGGCAGACGCGTGGACTTCCACCATGTTGGCAATGGCTTCGCGGGAAGCCAGAACAACGTTCATGCCGTCGTGACCCTGCGCGCAGCCGTCGCAGATATCCGTGGCATAATACTTGGCGGGCTTGCCGCCGGTCTGATAGACGCCGTACACCGCCTGCTCCACCATCTGGTTGAGGTGGGTGCTGCCGGGATGGGAGTCACCATACACGCTTTCGATCATGATCTGGGGCTTCAGGATATCCGTATCCTCCCAGCCGCTGCCCATTTCCAGCGCATCAAACTGCGCCCACAGCATCCGATCATCATGGCTTTTCTGAATCATAGGGATTTTTCCTCCATACTTGGAACTCTAAAGTTTAAAATTGCAAAGCAGTCTGCCGCCTGCCATACAGCAAGCAGCAGACCGCTTCTTTACAGGTAAGAACGATGACTGCTACAAACTGTATGCAATCAGAACAGGCCCACGGCAGCGGCAGCGCAGATCAGAACAAAGCAGAACACGCCGGAGACTGCATCGGGCAGGGTGATGTACTTCAGGCCCTGCTTCAGATCGAGGTTGAAGAAACGGCTGATGACCCAGAAGCCGGAGTTGTTGACGTGGTTGAAGATCATCGTGCCTGCACCAATAGCCAGAACCGTGGCAACGGGAGTCAGGCCCAGAGCGCCCATCATGGGGCCGACAACGCCGGCAGCCGTCATGCCGCCCGTGGTCATGGAACCAACAGCGGTGAACATGATCGCGCCGATCAGGAAGGGGATCAGCAGGCCGGGAACGCCGGACTGCTCGATGAGGCCGGCCAGATCGTTGATAGCGGGAGCAGCCTTGATGACGGAAGCCAGTGCGCCGCCCATGCCGGTGATCAGCAGTGCGGGCAGAGCCACTGCCAGACCGCGGGCAATCCAGCTGTTGAGAACGACCTCGCGGAAGCATTCGGGATCATTGCCGCTAACGTCCTTGTTGCTCTTGCGGACGGAAGCCTTGTGGAAGGCGCCCAGCAGCATGGTGTAGATCACGCCCAGACCCAGAGCCACAATCTTGTCGCCAAAGATGTTGGCCCAGCCGTAGAGGGCGGAATCCTCAGTGACAGCCATCTTCAGGAAGGAGCTGCCGGCAATGAGAACCACGGGGATCAGGATGGTCAGGAAGGAAGCGAAGGTGCCGGGGATATCGTCGCCGGTGATGAGAATGTCCTTCACATCGTTGGAAGAGGTCTCCTCGATCTCAGACACAACTTCGGGAACCGGCTCAATGAACTCCTTGTCGGTCCACTTACGCAGAACCAGCCAGGTCAGCAGGAAGGCGATCAGAGAGATCACAACGCCCCAGCCGATAACCAGACCCAGATCAGCACCCAGCAGGATGGAGACAGCCAGAATACCGGGCGTAGGGGGAACCATGGCATGGGTCAGGTTCAGGCCGGTCTGGGTGAAAGCGGCCATCTTGCCCATGGAGATGTGCTTACGCTTGGATAGCACGTTGGCAATGTTGGAGGTCAGGATGGTGGTGATATCGCCGAACACGGGAATGGAGACGATGTAAGCGGTCAGTGCGGGAGCCAGCTCCAGATTCTTGCCGCGGAACAGCTTGATGAAGAAGTTGGCAATGGCTTTGGCGGCGCCGGTATCCTGCACGCCCATAGCCAGAATAGCGCCCAGCATGATGGGAATACCCATGCTGCCGAGAGTGCCGCCGAAGCCGGAGGTAATCAGGCTCAGGACTTCCGTGAAGGAGAAGCCCTCCGGCTCAAAACGGCCAAGAACCAGACCCATGAACAGGGCGCTGGCGAACAGTGCGAATGTGGGGTGAAGTTTGACCTTCATGATCAGCACCATCAGCAGAGCGATGGTCACGATCAGAAGAATCAGAAATCCAGTTGCAGACATTTGTGATCTCCCTTTCTTTTTGTTTCAGAATACACATATCATTTCATGTGTCCGTGTAAGACCGACCCATGCCCGGATCGGAATGATTCCCCCCTCTTTGAATGGTTTCATTGAAAAATAATTAAAATATTGAAAACATATGTGCGGTCATGCGCGAAGCAGTTCCGCACACAGGTTTTTCCTCAGTACTGCGTGTCGTATTCCCACGGCTTTCCGCCGCAGAGACAGCCGCCGTCCACATGGTAGGCCTGTCCTGTCATGTATGTGGAGGCGTCGGATGCCAGCATGATGGCCATGCCCACCAGTTCATCCGGCTTGCCGGGACGGCCCATGGCGATCCGTTCCCGCAGATAATCTGCGCGGGTGGGATGATCCCATGTGACCTGTGTCAGATCCGTGAGGATATGTCCCGGACTGATCGCATTGCAGCGGATGCCGTACTGGGCAAATTCCACCGCCATGGAACGGGTCAGCGCCACGACGCCGCTTTTGGATGCGCCGTAGACGGAGCAGCCGCCCAGCATCCCGGTGTCGTTGTGGGAGCCGATATTTACGATATTCCCGGACTTGTACCGGTACATTTCCCGCGCCACTGCCTGACTGACAAAGAACAGCCCCTTGAGATTGGTATCCATAATGCGGTCGTAGGTTTCGGGCGTCACATCCAGAAGCCCCTCCCGCTTATTGATCCCCGCGATATTGAACAGCACGTCGATCTTTCCGTACTGCGCCGCCACCTCGTCTACGCAGGCGTGGATGCTGTCCAGATCGGCAACATCCAGCCGGTGTGCCGAAGCGGTTCCACCGGATGCGGTGATCTCATCCATCAGCGCTCTGCACTTTTCCAGATTCCGGCCGCACAGAGCCACCGTACCTCCGGCAGCCGCCAGCCCGCGGCTGATCGCATTGCCGATGCCGCCGGCCGCACCCGTTATCAGAATGACTTTCCCCTTCAATCCGAAAACAGAGTTCAGATATGCACCCGTATCCATTGATAATTCCTCGCTTTTTTTCATTTTTTGCTTGCCTTTTCGATGAATTTCCAATAACATCTATAGTTGAGCTATGATCTTCACAAAAGGGGGCGCTGTCATGATCATTGACAAAATGGATTATATCTTTGCCATTGCAAAAGAACAGAATCTGACCCGCGCAGCCAAGCGGCTGTTTGTGGCGCAGTCCACACTGACCATGTATCTCAACCGGGTAGAAGCCGAACTGGGCGTCAAGCTGTTTGACCGCTCAAAAACGCCGATTCTGCCGACGCCGGCCGGTGCGCTGTGCATTGAGGAGCTGAAAAAGATCCGTCAGATCGAAACGCGGCTGTCCGCCAAGCTTCAGCAGATGGCGCACCCGGAAGAAACCCTCAACGTCGGCATCGGCCTGATGCACAGCGCCGCGTGGATGCCGCAGCTGCTGCCGCTTTTCCACGAGATCTATCCCGATGTGCGGATCAATCTCATTGAGCAGGGGGACGAGCTGCTGCTGCAAAGCCTGCGCGCAGACGATGCGGATGTTGTCATCGGCGGGATGCCCGTGGGGACGCAGGACGTTTCCGAAAAGCTGGCCCTGGAACAGCTCCTGCTGATCGTTCCCAGAAAATTCCATCTGGCTCCCCCCTGGGTCTATGCGGGGAATTCCTACAAGAACCCATATGAGATCACGCCCCAGCAGCTTCAGGGGCTGCCGCTGATCATGCCGTCCTCCGCCAACGACCTCGGCGGCATTACCAATCAGGCGCTGGAGCATTTTGATATCCAGCCGAAATCCGTGATTACCGTCAGCTCCATGCAGACGGCCGCCATGCTGGTATCGCAGAACATGGGGTATCTCTTTACCAGCCCGGTCTTTTTAAGTATGCAGGCGGAACAGCTGGGATCCAAAATCGTCTACTGCACCATGCAGGGAATCCCGGATACCCGAAGGATCGTTGCGGTCTATCACCCGGATACCCGCAAGAAGGAAATGATCCGGCAATTTCTGAAGCTGCTCCGTACAGTCATGTTTCAGGATCAGCCCGGTATCTTTCCCTTAACCGATTAAATACTCCCAAAAACGACTTTTTACTTTGCCACAATTATAACAATTCTGATAACCGAACGGAAATGAAATGTATTGAGAGTGCAATCAAATAAATTGATATTTGTCCATTTTTACGAATATTGCCCCCCGCTTTTGCGAGATGGAACGTGGCCTCACAAAACATCATCATTTTTCTTTATGATTTTATCAAAAAGTCACTGATTTTCTGTTTCCGCCGTTCAATAAGCGCTTCCAGACTGTGGCGCAGCGGCCTTTTTTTACCATACCCTGCCGGCTGCGCCGGGAATGCCGTTGGGATCCTCCCCGATCAGTCCCGACGGGTGCGCGCCAATGGGGTTGAAATAGCGGAGCAGCGCGACCCGCAGCTCCGGGTCTGCCTTGCAGCAGTCCGTCAGGATCTGCTCGATAAAGAGTTTGGTATATCCGTAGGGATTCGTGGCGGAAAGCAGCGCGTCCTCCCGGATCGGGACGGAAGCCGGATCGCCGTATACCGTAGCGGAGGAGAAAAACACGAATTTTTTGACGCCGTGCGTCCGCATTCCCTCCAGCAGCACCAGCGTGCTGCCCAGATTGTTGGCATAGTACTCCAGCGGTTTCCGCACGCTTTCCCCTACCGCTTTCAGCGCCGCGAAGTGCATTACAGCGTCAATGGAGGGGAATTGCTCAAAAATTTCCTCTACCGCCGCCGGATCACACAGATCCGCCTGCACAAAGGGGATCGCCTTTCCCGTGATCTGCTCCACCCGGCGCACCGCCTCCCGGCTGGCATTCACCAGATTGTCCGCTACGATCACATCGTATCCCGCTTCTATCGGCTCCACGCAGGCATGGCTGCCCACATATCCGGCGCCGCCGGACACTAAAATCGACATATGCCCACGATCCTTTACGCTTCCAGCATTGCACCGATTTCCCGCAGCTGCTGCAAAAAGTTCTCCACATCTTGTAGAGCCGTTTCCGGCGGAACGTCATATTCGCCGCAGGCGCAGTCCGCCAGTTCCTGCGGGGTACGCTCCTCTGCCAACAGATCAAAGAGGAACCGCCCTACCTCGTTCATGCTGATCAGGCCGTTGAAGTTGGCCGCCGCGGTTCCGATGGGAACCAGAATATGTTCCCCGGCAATCTCCCGCAGAATGAATTCCTTTGAAACCTTCATGTTTCCCTCCCAATTTTGCTTTGTGCTTTCCAACGCAGTTCTTACATCTCTTTTTCTGCCGGATGCGCTGCCAACCACGCCTGCGCCTGTTTCAGATATGCCCGTGTTCTGGCGCACATATACCGCGGTACGCCGGTAAAAGCACCGGTCTCTGCGTAACACACGGCAGAACACTGGTCGCAGGCATTGTGCATATCTGCTGATTTTTCGCAGATGCTAAGACGATCAGGGATGGCACACATCCGTTTCCACGATCTTCGACACACGGCAGCAACGAATATGCACCAGCTCACCGGTGATTTTTATACTGTGGGAAAAATCCTTGGACATAGTCTAAAAGGCGTCGGCATCCAACTCGGCATATCAACAAATTTGGAAGCAACAACGGCACAGTATGTCGATGTGCGCCTAGATAGGATCAGAGTGGTCTTGCAGACTTACCACAATGAGATACTTCCGGAAAAGCAGCTTGACACCAAGAAAGAGCGTACTCACAGAAAAGATAAGTCTGTAAAGTAGGCTTTACTTTTAGGAATGCTTGCTGTATACTGTGAGCATGGCCAATTTGTTTCGGCCTGTTGTTCTGGCGCTGAAAAATCCGTGCAGTCATGCAGTAAAATTGCAGTAAAACCCGGAAAAGTGAAGTTATAAGAAGTTGCACGGAATTATGCGGGAAAGCGTAAAAACCTTGGTATTACAGGGGTTGATGGAGAGAAGATATAAGACGATTTGAGAAGATGAGAGTCAAAAATCTTCCCTCCATCGCCCTCGAAATCATGTTATCCATGCATTGAAACTGAATATTTTTCATTCGGAGATGTACCCAAGCGGCTGAAGGGTCTGCACTCGAAATGCAGTAGGGGTGTAAAAGCCCGCGAGAGTTCGAATCTCTCCATCTCCGCCAACCCGCTGAAATCAAGTGTTTCAGCGGGTTCTTTTTGCTTTTACACGGATTGCAGTCTTCCGCATCGGAATATGGACGGATATTTTTTGTGACCAATCGTTCGCATATTGTATTCGATTTTTGAATGCTATGGTGCCGAAATGGTGCCGGATACTTCTGCGATACCCTATATGAACCAGCATAAACGTGTGCAGCTCGGCAGGCAAAACGAAAAGGACATCCTCCATGATACAGCGAGGATGTCCCTATACTTATGCTTCATAATTTAATATCCGCTTTTTTCACGGAGATGTCCTGCTACCATATGCGGATGATGTTGCAGAGCTGAAAGAAAGGCAGGGTGAGATATGGCAGTTGCTAAAATCAAGCCAATCCGAGGAACTGTAAGCAAAGCTCTCGTCTATATTCTCGACACGCAGAAGACCGACAATGCCTTCTATGTTTCGTCCTGAGAACTGTTTAATCACCCGTTTTCCGTTGTGTTATAATGATTTTGGATTCTTGTGGGCGCTGCTGTCCATGGCCATTCAAAAGCAGTGTCCTGCACACAATTTTTATGCCGCCTCTTGCAAAGAGGCAGCATTCTGTCTAAAATACTGATTATCGAGGATGACGCCGGTCTTGCCGCCATGGAGCGGAGCGGTCTGGAGTGGAACGGCTATACGGTTTCCATCTGCAAGAAGCACTGTCGAAAAAGCGAAGCCAGGTTGCCGCAGACCGTTCTGAGCGCGGAGCGTCGGTTATATTCCCCTGTGAATTGATGGGAAAGAGGAGCGATCATTCATGTGGATTCTGTTTGCGTTCGGTTCGGCCCTGTTTGCAGGCCTGACCTCCATTCTTGCCAAATGCGGCATCCGAAAAACGGACTCTACCGTGGCTACCGCCATCCGCACGGCGGTGGTGCTGATTTTCTCCTGGCTGATGGTGTTCGTCGTCGGCTCTCAGGGGACGATCCCGGCCATCGGCGGGCGGACGCTGCTGTTTCTGGTGCTGTCCGGCCTCGCCACCGGCGCAAGCTGGCTGTGCTATTTCAAGGCGCTTCAGCTGGGGGACGTAAACAAGGTCGTCCCCATTGACAAATCCAGCACGGTGCTGACCATCATTCTGGCGGCCATCTTTTTGCAGGAAGGCGTCAGCCTCCCTAAAGGCATCGGCGTGGTGCTGATCGCCGTCGGCACCTTCCTGATGATCGAAAAAAAACAGAGCAGCGGCGAAACCAAAAGCGCCGCATGGCTGTGGTATGCGCTGGGTTCGGCTGTGTTTGCCAGTCTGACGGCCATCCTTGGAAAAATCGGCATCTCCGGGATTGAGTCCAATCTGGGGACGGCCATTCGCACGGCGGTGGTGCTGGTGATGTCGTGGGTCATGGTGTTCGTCACCGGTAAGCAGGGAGAACTGAAGGCCATCCCCCAAAACGAATTGGGCTTCATCTGCCTGTCCGGCCTCGCCACCGGCGGCAGCTGGCTTTGCTACTACAGGGCGTTGCAGGACGGCCCTGCCAGCGTGGTAGTCCCCATCGACAAGCTGAGTATTTTGGTAACGGTGCTGTTCTCCTATCTTGTGTTCCACGAGAAGCTGACGAAGAAATCCGCGCTGGGTCTTGCGGGGATCGTGGCGGGAACGCTGCTGATGCTGTTCTGATTGCCGCTTAACGATCGGCCTATACCGGGAGTACGGATCCCTTTGCAATGACTTTGTTCATGGGCGGGAATCCGCTTTTCAGGAACTGCAAAAAAGCATGATCCCCCGACCGTTAAAAACGCCGCCTGTATCTCCATAAAGTAAAAGGGTATGTGCCGACAGGCACATACCCTTTTGTCAGTATTATACCTCTTTCAGAGTGGGATCTTCCTCCGT
>UQVS01000011.1 GCA_900544615.1 uncultured Oscillibacter sp. | reverse complement strand
GATGCTGATCGAGGCTGTCAAGGCTGCCAAGGCCGCGAAGTAAGCGCTTCCCAAGCTGATAAAAGGACGTCATCCGCAAGGATGACGTCCTTTTTTGCGCCCCAAAAGTAAACGCTCTCCTGCCGCTTCAAAGCCGGCGCTGCCGCTGCCGGGCAGAGCGGCATCTGCGGCGCATCCGACCGGCTGGGGGACTTGCGGAGGGGGAAATGGAGAGGATTACAGGTGACTTTGACGAATCCACTTGGTGAATATGACAAAAACAGGCAAAATATTTAGGACATTTTTCAGATACAACATGGGCTGCAAAAAAATTAACGAAAATTAGTTAAAAATACACATAAATCAAATATAAAACGTTAGAAAGCAGCCAAAAAAGTTATCACTTTCGCACTGTATAAAATGACTGCAATTTTTTGCGGACTTTTGAAAGGAATTTTTGCGTAAAACAGGTAAATTGGAACAGAACCCGGAAAAAAACAAATATGAGCGGAGGAATTCAACAGACTTTTTTCTCTGCTGCCTGCCCTTGACTTTTGCGGGAGAAAGGCGCATTTTGAAACCAGAGGAAAGCTCTGGACGCAGAGTGCCGCAATTCAAACTCTTAAGCGCTTACCGATATGGCAGAACAAAGGACGAGAAAGGAACCTACCCAACAAACGGTCAAAAATGAAGGAGGAACATCTATGTCAACCCCACTGACCATCAACTCTGTTGAGACCCTGCAGGAAGCCCTTCCCATCATCCGTGCCTCTCAGGAAGCCTACAGCACCTTTACTCAGGAGCAGGTGGACGCCATCTGCGAAAAGACCGCCATGGCGGTGTCCAAAATGCGGATCCCGCTGGCCAAAATGGCCTGCGAGGAAACCGGCTACGGCATTGTCGTGGACAAAGTTACCAAGAACCAATATGCTTCCGAGCATGTCTGGAACTATATGCGGAACAAAAAGACCTGCGGCGTCATTTCCGAAGACAAGGCCTATGGCGTGAAAAAGATTGCCTCCCCTAAGGGTGTTATCGCCGCCATTACCCCCACTACCAACCCCACCTCCACCACGATCTACAAGATCATGCTGGCGCTGAAGACCCGCAACGCCATCATTCTCTCCCCCCATCCCCACGCCGTGAACTGCTCCATCGCCGCGGCGAAGATCATGCGGGACGCCGCCGTTGAGGCGGGCCTGCCTGAGCACGTCATCAGCTGGATTTCCGTTCCCTCTCTGGAGATCTCCGACACCCTGATGAAGAGCGTGGATCTCATCATGGCCACCGGCGGCTCCGGTATGGTGAAGGCGGCCTACTCCTCCGGCACCCCCGCCATCGGCGTCGGCCCCGGCAACTGCAACGTGGTTATCGACGAGAGCGCCGACCTGCGGATGGCTGTGGAGTCCATCATCCACTCCAAGACCTTCGATAACGGCATGATCTGCGCTTCCGAGCAGCATATCACCGTTCTCGCCAACGTCTATGACGAGGTCAAGCGTCTGCTGAAGGAAGCCCGCTGCTACTTCCTCAACGATGACGAGGCCGCCAAGGTGGCCGAGGTGTTCTTCAACTCCAAGACCCACGGCGTCAAGCCCGCCGCTGTTGGCCAGACCGCCTGCCGCCTCGCTGAAATGGCCGGGATCGAGGTTCCCTATGACACCAAGGTTCTGATCTATGAGACCAACGACACCTCTCATGACTGCGCGTGGGCCAACGAGAAGCTGACCACCCTGCTGGGTATGTACAAGGCCGAGACGCTGGACGAGGCTTTCGACATCTGCTACAAGCTGGTGCTGGAGGGCGGCGCAGGCCACTCCGCAGCACTGTACATCGACCCTACCGAGGAAGAGAAGATCACCAAGTTCGGCCTGCGGATGAAGGCTGGCCGCATCCTCATCAACCAGCCCACATCCTTTGGCGGCATCGGCGACCTGTACAACTTCGGCCTGGCTCCCTCCCTGACTCTGGGGCCCGGCGCTGTGGGCCACTCCGCCTTCATGGGCAACACCAACTATGAGCAGCTGCTGGACATCAAGAACGTCACCATCCGCAAGGAGAATATGCTCTGGCTCCAGCTGCCCAAGAAGGTCTATTACAAGACCGGCTGCACCCCCGTTGCCCTGCGGGAAATGAAGGAGGTCTACAACTTCAAGCGGGCCTTCATCATCACCGACTCCACGCTGTATCAGCTGGGCGCCTGCGATGCCATCATCAACCAGCTGCGGGATATGGGCATTGAGACTGCCGAGTTCTTCGACATCCGGGTTGATCCCCAGATTCAGGACGCCATGAAGGGCCTGCCCAAGATGCATGAGTTTGAGCCGGACGTCATCATCGCTGTGGGCGGCGGCTCCGCCATCGACACCGCCAAGATCATGTGGATCATGTACGAGCATCCCGAAGAGGCGTTCCTTGACATGGCCACTACCTTCCTGGATATCCGGAAGCGTATCCGCTTCTTCCCCCAGATGGGCAAGAAGGCCAAACTGGTCTGCATCCCCACCACCGCCGGTACCGGCTCCGAGTGTACGCCCTTCACCATCATTTCCGACGCCAATACCGGCATGAAGTGGCCTCTGATCGGCTACGAGATGATGCCTGAAATGGCCATCGTGGACGCGGACAACATGATGAAGCTGCCGCCCAGAGCCACCCAGGCCTCCGGTTACGACGTGCTGACCCACGCCGTGGAAGCCTATGTTTCCACCTTCGCCACCGAGTACACCAACGGTATGTGCCGCGACGCCACCAAGATGGTGTTCGACTACCTGCCCAGAGCCTACCGTTCCGCTTTCCGGGATGCGAAGCCCGATCCCACGGCCCGCGAGAAGATGGCCAACGCCTCCGCTATCGCCGGCATCGCCTTTGCCAATGCCTTCCTTGGCATCAACCACTCCCTGTCCCACAAGCTGGGCGGCTGGTTCCATATCCCCCACGGCACCGCCAACGCCCTGCTGTTCCCCTTCGTCTGCCGCTTTAACGCCCAGCGTCATCCCTACAAGATGGGCACCTTCTCCCAGTACAAGTATCCCCAGGCCTTTGAGCGCTATGTGGAGCTGGGCGAGCTGATTGGCGTGAAGGGCAAGACCGACGAGCAGACCTTTGAAAACTGGATCAAGGCCTGCCAGCAGCTGAAGAAGGACCTCGACATCCCCGAAACCATTCTGGACTGGCTGCTGGAGGCGCACCCCGAAAAGAGCGCCGAGGCGTGGGAGGCCGAGTTCCTGGCGGCTGTGGATCAGATGTCCGAGTGGGCGTTCCACGATGCCTGCACCGGCTGCAACCCCGTCTATCCCACCATCGCCGAGCTGAAGGGCTGCTACCTGAAGGCCTTCTACGGCGAGAAGAAGTACGCCGAGAAGTACGGCGATACCTGGGAAGTCCCCGTCACCCTGCCCACCGACACCCACGCCGCATATCCCATGGGCCTCAGCGCCGATCTGGGCGTGGTCAAGACCGGTGGCTTCAACTAAGTCAGCCGCATAGAAACCCGATAACCATATACAATCATATACACCATAACCATATACAACAACCAAACTCAAGCAGGGGGCCGGTGCTGCGGCACCGGCCCCCTGCTTCTCCATCTGAAAGGAATGACAGCCTGACGCTCTGCTGGGCGTGTGAGACACGGAGAGACGCTGCTGTGTTCTCCGACGCGCTGTTCTTTCCTGTAAACACAGTTTTTTTATCAACGAGAAAGCGAGGTGCATAGTGGTCCAGACACTGAACCTTCCGAAGAAGGTCTACTTTAAAAGCGGCTGTACCCCGGTGGCCCTGCGGGAACTGGGGGAGATCTACCATTGCAGCCGGGCGCTGCTGGTGACAGATCCGCAGCTGTACCGCGCCGGGGTCACAGCCCCGATTATCGACCAGCTTCGCAGACAGGGCATCCGGGCAGCGGAGTTTTTTACCATCGGAAAGCGGGTCTCCGTATCCGATCTCCGCAGTGCGCTGCCCAAGCTTAACGAGTTTCAGCCGGACGTCATTGTAGGCGTAGGCGGAGACAACGCCATGAGCGCCGCCAAGGCGCTGCTGGCGCTTTATGGAGATCCTGATCTGGATCTGGCGGCCGCTGCCGCAGATCCCGCGCGGATCCCGGCCTGTGCCAAGGCAAAGCTGGTGCTCATCGCCACGAACTTCTCCAGCGGTTCCCAGAACTCCCCCTTTGCCATTCTGAAAGGGGAGGAGGGACAGGCCATCGTCCTGAAAAGCATCCATCTGCTGCCGGAGATCTCCGTGACGGACGCGGATTTCACCGCCGGGCTGACGGCGGAGCAGGTTCGTACCTGTGGGCTGAAGAGCCTGTCCCATGCGGCGCGGGCCTATCTGGATCCCGACTGCACCGAATTTACCGCCGGGATGCTGACGGAGGCCATTGCGGCGGTGCTGAAATATACGGAGCGGGCCATGAACGGCAGTCCTTCCGCCCGCGAAAAGCTCCACAACGCCGCAGCGCTGGCTGGCGCATCCTACGGTAATGTGGTGGATGCCATTACGCTGGATCTGCCTTACTTCCCCACGGGGGAGGAGATCGCTGTCAGCGATAACGATGTGCGCTGCGCTGAGTTGGCGGAGTGCCTGGGCTTTGCCGGATGCCGGGATTTCTTCTCTGCCTGCCAGAGTGTATAAGGGAATATCCCTAAGCGGCTTTCCAGCCAAAGCACATGAAAATTCCCGCATTTGGCGGCTGATGAAAAAGGCTCCCATCCGTATGGATGGGAGCCTGAGACTGTCGATAAAGTGGTAAATTCTCCGCAACGGTAAGGAAGGGTGTGCGCGGGAAACCCAAGAAGGGTGTCCTGCGCCATTGAAATCCTAAGTTTTCAGAACTTTTATGAAGTTCTGAAAACTTGCTCAGCGGGGCGAAAAGACTTTTTCGACACGCTGAGGCTCCCATCCGTATGGATGGGAGCCTTTCCAGTACGATGCGGTTATGATGCGGCTGAACCTCGTCAGGCTGCCCTGCCGGATGCCGGAAGGGCGGCCGCAGAAAAAGGAGGATCCGCTGACTGGCCCGCAGATACCAAACAGGACGGTTCTGGCGGGGGCGGGAACGGATGCAATGGCGGGACAAACCCCGGCGGCTTACTTTTCGTAGTTCCGCATTCTCCACACAATGGCGGAGACCTGACCGCGGGTCAGGGTGCTGTTGGGCTTGTAGGTGCTGGTACCGTTGGAGAAGTAGCCCTCAATAATGCCTGCTGCGTTCAGCGCCTGCACATAGACGTCGTTGGTGTCCGTGAAGGGCTTCTTATTGGAGAGGTTGGTGGTGGACAGCTTCAATGCCTTGGATGCGATCTGGGCGATCTGAAGCCGGGTAATAGAGCCGTTCAGCTTGGGGTTGCCGGTCACCAGACCGTCAGCCTTGGCTTTGGCCAGATAGCCGCTGAAGGTGCTGCCCTTTACGGTGGGAGCCTGCTCGCCGTAACCGGCTGCCAGCATGATGAGCTTCAGCGCCGCGCCGTAGGTAATGGTGTTCTTCTCCTGGAAGGAGCCGTTGCTGTAGCCGGAGATGATATTAGCGCTGGAAAGCTCGGTCACATATTTGTAGCACCATGTGGTGGTTGCAACATCACGGAATTTCTTCACGCTGCTGACCACGCCAATGGAGAACTGACCCATGGCCATGGCAGTACCGCGGCTGTTCAGGGCCACGTAGGGGATAGAGACGGAGCCGGTGAAATTGCTGTTGGGGACAAAGCGCAGCTGGCTCAAGTTGGCATAGGCGTACTGGCTGGTGGTATTGGCCACAGAAGAACCATAGTACACAACGCCGGAGGTGGTGGCAGGCAGATCCAGAAGCTGAATGCTGCTGAGAGACGCACCGGTAGCGCCGGACACGGCGGAGCTGATGGCGGTGGCCGGGAAGCTCACAGAGGTTCCCTTGGTGGTGACGCTGTAAATTTCGGAAACTGCCTGCGTGCTGACGCTGATGAGAATGCTGCCGGTATAGGACTGGCCGTTGCCGCCGTATGCGGTGAAGCCGATAGCCGTGCAGTAGTTGGTGCCGCTGGGGATATACGTCAGCTCGGAAAGGGCGTACTCCGTCTTGACGGAGGGGCTGTACGCGAACATCCGGCCTGCGGCGCTGGCAGCGGTCATCTGGGTGCGGCTGGACGCGCCGTACTGGCTGGTGCCGTAGTAGTTATAGTACAGGCTGCCGACGGTGGGCAGGGAGGTGAGGGTCACATACATCAGATTGCCGCCGCCGCTGCACTTCTTGAAATAGCGGGCAATCTCGTTGGGGTTGATTTGCAGAGCCGTGCCGGGGGTCACGCTGCAGCGGATGTTGCCCACATAGTAGGAGCGGCTGCTGCCGGAATTGCCGCTGGTGATGACCAGCGTGCCGGTGGTGCTCTGATTGGTACGGCTGCCGGTGCCGCCGTACAGGGTAAAGCTCAGAGTGATGCTGCCGGAGAAGGATTTGTCCGCCACAAAGCTCAGATCGCTGAGATCGTAATCCCCGTCGGCGTAATCGCTGTAGCCAAAGGAATTGCCGTTAAGGGCGGAACGGGAGAAGGACGTTTCATTCCGCTTGCCGTAGCGGGAGTAGATGGTGCCGTTGGCATATTCGCTGGTGCTGGGGCGGTCAAAGACCAGGTATTTGAAGGTGCCGGTGCAGCTGCTCTTGTCATAGAGCTTCTGGAAATCGTCCTCGTCGAAGGAGACCTCGCTGCCGGCCTTGACGGTATAGGTGATGTCTCCCTTGGAGGTGGTGGAGCTGGATTTGCCGCTGGTGATTTTCAGAGTGCCGGTGGTACTCTGATTGGTACGGCTGCCGGTGCCGCCGTAGAGGGTGAAGCTCAAAGTGATGCTGCCGGAGGTGAAGGCCTTATCCGCTACGAAGCTCAGGTCGCTGAGATCGTAATCGCCATCGGCATAATCGCTGTAACCGAAGGTAGTGCCTCTGAAATCGGAGCGGGAGAAAGCAACCTCTTTCCGCGTGTTATAACGGGAATAGATGGTGCCGTTGGCGTATTCGCTGGTGCTGGGACGGTCAAACTCTACATATTTGAAGGTGCCGGTGCAGCTGCTGTCATCGTAGAGCTTCTGAAAATCGTCCTCGTCAAAGGCCACTTCCTCTCCGGACTTCACGGAATAGCTGATGGTACCGCTCTTGGAGGAGCCGGAACTGCCGATATAGATACGGAGGATGCCGTCCAGCTTTCCCTTCTTATCGCCGTACAGGGTGAAGGCCAGCTCGGCGGTCTCACCGTCTGCCTTGCTGCCGGCAGAATAGTTCATCCCCTTGATGCGGTATTCGCCGGAATCGTCAACATCGCTTTTGGAAGCATAAAACCAGGAATTGTACAGATCATCCTCGTTTACGCGTACCTCGTCGCCTTCAAAATCCACGGCGTACATTCTGCCGTTGGAATCCACGTCGGTCAGGTCGGTAAACTCCATGCGGTAGAGGTTGTCGCTTTCATATTTGTCATAATAATTCTGGAAATCGCTGAACTCCAGGGTGACGTTATCCCCTGCGTCCACCTCATACTCAATATCCGCCGAAGATTTTGCGGATGCCATGGGAATCAGCGTCGTGACCATGACCAGAGTCATCAGAAACGCCGGGACGCGCTTTTTCAAAAATCGACTCATAAAAAACCTCCTAAAAAGTCAGAATTATGTTACCCTCATGCCTGACTTAAACATACCCGAAAGCATGGCAATAATCATGAACAAACTATGAACAAGTGGAAACAATCCGGTTAAAAAATACCCGGTTCCGATGCGGCTGTGCCGCCGCCGAATCAGAAAGACAGTACGCAGCCTGGATGCAAAAACCGCCTGCGCGTTTTCCGCACAGGCAGGGTTCAATCTGACCTTATATATTTATACAATTCTGGCTATTGAGATAATGCCAAAACGCGCTATACTACCATCAAGAACAGGCGGAAAACGCCGGAGCAGGTGACAATTATGAACAATCAGAAGGTAAGAAAACTGGTTCTCAGCGCTTTGATGGCAGCTCTGGTCTATGTGGCTACCAGCATCATTCAGATCCCGTCCCCCGTCAACGGATATGTGAATCTGGGCGACTGCTTTGTGCTGCTGTCCGGCTGGCTGCTGGGGCCGTGGTACGGCGCGGCGGCGGCAGGCATCGGCTCCATGCTGGTGGATCTGCTGGGAGTCTACGCCCACTATGCCCCCGGCACCCTGATTATCAAGGGCGTGGATGCCTTGGCGGCGGCGCTGATCTTCCGGGCCATGGGTCGGAGTAAGACCGCCCTGCTGGTCAGCGGAACCGTAGGCGAGATCATCATGGTGGTGGGCTACTTCTTCTACGCCTCCCTGATTCTGGGCAAGGGACTGGCGGCAGCTGCCAGTATTCCCGGCAACATCGTGCAGGGCATCGCGGGCGTGGCCATCGGCATGGCGCTGGCAATGGTTCTGCAAAAGACCAAGTCCTCTGTGATCCGCGGATTCAATATGCAGCAGTAAGCTGGTAACGGAACAGGCCGTGCGGAATTTTCCGCACGGCATTCCGTCCGTTTTTGGGAAAGGAGTATGAAAACCATGGCAGGAACGGTACATTCATTGGAAAATCCACAGCTTGTGGAGCTTGTGGAGCAGGAAGCCGCGCAGGCGGCCCGCCAGCTGGCAGAGGCGGCACATCTGCGCCGGGGGCAGATCGTGGTCATCGGGTGCAGCACCAGCGAGGTGGTGGGGCATCAGGTGGGCAGCTGGTCCACGCCGGAGGTGGCAGACGCCATTTTCCGGGGACTGAACAGCGTATTTGCACCCATGGGCGTCTATATGGCGGCGCAATGCTGCGAACACTTGAACCGGGCGCTGATCGTGGAGCAGGCGGCGGTACCGGGGGCGGAGATCGTGAATGTAGTCCCCCAGCCCAAGGCGGGCAGCTCGTTCGCCACCGCCGCCTATCACGCTTTCCGGCATCCCGTGGCGCTGGAGGAGATCCGGGCGGACGCCGGACTGGATATCGGCGGCACCCTCATCGGGATGCACCTGAAAAAAGTGGCGGTGCCGGTGCGGCTGGCGCAGAATCACATCGGGCAGGCCATTGTGTTGGCGGCCCGCACCCGGCCCAAGTTTATCGGCGGCGACCGGGCTGTTTACGACGAGACGCTGAAAGAGGGCTACCCGGATTTTCAGTGAACACTATGAGAGCAGCGCGTTGATTTCCTCAATTTCCAGATCCTGCAAGGCCCAGTTGATACCGTAGCCGATGACCTTGCCCAGATCCCGTACCTGCTGGTCGATGTCCCGCGGCGTTACCATCAGGCTTCCGGGGCTGCTTTGCAGCCGCTCCGGGCGGATATCCGGCAGGCCGGATTCCTCCAGCAGATCCGCCGCCAGCGTGGCGGCGTCCACCACGGTGGGAACGCCGACGGCGATCACCGGCACCCCCAGCGTTTCCCGGTTCAGAGCCGCCCGGTGGTTTCCTACACCACTGCCGGGGATGATCCCGGTGTCGCTGAACTGGATCGTGTTGCACAGCCGCCCCATCCGGCGGGAGGCCAGCGCATCCACGGCGATGATCAGCGCGGGGTGTATCTGCGCTGCCAGACCGCGCACCGCCTCAGCGGACTCCACGCCGGTAGCGCCCAGTACGCCGGTTCGCAGCACCGCCACCGGACGGAAGCCGGAAAATTGCCGGGGCATGGCGGCGATCAGATGCCGGGTGATGAGAACGCTGTCCGCCGCCAGCGGGCCAACGGCGTCCGGCGTCATGGCGGCATTTCCCAGCCCTGCCACCAGTACGGAGCCGCTTTCAGGAATCAGCTCCCGGAGCTGCTGCCCCACTGCCCGGACGGCCCGATCAAAAAAGCCCTCACTCCGCTGCCAGAAGGCGGAAAGATCCAGCGTGCGGTAGCTGCCCACAGGCTTTCCCAGGGCCGCTTCGCCCCGGCGATCCAGAATGTCGATGCGGGTAACGGAATATCCCTGCACCTTTTTTTCCACGGCTTTGACGCCGGCCAGCTTTGTGGCGGTTCCGGCGGATTCCTGCCACAATTCGCGGGCTTCCAAAGCCAGATCTGTGCGTTTTGCAAACAATCGGCGCATCCTCCTTACACAAAATCTTGTGGTAACGGGGTTAGCTTTTGCGGAGATATCCGCAATATGCAAAAAATTATAGAAAAAACAAAAAAAGGCTTGCTTTTTTGAAAGTTCTCTGCTAAAATATCATTCTGCACGGTGGAAAAATCTGAAGCCACGTCAAGAAATGCCAGGAGGAGGTGTTTGGTTTGCCGAATATTAAGTCTGCCAAAAAGCGTGTTCTGATCGGTGAGGTTCGCAACGCGCGTAACAAGGCTACGAAGTCCGAGCTGAAGACCGCCATCAAGAAGTTCGAGGCGGCTGCCGCAGAAGGCAATCGCACCGAGGCCGATGGCGCTTACAAGGTCGCGGTCAAGAAGGTCGATCAGGCTGTTGCCAAGGGTGTTCTGCACAAGAATACGGCCGCTCATCGCAAGAGTGCCATGACCCTGAAGCTCAACAAGATCGGTTAATAGGCCAAATGAAGGGACGTCCGTCAGGACGTCCCTTTTTCCATATTTCCTCCGCGTTACTGCTCGCAGGCAGACCGCACCGGCGTGACAAAGAGCTTTACGCCCTCCATACGGTCCACAACGACCTTGGCGCCCATGGGGATCGAGGAGCCGTCGCTGCTGCGGGCGGACCATGTTTTGCCGTCCACATACACTGCGCCGGTTCCGGCGTCGTTGTCGATCTCCTCTGTGACACGCGCCGCAGAGCCGATGGCCCGATCCAGATTGGTGGGGACAGCTTTGGCGCTCATTTTCCGCACCAGCGGACGGGTAGCGGCCAGCGTTATGGCAGAAACCGACAGAAACAGCACCACCTGAAGCCACAGCGCCGCGCCCAGAAACGTGGCCAGCAGCGCCGCAACGGAACCGCACACGAACCAGATGGACACCAGCCCGGCAGTGGCTGCTTCCAGAATTCCAAAGACAATCATGGCGCCCAGCCAGATCCAATTCATCATGATAAGTACGCCTCCTACATAAAGCCTTTCTGCTGGCAGTATAGCATACCCTGGGGCAAAAAGCCACTTCCATTTTCCACCGCTGCACAGAAAGAGAAAGAAACGCACGGGAAGATCCCGTGCGTTTTTCGCTGCGCCGGCTTTCCTGACGGTGCGTATTCTGCCTGCTTATGCTGAGAAAACGGCTCTTCTTTTGCCGGGAAACGCCCTGTGGGGATCAGCGATGGTACAGCCGCTTGGTCTCGTATTTCGGCTCACAGCTGACCCGCACGCCCAGCCGCTTGAAGATCTTCAAATCCTCCTCGCTGATGATGACGGAGAAATGGGCCTCGCTGCCCCGAAGCCCCGGCAGCTGCTGCTTGGCAAGGGCTGCCAGCGGGTTGGTCAGGGCGGAAATGGCCAGCGTCAGCAGTACCTCGTCGGTGTGAAGCCGGGGGTTGCGGTGATCGAGATAGGTGGTTTTCAGGTGGCATACCGGCTCCAGCACCTGCTTGGAGATCAGCTCAAACTGATCCCCGATGCCGCCCAGCGCTTTCAGGGCGTTCAGCAGCAGCGCCGCCGCGGCACCCAGCGTGCCGGAGGTCTTGCCGGTGATGACCCGGCCATCCGGCAGCACCATGGCGCCGGCAGGCGCGCCGGTGGCTTCCGCCTTGTCCAGAGCCGCCGCAATGGCGGGACAGATGTCCGGCGTTACGTCGCCCTGCCGCATTACCAGTTCCAGCTTCCGAACGGTTTCCTCCGTCCCCTTGCCCTGAAGCAGCTCCACGCGGGCGGTGTAGTACCGCCGCAGGATCTCCATGCGGGAGGCGGCGCGGCAGGCCTCGTCGTCCACAATGCAGTTGCCCGCCATGTTGACCCCCATATCCGTAGGGGACTTGTAGGGGGATTTGCCCTGGATCTTCTCAAAAATCGCGTTGAGTACCGGAAAGATCTCCACATCCCGGTTGTAGTTGACGGTGGTGACGCCGTAGGCTTCCAGATGGAAGGGGTCAATCATGTTCACATCGTCCAGATCGGCGGTGGCGGCTTCGTAGGCAAGATTTACCGGGTGCTTGAGGGGCAGGTTCCAAATGGGGAAGGTCTCAAACTTGGCATAACCGGCGTCGATGCCCCGCTTATGGTCATGATAGAGCTGGGAAAGGCAGGTGGCCATTTTGCCGCTGCCGGGGCCGGGGGCTGTGACCACGATGAGGGAGTGGCTGGTTTCAATGTAATCATTTTTCCCCAGCCCCTCGTCGCTGACAATGTGGGCTACATCGGAGGGATAGCCCGCAATGGGATAGTGCCGGTAGCAGCGGATGCCCAGATTTTCCAGCCGGTGAAGAAACGCGTCCGCCGCGGCCTGCCCGCTGTACCGGGTCAGCACCACGCTGCCTACATACAGCCCCATATCCCGGAAAATATCAATGAGCCGGAGAACGTCCTCATCATAGGTGATCCCCAGATCACCCCGCATTTTGTTCTTCTCGATATCCCCGGCATTGATGGCAATGACGATCTCCACATCATCCTTGAGTTGCTGGAGCATTCGGATCTTGCTGTCCGGCGCAAAACCCGGCAGCACCCGCGAGGCGTGGTAATCATCGAACAGCTTGCCGCCGAATTCCAGATACAGCTTGCCGCCGAACTGGTGGATCCGCTTTTTGATCTGCTCAGACTGGGTGGTGAGGTATTTTTGATTGTCGAAGCCGATGGCTCCCATGATGACCGCTCCTTTATCTCTCGTTTTAGAAATACAGGTGAAAGTATACCACAGAGCGGCGGGATTGGAAAGATGCTGCTGGGATAAAAGGAGAAAAATTCGCCGGAGAAAAAAGAACCACTGTTTTTTGCTTGCGTTTGGAAGAATTTATGATAGGATAAGTGTGTTATGGCAAATGTGCAAATTGCGGAACGGGAGGATTCTTTATGAGCGATAAGAAGCTGCCGGAGCTGTTCGGCAGTCAGGTATTCAATGAGGTGGCCATGAAGGAGCGGCTGTCCGACGCCTGCTATCAGGCGTGGAAACGCTGCGTCACCGATGGGGCTGCGCTGGAGCTGTCCACCGCCAATGAGATCGCCGGAGCCATGAAAACGTGGGCCGTGGAGCGGGGCTGCACCCACTACACCCACTGGTTCCAGCCCATGACCGGCATCACGGCGGAAAAGCACGACAGTTTTATCGCCCCGGCGGAAAACGGCCGGGTCATTCTGGAGTTTTCCGGCAAGAATCTGGTGCGGGGCGAGGCGGACGCTTCCTCCTTCCCCTCCGGCGGCCTGCGGGCCACCTTTGAGGCCCGCGGCTATACCGCGTGGGACCCCTCCTCCTTTGCCTTTATCAAGGAGGGAACCCTCTGCATCCCCACCATCCTCTGCTCTTACGGCGGCCACGCCCTGGATAAAAAGACGCCCTTGCTGCGCTCCATGGAGGATGTGAGCCGTCAGGCCATCCGCATCCTGCGGCTGTTCGGAGACACCGAAAGCCGCCGGGTCATCCCCTGCGTCGGCCCGGAGCAGGAGTATTTTCTGGTGGATAAAAAGATGTACAACCAGCGGGAGGATCTGCGGATGACCGGCCGTACCCTGTTCGGCGCCAAGCCGCCCCGCGGTCAGGAGCTGGACGACCATTACTACGGCGCTATCCGTCCCCGTGTGGCGTCCTATATGAAGGATCTGGACGAAAACCTCTGGGCGCTGGGCATCTACAGCAAGACCAAGCACAACGAGGTGGCCCCTGCCCAGCATGAGATGGCCCCGGTGTATACCGACGCTAACACCGCCTGCGACCACAACCAGCTCACCATGGAGATCATGAAGAAGATCGCCGACAAGCATGACATGGTGTGTCTGCTCCATGAAAAGCCCTTTGCCGGCGTCAACGGCTCCGGCAAGCACGACAACTGGTCTCTGAACACCGACACCGGCAAAAATCTCTTCAAGCCCGGCAAGACCCCCAGCCAGAACGCCCAGTTCCTGCTGTTTCTGGCGGCCTTTGTCAAGGGCGTGGACGAGTATCAGGACTTCCTCCGGGCAACGGTGGCCTTCCCCGGCAACGACCACCGTCTGGGCGCGTCTGAGGCCCCTCCTGCTGTAATGTCCATTTTTCTTGGCGACGATCTGGATGCCATCGTGCAGTCCATTATCCACGGTACGGAGTTCAAGGAGGAGGGCAAACGCACCCTTCAGATCGGCATTGACGCCATGCCGCCCATTCCGCAGGACAACACCGATCGGAACCGAACCTCTCCCATGGCCTTCACCGGCAATAAGTTCGAGTTCCGGATGCTTGGCTCCTCCCAGTCCATCTCCGGCCCTAATATTGCCCTGAACACCATCATGGCAGAGGAATTGCAGCAGTTTGCCGACCAACTGGAAAAGTCCAAAAACTTCCAGGCGGATCTGGAAAAGCTCATCAAAAAGGTCTTTACCGACCACCAGCGCATCATCTTCAACGGCAACGGCTATGATGACTCGTGGCTGGCGGAGGCGGAGAAGCGGGGACTCAGCAATCTGAAGTCCACTGCCGACGCCCTGCCCATGTACACGGCGAAGAAGAACGTGGATCTCTTTGTCCGCCACGGTATTTATACCAAGGAGGAGATCAATGCCCGCGCAGAGATCCATATTGAGAACTACACCACCGTCCTCTCCATCGAGGCACGCACCATGGCGGATATGCTGCGGCGGCAGATCCTGCCCGCCGTGTCCGGCTACGCCGCGGAGCTGTGCGAGCGGGGGTGGAAGAAGGAGCAGATGGGCGTGGGTCACAAGGCAGATGACGTGATTGCACGGGAGCTGGGTCAGCTGACGGACAAGTTGTTTGCCGCCACAGAAAAGCTGGAACGGGATCTGAGCAGAATCCCGGCGGACGCCAAGAAGGCCATGGCCTTCAGCCATGCCAATCTGGTGCCGGATATGGAGAAGGCCCGCACTCTGGCAGACCAGCTGGAAACCCTGACACCGCGGGATTGCTGGCCCTTCCCGGTGTACAGCGACCTGCTGTTCTCTGTGTAACATCAGGATTGACGCAAAAACAGCAAGAAATGCCCCCCTGCGGAATGGACGCATCCATTTCGCAGGGGGGCTCGTTTTTGGGGTTCCGTGGCTACTATGTCAGATGCCTTTTCTGTGAAGCGCGTAGGAATAGACGGTCGGGATCAGAACCATCACCGCCAGCAGCACCCCAAACAGCCAGCCGCTCCACAGCCGCAGCAGGGAGAGGGGGATCATCACAAGACCGCACAGCACCCACAGAAAGCCGCTCAACCGATGAGTTCTGGTCCAATTTTCCTCGCTTTGCAGCGTCCACGGCAGCTTGATGCCCATGGTGCGGTTCTGCCGGATCTTCGGCAGGTAGTTACCAAGGATCAGGAACAGCAGTCCCACAAACACAGGTACCACGGTGCTGATGTGCATCTCATAGCCCAGCCCTGTGCCGAGGGTCATCGCTCCGCTGAGCAGCGATACGGCCGGGCAGAACCACAGCAGCACCGTCCGCAACACAGGATTCCTATTTTTCTTCGTCTCACGGCTCTCGGCGTAAAAGCAGACGAGATGCAGCGCCAGAATAAACAGCGGCAGGCCGAACACAGCGGCGGCACGCGATGACCAGCCGTTTGCGTTGCCGGAAAAGTCCCAATGTGTCGCCATAGTCTCCGGCAAACGCGGGTAGAGCGCCGCGCCCGCGAACAGTGGCAGCAGGCAGACCAGCGAAGTCAGCAGTATTTCCCTCTTGTTGTTCTTCATTTTTTTCCTTCCCCCTTCAAGTCCTGTAACCACAGGAGGACTTCCTCCAGCACGGAGGCGTTGAGACTGTAATAAATGTAGTTCTTTTCCCGGCTCTCAAAGATCAGACCGGCTTTTTTCAGCTGGGACAGGTGATAGGACACCGTTGCCGCCGTCGTGTCGAACCGGGCAGCGATCTCCCCTGCCGTCATGCGCCCGCCCTTCAGCAGATTCAGAATTTCCCGCCGAACCGGGTCGGACAGGGCTTTGAAAGTTTCCGCAAAGGCCATCCGCAGACCTCCCTCCAATAGTATTTAGAAAACTTTCTAAATAGATGGTAGCACAACACCATGGCTGTGTCAACAGCTATTTAGATTTTTTTCTAAATAGGTGCGCCGCGGCGGCAAAAAACCTCCTGCCGCGTCCCGTGGGACAGGGCAGGAGGTCTGTATTGGGGGTTCCGGCAGACAGGGACAGCCAACGTTCCGCCCCCGGCGGCTCAATACCGTTTATCCAGAATGGCAATGATCTCCGCCAGCGTATCGTGGTCACAGTCTGCCACAATGGTGGCCCCGCAGTTCCGCACGGTTTCCGCGCAGTTGGCCGGGGCAAAGCCTTCCGCCGCCATGGTCAGCATGGAGAGATCGTTGTTTTCATCCCCGGCACAGTAGATGTGCGCCGGGGAAATGCCCAGCCGCTGTGCCAGCCGGGCGACCATGGCACCCTTGCTGGCGCCTTTCCGGGTGACTTCCAGCAGCGTCCTGTCGGAGAAGAAAATCTCATAATTCTCCGACCATGCCTGTTGCAGCACATAGTCCCGCAGGGCCGTCAAATGCTCATGATCGTCCTCGAACATGATCTTCACCAGCGGCACTGGCACGTCTGTCAGGGCGGAAACCGGCTCCACACCGGCGTGGGTCACGTGTTCGTGCTGGCGGGTGTACAGATTGGGCCGCACGGCGTGGATCACGTCGTCCAGATGGTAGGCCTCCACAGCCGCAGTGGGGAAACGATCCAGCACCGCCTGCCCCTGTCCCCGGATCTCCTCCGGCAGCTCCATGATATCCAGATAGGACTCGGTTTGAAAATCATACAGCGCCCCGCCGTTGCAGACCACGGCAGGGGCGTTCATGGGAATCTGATCCGCAAACAGCCGGAAAGCGGGCAGCGCCCGGCCGGTGGCCACGGCAAAGCGGCCGCCGTTGGCCATGAAGTAGCGCAGGGCGTCCGTGTTCCGCCTGGAAATGGGCGGAATGGGACAGCCGGTGCGGCGGGGGATCTCCGTATTCAGGATGGTATTGTCAAAATCACTGGCAAGCAGTACGCCGTCAAATTTTCCCATGTTTGTACTCCTGTATAAAAAGTGCGGAGCGGAATCCTTCCGCTCCGCTTCAATGATGCGTTTCCGATACTTTTATTCAGCGGAAGGCGTTCCGCCGGCATTTCCGCCGCCTCCGCTGCGGTGGCGGCGGCCGCCCCGGTGGCGGCGGCGCTTAGCTGCCTCGCCGGTTTCCGGGTGGACGCTCTTTTCCCGAACGGGTGTCGGAGCGGCTTCCGCTTTGGGGCGCTGCTCCTGCCGGGGACGCTCTGTGCGGGGGCGGTCGTTCCGGGGACGGTGCGGCCGGGGAGTACGGCTTGCAGGCTTGTCGCCCTGCCGCTTCTGCTCGTCGGCGGGCTTGGGGGCTTCCTTTTTGACCGGCGCGGCGGACTCCTCGCCGGCTCCGCCGCTTCTGCGGCGGCCGCCCCGGTGACGGCGGCGGTTCTTACTCTCGCCACCCTCGCCCAAAGGATTCTCCGCTGCGGGGATGGGTTTTTCAGCCGTTTTTTCCGGCTCAAAGCGGGAGGTGATGACTGGTGTGGTCATGAAATCGTCCTCCCGTTCCTCCTCATACCGGGCAGGACGCTCTGCCGGGATCTCAATGCCTTCCCGGCTGCCTTTGCCGTTGCGGAGAACGCAGACTTCGCAGTTGTGGTAGCACTTGGGCTGCTCCGGGGCGCTGTCCAGACTGACTTTCACGGTCTCCCGCAGCAAGTCCACGGACTTCACATTGCCGGGGCCGTCGGGGGTCTGGACGAAGGATTCCTGCTTGGGCATCCGCTTCTGGGCGTCCTCATAGGCGTTCTGCTCGTATTTCAGGCAGCACATAAGCCGGCCGCAGGTGCCGGAGATCTTGGTGGGGTTCAGGCTGAGATTCTGGGTCTTGGCCATTTTGATGGACACGGGCAGAAACCCGTCCAGAAACTGGGAGCAGCAGAAGGGCCGCCCGCAGATGCCCAGACCGCCTACCATCTTGGCCTCGTCCCGGACGCCGATCTGCCGCAGCTCGATCCGGGCGCGGAACACGCTGGCCAGATCCCGGACAAGCTCCCGGAAATCCACCCGGCCGTCGGCGGTGAAGAAAAAGATGATCTTGCTGCCGTCAAAGCTGGCGGATACGTTCACCAGCTTCATTTCCAGCCCATGGTCTGCGATTTTCTTTTCGCAGATGTCAAAGGCTTCGCTTTCTTTTTTGCGGTTGTAGTCCACGGTGCGGCGGTCAGCATCGGTGGCGGGCCGCAGCATGGCGCACAGGGGCTGGACGATGGCCTCGTCCGCCACCTCATGGTTCCCCTGGGTGCAGGTGCCGAATTCCGGCCCTTGAGCGGTCTCCACAATGACCTGATCGCCCATTTTCACCGTATGCCCCTTGGGGTCAAAATAATAATTCTTGCATCCGCCCCGAAAGCGGACGCTGATAACTTCAGTCAAAGGATTTCCTCCAATTCCACCGCCAAAGCCCCCAGCACATGGCTGGCGCCCACGTTGTAGGCGCAGGCTCCGCGGTATGTTTGTAACAGTTCTATTGTGCCTATGATCCGCTGTTTTGTCAAGCGTTTCCCCAGCGTGAGGGCCAGCGCCGCCTCCGGGCCTTCCGGCAGCTTCCCGTATTGGGCCAGCAGCGCCGCCGCCAGCACGGCCCGCGCCTGATCCAGCATGGCGGCAAGGCCGTCCCGATCCAGACGCTTTTTTTCCAGACGCACCATCAGCTCCGTGACGGAGCCTTTTTTTCCGGCGGCCAGCAGGCGGCACAGCTCCACGCCAGCTTCCGAACTTTCCTTTTCCCCGGTTTCCGCCGGATGGAGCTTCAACTCCACGCACCGGGAGCGCAGGGTCTGCAAGACCACGGAGGAATTTTCCGCACAGAAGAGAAACGCCGCGTAGGGCGGGCCTTCCTCTACGATCTTCAGCAGCACGTTCTGATCCTGCTCTGTCAAAATGGCGCAGTCCGGGAAAATATATACCTTCCGAGCGCCCTCGTTGGGGCGGATATAGGCGTCCGCCCGAATCTGGCGGATGGTATCCACGGAAAGATTTTTGTGCTGCTCGTCCCGGACGGTGACGACATCGGGGTGGATGCCGGAGAGAACCTTGCGGCAGGCGGGACACACGCCACATGGCTTCTGCCCGCCCTGACATTCCATGGCTGCCGCGGCATACCGGGCGGCGGATGTCAGAGCGCCGCTGCCGGAAAACAGCAGGGCGTGGGACAGCGTCCCCCGGCTGGCGGCCTCCCGGATGCGCCGGGCAATGGGGTCACTGGCAAAATCCATCAGGCCACCTCCTTCGCTCCTGTGACGATCCATCAGGGATTATAGCATATCCCGGCCTAAAAGAAAAGAACCGTTTTCCGGCAAAAAAGCATGGTTTTGCATGGAAACCGGGCCTGTTTGCCCTCTGCGCTGGACAGACGGAGAGAAATCTGCTACAATATAAATGCCATCCGGCATAAAATGCAGATTCTGTTTTCGAGATATATTGTTGTAAAGGAGCGACTTGAAATGGAACTGAAGGACATTTTGAGCAAGTGCGACCATACCCTTCTGGCGCAGACGGCCACATGGAGCGAGATCCGGGGGATCTGCGACGACGGCATGAAGTACGGCTGCGCCAGCGTGTGCATCCCTGCCAGCTATGTGAAGCAGGCGGCGGAGTATGTGGCGGGCAAGCTGCCCATCTGCACTGTCATCGGTTTCCCCAACGGCTATGACACCACCGCCGCCAAGTGCTTCATGGCCACCGACGCCGTGAACAACGGCGCGGAGGAAGTGGACATGGTTATCAACATCGGTTGGGTGAAGGATCAGAAGTGGGACGACCTGCTCCATGAGATCAAGGCCGTGAAGGAAGCCTGCCATGGGAAGCTGCTGAAGGTCATCATCGAGTGCTGCTTCCTCACCGGTGAGGAAAAGATCAAGATGTGCGAGATCGTCACCGCCTCCGGCGCGGACTATATCAAGACCTCCACCGGCTTCGGCGGGGGCGGCGCTACGCGGGAGGACGTGGCCCTGTTTGCAAAGCACGTCGGCCCCAATGTGAAGATCAAGGCGGCAGGCGGCATTGCCAACTTGCAGGACGCTGAGGACTTCATCAATCTGGGCGCGTCCCGTCTCGGCACCAGCCGCATCGTCAAGGCCGTGAAGGCCATGGAACAGTAAGGGGGCGGCTATGGGAACTCCTCATAATGAAGCAAAGAAGGGCGATTTTGCCAAAACCGTTCTGATGCCCGGCGACCCTCTGCGGTCCAAATTCATCGCGGAAAATTTCCTGACGGATCTGAAGCTGGTGAACAACGTCCGGGGCGTGCAGGGCTATACCGGCCTTTACAAAGGAACGCCGGTGAGCGTGATGGCCTCCGGCATGGGAATGCCCTCCATCGGCATCTATTCCTACGAGCTTTACACCCAGTACGATGTAGAGAACATCATCCGGGTGGGCTCCGCCGGCGCTCTGCGGGCGGATCTGGAGTTGGGCAGTGTGGTGGCCGGCCAGGGCGCCTGCACCAACTCTAACTATATCAATCAGTATGAGCTGGGCGGCACCTTTGCCCCCATTGCGGACTTTGACCTGCTGATGGCTGCGGTCAGCAGCGCCGGAGAGCTGGGCATCAAAATGCCTGTGGGCAACCTCTATTCTGCCGACACGTTCTACGACGCCGCCGACCGGAATATGCGCTATCAGAAGATGGGCGTTATGGCGGTGGAAATGGAAGCGGCCGCTCTGTACTGCAACGCCGCCTATACCGGCAAGCGGGCGCTGGCCATCTGCTCCATTTCCGACAATCTGGTAACCGGCGAAGAGTTGCCCCCCGCTGACCGCCAGACCACCTTCACCAACATGATGAAGATCGCACTGGAGGCCGCCGTGAAGATGGCCAAGTGATCCGGCATTTTGAATGCTAAACGTTTTCTTTTTTGAAAAATCCGTCCGTTTTCGGGCGGATTTTTCCCTGCCTTTACAAAAATATGGCAAAATTGAAAACAAACCTGATTTTCGGTTGCATTGAGGGCGGGAACTTGCTATAATGACATCGCCTGAAAAGGCAACCCTTTTGCAGCTCCTGCATACCGGCGACGGACGGAAGCGCTGCCCCTGTATGGGAGGCGGAATGCGGCCGGACGGAGAACGGACGGGCTGTGAGGGGAATCAAAATCGAAAGAGGTAGATTCCAATGAAGAAGTTTCTTGCTTTGACTCTGGCATTGGTCATGTCTCTGTCCCTGGCGGCCTGCGGCGGTCAGAAGGCCGATGAAACTCCGGCGGACAACACCGACCAGACCGAGCAGCCTGCCGACACCACGGAGGAGTACAGGATCGCGATGATCACCGACTATGGCGACATCACCGACCAGTCCTTCAACCAGACCACCTATGAGGCCTGCAAGGCCTTCGCCGACGACAACGGCCTTGAGTTCAGCTACTTCAAGCCCGCCGGCGACAACACCGCCGACCGTGTGGCCATGATCGAGAAGGCTGCCGACGAGGGCTACAACGTCATCGTGATGCCCGGCTACGCTTTTGGCGGCGCCATCGTGGAGGCCGCTCCCGAATTCCCCGACGTGAAGTTCATCGCACTGGACGTGGCCAAGGGCGACCTGCTGGAGACTGCCGTTGCCAACGCCGGCGAGTCCTATGACTACAATCCCGACAACTGGGAGCTGGACAAGTACGTTGACATGAGCAACGTGTACTGCGCCGTGTATCAGGAAGAACTGTGCGGCTACATGGCCGGTTACGCCGCTGTGAAGCTGGGCTACAAGAATCTGGGCTTCCTGGGCGGCATGGCTGTTCCCGCCGTGCAGCGCTATGGCTACGGCTTTGTGCAGGGCGTTGACGCCGCTGCCGCCGAGCTGGGCCTGACGGACGTGAAGCTGAACTACATCTACGGCGGCCAGTTCTTCGGCGACGCTGACATCACCGCTGTGATGGATACCTGGTATGCCGGCGGCACCGAGATCGTGTTTGCCTGCGGCGGCGGTATCTATACCTCCGCTGTGGACGCTGCCAAGAAGGCGGGCGGTAAGGTCATTGGCGTGGACGTGGATCAGGCTGGCGTCATTGCCGAGTATGCCGGCGAGGACGGCCTGACCGTCACCTCCGCTATGAAGGGCCTGTATCCCACCACCTATGATACGCTGACCGACGTGGTTCTCAACGGCAACTGGGATAACTACAAGGGCAAGATCGCCACGCTGGGCCTGGTTTCCGGCGACGATCCTACCGCCAACTATGTCCAGATCCCCATGGAGACCACTCAGTGGGAGGACGGCAAGTTCACGCAGGACGACTACAAAGCCATGGTAAAGGATATGTTCGACGGCAAGATCACCGTCTCCAATGACACCGGCAAGGCTCCTGCCGATTTTGCCACCGTTATCTCTGTGGACGATCAGGGCGCCATCAAGGGCTAAGACCCACACAAGTGCATGATGTGGAAAGGACGGGCGGAAGCCCGTCCTTTTTTGCACCCCGAAAGGCTGGCAGAAAATGCCGGGAATGGAAAATGCAGGGGAATCGGCAGGGGTTCCCAGCAAGAAAATTCGGCTTCCCCGGTTAAATTGGCTTTCCTTTTGAGAGAAACTATAGTATACTGAAGAAAACGCCGGATAGGAGCCGCAGGGCTTCTATCGGCGGGAGAACATGGTTTTCGTCCCCGCAGGATCCTTTGGCGGATCAAAAGCAGACAGGTTCTGTATCCCTGAAGGTACTTTGACGGCGGGCCATAAAAACGGAAGGAGGGCGGTTTGACTTGGAAACTCCCTATGCAATCGAAATGCTTCATATCACGAAGCGGTTCCCAGGTATCATCGCCAATGACGACATCACCCTTCAGCTCAGGAAGGGCGAGATCCATGCCCTGCTGGGCGAAAACGGCGCGGGCAAATCCACACTGATGAGCGTGCTCTTCGGTCTCTACCAGCCGGAGGAGGGCGTGATCAAGAAGGACGGCAGGGAAGTCTCCATCAAGGATCCCAACGATGCCAACGATCTGGGTATCGGCATGGTGCATCAGCACTTCAAATTGGTGGACTGCTTTACGGTGCTGGATAACATTATTATGGGCGTGGAGCCTACCAGACACGGTTTCCTACAAAAAAAAGAAGCGCGGGAGAAGGTGCTGGCCCTCAGCGAAAAGTACGGCCTGCACGTGGATCCGGACGCATTGATCGAGGACATCACCGTGGGTATGCAGCAGCGCACTGAGATTCTGAAAATGCTGTACAGGGACAATGAGATCCTGATTTTCGACGAACCTACCGCCGTGCTGACCCCGCAGGAGATCGACGAGCTGATGCAGATCATGAAGAATCTGGCGGCGGAGGGCAAATCCATCCTCTTTATCTCACACAAGCTGGCGGAGATCATGGCGGTGGCGGACCGCTGCACCGTGCTTCGCAAGGGCAAGTACATCGGCACCGTCAATACCAGAGACACCACCCCGGAGGAGCTGTCTGCCATGATGGTGGGCCGCAACGTGAACTTCCATGTGGAAAAGCAGCCCGCCCATCCCGGAGATGTGGTGCTGGATGTGAAGAACATGACCATGGCCTCCAAGATCCATAAGAACAACGCTGTGAAGGACGTGTCCTTCAAGGTGCGGCGGGGCGAGATCGTCTGCATTGCCGGGATTGACGGCAACGGCCAGACGGAGCTGGTCTACGGCCTCACCGGGCTGGAACCGCTGGTGTCCGGCAGTATTTCCCTGTGCGGACAGGATATCACCCATGCGTCCATCCGCAAGCGCAGCACCATGGGCATGAGCCACATCCCCGAAGACCGCCACAAGCACGGTCTGGTGCTGGACTATTCTCTGGAGGACAACATGGTGCTCCAGCGGTACTTTGAGCCGGAGTTCACCAATAAGGCGGGCTTCCTGCGGCGGAAGAATATCCGCAAATATGCGGAGGGGCTGATCGGGCAGTATGACGTCCGTTCCGGTCAGGGGCCTGTGACCATTGCCCGGAGTATGTCCGGCGGCAACCAGCAGAAAGCCATTGTGGCGCGGGAAATCGATAAGGAGCCGGAGCTGCTGGTGGCTGTCCAGCCCACCCGCGGTCTGGATGTGGGTGCCATTGAGTACATCCACCGCCAGCTGGTGGCCCAGCGGGATGCCGGTAAGGCCGTTTTGCTGGTGAGCCTGGAGCTGGACGAGGTTATGGACGTGCCGGATCGGATCCTGGTCATGTATGAAGGCGAGATCGTAGGCGAGCTTGACCCCAAGACCACCACACAGGAGGAGTTGGGCCTGTACATGGCCGGCGCCAAGAGAGACGAGGTGAAGGCATGAAACGGAACCTGCTGAAAAATAACGGCGTCCAGTCCCTGCTGGCGTCTCTGGTCTGCATTGTGCTGGGACTGTTTCTGGGCTATGTTGTGCTTCTGATCATCAACCCTGCCGGCGCCGGAGAGGCGATCCTCACCGTCATCAAAAACTTCCTGACCTATAATAAGCCCGCTTCCCAGCTGAAATATCTGGGCAACACGCTGGTCAAGACCGCGCCGCTGCTGATGTGCGCGCTGGCGATCCTGTTTGCCTATAAGGTGGGCCTGTTCAACATCGGCGCGGCAGGCCAGTATTGCTTTGGCGTGGCGCTGTGCCTGTATGCGGCGCTGGGCCTCAAGTGGAGCTGGCTTCCGTGTATGCTGCTGGCCATTCTGGGCGGCGCGGTTCTGGGCGGCATTTCCGGCGTGCTGAAATCCTACTGCAACGTCAATGAGGTCATCTCCGGCATCATGCTGAACTGGATCGTCCTCTACCTGACCAATATGCTGCTGACCACTGTGAAGGAGGCTACCAGCCCCTATACATTGGCATTGAGTACCACCAACCCCTCTGCGCTGCTTCCCTCTCTGGGACTGGGCAAGCTTTTCAACAACAACCAGTATGTGGGTCTGGCGATCCCGCTGTCGATCCTCATGGCCATTCTGGTCTGGGTGGTGCTGGGCAAGACCAAATTCGGCTATGAGCTGAAAGCCACCGGTTTTAACAAGAATGCCGCCAAGTACTGCGGTATGGCGGAAAAGCGGAACGTGATCCTGAGCCTGATGATCTCCGGCGCGCTGGCCGGTATGGGCGCGGCCATGCTGTACCTCACCGGGTACGAGCAGTGGCAGTGTTCCACCTCCTCCGTCCCCGCCATGGGCTTCAACGGTATTGCCGCCGCGTTTCTGGGCGGCCTGAACCCGCTGGGGACTGTGCTGGCGTCCTTCTTCATCCAGCACATCACCGCAGGCGGCGCTTATGTGGATAAATCCCTGTACTGCGCGCAGATCTCCGACCTGATCTCCGCCATCATCATCTATCTGTGCGGCTTTGTGCTGTTTATGAAGTACGCAATGAACCGTTCCGCTGCCAAGCGCGAGGAGAAAGCGGCCTTGAAGGCCAAGGCGGCCGCCGAACAAGATGCGTCTGACAGGAAAGGAGGCGATCAGGCATGAGCTTGCTGCTGCAATATACCCTGATCTTTGCTTCCGTGCTGATTCTGGTGGCTCTGGGCGGCTGTTTCTCCGAACATTCCGGCGTCATCAACCTGGGCCTGGAGGGCATCATGATCATGGGCGCTCTGGGCGGTGCGCTGACCATGCGGAGCATGGCGGACAACCCCTCCCGACTGCTGGTGATTCTGGCGGTGATTCTGGTCTCCGCTCTGGTGGGAATGCTGTATTCCTGCCTGCTGGCCGTGGCCTGCATCAACTTCAAGGCGGATCAGACGCTGGTGGGTACGGCGCTGAACCTTCTGGGTACCGCCGGGGCTACCGTCATTGTCAAGGCCATTAACACCGCCGCCAATCCTGACGATGTGTCCTCCATTATCCAGTATGTCGGCGCCAAGAAGGCATTCACCGTAAATATCGGCTCCTTCGAGTTCAGCTGGTTCATGCTGGTGACGGCCATTCTGCTGGTGGCATCCTATATCCTGCTGTACAAGACCCGGTTCGGACTGCGGCTCATGGCCTGCGGCGAGCATCCTCAGGCGGCGGACAGCGTGGGTATCAACGTCTACAAAATGCGCTGGGCCGGTGTGCTGATCTCCGGCTTCCTCGGCGGTCTGGGCGGCATCGTGTTCATCACCGCCGGCGTGTCCGAGTGGCGGTTTGAATACGGCGTGGCAGGCTTCGGCTTCCTGTCTCTGGCCGTTATGATCTTCGGCCAGTGGAAGCCCCAGCGGATCGCGCTGGCGGCGCTGCTGTTCGGCTTCTTCCGGGCGTTGGGCAATGTCTATACCGGCTTTGCCTTCCTGAAGGCGCTGAACGTTCCCAGCTCTGTGTACAATATGCTGCCGTACATCATTTCCCTGATCGTGCTGGCATTCACTTCCAAAAGCTCCCGCGCCCCCAAGGCGGAGGGCATCCCCTACGATAAGGGACAGAGATAATCGCACCCATTGCTTGAAAAGCGCCTTTCCGCACAGCGGAAAGGCGCTTTTTTCATGCCGGAGCGGCAGGGGCGCGGATCAGAACAGCCGGATAGAAACGACTGCCGCCAGCAGAACGGACAACAGCCCCTGCACCAGCTTTCCCAGAAAACAGGGGCGCAGGGAAAGATCCGTGCCGTCCAGTACGGCGGCAGTCTGGCACAGGACGGACAGCCCGCCCCATCCGGCGCACCCGGCGGCCAGAAGAAAGCCCGGACGGTCACAGGTCAGCAGGGGCGTCAGGGAAAACAGCTCCGTAATCCCCACGGCCAGCCCTGCCATGGCTGTGCCTGACCGGGAGAGCGGGGATACCAGCACATAAAAAAGGGTCACGAAGGCGCAGACGGACAGCATCCCGCCTGCGGCGTCCTTCACGGCGGAGACAATGGCTTCGGACAGGGAGGGGGACTGAAAGGAAACGGGCGGCGGGATCTCCCGCCGTCCCTGCCCCAGCCCCCGGAACAGCAGCCCCGTCAGCAGGGCGGAGCAGACGTGGATCAGCCACAGCCACAGCCCCGTCCGAACGCTGCCGAACACGCCGCTGCCCAGCACGCTGACGAGGAACACCGGGTTGGAGTTGTTGCAGAAGGTCAGGAGCCGTTCCGCCTCCTGCCGGGTCAGAGCGCCGGAGGTATACAGCTCCGCCGCCGTGCGGGCGCCGATGGGGTAGCCCCCCACCAGCCCCAGCAGCAGGGCGGAGCCGGCGCAGCCCGGAAGCCGGAATAGGGGCGCCGTCAGGCCAGCCATATAGGGCGCCAGCCATTGTCCAAACCCCAGACGCACCAGCATACCGGCGACAGCCATGAAGGGAAACAGGGAGGGGATCACGGTCCCGGCACAGAGAGCCAGCGCTCCGGCGGCTTCCAGCCGCAGCTGCTTTGCATCCGCCAGAAACCACACCAGCACCCCACAGAGAACCAGACATACATCGCCCCGCACCCGTTTGCTCATATGCATCACCCGGAGAAGCCTATGCGGAAAAGACGGCCTTCATAACCGGGGACAGGCAAGCCCGGCCTCTGATGTGCATAAGGTTTTGCAAGAGGTGAGCGCATGGAAAGGAAACGGGAGCAGGGGGGAATTCTCAGCAGCGTGGCGGAGCTGTTTGACCTGCCGCCGGACGTGGTGGCGGGGCTGCCCCGGCTGGAACTGGTGGGCAACCGGCAGCTGTATCTGGAGCATCATACCGGCCTGCTGGCCTACAGCGATACACAAATTGACGCCAATACCAACTTCGGCGTGCTGCGGGTCCGGGGGCAGCGGCTGACGCTGGTGGCCATGACCGGCGAGGAATTGCGGATCGGCGGCAGCATTTCCGTCGTGGAGTGGGTGTCATGCTGAAGGAGGTCATCAACCGCGCGCGGGGACAGGCGCGGATCCGGGTGACGTGTCCCTACCCGGAGCGGGTGCTGAATCTTTGCTCCGCGCGGAATCTTGCCTTCTGGGATCTGGAATGGGAGGGCGAGGCTCAATTTACCTGCCGGGTGTCCCGGCAGGATCTCCGCACCCTCCGAAACAGCGCGGAGAAGCTGGATTGCCGGATCGAAGTCCTCCGCCGGGAGGGCGTTCCCTACGCGCTGGGGCGGCTGCGCCGCCGTCAGGCGCTGGCGGCGGGGATCGTGCTGTGGGGGCTGTGGTTGGCGCTCAGCTCCGTGCTGATCTGGGACATTCGGATCACCGGCAACGAATCCGTTCCGCGGGAGGAGATCCTCCGGGCGCTGGAAGAGAACGGCGTCCGGCGGGGGGCGTGGGGGCTGTCTGTAAATGGGGAGGACATCCGCAACCACCTGCTGCTGGAGATCCCGGAGCTGAGCTGGGCGGCGGTGAACGTCTCCGGCTGCCGGGCGGATGTACAGGTGCGGGAACGCCGCCCGGCCCCGGAGCTGCTGGATCGAAAGACCCCCTGCAATATTACGGCCCGCCGCGGCGGGCTGGTGCTGGAGATCCAAACGGCCGGCGGCGTGCCGCAGGTTCTGCGGGGAATGTCGGTGACGGAGGGGCAGCTGCTGATTTCCGGCGTGGAGGACACTGGAACCTTCGGCACCCGTTTCACCGCCGGATTGGGCCGGGTGGAGGGGCGCACCTGGTATACCCTCACCGCTAACGTCTCCCTTACCGGGAAGGAAAAGCGGTATACCGGGAAGAAAAAGCATCTCCATTCCCTGATTTTCGGCAGCCGCCGCATAAAATTCTTTGCAAACAGTAGCATTGACAGTGTACAGTGTGATAAAATAACCACCAGAACCCCCGTATCTCTGCTGGGCATGACCCTGCCTGTCACATGGGAGACGGAGACAGTCCGTCCCTATGAAACGGCGGAGGTGACGCTGCCCCAGCAGCGGCGGCAGGAGGAGACGGGCGCTGCGCTGGAAGCGTACCTGCACAGCCTTGTGGACCCCTACGGCGAAGTGACGGCTTCGCAGGTGACTTCCCGTCTGCGGGGAGACGTCCTGACGGTGACGCTGACGGCGGAATGCCGGGAGGAGATCGGGAAAACGGTTCCCATTTATACGACCAATGAACCGGACGGCGGGTCCGGATAGCTTTAGGAGTGATCTCATGGAACAGAGAATCAGTATCGAGCGGATGGAGCAGGCAGTCAATATTTTCGGCTCCTTTGATGAAAACGTTCGCTTGCTGGAAAAAGAATTCAGCGTGGCAGTGACCAACCGGGACGGCGAGCTGCGGATCAACGGCGAGCCGGAGAATGTGATGCACGCCGCCAAGGCGGTGCAGGCCATGCTGACCTTGTCCTCCCGCGGAGAAGCGCTGGGGGAGCAGAATGTCCGCTATGTCATCGACATGGTGCGCGCCGGCCGGGAGGAGCAGATCAGCGAACTGGCGGGGGATGTGCTGTGCATCTCCGCCAAGGGCCGCCCGGTGAAGCCCAAAACGCTGGGGCAGAAGGAGTATATCCAGTCGGTGCTGAAAAACACCATCACCATCGGCGTCGGCCCCGCCGGTACCGGCAAGACGTATCTGGCTGTGGCGGCGGCGGTGCAGGCCTTCCGGGAAAAGCAGGTGAACCGCATCATCCTGACCCGTCCCGCCGTGGAGGCCGGGGAACGGCTGGGCTTCCTGCCCGGCGATTTGCAGAGCAAGGTAGACCCGTACCTGCGGCCGCTGTACGACGCCCTCTTTGATATGCTGGGGGCGGAAACCTACCAGAAATATCTGGAGCGGGGCAACATTGAGGTAGCGCCTCTTGCCTATATGCGGGGCCGGACGCTGGACGACAGCTTCATCATTCTGGACGAAGCCCAGAACACCAGCCGGGAGCAGATGAAGATGTTCCTGACCCGTCTGGGCTTTGGCTCCAAGATCGTCATTACCGGTGACGTGACCCAGATCGACCTGCCGGACGGCAAGCCCTCCGGCCTGCGGGAAGCCATGCGGGTGCTGCGGAATGTGGAGGGCATCGGCATCTGCGAGCTGACCAATGCCGACGTGGTGCGCCACGTCATGGTGCAGCGGATCGTGAAGGCCTATGAGGAATACGAAACTGCCAAAAATGGCGGAAAGGGGAAAAAATAATGGCAAAACGGCATTATCTTCCCATCACTGCCGATGTGCCGGGGGTGAATGACAGCCAGCGGGCGTTCATCCGCAAGGTAATCCGCACGGCGCTGGCGGCGGAGGGCGTGGATTTTCCCTGCGAGGTGGACGTGCTGCTGACGGATGACGAGGCCATCCACCAGATCAATCGGGATATGCGGGAGGTGGATCGGGCCACGGATGTGCTGAGCTTCCCGGAGTTTGACCTGACGCCCGGCCAGCTGCCCGGCCCGGAGGACGCCGACCCCGGCACCGGGCTGGTACCGTTGGGAGACATGGTGATCTCCATGGAGCACGTGGCGGCCCAGGCCAAGGAGTACGGCCATTCCAACCGGCGGGAGCTGGCGTATCTGGTGGTTCACTCCGTGCTGCACCTGCTGGGCTACGACCATCTGGACGAAGGCCCCCAGAAAAAGCAGATGCGGGCAAGGGAGGAAGCCATTCTGGCGGAGCTGGGGATTACCAGGGAGGACTGAAATGAAAAAATTTGTGCTGTATACGATTGGATTTGCGTTGCTTGCCTTTGTGCCGACTATACTGTTTACCGTGCTGTTCAACAGCGGCGGTGGAGACGTTGCGCCGTTTATACTGGGCGTGCTGGCGGTGGGAGCAGTTTTAGCAGGTGTCGTCTGCTTGAAAGAGAGACTGGATCGGATGGAGGAGACGCTGAACACAGTGTCTAAGACGCTTCGGGAGGTTCAAGCAGAACTGGCGACTGTAAAGGGCAGGCAGGAAGTGGCGGCGATCAAACTGGATACCATGGGCGAGAAACTGGATATGTCCCGAAAAGCAGATTGAGCGTGTCACACAGGCGGAAATTCGGCCATATACTGTCCTGAGGTGGTTGGATGAACGTATTTCGGGACGGCGTGATCGCCTTTTTCTCCGCCGTGGGGATGACCACGGTGGTATGGCTGCTGGCAGGCGCACTGCTCCACGCGGGGCGGCCTGCGATCCCCGGATTGCTGCTGGTGCTGCCAGCGCGGGGGGATGCCCCGGCGCTGGAACACGATGTGCGGGAGCTGCGCCGGGTGCAGGGAAGCCTGCCGGGGGCGAAGCTGGTGATCGCCGACTGCGGCATGACGGAGGAGGCCAGAGGGCTGGCCGATTATCTGGCAGTCCGGGAGGAGAATGCCGCCGTGGTAAATGGGGCGGACTTCCGGCTGGAATAAACAAAGAAATCAGAGAGGAAACCATGGAAGAACTGATCTGCCGGGAGGGTACGGTACATAGCGTCATCTTTCAGAACGCGGAAAACGGGTATACGGTCCTCCGCCTTCTCACCGAGGAGGGGGAGGTCATTACCGTGGTGGGGTGCATCCCCTGCGTGGCGCCGGGGGAGCATCTGACCGTTACCGGCACTTGGGAGACGCATCCCCAGCACGGCGAACAGCTGAAGGTGCAGGAACTGGAGCGGAGTCTGCCGGAGGATGAGGACGAGATCTTCGACTATCTGTCCTCCGGCGTCTGCAAGGGCGTCGGCCCCACCACTGCCCGGCGGATCGTGGACCGGTTCGGACTGGAAACGTTGGATATTCTGGAAGCGGAGCCGGAGCGGCTTCAGGAGATCCGGGGCATTACCGCGAAAAAGGCCATGGAGATCGGGGCGCTGTTCCGCCAGCACATGGGACTGCGGCGGCTGATGGAGTTCCTGTCCCGGTATCAGCTGCCGCCGGTGCTGGCCATCCGGCTGCGGCAGCAGTATGGGGACGGGGCGCTGGAAATGGTGCGGCGGAACCCCTATCTGCTGTCGGACGACGTGTGCGGCGTGGACTTTTCCGTAACGGACACCATGGCGCTGTCCATGGGCTTTGCGGAGGACTGCGGTCAGCGGCTGGAAGCGGCTGTGACCTTTGAGCTGACCTATAACGAGAACAACGGCCATGTGTTTCTTCCCAAGGACAAGCTGCTCTCCGCCACCTGCCAGCTGCTGGGCTGCGGCACGGAGCGGGTGGAGACGGCGCTGGACGCGCTGGCGGAGCGCCATGCGGTGGTGATCCAGAGAATCGCCAATGTGGAGGCAGTGTACCTGCGGCGGCTGTGGGAGGCGGAGACCTCCGCCTGCGCCCGTTTGCTGGCGCTGCTGGAGGTGGACGCCGACCAAAGCCGCTTTGCGGATAAGGCCGTGGCGGAAATTGAACGGGAACAGGGCATCACCTATGCCCCCTTGCAGCGGCAGGCGGTGGAGCTGGCGGCAAAGACCGGCGTCATCCTGCTGACCGGCGGCCCCGGCACCGGCAAGACCACCACTGTCCGGGGCATCGTGGCCCTGTTTCAGAAAATGGGGCTGAATATCGTGCTGGCGGCCCCCACCGGCCGGGCGGCCAAGCGCATGAGCGAGCTGACCGGCGGTATGGAGGCCCAGACCGTTCACCGCCTGCTGGGCATGAGCTGGAACGAGGCGACCCATCAGGTGACCTTCCAGAAAACGGAGAAGGAGCCGCTGGAAGCGGAAGCCGTGATCGTGGACGAGATGAGCATGGTGGACGTGTCCCTGTTTTCCGCCCTGCTGCGGGCTTTGCGTCCCGGCACCCGGTTGGTGCTGGTGGGAGACGCCGACCAGCTGCCCTCTGTGGGGGCGGGAAACGTGTTCTCCGACTTGATCCGCAGCAAAAAGATCGAGACGGTTTTCCTCCGGGAAGTATTCCGGCAGGCGGAGCAGTCCGCCATTATCCGCAATGCCCATCGGGTCAATCTGGGGGAGTCCCCGGAGCTGAAGGGCAATCAGGGGGATTTCTTCTTCCTCTGCCGCCGGGACGCCCAGCGGGCGGTGTCCACGGTGCTGGAGCTGTGCAAAACCCGCCTGCCGGACAATATGCACATCCCGGCAGATCAGATTCAGGTGCTGACGCCCACGCGGAAAGGCCCCTGCGGCACCGTCAACCTCAACCGGCTTTTGCAGGAAGCCCTGAACCCCAAAGCCCCCGGCAAGCGGGAGATCCTCTGGGGCGAGCGGGTGTTCCGGGTGGGGGACCGCATCATGCAGACCCGGAACGACTACGATGTGGTGTGGCAGAAGGCGGATGGAACCGTGGGAACCGGGATGTTCAACGGCGATGTGGGGCGCATTGTGGAGATCGACCAGAGCGGCGAATGGCTGGCGCTGGATTTTGACGGCCGGACGGCCCCCTACAGCACGGAAATGCTCAGCGAGATCGATCTGGCCTATGCCCAGACCGTCCACAAGGCCCAGGGCAGCGAGTACCGCTGTGTGGTGCTGGCGGCCATGCCCTCCGCCCCCAGTCTGATGGTGCGGGGGGTGCTGTACACCGCCCTGACGCGGGCGCGGGAACTGCTGGTGATGGTGGGAGACGATGCGGCTGTCCGCTCCATGGCCGCCAACGACAAGCAGCAAAAGCGCTACTCCGGCCTGAAATGGCGTCTGTGCCACGCAGGCGAGAACGGATGACTTTGCGGATCAAAAGGACTGTAACCAAAGAACAGGGCGCACGGCATTTGCCGTGCGCTCTGTTGCCGATTTTACCCAAAATCATGCCGCCCGCCGGAGAAAAGTCCCAGATCTTCGTAAAGAGAAAGAATCGCTTCAATTTTCTGGAAGCACGTTTCGTCATTGAGCGTTTCATCCTTCAAGATTTTCCAGATTTGCAGAAGCGTCCGACCAGCGGCATCGGATACCAGACAGCGGTAAAATTCCTGCTCGTCGTTCAAGAGATCACCCCCTGCATATAGTACCAGTATTTCAATAATTACGCAAGCGCGTATACGCGGGCGCGAAAAAACAGATACCATGACCGAGAGGTGATGGTATGAGCGTGAAAGATGCGGTGGCCGGCAGATTTGCCGCACTCTGCCGCCAGAGAAATATAAAATATAATGAATTGGCGGTGCGTTCCGGGGTCACGCCATCTACGGTTTACAGCATGATGGATCAACGGCGGCGGGATGTTTCCATTGTGACCATCAAAATTCTCTGCGATGGGTTGGGGATTACGCTGGAAGAGTTCTTTTCCGGGCATGAATTTGCGGATCTGGAACAGGAGATCCGGTGAGCCTGCGCCCCGCATAAATGGGGTTACGCAGGGGAGAATGGATCATGTATGAAAGCGCCGTCCGGCATTGCCGGACGGCGCTTTTTCAACGGTTTGCCCGATAGAATTTCAGGGACAGCGGGATGGAGACGGCAGTGGCGATGACCGCCAGCGCCGCCGGAAGCAGCAGCGCCGGGAAGGCTGCCGCCCAGGCAGGGCTTCCGGCGTCCAGACCCTTGAGAAAGCCCACGGAGGCAAAAACGAGGAAGGTGATGAGGAAGGAGACCATCCGGGCCTTTTCGGAGCCGAAGCGCAGCGTGAGGGGGACGTTGATGCTCAGCAGGATCGTTCCCACACACAGCGCCGTGTAGATCAGAGTGGGGGAGAGGCCGGCTGCGGCTTCTGTCCGAACAGGCAGGCAGGAAACAATCCCCTGACAGAGCGTTACAGCGGCGGTACCAATCAAAAGGGAGATCCAGCCCAGCGTATACCGGCTCAGGACGATGGTGCGGTGGGAATAGGGCAGCATCCGGGCGAACTGATCCCAGCGGCTCCGCTGGTCATAGGCCATGGCGGAATAGGGGATCATGGCCCCATAGACCACAGCCAGAAGATTCAGTACCTCGCTGGGGATGGCACCCCAGACCAGAACGATGATGAGATAGGCCCAGGCCTGTTTCCGCAGAACATACCAGTCTTTCAGCAGCAGTGCTTTCATTGTGTTTCTCCTTTCGCCAGAAAGAGGATGATGTCCTCAATGGTGGGCTTTTCCAGCTGGAAGCCCGCTGGCGCCAGATCCCGGCGCACCAGCGCCCGGACGCCGCCGTAAGGCGTGGCCGTCTTTGCGGCAATGGCCTCCGGCCGCAGGGCTTCCGCCTGCTCCGCCGTGTCGTTGAGGATGCCGTAGCGCTCCAGCAGGGCGTCCTTTTCCTCACAGAACAGCAGCTGTCCCTGATGGAGAAATGCAACATAGTCACAGATCTTCTCCAGATCGCTGAGAATGTGGGAGGAGATCAGGACGGAGTGGGTCTCATCCCGCGTGAACTCGGAGAACAGATCCAAGATCTCATCCCGGACGATGGGATCCAGCCCGGCGGTGGCTTCGTCCAGCACCAGCAGCTTTGCCTGATGGCTCAGCGCCGCGGCGATGGTGAGCTTCATCTTCATGCCGCGGGAGTAGTCCTTAAAGGCGGTCTTTTCCGGCAGAGCAAAGCGCTTGCAGTAAGCGGCAAAGGTCTCCGGCTCCCAGCGGCGGTAGGTGGCGGCCATGATTTTTCCCACCTGCGGGGCGGTGAGACTTTCGGGGAAGCACCCCTCGTCCAGCACCACGCCGATGTCCTCTTTGACACGCAGAAAATCCGGCGCGGATACATCTGCCCCCAATGTGACGGCAGCGCCGCTGTCCGGCCGCAGCGCGCCCATGAGAATGTGGATGAGGGTGGATTTGCCCGCGCCGTTTTCTCCCACCAGACCGCAGATGGTGCCGGTGGGGATGGACAGGGATACGTCCCGGAGGGTAAATTCTCCGAAGGATTTTTCAATATGCTTCAGTTCGATGGCGTTTGTCATTGCGATTCCTCCCATGCGCGGCGCAGCAGGACGGTCAGCTCCTCCTCGGTAACGCCGCAGCTTCTGCCCAGCTCCGCGGCGGCGGCCAGATGGCTTTCCAGCTGGTGACGCTGCTGCTCCCGGATCAGGGTCAGGTTCTTCTCTGCCACAAAGCAGCCCTTGCCGGCGACCGTGTTGAGAAAGCCCTGGGTCTCCAGCTCGTCATAGGCCCGTTTTGTGGTGATCACAGATATTTTCAGATCCTTTGCCAGCCCCCGGATGGAGGGCAGAGCGTCCCCCGGCGCCAGCGCCCCGGAGATGATCTGCGCTTTGATCTGCGAGGCGATCTGGTCATAGATCGGCTGGCTGCTGGTATTGCGGATAATGAGTTCCATGGAATTCCTCCGTTCGTACTGTACATACACAGTATATACAGTTGCGGCGAAAAGTCAAGGGAATTTTCAAAAATTTCCGTGGACGGAGGGGGGCGCGCCGTGCTATACTGGGCAGAAAGAAGGACACAGGAGGAACGGATATGAGTGATCTGGAACGGATTGAAGCGGCGCTGGAGGAGAAAGTGCGGCCCTCCCTGCGGGCTCACGGCGGCGATATTTCCATCGACCATGTGGAGGATAAAACGGTGTATGTGAAGCTGCTGGGGCAGTGCGCCGGATGTCCCTCTGCGGATCTGACCAACGAGACCATTGTGGAGGCGGAGCTGAAAGCGGCGCTGCCGGAGCTGGTGGAGCGGGTCGCCGTGGTGCAGACCGTCAGCGATGAGCTGTGGGAGCAGGCGAAAAAGCTGCTGCGGGAGCATCATCTGTAAAAAGCATAAAAATTCCTCCGTTTGCACAGCAAACGGAGGAATTTTTTCTGTATTTTGCGGTTACAGCCGGGTCACAACGGGAATGACCATGGGGCTGCGCTTGGTATTTTTGAAGAGGTAGCTGCTGACGGCGGATTTTACCGCGCTGCGAAGCTCGCCGTCGTCCCGGCTGCGCTTGCGGCCGGCAACGCTGTCTGCGGCGTCCATGGCTACACTTTGCAGTTCCTTCATCAGATCGCCGGATTCCTTGACATAGATAAAGCCGCGGGTGATGATATCGGGAGGAGTCAGCAGAGCGCCGTCCTGTCCGGCGATGGGGAGGATCACCACCACCATGCCGTCCTCGGCAAGACGCTTGCGGTCCCGCATGACCACAGCGCCCACATCGCCCACGCCGGAGCCGTCCACATAGACCTCGCCTGCGGTGACGGAGCCGCCGATCTTCATGCTCTTGCCGGTGATCTCGATCACGCTGCCGTTATCGCCGATGGCGATGTGGTTGCGGTCCATGCCCATCTGCTGGGCCAGCTGGCAGTGGATCTGGAGCATCCGCTGCTCGCCGTGGAGGGGGACGAAGAAACGGGGCTTCGTCAGGGCATGGATGATTTTCAGCTCCTCCTGACAGGCATGGCCGGAAACGTGGAGCATATCGGCCCGGTCATAAATGACCGTAGCGCCCTTGCGGAACAGCTCATTGATGACCCGGCCCACCGTGACCTCGTTGCCGGGGACGGCGGAGGCGGAGAGGATCACCTTGTCGCCGGCGCCGATCTCCACCTGCTTGTGGGTGGAAAAGGCCATGCGGTACAGAGCGCTCATCTCCTCGCCCTGAGAGCCGGTGGTGACGATGACCTGCTTGTTCTTGGGCAGGCCCTTGATCCGGTTGATGTCCACCAGCGTGTTCTTGGGAACCTTCATATAGCCCAGTTCCGTGGAGACCTTCATCATGTTCTCCATGCTGCGGCCGGTGACGGCCACCTTCCGGCCGCACTGGGCGGCGGCGTCCAGCACCTGCTGAACCCGGTGGACGTTGGAGGCGAAGGTGGTGACGATGATCCGTTCGTCACAGTTCTGGAACTGACGCATAAAGGTAGCCCCCACCACCTTTTCGGAGGGGGTGAAGCCGGGACGCTCCACGTTGGTGGAGTCGACGCACAGGCACAGCACGCCCTCCTTGCCCAGCTCGCCCAGCCGGGCAAGGTCGATAACCTCCCCGTCAATGGGGGTGGAGTCGATCTTGAAGTCGCCGGTGTGGACGATGGTACCCATCTTGGTGTGGATGGCAAAGGCCACGGAGTCGGCGATGGAGTGGTTCACATGGATGAACTCCACGGTGAACTTGCCTGCCCGGACGCTTTTGCCCGCTTCCACGGTGATGAGCTTGGTGGACTTCACCAGCTGGTGCTCCTCCAGCTTCAGCTTGATAAGACCGGCGGTGAAGCGGGTGCAGTAGATGGGCATATTGATCTGCTTGAGAACATAGGGGATAGCGCCGATGTGATCCTCGTGGCCGTGGGTGATGAACAGACCCCGGATCCGGGATTTATTCTTGATGAGATAGCTCACATCGGGGATCACGCAGTCGATGCCGTACATATCATCGCCGGGGAAGGCCATGCCGCAGTCCACCACGATGATCTCGCCGCCGTATTCATAGGCGGTCATGTTCTTGCCGATCTCGTTGAGACCGCCAAGGGGGATGATTTTCAGTTTTTCTGCCATAGATGATAAAACTCCTTTGATATTGCCGGGGCAGATGAGAGCCTCCGGCAGAAATATGTAGGAATTTCCCTATGAGAACCTGTTGAAAACGGACTGCGGCAGGCATAACAAAAGAAAGACGTCCGTTGTCCGCACGGCCCCGTTTCGCCGGTGGAGGTTCGGTTTCGCCTGTTCAGTCCTGGTTCTGCGGTTCCGGGAGACGGCGGCGCAAAGCTGGCGGCGCGTCTGCCTGAAACCGACTTATGGAAAATTCTTATATTATTCAACCGCAAAAACACGTTAGCGGTAAAATACCAGTAAAAAAACGCAGAGGGCGTCAAAAAAGCGGCAGGGAAGCCTTGCCCCCCGGCGCTGGATTTGATATAGTATAGCACAGATCAGCGGTTTTGTATACAAATTTTTTTGGAATCTTCGGAAAATACCGCCGGAAGCGGACAAAAAAGCGGCCGGATGTTGCCGGAGGGCGGATTTTCCGGGAGTCCTTGAGATATTTCAGCGGCCGGTGTGCAGACCGGAAGAAATCGGAAAGGGAAAATTTATGCGGACCACCATCAAAATGATCGCGGAGCGGGCCGGCGTGTCCATTGGAACTGTGGATCGGGTACTCCATGACCGCCCTTATGTGAAAGCGGAGGTGCGGGAACGGGTGCTTCAGGTGCTGGAAGAACTGGACTACCACCCCAACCGCATGGCCAGTGCGCTGGCGACCAGCGGCACGCCCCGGCATCTGGCGCTGGTACAGCCGGAGTGGGAGAAGGGCTATGTGCAGGACGAAATGGAAGCGGGCGTGACCCGCTTCCTGGAAGAATACCGGGACTACAATGTGACGCTGGATGTCCGAACCTACGCCAGAGAGGACGAGGCGGCGTGCCGCCGCCTGCTGCGGGAAGCGGTGGATGCGGGCGCGCAGGCCGTCGCCCTGTGCGCCTCTGGCACGCCGGAGATCCGTGTGACCATGGAATGGCTGGCGGATAAGGGGATCCCGGTGGCTACCTTCAACTCCGACGTCCCCGGCGGCCGCCGCCTGTGCTATGTGGGCGAGGACGGCCGCCATGCCGGACGGGTGGCGGGGGAGATCGCGTCCCGGTTCCTCCGGGCTGGGGATCCGTTTCTGGTGATCTATGCCGACCCGGTGTACAGCGCCCATAAGGCCCGCGTGGACGGTTTTCTGGAACGGCTGGAGGAACGGGGGATCCCTGCCGGAAGCGGTGTGGTAAAGGCCACCCACCGGGATGACCGAAAAACGGCGGAGGCGGTGCGGGATGCGCTGGACGCCCACCCGGATCTGAAGCTGGTGTATATGGCAAACCCCAGCGCACCTGCCTGCGCGGAGGTGATCCGGGAGCGGGGGCTGACGGGCAGCGTCCACGTCCTGACCCATGACTGCGGCCCGGAGATCCAGACGCTGCTGCGGGATAGTCAGGTGGACTTCACCATCGGTCAGGATCTGGCCTATCAGCCCTATCAGGCGCTGAAGCTGCTCTTCGGCGCCCTGCTGGGCCAGCAGCCGGACCGGGACTGCTACGATACGGCCTGCCCCATCCTCAACGCGGAGACCCTCTGAGAAAGCACCGCCTTGTTTTAACCGTCCTGCGCTGCGGCGCAGGGCGGTTTCCGCATTTGGAGGGCAGTACAGAGTGGGGCGGCTTTCCGCCGGAATTCTTGGATTTCGGCGGAAATGCCATTGCGAAACAGTGGGCATACTGGTATAATATATAAATCTATCGAATGAAACCGGTGCGCCTGCGGCCAGCCGCTTCCGGCGCTCCGAGCCTCTTTGAGAGCGAGGTATGGAATGAGCAACAAGAAACTTTCCCGCCTGCTGGAGCCGAACCTGAAATTCTACTTCTTTTTCATGCTGCTGTTTGTGGCGGCGGCTATTCCCGTGAACTGGAAGCTGGCTCTGGCGGAGGCTGTGGTGATGGTGCTGCTGTACGTCTACTTCCGGCAGAGCAATCAGAAACGCCGCCAGAGCGTTTTGCAGTACATCGACTCCGTGACTGGCAGCGTGGACACCGCCAGCAAGTCCACCCTCATCAATTCCCCTCTGCCCACGCTGGTGTTCCGGCCGGATACCGGGGAGATCATCTGGAGCAACGAGAGCTTTTTGCAGCTGGCCGGTGTCCGGGAGCATCTTTTTGAGATGCGGCTTTCCGAAGCGGCGCCGGACTTCCAGATCCAGTGGCTGCTCGCCGGCAAGCAGGAAAGCCCGGAGCGGGTGACGCTGAACAGCCACCGCTTCCGGGTCTACGGCAGTCTGGTGCGCTCCCGGAGCCGCAGCGGCGTCCAGAGCATGGTGGCCACCACCTACTGGGTGGAGACCACGGAGGCCGATCACCTGAAAGAAGTCTATGAAGCCAGCCGTCCCGTTGCGGCCATTCTGATGCTGGACAACTACGAGGATCTGATGAAAGCCTGCGAGGATACCCAGCGCAGCGCCATTCTGGCACAGATCGACGAAAAGCTCCGCGTCTGGGCCAGCGCCGGACAGGGCGTCCTGCTGAAAACCGACCGGGATCATTACCTGTTTCTCTTTGAAGAACAGTATTTCCAGCACTTTGTGGAGGAAAAGTTCTCCATTCTGGATACCATCCGCAGCATCAAGGTGGCGGAGAACGTTCATCCCACCCTGTCCATCGGCGTGGGCATGGACTCCCCCAGCATCCCGGAGCTGTACAAAAACGCCAAGCTGTCGCTGGAAATGGCGCTGAGCCGGGGCGGCGATCAGGCGGTGGTGCGGAATCAGGTGGATTTCGCGTTTTACGGCGGCCGTACCAAAGCCACGGAAAAGCGCACCAAGGTGAAGTCGCGGGTCATGGCCAACGCCTTCCGGGAGCTGATCGCCGATGCAGGCGAGGTCTACATCATGGGCCACACCTTCGCGGATATGGACGCTGTGGGCGCGGCGGCAGGCATTTGCTGCGCCGCCCGGAAGCGGGGCAAGCAGGCGCACATCATCATCGACGCGGATCACAATGCCGCCCGAACCATGCTGGAACGGCTGAACGCCCTGCCGGAGTATGAGAACGTGTTTCTCGATCCCGGCGATGCGTTCCTGCAAATGAAAGCGGACACCCTGCTGGTGGTGGTGGACACCAACCGTCCCGACATGGTGGAAAGCCCCCAGCTGCTGGAATCCAGCAACCGGGTGGCGGTCATCGACCATCACCGCCGGGCGGCCAGCTACATCGAAAACGCGGCGTTCAGCTTCCACGAGCCGTATGCCTCCTCTGCCAGCGAACTGGTGACGGAGCTGCTGCAATACCTCATCGAACCCACCGACCTTCTGCGGGAGGAAGCGGGGGCGCTGCTGGCCGGTATCGTGCTGGACACCAAGCACTTCACCCAGCGCACCGGCGGCCGTACCTTTGAGGCGGCGGCCTTCCTGCGCCGTTCCGGCGCAGATACGGCGGAGGTGCAGCGGCTGTTCCAGAACGATCTCAAGGACATGGTCACCAAATACGACATTATCCGTCGGGCGGAGATGTACCGGGGCAATATCGCCATCTCTGTGGTGGAGGAGCCGGGTGTAGACCGCATTGCGGCGGCGCAGGCGGCGGATGAGCTGCTGACCCTCAAGGGGGTGCAGGCGTCCTTCGTGATCTACGCTGCCGAGGGGGCCGTGCTGATGTCCGCCCGGTCTCTGGGGGAGATCAACGTGCAGGTGATCCTGGAAGCGCTGGGCGGCGGCGGAAATTCCACCACCGCAGGCGGCCGGGTGGGAGATTCCGACCCGGAGAGCGTCCGCCAGCAGCTCATCGGCGTGCTGGACGCGTATTTTGAAAAGTGAGGCGGCCTATGAAAGCGTTTTTGAAAACCTATGCGGTCTGTCTGATCCTGATGGAGGTATTTATCTTCTTCGGCGGGTGGATGCTGTTTGATCTCAGAGGCGTCGGCATCTATCGGGCAGGTGCCGTGATCGCGCTGATTCTGGCAATTGCTGTCTGCGCGTGGAGCAGTACGGCGCAAAAGGTCGAAGCGCTGGAAGCAGAGCTTCAGGAATTGAAAAAGCAAATTCATTCAGAACATCCGGAAAGTGAGGATATATAATATGAAAGTGATTTTACAGCAGGATGTCCGGGGGCAGGGCAAGAAGGGCGAGATGATCGAGGTTTCCGAGGGCTACGGCCGAAACTTCCTCCTGCCCCGGAAGCTGGCGGTCCCCGCCACGGCGGACGCCATCAACACCATGAACCTGAAGGAGAAGGCCCGGAAGGCCGAGGAGGCGCGGCTGAAGGCCGAGGCGGAGGAGATCGCCGGGAAGCTGGAAAACTGCCCCGTGAAGATCAGCGCTAAGGCCGGCAACGGCGGCAAGCTCTTCGGCGCTGTGACCAGCAAGGAAATTTCCGAGGGCCTCAAGGCTCAGCACGGTGTGGACATCCCCAAGCAGAAGCTGGTGCTGGACGAGCCGATCAAGGCCTACGGCAGCTATCAGGTAAAGGCCAAGCTGGGCTTTGAGGTCAGCGGCACGGTGTATGTCACCGTCTGCGAGGAGAAGTAAGACTAATTCAAGGGGGATCAGGATACACCGTCGCGGCAATACGATTTGCAGTCTCTATGATAAGACTGCAAATCGTGCCGCATCCTCGAAACAGCCTTGCTTATTCCGCCACTGGCGGCGCTGCGGCGGTTTCCCTTTGAGCAACCCCCGCACCAGTGAGATCCGCTCACTGGTGAACGCTGTCCAAGGCAGCTGAGTCAATGTGTTTTTGTCAGGTACAGAAGGTGAATTGCCCCGCAGGGGCAAGAGAGGCGCCCCTGGGGGACGCCCTGACAAAAATGATTGTATGAAAATCGCGCTTCCGGGGAAGCGGAAAGGAGGGTCCCATGGCGAATGAAGATCTGCTGATCCGGCAGATGCCCCACTCTCTGGAGGGGGAGCAGGCTGTTTTAGGCTCCATGCTCATCGACGAGGGCTGCGTCAAGGACGTAATGGATAAGCTGGTGCCTTCGGATTTCTACCTCCGGCAGAACCGGGAGATCTTTGAGACGATCTATACCATGTTCACCTACGCCCGCCCCATTGACGGCATCACCGTCTGCGAGGAGATGCGGAAGGCAGGCACCTACGATGAAAACACCACCCGCTCCTATCTGGCCCAGCTGATGGAGATCACCCCCACCAGCGCCAATGTCATGGAGTATGTGGCCATCGTTCATGATAAGGCGCTGCTGCGGGGCGTAGCGCAGGCGGCGGGAGAGATCACGGCGCTGGTGCAGGAGGGCGTCGGCGAGGCTGGCGACATTCTGGAAGCCGCCGAGCAGAAGATCTACGCCGTCCGCCGGGGGCAGAGCGCACAGGAGATGGTTCCTCTGCGGATGGTGCTGCCGGACGTGCTGGACCGCCTCAGCGAAATGAGCGAGAACGAGAGCCACCTGCCGGGACTTTCCACCGGCCTTTCCGCCGTGGACCGTAAGATCACGGGACTGAACAAGTCCGACCTGATCCTGCTGGCCGCCCGTCCCGGTATGGGCAAGACCTCCTTTGCTCTGAACGTGGCGCTGAATGTGGCGAAGGCGGAGAAAAAGACGGTGGCGGTGTTCTCTCTGGAAATGTCGCGGGAACAGCTGGCCACCCGGCTTTTAAGCTCCGAGGCCTGCGTGGAAAGCGGACGGCTCCGCACTGGCTCCCTTCGGGAGACGGACTGGGAGAAGATTGCCGCCGCCGCAGGCGTGCTGAATAAGGTGGACATCCGAATTGACGATAATCCCATGCTGTCCGTGGCGGACATGAACGCAAAATGCCGCCGGATTGACAGTCTGGGTCTGGTGGTCATCGACTACTTGCAGCTGATGACTTCCGCCGGGAGCAAGGGCGGCGGCGAGAGCCGCCAGCAGGTGGTCAGCGATATGTCCCGTATGCTGAAGATCATGGCAAAGGAACTGAATGTGCCGGTGATCTGCCTGAGCCAGCTGTCCCGTGCCAACGAAAAGCGTGACGATAAACGCCCCATGCTGTCGGATCTCCGTGAATCCGGCGCTATCGAGCAGGACGCCGATATCGTACTGTTCCTGTACCGGGACGATTACTATAACGAGGACTCCGAAAAGCGGAATATTGCCGAGTGCATCGTGGCGAAAAACCGCCACGGCGAAACCGGCAAGGTGGAGCTGCGGTGGATGCCGGAGTATACCACCTTTGCCACACTGGAAAATCGGTATGACGAGGACGAGTGACCTCGCTGCCGCCAAAGCGTGCCTGACGGGACTCTGCGGCGCAGAAGCGCCGGTGCTGGCGGCGGTGTCCGGCGGGCTGGATTCCATGTGTCTGCTGCATCTTCTGGCCACCTGGGGGCGGGAGCGGAATCTGAACGTCGCCGCCGCCCATTTCAACCACCAGCTCCGGGGCGCGGAATCAGACCGGGACGAGCGGTTCGTCCGGGACTGGTGCGGCGCCCATGAGATCCCCTTCGTTTCCGGACGTGGAGACGTCCGGGCGCTGGCCGCCCGGAAGAGGATGTCTCTGGAAGAGGCGGCGCGGGAAGCCCGGTACGCCTTTCTCAACCAGCAGAAAACGGCGTTGGGATGCCGCTGCGTACTGACAGCCCACCACGCCGATGACAATGCGGAAACCATGCTGCTGAATCTCCTGCGGGGGACGGGGCTGCGGGGGCTCACCGGCATCCCGCCGGAACGGGAGGATCTCCTGCGGCCGTTCCTGCAAGTGACCCGTCAGGAGCTGGCGGATTATGCCGGGGCGCATGACGTCCCCTATGTGGAAGATTCCACCAACCAGATGGACGATGCGGCGCGGAACGTGCTGCGCCATCAGGTTCTGCCGGTTCTGCGGCAGCTGAACCCGCGGGCCGTGGAGAATATGAGCCGCACGGCGGATCTGCTGCGGCAGGATGAAGAAGCGCTGGATGCTGCGGCGGAACGGCTGCTGGAAAAGGCGGAGATTTCCCCCGGTCAGGAGGCGATCCTGCCGCTGGATGTGCTTGTGGGACAGGCGGAGGCGGTGACGGGCCGCGCTGTGCGGCAGCTGCTGAGCCGCGTCTGCGGACACCGAAAGGATCTGACTGCCGCCCATGTCCGGGATGTGCTGGAGCTGAAGCAGGGGCAGCTGTCCCTGCCCTATGGGGTGACGGTATACCGGGAGCGGGACGATCTTCGGTTTCGCAGAGACCCGGCGCTGCCGGAGGAGCGGAGCCTCCTGCCGGGAGAAACGGCAGATTTCGGCGATTGGCGCATCACATTGACAACGGAGCCGGAACAGGCGGGGCTGGCATTCTCCTTCCCGCAGGGGGCGGCGCTGAGCGTGACCGTCTGGCATCCCCGTGACCGGCTGAACGGCCGCACGGTGAAGCGGCTGTGCATGGACAGGGGACTGTCCCCGGAGGAACGGGATCGGCTGCCGGTGCTGCGGGTCAACGGACAGGCCGCGGCTACGCCGGGCTTGGGACTGGATGAAAATTTTGCGCCGGACCGGCATGAAACCGCGGCGTGGGTGATATTTTACAAAGACAGAGGAGAGAACGTATGAACAGTGAAATGGAACAGGATATTCTGAAGGTTCTGGTGACGGAGGAGGAGCTGAAAGCCCGGATCGCCGAGCTGGGCGCGGCGCTGTATCAGAAGTATGAGGGCCGCCGCCCCCTGTTTCTGGGCGTGCTGAAAGGCTCCTTCATTTTCATGGCGGACCTGGTGCGGGCCTCCCAGCTGATGTGCGACGTGGAGTTCATCGCCGTCAGTTCCTATCAGAACGGCACGGTGTCCAGCGGCCGGGTGCAGATCACCCATGATCTCCAGCAGGATATTACCGGCCGGGAGATCGTCATTGTGGAGGATATTCTGGACTCCGGCAACACGCTGGCCTTCCTGAAGAACTACCTGATGACCAAGGGCGCCAAGAGCATCTCCATCGTGACGCTGCTGGATAAGCCCGCCCGCCGGGAAAAGGCGGTGGAGGCCGATCTGGCCGGCTTTGTGGTACCGGACGAATTCGTGGTGGGCTACGGTCTGGACTATGCTCAGCTGTACCGCAACCTGCCCTATATCGGCGTGCTGAAGCCCGCTGTGTACGAACATACCTGAGCATCCGGCAGCTCCCCGGCGGCCTGCGCCGGGGATGCCGTCAATTTCAACTGCCTGTAGCGCAAGGAAGGGGGCGTCCCCCGTATGGTGAAAAAAAGACCCAATATCAGTATTCTGCCTTTACTGCTGATCGTGATCCTGTGTATCAGCTGGCTGACCCAGCTGAGCCGTCAGGATGAGATGACCTATGACCAGATGGTGCAGCTTTTTGAGCAGCAGAAGGTGGAATCCTTCCAGTTCACGGATTCCAGCACGCTGGTGATGAAGCTAAAGGACAGCGAGCAGCCGGTGCGCTGCCGGATCCATGACTATACGCTCTTTTACAGTGATCTCAACGATCTGGTAAAGGAGCAGAAAGCCGCCGGGATCATCACATCTTACAGCTATCCGCCACCGGACGCCACCAACTGGCTGGAGATCATTCTGCCCTACCTGATGATGGCGCTGCTGTTCGGCGTCATGTGGTACTTCATGACCATGCGGGCGCAGGGCGGCATGGGGCCGGATCGGATGGCCAAGTTCGGCACCGCGCAGGTGCGGGGACTCAGCGAGAAGGACCGGCAGGTTACCTTTGACGATGTGGCCGGTGCGGACGAGGAAAAGGAAGAACTCCAGGAGATCGTGGAGTTCATGAAAAATCCAAAGAAATACATCGATCTGGGCGCCCGCATCCCCAAGGGTGTGCTGCTGGTAGGCCCTCCGGGTACCGGCAAGACGCTGCTGGCCAAGGCGGTAGCCGGGGAGGCCGGCGTGGGCTTCCTCTCCATTTCCGGCTCCGACTTTGTGGAGCTGTATGTGGGCGTAGGCGCGTCCCGCGTCCGGGATCTCTTTGAGCAGGCGAAAAAGCAGTCTCCCGCCATTGTGTTCATTGACGAGATCGACGCCGTGGGCCGCCAGCGCGGCACGGGCCTTGGCGGCGGTCACGACGAGCGGGAGCAGACCCTGAACCAGCTGCTGGTGGAGATGGACGGCTTTGCCGCCAACGAGGGCGTTGTGGTGCTGGCCGCCACCAACCGGGTGGACGTTCTGGATCCCGCCCTGCTGCGGCCCGGCCGGTTTGACCGGCAGATCTATGTGGGCCTGCCGGACATCAAGGGCCGGGAGGAGATCCTGAAGGTTCACGCCAAGGGCAAACCGCTGGCGGAGGACGTAAGCCTGCGGAAGCTGGCGCAGGGAACAGCCGGATTCACCGGCGCGGATCTGGAAAACCTCATCAACGAGGGTGCGCTGCTGGCGGCCCGGAAGGATCAGCATTTCATCACCATGCAGGATCTGAAGGATGCGGAGATCAAGGTCATCGCAGGCCCGGAGAAAAAGAGCCGGGTGATCCCCCAGCATGAGCGGGAGCTGACCGCCTATCATGAGGCGGGGCACGCTGTGGTGATGCACTGCCTGCCAGGGCAGGACCCGGTGAACCAGATCACCATTGTCCCCCGCGGCATGGCCGGCGGCATGACCATTTCTCTGCCGGAGGAGGATCGCTCCTACCTTTCCAAGCACTACATGGAGGATCAGCTGGTGGGGCTGCTGGGCGGCCGGGTGGCGGAGAGCCTGTGTCTGGGCGATATTTCTACCGGCGCCAGCAACGATATTCAGCGGGCTACCGCCATTGCCCGGAAGATGGTGGCGGTGTACGGCATGAGCGAAACGCTGGGGACGGTCTCCTTTGACAGCGGCCACGACGAGGTGTTCATCGGCCGTACCATGGGTCACAGCCGTGGCTATTCCGAAGCGGTGGCGGCGCAGATCGATCAGGAGGTCAAGTCCATGATGGACGGCGCTTACAGCCGCTGTCAGGATCTTCTGGAAGCACACCGGCCACAGCTGGAAGCTGTGGCAAAATACCTGCTGGAGCACGAGACCATGGAGCGGGACGCGTTTCTGAAGGTGTTCGGCGAGGAAGCGCCGGAAACGGCTGAGAATTCGGAAAACGAAAACAGCTGAATCGAATTCTGCACAGGAGGAGCATAGCTCCTCCTGTGTTGCGTTTTCGCGGGGAATCGTGTATACTGGTCGTAATTTCTGAAATGGGACGCGCCGCGGGCAGCGTCCCAAAAGGAGAAACCTATGTATTATGTGATTTTCGGCCTGCTGGGGGCGGCGCTGCTGGGCGCTGACCAGTGGGTCAAGGCATGGACGGTAGCCCATCTGGAGCTGTGGGAGACGGCGCCGCTGTTTCCCGGCTTTCTGGAGCTGATGCGGGTTCATAACTACGGCGCGGCATGGTCCAGCTTTTCCGGCCAGCGGTGGCTGCTGCTGGGCGTTACCGGCGTGATTGTTCTGGCGGTGCTGTGGGCGCTGATCCGGAAGATCGTCCGGCATCCGCTGGGGATTCTGGCCTGCTGCCTGATCATCTCCGGAGGCATCGGCAATATCATTGACCGCCTGCGGCTGGGGTATGTGGTAGATATGCTCCATTTCCAGTTCTGGCCCAGTTACCCCACCTTCAACGTGGCGGATATCTGCATTGTGTGCGGAGCCATTCTGGGGGCTGTTTACTTTGTGCTGATCTACGAAAAACACGATGGGAGGAAACAGAATGGAGCCACTGATCCTGCAAGCGGACAGTGAGGACGCCGGAAAGCGGCTGGACGCATGGCTGGCGGAGCAGACGGAGCTGACCCGCTCTGCGGCACAGAAGCTTGCGGAGACAGGCCGGGTTACGGCGGCTGGAAAACCTCTGGCGAAGAACACCCGCCTGACGGGGCGGGAGACCATTTCGGTGCTGCTTCCTGAGCCGGAAGCGGTGGATCTGATCCCGCAGAATATCCCGCTGGACGTGGTGTACGAGGACGATGACGTTATTGTGGTCAATAAGCCCAAGGGACTGGTGGTGCATCCTGCGCCGGGACACCCGGACGGGACGCTGGTGAATGCCCTGCTGTACCACTGCGGCAGTTCCCTCTCCGGCATCAACGGGGAGCTGCGCCCCGGCATTGTCCACCGCATTGACCGGGATACCTCCGGCCTTATCATTGCGGCGAAGAACGACTTTGCCCATGTCAGGCTGGCGGCACAGCTTCAGGATCATACACTGGCCCGGACATACCGCTGCATCGTCATGGGGAATCTCCGGGAGGATGCAGGCACGGTCAACGCTCCCATCGGCCGCTGTCCGGCAGACCGGAAGAAGATGGCCGTGGTGGCCGGCGGCCGGAATGCCGTGACCCATTGGATGGTGCTGGAGCGCTATCCCGGTGCGGCCTATGTGGAGTGCCGTCTGGAAACCGGCCGTACCCACCAGATCCGGGTTCACATGGCTTATATCGGCCATCCGATTTTAGGGGATACGGTGTATGGAAACAGAAAGTCGGTACCCGGCTTGCAGGGGCAGTGCCTGCACGCCGTGGGACTGAAATTTATCCATCCCCGGACGGGTGAGCCGGTGCAGCTGACCTGCTCGCTGCCGGAGGAATTTGAAAAGCAGCTGGAAAAATACCGGCGCATGACTCGATAAAATCAGCCCTCTGTTTCTGTAAAACAGAGGGCTGATGAGACTGTCGGTCAACTCGGAATGTGTGCGGCGGAAAGAAAATAGCTGCGGAAGGGACTCAGAAAGGGGCGTCTTTCGCGTTCAATCATAAGGCTTCTGAATTTTTCAGGTGCAGAAAAATTTGCAGCCGCGTGTCGAAAAGGTTTTTTCGACACGCGGCTTTCTATGTGGGAAAGTACGTTATTTTCCGGCGCGCATGGCTTCATCGGCATCCACGAAGCTTTGGAACTCCGGGGACCAGAGCCGGAAGCGGCGGGCTTCGATCATGGCCTTGTACTGATAGGAATCGTGAACCCGCTCCGGCAGGATCACACCTGCACGGGCTTCGTCGCCGTCCTGATGCGTGTCCGACCCGGCCAGCCGGTAGAAATCCGGGTGGCGGCGGCACAGCTCCAGCGCCAGATCGTTGTGGTTGTCGTGGCGGGGGTTGCCGTTGATGATCTCGGAGCCGTGAACGGCGTCCTCAAACACGGTCAGGTTGCCGTCCCGATAGGGATGGGCGTGGATAATGAGAACGTCATTATGAAATTTTTCGTAAAATTCACGGGCACTGGTGCAGCACATATAGGGATGGGAGCGAAGCCAGTCCTCGTCAATACCGTACACCAGATAGTCGTTGTCGTTTTCCGGGAAGCGCAGCTCAGCCCCCAGAATCACGTCGAAGCCCAGCTCGTCACCCCGCTTCTTGGAGGCTTTATAGCCGGTGAGGTAATGATCCATGGCTTTCTGCCAGTCGTGTTCCGTGTCGATGCGGGAGAGATATTCCGGGTGGAGGTGATCCGTCACCACCAGACCGGAAAAGCCGTTTTTCACATAGCGCTCCACGACCTCCGCAGCGGGGAGGTGGCCGCATTTGCTGGTTTCGGATGTGTGAGTATGGGGGTCATAGAGATAACCTTGCATGGTACAGATCCTTTCTTTGGGAGACTGCCCCGCAGGGCTGTCTCAAAATTGAACTTATCTGGAAAATGGCTCCTTGCAGGTGCCGCGCCGGATCAGGGTCGGCAGCAGGATCTGATGCACATAGCCCTGCGTGCCGTGCTCGATCTTGTCCCGCAGCATATCCACGGCCTGTACCGCCATGGCCTTTTTGGGCTGGTCGATGGTGGTCAGGTCGATCCGGGAGAGGGCGGTGGCGCTGATATTATCAAAGCCGATCAGGCTCAGACGGCCGGGAATGTCGATCCCCAGCTCATCTGCCGCCGTCAGGATGCCCAGCGCGTTGGAGTCGGTGGAGGCGAAAATGGCCGTATAGTCCAGCGGCTTCTGGAATAGCTCCTTAGCCAGCTGATAACCGCCCTGAATGGAGGAACGGGTGTATTCGCTGTTGAAGTACCGGGGGGCAAGCCCCAGCTCCTGACAGGCTTTCAGATAGCCCTCCGCCCGCAGCTGGTGGGTGGTGGACTGCCGCTGACCGAAATAGAGAATGTCCCGGTGGCCCAGCCCATAGAGGTACTGCGTCCCCAGATAGGTACCCCGGCTGTTGTCCACGGCGACGTAGCTCTGGGGCTGATCCCGGAGATTTTCGCTGAGGAACACCGTAGGCGTCTGGTCGAGATACGGCTTGAGGCTTTCGTAGGAACGGGAGCTTTGGGGGACGATGAGGATGCCGTCTACCTGTCGGCCCAGCAGCAGCTTTACCACCGTCTTTTCCTGCCGCAGATCCGGGCCGGAGTCGCAGAGCATGATGTTATAGCCGTGGGAGCGGGCGCTGACCTCCGCGTGGTAAGCCAGCTCCGACATGAACTGGTTGTCCACCGACGGCACCACCAGACCGATCAGGTTGGTGCGCTTGGTGACCATGGAGCGGGCGACAAAGTTGGTGGTATAGCCCATTTCGTCGCACAGCTTCAATACCCGCTCTCTGGTTTCACTGCCGATCTGAGAGCTGCCGGAGAGGGCGCGGGAAACCGTGGCATAGGAAACGCCGGCTGCCTTGGCCACGTCTTTTAAGGTTACATTTTTCATGCGGAACAGCTCCTTTCGCTGCATTTATCCGCAAACGTTTCCGTGTAGAATGAAAACGGCGGCAGGGGTTCATCCGCTGACAAAAGAATAGCCGATTTTTTCAATTCTGTCAATATCCCCATACTATTTTAACGTGCTTTGGACGATACAGCAAAAAAACGCCGGAAGCTTTGGCGTTTGCGATATTGACAAAAAGGTGGCGCTCCCTTAAAATAAAGGCAGAAAAACCTGTAAACGTTTGCGAACAAAACGCTGCCGCGCAGCGTTTTTGCACCGCAATCCTCCCCGCGCTGCCGCACCCTGCAATTTTCATCATCATAAGGAGGAATCTGCCATGACTGCCCCGATCCAGACCATTTTTTTCGATGTGGGAAATACCCTTCGCATTGTTCTGCCGGATCAGGAATTTATTGACCGGGCGGAAGCCGGCCTCATGGAGCTGATCGGCACCACCGAAAGCCACGACGCCCTGTTTGCCAAGCTGGAGGAACGCTGGAAGGCATACCGCAAGCAGTCCAAGGCCACGCTGCTGGACGCCTCGGAGGGCGAACTGTGGACTCAGTATATGCTGCCGGAATATGAGCCGAATATGATTTTTGCCAATGCGCCGAAGCTGACCCGCCTGTGGCGGGATCATGACGGCCGGCGGGTGGCCCGCCCGGACGCCGTAGCCACCATCAAGGAGCTGTGCCGCCGGGGCTACACCCTGGGCATCATCGCCAACACCGTCACGGAGACGGAGATCCCGGACTGGATGGCCGCTGACGGCGTGGCCCAGTGCTTCAAGACCACGATCCTCTCCTCCAAGGTCCGCCTGCGGAAGCCGGACCCGGAGATCTACCATCTGGCCTGCCGCTGCATCGGCACGCCGGAGGCCAACTGCGCCTATGTAGGCGACAACCCGGTGCGGGATGTGGAGGGAACGCAGGCTGCCGGCTTCGGCATGATGATCCGGATCGATGAGCCGGATACGCTGAACAAGGAAAAGGCCACCGGCAAGGAGTTTACCCCGGATCACGTCATCACAAGCCTTTCCGAGCTGCTGGATATCTTCCCGGCACGGGTGTAAGGAGGCGGCTATGGATCAGCAGTATCGGGCGGTCTTTTTTGATTTAGGCGGAACCCTGCGGATCGCTTTGCAGGACGAACCCTACCTGCGCCACGCCCGCCGGAAGCTGGCGGAGATCGCAGGAACGGAACTGCCCTATGAAGCATTTTACCAGATCGTGGAGGAACGCTATGAGCCTTACCGCAAGTGGGCATTGGGCGAGTACAAAGAATCCGGGGACGAGGAATTGTGGTGCAAATGGCTACTGCCGGATTATGACCCTGTCCGCATCCGGCAGGTGTGCCATGAGTTGAGCTTCCAGTACCGGCAGTCCAAGGGACGCCGGGTGGTGGTGGACGGCGGCGCGGAGGTTATCAGGGGCCTCCACAGCCGTGGCTACAAACTGGGCATCATTTCCAACCTCATCGGCGAGCATGAGGTTCCCGACTGGCTGGAGGAGGACGGTCTGGATTCGTATTTTGATACGGTGATCCTCTCCTCCGTGTGCCATATGCGGAAGCCCTGCTCTGAGATCTATGAGCTGGCCTGCCGGGAGATCGGCGTGGAGCCGAAAGACTGCGTGTCCGTGGCGGACAATATCAAGCGGGATATTGCCGGAGCCAAAAAGGCGGGCATCGGCTGCAACATCATTTTCCGCTCCCCGGAGAAGAAGCACCCGGTGGAATTTACGGAGGAAAACCGCCCGGACTATGTTGTGGAGGACTTCCGGGAGATCCTGAACATTCTGACCTGAGCATATTCCGGGCCTTGCCCGGTGAAAAGGAGGAAGAGCCATGCAGACGGATATCCGTTATATTTTTCTGGATCTGGGCGGCACGTTCCGGGTGATTGATGAAGATCCGGCCTATCTGGCGGCAGCGCGGGCGAAGATCGCGGAGCTGTGCGGCGTGGAGACGGAGAACCCCACCCAGTGGTTTGCGGATGTGATCGACAAGCGGTACGATCAGTACCGGGAATGGGCGCTGAAATATATGTGCGAAGCGCCGGAGGAGGTACTTTGGCGCCGCTGGCTGGCCTATGACTGCGACCCGGAGCGGATTCGGAAGAATGCGGCGGAGCTTTGCTACCAGTACCGGCAGACCAAGGGCCGCCGCACAGTGGTGGAGGGCGGCGCGGAAACGGTGAAGGAGCTGTGCCGCCGGGGCTATACCATGGGGATCATCTCCGATCTGGTGGGCAAGCGGGAAGTGGACGAGTGGCTGGATCAGGACGGCCTGCGGCCCTATTTTCAGACGGTTCAGCAGTCCTCGGTCACATATGTCCGCAAGCCCGGCCCCGCTATTTACTACTATGCCATGGAGGAAGTGGGCGCAGAGCCGGAGAACTGCTGCTTTGTGGGCGACAACCTGAACCGGGACATCATCGGCGCAAAAGCGGTGGACTTCGGCATGACTGTCACCGTGCAGTATAAGAAAGACAAGCCGCTGAAGCTGACGGCGGAAAACCGGCCGGATGCCAAGGTTTACCGATTCCCGGATCTGCTGGACATCTTCCCCAAACGGGGGCAGGTGGCGGTGGAAAAGCTGATCCCGCCGGAGGACGGGCAGTAAGCCACAGGCTGACGAGCAGGCCAACGTGCCATGCGGCGTGCGGGATTCGGTTCGGCACGCCGCATAATCTGATAAGGAGGTATTTTCTATGTCCGAATCCAAGCGCGGCGGCGCCCAGCTGGCGCGGGCCGTGGAAAAAGCATATCAGGCAGGGCTGGATGATTACCATCTGGAACCGATGGTCCTGGTGGAAAATGGCAGACCCGTGGGAAAGATCAGCGACGGGGATTCCGCCGTGTTCTGCTGCCGCCGGGGAGAACGGGAAATCGAGCTGACGGAGCTGTTTACCGATCCGAATTTTGATCGGGTGGAGCGTAATCTGCTGAAGGATCTGGATTTTGTCATCATGACCATGTACCATGACAAGTTCAAGGATCTGCCCATTGCGTTTGCCCCCTCCCATGTGGTCAAGCCGCTGGCACAGGTGCTCAGCGAGGCGGGGAAGAGCCAGTTCCACTGCGCCGAAAGCGAAAAGTATGCCCATGTGACCTTTTTCTTCAACGGCGGCGAAAACGCCGCGTTCCCCGGCGAGGACGACGTGTGCATCCCGTCTCCCAAGGGCATTGACTTTGACCAGAAGCCGGAGCTGAGCCTGCCCGCCGTGGCAGACCGGGTGATGGAAGCGCTGGGCAAGTATGATTTTATCGTGACCAACTTCGCCAACGGCGACGTCATCGGCCATACCCAGAACACCGCCGCTAAGCTGGAAGCCTGCAAGCACGTCAGTCATTATCTGGACGTGGTGGTGCATGACGCGCTGGCCAAGGGCTATGTGGTGGCCGTTACCGCCGACCACGGCAATATTGAAAAGCTGTATACCGCCGCCGGAAAGCCAGACGGCGCGCATACCACCAATCTGGTGCCCTTTATCCTGATGGATCCCGCTCACAGCGGCCCTATTGCGCTGCGGGACGGCAGTCTGGGCGATGTGGCGCCTACGGTGCTGGATGTCATGGGCATTCCGCAGCCTGCTGAAATGGACGGAACATCTCTGGCGGCGGGACACGATTTCGGCAAGGATCGGAAGATGCTTCTGATCATCTGCGACGGCTGGGGCCTTGGCACCGGCGACGAGGGGGATGCCATTCATCTGGCGGACACCCCCTATTGGGACGCCCTGCTGGCAGAGCAGTCCTGGAGCAAACTTCACGCCTCCGGCGAGTTTGTGGGGCTGGGAGCCGGGAAGGCCGGCAACTCTGAGGCGGGTCACTCCAATCTGGGGGCGGGCCGCTGCGTCATGCAGGACGACGTTCGGCTGGACGCCGCGGTAAAGGACGGCAGCTTCAAGAAAAATCCCATCTTCCTACAGGCCATCGAGCACGCCAAGAAGAACGGGACGGCTCTGCACCTGCTGGCGTATCTCACCTATAAGTCCTCCCACGGCTGCATTGACTACCCGCTGGCGATCTGCGAGATGGCACGGGATGCCGGGCTGGATCGGGTGTATTTCCATATCATTTTTGACGGCCGCTCCACAGAACCGGGTTCCGCGCCTGCGTTGCTGACAGAGCTGGATGAAAAACTGGACGCCATTGGCGTGGGCCGCATTGTGGACGGTGTGGGCCGCGGCGTGGCGCTGGACCGGGACAAGAATTACGACAAAGTGAAGCGGGCCTATGATGCCATGGTAGACGGCGCGGGTACTCTGTACGAATAAGCGCCGCTGACAGGAGAAAACAAATCGGGAGGGAGCCGCCGGAAGCGCCGCCAGCGCTTCCGGCGGCTCTTTGTCAATTTTCTGAAACCGGCAGACTGAGGATGGGAAAGCCAAGGCGGCGGCGCAGGACCAGCATACGGGACGTCGGCACAGAGTAGCGCATAAACGGAGCGAAACCGCCTTTCGGCGGTTCCGCTCCGTTGGCATGAAAAGGTAGGTGGAGAAACAAATCAATGGGATTCTTTCAGGATGGTATATACCTCATAGATATCCTGAATGTTGTAGGTGGCTTTCACATCCGGAGAAACATGGGTGTCCTTCAATCGGGTAAGATACGAGTCGATATGGAAGGTTGCGCCGAAGCCCATCCGAATGGGGCCGATCACATCCCGCGAGATGGTATCGCCCACATAGGCGCAATGGGCGGGATCGGACTGCACCTGATGGAGAGAGACCATGAAAATATTGGGGTTGGGCTTGCGATACCCGGTGACGGAGGAAAGAGTCACATCCTGAAAGTAATCCCGGATGCCGTATTCCTTCAAAATGTCAAAGACCTGATAAAGACTGGCGGTGTTGCTGATAACGCCCAGCTTCATCCCCAGATCCTTCAGCCCCTCCAGCATTTCCCGAACATGGGGACGGAGCGCACGGTGGTAGTGGGTGACTTCCCACATATGGGCCAGCTCCTCCGCATAGGAACGCACCGATTCCTCGTCCAGACCAAAATCCGTCAGGACAAAGCTGCCCCAGATCTCCTCCGGCTTCAGCTCCCTCTGCCGGGGATCCCGGTAAGCGCCGTAACGTTCCCAGCCGGCGTTGATCGCGCTGGCAGCGGTTTCAAAATCCTTGTCGGGGTCAATACCGTGGGCGCGGAGAATATCCAGCACCCCCTGTATGGAGGCGTGACGGCTCTCGTCGTCTACATGGATATCTTCCAGAGTTCCGCCCATATCAAACAGTACGGTGTCGATCATTGTTTCACAGCCTTTTCTATTATATACGTAGTGAATGGTTGCCCTTCCGGCGCAGGACCCACAGGGAAACGGCAATGCCTGAAATTAGCGGCGCAGGCACCAGTATGGCGTAAAAGCTCAGAAACAGAGCCGTTCCCGCCCCACCGTGCAGCATCAGCAGCATGACGACCAGAATGGCAGCTGCCAATGCCAGCAGCCACAGATAGGAAGCCAGCACTGTCTGAGGACGGCAGAACAGGTGCGTCAGACTGCAGACTGCCGTACCGACAATGGCGGGAAGCAGTGCGTTTGCCAGATTTTCGACGGCCAGAGAAGCCGAGGAGAGCAGTGCGTGGATCGGGTCGGTGAGCAGATAAAACGCGGCGAAATAAACCGCCAAAAACACGATGGACAGGCAGAAGGAATTCAGCAGCAGTGTGCTTTTCACATGACCATTTTCCGTCAGCTGAAAGGCGTTCCAGAAGGAGTCGACCCGCTGTGCGCGTGCCTTTTCCCGCTCTGTCCGTTGCAGTTCCTTTTCAAAATCCTGATTCATAGTGTCTCCTGTCTGTTCTGCGTCTGACCCCGCCGGGGGCAGCTTCATAGGGTTCGGCTCCGGGCGGCAGCTGCCGCCCGGAGATCGGGATCCCGGCACATGGGCCGGAATTTACTTCATCCTGGGATTCTGGGCAAGCCAATAGGTCCACATATCCTGCACGTCGGGATAGATGTCATAAATCGCGCTGAGGTCGTTGGTGCGGGCGCCCAGCTCGCTGAGCTTGGCGGGGTTCTTCTTGTCCTCCACGTCGTCGCGGACGAGCCAGTTGCCTTCCTTCTTGAAGGGCTTCATGCCTTCGCTCTGGCCGTCGGCACCGCCGGTGATGTACCGGACGAACAGACGGGCGCCGGCGGGGCTGTTGGTGCCCTTGGCGATGAACAGGGACTCCAGATTCAGCAGGGCGGTGTAAGGCTCCAGATTCAGGCACCAGGCAATGTCATAGCCGGATTCGTCACGGTTGCCGATCTTGCCGGCGGAAGCCAGGCACAGGGCGGGATCGTCAGCGGTGGAATTGTGAACGGCCAGCACCAGCTCATCACCATCGCCGATGAAGGTCATCTCGGCCTGAGAAAAGCGCCACAGGTACTCCACACCGGCATTGTTTTCGGGAACCTCAAAGCCGAAGGAGGAAGCGTCATAGGTGTATTCCAGATCCTTGCCGTAGATATCCTTGTAGGACTGTTCCATCTCGTCGGCATTGTTGATGAAGCTGGCGAACAGGGACAGGTACGCGGACTCCTGACCGATCTCCTTGGTGAAGAGACGGAATTTCTGCGTGCCGTCCTCCTTTTTCTCGATGATCTCCCACCAGCTGTGGATGGGCTGGCGGACGGGGAAGGCAGCAGTATTATAGTACCACATGGACTGGGAGGCGTACAGAGGATAGCCATATTTCAGGTTTTCCTCGTCGATGTGAGAGCAGATGTCCTTGGGGAAGTAAGGCTCCAGAATGTCCTGATTGTACCACTCGTGGAACACGTTGCCGTTGACGTCCTTGGTCTGAAGCACGTCGGCGGTGATGTGGCCGGTGTCGTGCTCGATTTTGGCCTTGGAGAGCACCTCGTCGCTGTCCAGATCGAATACCACCAGATCAAGGCCGGGGTAGGTTTCCTCAAAACTCTCCTCCACCTTCAGCATCTTGGAGGAGGTGGCGTAGACATTGATGGTGGTCTCCTCCTTCAGGGCTTCTTCGAAAAGCTCTTCGTCGGTCTTGTCGCTCCATTCGTCATAGTAGGGGCCGTAGAAACTCTCGCCGGTGTTGAGATCGTAGCCAAGATGCAGGTCGCTGGCGGCATCGCTGCCGGATTGGGAGTCGCTGGATTCATCGGCGCCCTTGCTGCCGCAGGCGGCCAGACTCAGCGCCATGGAGAGGGAGAGAAGCAGTGCAAAAAACTTCTTCATTTTCATCGGGGACTCCTTTCACGTTTTGGCCGCGCCGCAGGCGGGGCCTGAATAGGGACGCATATCAAGACACGGCTTACACCGCGCGTTTGATCAGACGGGTGGTCTCCTTGTTGTAGATGTTGATCTTATTCTGATCGATGATGGCCCAGACCTTCTGATCCAGATCATAATGGATCTGACCGATATCCTTGGCCAGAAATTCGTCGGTACCGGCCTTCAGGGTGGTGATGGTTTCGGAACCGGCAGGCTGGTTGGAGTAGATGCTGACGGGGATGGCGCCCTCCACCGGCTCGGTGGAAATGGCGATCTGTTCGGGGCGGATAGCCAGCACGCAGTCGAATTCGCCGCTTCTGGGGAATTCTTCGGTGGTGAGATGCTCTGCGGGGAAGGTATGCCCGCCCAGATCGCTCTTGACTACCAGCTGGCCGTTAACGACCTCCGCCTTGCCGTCCAGCAGGTTGATGCGGGGATTGCCGATGAAGTCCGCCGCTTCCAGATCAACGGGGTTGTTGTACAGTTCCGAGGGAGTGGCCACCTGATTCAGCTCGCCGGCTTTGAACAGGGCGATCTTGGTGGACATGGTAAGCGCCTCAGTCTGATCGTGGGTGACGTAGATGATGGTGGTGCCAAGCTCCCGGTGAAGCCGCTGAAGCTCCGCCCGCATATCGATGCGGAGCTTGGCGTCCAGATTGGACAGCGGCTCGTCAAGCAGCAGCAGCTTGGGACTGGAGGCTACGGCGCGGGCGATGGCTACCCGCTGCTGCTGACCGCCGGACAGCTCGGTGGGATAGCGGTCCTTGTACATATCGATCCGCATCATTTTCAGGGAATCCATAACCCGGCGGTCGATCTCCGCCTTGCTCATCTTCTGGATCTTCAGGCCGAAGGCGATGTTGTTGTACACCGTCATGTGGGGCCACAGGGCGTAGGACTGGAACACCAGATTCAGTCCGCGCTTGCTGGGTTCGGCATAGTAGGCGTCGTCCGCGTTGATCATCTCCACGCCGTCGATGGTCATGGTGCCGTTCTGGGGCTTTTCCAGACCGGAGACCACGCGCAGGGTGGTGGTCTTACCGCAGCCGGAGGGGCCAAGCAGGGTCATGAAGTCGCCGTCCTCAATGGTGAGGTTGATGTCCCGGAGGACGTGGTTGCTGCCGTAAAATTTATCAATGTGCTTCAATTCAATGCGGCTCATATCATTTTTCCTTTCTGTTCTGTCACAATTCCGGGACTTACATACTCTTGTTGAGGTCTGCGCCGAAGCGGTTGGCCACGGTGTAGCACACCAGAATGAAGGCCAGCACGCAGACGGATACTGCGTCGGACATCTGGTTGTAGCCCTCCTGCGAGTAGGTAAAGGCCAGATAGGACATGGTCTGGGTGGAGGGAGTCATCATGATGATGACCAGATCCAGCTCCTTGGCAATGGAGATGAAGGTCAGCATGAAGCCGGAGATGAAGCCGTTTTTCGCCAGCGGCACGATGATGGAACTCATCCGCTTCCAGAAGCTGGCACCGGCAATATCTGCCGCCTCCTCCAGTTCCGTACTGATGGAGAGCATATTGGCTGTGCCGGATTTGCTGGCGAAGGGGAAGTGCTTGACTACGGAGGTGAGGACAATCAGGGCAAAGGTACCGTACAGGGAGGGGAGCAGTCCCCCCAGATGAGGCCGGGAGAACATGGAGAAATACATGGTGGAGAAAGCAATGCCGCTCATCAGGTAGGGCACGAACACCATCTGCTCCGTCAGGTCGCCGTACCACTTGCCGCGGCCGCGGGAGCTGATGTAGCCCAGAAACTGGCCGCAGATGGCGGTGATGATGGAGCCGATGAGAGTCAGGCGGATGGTGTTCCAGAAGGCACTGAAGAACTTGGGATCCCGGAAGATGCCTTCGTAGTTGGTGTACTTGGCAATCTGGCCGGACTTGCCGATCCAGTTGTAGAGGGTCAGGTTATCCAGCCCGTAGCCGGCGCCGGTGGTGATCTGGAAGGTTTCCATAATCAGCACGAAGAAGGGCACCACCATGGCCAGGAAGAGGAATACCATCAAAAACGCCATCAGAGGCTTCTTGGCCTTGCCCAGAGGCATCAGCGTGGCGCGGCCGCCCTTGCCGCTGACGGTGGCGTAGGACTTGCGGACGCCCACGATCCGCTGGTTGGAGAAGATGATGAGAGCTGCCAGCAGCACCAGCACGATGGACATGGCGTAACCGACGGCCTGCGGCCCCTGATCGATGAAGTTACGCATTTTAGTGGCCAGCGTGTAGTAACCGATGCGGTTGCCGAGGTTGGCAGGGACGCCGTATGTACCGATGGATTTGCTGATGGTCATGACGGTGGCGGAGAGCACGGAGGGCAGGATCAGGGGCAGGGTGATGTGCCGCAGGATCTGCGCCTTGCTGGCCCCCTGAATCTCGCCCATTTCCTCCAGCTCGGAGTTGATGGAGCGGAGCGCGCCGGAGACCATAATATAGGAAAATGCGTAATAGTGCATGGACATACACAGGACGATGGCAATGGGGCCGTAGGCCAGCCAGTCGGGGATCGGGATGCCCATGCCGGCCAGAAAGCCGTCAGCGCCGGAGGTGGAGTTGCGGAACATGGCCAGCCACGCCAGTGCCTTGGTCCAGGAGGGGATCATGTAGGGGACAGTGACCAGCAGGCCCAGGATCTTCTTGCCGGGAATGTCGGTGCGGATCATCAGCCATGCCAGAACGGAGCCAAGAGGCACCGAAACCAGCACGGTGAAAAAGCCGCAGATAAAGGAGTTTTTCAGCGGCCCCCACAGCACGGCGCCGGACAGGGTACTGGCAAGGATGTACTTCCAGTAGTACAGGGTGAAGTCTCCCACATGACCCTGTACCCGGCGCAGCTCGCCCTGCGCCAGCGTGAAGGTATTGGCGATCATGGTCAGCAGAGGGATGATGATAAGACAGAACAGGATCACAAGGCTGACCAGCACCACCATGTTAAAGGGATTTTTCAGCACGTTCAGGATCAGGTTTTTCAGGCGCCGCTTGGTCAGGGGTTTTCTGGGTAAGCCATTCTTCGACACGATAACACCTCTTTCTGAATACTGCCGGGGAAACGCTGGGAGCGGTTCGGCGCATTCTGCAAGCAGGGGTTGGCCGTTCCTTAACAGCCCCTAATCGCAAACGTTTGCGCTTCTTTGAGCATATTATAGTGAATTTGGATGGGAGTTGTCAAGGAGGATTATGGCTATTTTCCCATGATTTTTTTATCTATTTTCACGGATGATGTGCAAAATATACAATACTGGCTGGCGTTTTTTTGACGGTATTACCGATGTGCGATGGAGAAAATCCGTTCTGCAAACGTATACGTTTTCGCAAAACGCGGATTAGCGCAGCGCTGAAGGCAAAAAAACGCTCCACTGCCATTTCGGCAGTGGAGCGCAGCTGTTATGATCCGAGTCCCGGCGCATTGTTCCCGGAACCGTTTTTGAATGCACGGAATATGCTGGGAAGGTCTGCAAACGCCTCTCAGGCCTCGTGATCCACCTTGTACATATGAGCCATCAGATCCAGCAGCTTGCTGGTGTAGCCCCATTCGTTGTCGTACCACGCAATGAGCTTCACGAAATCGTCGTCCAGCATGATGCCGGCAGTCTCGTCGAAAATGCAGGTTTCAGAGAAGCCCGTCAGGTCGGAGGAGACCACCTGATCGGTGGTGCAGGTGATGATGCCCTTCATGCTGTTCTTGGCGGCGTTCCGCATGGCCACGCACACGTCGTGGTAGCTGGCGGGATGGATCAGCCGGGCGGTGAGATCCACCACGGACACGTCGTTGGTGGGAACCCGGAAGCTCATGCCGGTCATTTTGCCTTTCAGCTCCGGAATCACCTGTCCCACAGCCTTGGCAGCGCCGGTGGTGGAGGGGATGATGTTGCCCAGCACACTGCGGCCCGTCCGCCAGTCGCGGCCCGCACGGGCGTCCACGGCCTTCTGCTTGGCGGTGGCGGAGTGGATGGTACTCATCAGCGCCTGCTTGATGCCGAAGGTATCGTTGATGACCTTGGTCATGGGGGCAAGGCAGTTGGTGGTGCAGGAGGCGTTGGATACCACGTCCATATCCGGGGTGTATTTCAGATGGTTGACGCCCATGACGAAGGTGGGCATCACATCGTCCTTGGAGGGGGCGGAGATAATGACCTTCTTCGCACCGTTCTGCAAATGGGCGCTGGCCTTTTCCACGGTGTTGAACGCGCCGGTGGACTCAATGATGTATTCTGCGCCGCAGTCATCCCAGGGGATCTGCGTAATGTCGCTTTCGCTGTAGACCCGGATCTTCTTGCCGTTGATGATGAGGTGGCGGTCGTCATGCTCCACAGTGTCACGGAACGTGCGGAACACGGAGTCGTACTTCACCTGATATACCATATAATCCAGATCCGCATTCCGCAGGTTGATGCCGCAGATCTGATAACTGCTGCTGCCCCGCTCTACCATGATCCGCAGAGCCACGCGGCCGATGCGGCCAAAGCCGTTGATACCAACTTTAATTGCCATATCGAAATCTCCTCCTGTCAAATCGTGTCCGCCGATTTGTTTGGCTTCATTATAAACTTATTTTCCGAAACAAAATAGTGACTGGTACGTAAAAATACGTCGTCGGATTTTGCCGTGTCTTGTTCTCTTTGCATAACACACCGTTTACGCGGCGGACACACCGCAGGCGGAGACTGCCGGGGCGGGAGGAGACGAACCGCTCCGTGAAATTTCTGCATAATCTGACAAATTTCTTGTATTCCGCGCCGTTTTCTGATACCATCTTATTACGTGCTTATTACTTGCAAAAATTTGCCATGGGTAGATCCGGGCGGACTGCCTATGATAGTTTTATGCCATCTGGAAGAAAGAAGGTGTTTCCCGTGGGTCAGGTTCAGGAAGATCTGGCCGCGCTGCTCCCCAATCTTGCCAATCAGATGCGCGGTTTGCTCAGCAACCTCTACCTTGCCGCGTCTCAGGCCATTCCGGCGGAAGCGCGGGAACAGGATCCCGTGCTGGATGCCAAGGCCGCAGTGCTGGATCAGAGCTTTTACCGGCTGCTGCGGCTGGTGAACAGCCTTTCCTCCGCTGAATATCTGGCTGAAGCGCAGCCGGCCGCGCTGCGGGACGCAGATCTGGTAAAGCTGATTGGCGAGGTCTGCGAAAGCGCCGGCGATCTGGCGGAGATGCTGGGGATCCACCTGAAATTCATCTGCGCCATGGAGCGCCGCATCTGCGCGGTTCACGCCGGCGCCATGGAGCAGCTCCTGTATCATCTGCTGTCCAATGCGCTGAAATTTACGCCTGCCGGCGGCACGGTCACGGTGGAACTGAAAAAAAGCGGCGGCGAGCTGTTGCTCAGCGTGGCGGATACCGGCTGCGGAATTTCGCCGGAGCAGATGGAGCATCTCTTTGACGGCTATCTGCATACGCAGGCCGTACCGCGCCGCGGTCTGGGTCTGGGACTGCCCCTATGCCGCGCCATTGCAGAGCGGCACGGCGGCGGCATCGCCGTGAAATCCGTTCCCGGACAGGGGAGCTGCTTCACCGTATTTCTGCCGGACCGGCAGTCCGGCACGCAGGTGTCCGATGTGACGCCGCTTTACGCCAGCGGCTTCAACCGCCCGCTGATGGGGCTTGCGGACGCTCTCCCTGCCGCTGCTTACACCATCCGAAATCAGGATTGAACAGGAAGCGACTTTCCGCCGCTTCCTGTTTTTATAAAATACACCATCAATTTTGTGCTGAAAAGGAGACGTCTATGGCGCAGGTGTTCTTGGGCATGAGCGGCGGAGTGGACAGCTCTGCCGCCGCGGTACTGCTGTTGGAGCGCGGATACTGCGTTCACGGCCTGCATCTCTCCCTGCTGAATACCCTTCCCCTGCCGGAGAACTGTCCGCCGGAGGATGGATCTGACGCCAGAGCCGTGGCACAGGCGCTGGAGCTGCCCTTTCACGATCTGGATTTGTCGGAACGGTTCCGTCAAACGGTTGCGGCGTACTTCATCCGGGAGTACGAGGCGGGGCGGACGCCGAACCCCTGCGTATTCTGCAACCGGGAGATCAAATTCGGCGCCATGTGGGACGCCGCGCAGGCGCTGGGGGCAGACTATCTGGCCACCGGCCACTTTGCCAACGTCGCCCGCGACCCGGTGTCGGGCCGGTATCTGCTACGCCGGGGGGCTGACCGGGCGAAGGATCAGAGCTACTTCCTCTGCCGATTGACGCAGGAGCAGCTATCCCATACGCTGTTCCCGCTGGGCGGCCTGACCAAGCCTCAGGTGCGGGAACTGGCGGAAGCCCGCGGCCTGCCGACTGCCCGGAAGCGGGACAGTCAGGACATCTGCTTTGTCCCAGACGGGGATTATGCGGGCCTGATCGCCCGCTGTGTGGGACACGATTCCCCGGTGGGACCGTTTCTGGGGCCGGACGGGCGTGTGCTCGGCCAGCACAGGGGCTTCGTGCGCTATACAAAGGGGCAGCACAAGGGGCTGGGATTGGCCATTGAGCCGCCGCTGTACGTTCTGGAAAAGGATCCAGCCGCCTGCGCGATCCGGCTGGGACACAATGAGGAGCTGTTTACCATGGAGGCCGTCGCCGGAGACTGGAACTGGATCTCCATTCCGGCGCTTGCCGCCCCGATGGAGTTTACCGTGAAGCTCCGTTACAGCCAGAAGGAGTCCCCCGCCACTGCGGAACCGCTCGCCGATGGGCGGGTGCGTCTCAGGTTTCGGGAGGCGCAGCGGGCCGTGACGCCGGGACAGTTCGCCGTGCTTTACGATGGGGAGAACGTTGTCGGCGGCGGCGTCATTGAAAAATAGAAGAAAGTTCCATCATGTTCTGCTCCCGCGCGGGCATACTATTGCCGTGCCGGAAAAGGAGTGACTGAGAATGAAAGGTTGTGCCGGGTTTTGGATCGGCATGGGCGCCGGCTTGCTGACTGGCGCCGCAATGGGCATGATGTCGCCCTACGGACGGGATCCCATGAAAACACAGGTTGGAAAGAGTATTCAAAAGTTGGGTATCGCCGTGGATCACGCCGTGGACAATATCATTACCGATATGCGATGAAGGAAGCGCGGAGGAATTTCCTCCGCGCTTCGCTTTTCCTAATGCACATTTTTTTCGTAGAAAAGGTCTTGACTTTTTAAATATTTCTGATATAATAACAACGATGTCTGTTTGAGACAGCAAAAAGTGAATCAGCGGAATGTACTGGACACAGCTATGGAGAAGTCGCCTAGTTGGTCGAGGGCGCATGATTGGAAATCATGTAGGCTCCTAAAGGGTCTCGAGGGTTCGAATCCCTCCTTCTCCGCCACACAAAACCCTGTAATCTCAACGGTTACAGGGTTTTGTCATGTCCTTTGACCCTTATTTTGACCCTTTATAGATTTCAAAGAGCATTTGCGGCAATCGTTTCAACCGGAGACTTTCTGAATAAATTCCTCCATGCGGTCAGCGGATTGCTGCCGCATTTTTTGCGATACATGACCATACACATCCAAGGTAAAGCTGGCGGTGGCATGGCCCAGATTGGATTGCACTGTCTTGATGTCATCGCCGCTCTCAATGGAAGCCACGGCAAAGCTGTGCCGCAAATCATGAAACCGCTCCTCCGGCATACCAAGCTCTCTTACGATTGCCTTAAACTTTTTATAGACTGTACAATGGCACAAATGACCACCCAGCTCATTGGTAAACACCAAATTCCACGAATTGTTCCACGCTTCTCCTGCCAACAGACGCATCTGCGCCTGCTGGCTTTTTTGTTTTCGGAACAGTGTCATCACAGAGGGGGCTGCCAAAATCGTTCGGCTGCGGTTGTTCTTCGTTGGGGCAAGGCAGTAAGTACCGCCCACCTTTTTCGTTTTCTGAAGCTGCTTGTTGATGTAGATCGCATTGTGCTCAAAATCAATACAATCCCACGTCAGTCCCAGTACCTCCCCCTCCCGCAATCCGGTGAACAGGGTGATTTGATACACCAGCCCATACTTCGTACCTTGGATCGCTTGCAGAAATCTCGAGATCTCCGCCTGCTCCATCGGCTTGATTTCTTTTCGGTGTGCCTTTGGTAAATCGCAGACATTCGTCGGATTGGAACGGAGCAGCCCCAGCTTCACAGCCTGTCCCAGCGCCCGGTGCAGCACACCGTGGATGTTCTTCACCGTCTTGGGCGATAGCTCCTTCTCAGTAATCAGACTGTTATAAAACTGCTGAATCTGCGGTGCTGTCAGCGCGGACAGCCGTATCCGCCCCAGCGCAGGCTTGATATGGATGTTGCAGCTGCGCTCATAGGCATCATAGGTGTAGCTTTTCACGGAATACAGCGCGTAGGTTTTCAGCCAGGTATCCAGCCACTCCCCCACCGTATCCTTCGTCTGCTCCAAATACGTCCCGCTGTCGATCTCCGCTGTGACCTCCGTCAGCTTCTGGCGGACTTCCTTTTGTGTCTTGCCATAGACGGACTTTTGGGTCTGTTTGCCCGTCTTCGGGTCAATGCCGGTGGTATAGCGGGCCTCCCAGCGCCCGTCGGAGCGCTTGCGGATGGTGCCGCTACCCTTTGCGTTCTTGGTATTGCTTTTCACATGTACCTCTCTTTCCTCTGAAATTATAAAACGGCCAGTCAGTCCGTTGTTTACCTTATCGCTGCCTGTCGCTGTCTAACCATGCCACAAATTCCTCCAGTGGCAGTTTACCAGCAATGCAGTCTGCGCGCTTTGCGCGCGCCTCCTTCGACCATGCGGTAAACTCCGCCTTGGTCATCGTTCCATATCGTACACGGGCGTTGTGAGCCTTGTAGGATCGTGTAAACTCCTTTGTGGCAGGATTCTTCATTTGTCGGCTCTGATACTGCACCACGGCTCCCATTTGGCGGCAGGTCTTTTCCGAGCCTTCCATCAACCGTGTGCAGTAGTCCTGCGTGATGTTGCCAGTCACAACAAAGTATCTGCCGCAGTTTTTGCACTTGTGGATTGGGAGCGGCAGACGGAGACAATAGCCCTTCAGATAGTTGTAGAGGTCTCGTACGGTGTTGGGATAGAGCACTTCGCGCAGCGCCGTCTTGATGCCCTGCTCCCGCAGCTTTTCAACGCTGTAGTTGTAGGCGCTGTCATATGCGGGACGCTCCAACATAACTTCCTCTGTGGCAAGCTCACCATAGCGCATATCATCAAAGCAAAGTCGAGCGTCATAATGAGCCTCGCGGTATCTCTCTGCCGTGGAGTAGTTTGGCTGATAGCGATCATCCAGGCACACTTCAATTAATGCCTTTGCATCACTAACGATATTTTCAAAATCTCGGTCAAACCGAAGCAGTATATCCTTGGTATCATTCTTGCCATATGCGTGATTTTCTTCTAAATCACTCAGTTCCTTGATCAATAGCCCAAAAAATGGATGCACTTTACAAAGCGGCATCGCCAGTTCCAACAGCTTTCTCCATGCAGTTTCATTCTTATGTTGGGGAGCCAGTGGACGCAATAGTTTATTGATTTCAGACAGTACACAGTATGTGTCATAAAAGTCGGTATCATAGATGTCAACCAGGCACTGGCCCAAGTCCTGCGTTTTTTCCAATAAGGTTCTGCGGCACCCCAGTGTCATGCTATATAGTTCATAGCACTCCTTACGTTCCGGGGTGATGTAATACCGGAATTCCATGTGTTCAGGAAAGATCATAGTTTCCTCCTGTTAGATATATCAAGATAGATGCGTAAAATTATCTATTGACTTTTGCGTATTTACATTATACAATCATGCCATAATAGTTACATTGTGTATTATAGTCTAAATAGTCCATAATGTCAACTATAATTTTCAAAGGAGGTCACACATGAACAACAACTACGAAAACCTGCCTGCGGTGCTGAATGCCAATCAGTTGGCTATGGCACTGGGCATTTCCCGCGCGGGCGCGTACCAGCTGCTGAACACTGCCACCTTTCCCACCCTGCGGATCGGCAAGCGGCTGCTGGTGCCGAGAGACAAGCTGGTGGAATGGATCGAACAGAACACAGGAGGCGGCCATGTGGGAGGATAAAGAAACGACTGCCCCAGATCCATCTGTTGCACCAGATGGGGAGCAGCCGTCCGCGCTTGCACGCACAGACAGTATAGCAACTTTTGAGGAAACAAACAAGCAATTCGGCAAAATGCGTATCTTTTCCATGCCGGAGCTGATGGACACCCATTTCCCATCCCGGCCATGTATCATTGAAAACTTGCTGCCAGCGGGGACATACCTCCTCGCTGGCGCTCCCAAAATCGGCAAATCCTTCCTCGTCCTGCAAATGGCCTATCAGGTGAGCGCAGGAGAGCCGTTTTTAGGCTTTCCCTCCCGGCAGGGCACAGTTTTGTACCTTGCTCTGGAGGACACCTACGAGCGATTGCAGAAGCGTTTGGCACAGATGACAGAACGGGACAGTCCCGATCTGGTGCTGTCCGTTCTGGCGGACACGCTGGAAGAAGATTTGCTGGAGCATCTGGAAAACTTTCTGTTTGAGTACCCGGAAACGGTGCTGGTCATCATTGACACACTCCAACGCATCCGGGGACGGACGCCGGACAACGGCAGCTACGCCGCGGATTACGATACCATCGCCAAGCTGAAGGCGTTCTCAGACCAACGCGGCATCGCCCTGCTGCTCGTTCACCACACCCGCAAGGAGGGGGCGGAGGATGTGTTCGACACCATCTCCGGCACCAACGGCATCTTGGGGGCGGCAGACGGTGCTTTCGTTTTGCACAAGGACCAACGCACGAGCGGGGACGCCATCCTCGATGTGGTGGGACGTGACCAGCCGCAGATACGGCTTCACCTGCACTTTGACTCTCCCCATAGTCTTTGGCAAGCGACGGAGGTGGAAACGGAGCCATTCAGGGAGCCGCCGAACCCGCTGTTGGAATTTCTTTCCCGGCTGGTAAATGAAGAAAATCCACTGTGGAGCGGCACGGCGACAGAGCTGGTACAGTGTCTTTCGGAGATGGACAGCGCACAGGTTATTTCACCCAACTGGATCGTGCGGACGCTGAACGTGCGGCAGGATGACCTGCTGCGAAAGTACGGCATCCGCTACGGTTCCCGGCGCACGAAGGATGGAAAGGTCATCCTTCTGCGGTGGGAAGGTGTACGGTAATGTACGGTATGTACGGTAAAAACGGGAGTGGGGTATCCCCCGAAAATACCGGACATATCGGACATACCGTACACCAGAGGGCTGAATGTCCTGTCGCACTGACAGGGCATTTCGCCCGTTTCAGGGAGTCCAGAGGGAACGGCTGGCACACGGACTTTGGTACAAAGTATAGTGTGTTATACCCATCACGGCAGGGGACGGAAACGAACGCGGGCTGGCGGTGGCCAGCCGCGTTTGCGACCGGGCCGAAAACGAAGTGAAGGCGTGTGTCGGTATCGACACACGCCGCAGCGCACGGTTTCAGAAGCCGTGACGGGGATTCCCCGCTCCCAGGTCTCCCAGACTATAATAAGGGGAGGTTCCACATGGCATACGCCATTTTACGATTTGCAAAGCACAAGGGCGGCGCGTCCAAGGCGCTGAGTGCCCACCACGAGCGGACAAAGGACAGCTACGCCAGCAACCCGGACATTGATCTCAGCCGCACGGCGCAGAACTTCCATCTGGTGACGCCCCGGTGGAGCTATGAGCAGGAGATCAGACACCGCATCCAGACGGCAGGCTGCCGGGTGCGAAAGGACAGCGTGAAATTCGTGGACACGCTGGTAACGGTCAGCCCGGAGTTTGCCAAGGCTCACGAAGCGGAAATGCCGGAGTATTTCCGGCGGGCCTTTGACTTTCTGAAGGAGCGTGTAGGCGAGGAAAATATTTTCTCCGCCGTGGTACACATGGATGAAACAACGCCTCACATGCACCTTTGCTTCGTCCCGCTGACCAGGGACAAGCGGCTGTCCGCAAAGGAGATCCTCGGCAACAAGAAGAGCATGATCCGCTGGCAGGATGATTTCTATGCCTGCATGGCGGAACGGTGGCCGGAGCTGGAGCGCGGCACGCCCGCCGTGGAGACCAAGCGCAGGCACCTGACACCCCAGTGGTACAAGAAGGTCACGGCGATGGACGCCAAGCTGGAACAGTTGGAAACCACGCTGAACAACATCAACGTGTTCAACGCAGGCAAGAAGCGGGAAGAGGCCGTTGCGCTGCTGGCGCAGCTGCTGCCGGAGGTGGAATCCTTTCAGGCGGAAACACAGCGGCTGCGGGATACCATCGCCCACGAGCGGCGGAACGCAAGCTTCCAAAGGGAGATCAATGCGGATCTGCGAAACGAGTTAAAAGCAGAACGCAGCCACAGCTTTGACCAGAGCATGAAGCTTTCCGAGCTGGAGCGGCGCTGCAAGCGGGCAGAGAAGCTCTTGAGCAAGATCCCTCAGGAGGAATTGGATAAATTGCTGCCCAAACAAAAGGGCTTGGAACGGTAATAGAGCGGCAGGGCCGCCTTGCTGTTGCAAGGCGGCCCCGTCTGGAGATCCCCTTCATTCGTCATCCACCACATATCTTCGCTGTGCAATCAGAACAACTCATCTAAGGCAGAACTTCCATCATCGATTTCAGTTCGTGATCAGTTAAGCATCCGCTGTCAACACGGCCTGCCTTACCGCTTCAAAATCGTACACATGAACGCTTTCGTAGGGATGATACCGGACTGTCAGGTAAACGGCAGTTCGGCTGGCCGGACGGAGTTCTGCTGAAACAATACTTTCCAACAGGCTTTTCTCGGTAGGAAACTGCTCCACAGGCAGATACCGGGCCAGCGTGTCCGGGTTTGCCAGCAAATCGTCCCAACTCTTTCCACCGTCATCTGTCCTCATCAGGACGCAGGCGTTCTCTTCGCTGCTTCCCAGAAGAATTCCCTCCTGCTCACTAAAGAAAAACAGTCCAGAAACTGTGCACGCAAGCGGACAGCCGACCTTGTCCCAGTTTTTTCCGCCGTTCGTGGTGTGGAAAAGCTGGCCCTCAGAAGCTGCCCAGCCATCAGACTCGCTGCTGAAATGATATGCGCTGGTGTTTAGGGGTACGGAATCCATCTTAGGCACAGCAGCATCGCCCTTCAGCACACCTGCTGCCTCCAGAACATTCGCACAAGCCCAATGGCTCTCTGCCAAATCCGAAAATGGATTTTCGACAGTCAGCAGCTCCGTCACAGATTCATCCCGTCCGAGCATCCGGTTGATGGCTGTGACAGCTTCAGCGCGGGTGATTTGGCGTTCCGGGTGGAACAGCCCATCGGCACCGCCCTGTAACCAGCCCAAAATCTTCGTGCTGTATATGTACGTTTCGGCCCAGTATCCGGCAGGAACATCCGCAAACACAAATTCTTCCCCATACTGCCCCACAGGTGCCGCAAACTGACAGCGGTGCAGCAGAACGGTGAACGCGGCCCTGCTGATCGGCGCATCCGGGCGGAAGGTTCCGTCCGCATAGCCGGTGAGAATACCGTAGCTGGCAAGATATGCAACCGCCTGGGTGCAGTCTTTTCCTGCTGTGTCTGAGAACGGGGCTCGGTAACTGTCGGCCTTATTGCCAGCGTCCAGCAGGGTGTATAGCATCTGTGCCAATTCGCCGCGTGTCAAGGGAGCATTAGGACGCGCAAGCCCACCATTCACTGGCAGGTATGCCAGATGCCTCACTGTTTGGAGCTTCGGCCATCCATCCGGCTGAGCCGGGGTCAAGCCTTTCCGCAAATTCTCCATGGAAAAGGCGGAGGATACCCGTCGAAAGGCATCCAGAAAATCTCCGCCGGTGGGAGTGCCTCCTCCTGGGGTCTTCCATAGAAATACCTGGTTCTTTCCCATGGCGATGATCTGGTACGCCATATCATCGTAGTGTCCGGAGAAGAAATCAGACCGTGGGGAAACCACTCCAATGGAGCCGATTTCTCCCCCGTATTTTTCACGGGAGGGAGCGTGATAGAAGTTCACGCCGGTATCGGTTTCCTCGGCAATGATTTCGTCCTGACTAATGCCAGGAATCGTGATGGAAAATCCAAGCCGGCTGCTTTGATACTGGAATACTGCAGGGGCGGCTGCTTGGGCCGGAATGCCCAGCAGCAGGCTTATTGCCAGTAAAATAGAGATCCGTTTCATTTACAGCAATTCCTCCTTTGAGAATTGTCGCACATGGTGACTTTGTTCCCGCGGAATTATCTCAAGCTGTGTGTTTACCATCCGATTCGTTTTGTGACTTACAAGTCTATTAGTTGACTGATTTATAAGCTATATGTTTCTGTCAATTGGTAATATTAACAGCACCAGTAACTTTGACATGATCTACCGATCTAGCATACAGTGAATATACCGAAGCTGCTGTAGCGTCCAAGCCTCCCTCTCTACCAGAGGTGAGCATGACATATGCACCATTGCCAGTGCTGTGTGCATAAAGCCTAAATTCTAATCTCGCATAAGCCGGGGACCAGGTTCCCTGAAAACTCACCCTCGATTTCGCTGGCATCTCGAAATCATCTGTGATTTTATAGAACTTACCGTCCCCCGGTATGTTAATTTCCTCATACACGATTGCGCGAGGCATAACAGTTTCTTGCTCTTCATTTCTCGCAGTATCAGTCTCTGCCGCAAATGCGGGAACCGCCATAGCGGCACACATCGCCACGGAAAACAGCACTGCAATCATTTTTTGCATTTTCTTCATAAAACTCTCCCTTTCAGTCTAAAGTGTAGTCACTTTCTGTAATCACTCCGTCGTATAAACATTCCCCGTCTTCTCCGTAAATAGTAAGATGATTTTGCCTTTCCTTTATGATTACCGTGCGGACTGCTTTTTCTTTGCTTGCGGAGAATGTTTTTATTACGCTTTCTCTTGTTATTTTGTCAAATGAACTAATAAGAAAGTCATCCCCGTCTTTTGATATGGATATATTATATCTCCAAGTAATTTCATGCATTATTCCATTGCTAACATAAAATTTCTGTTTTGAGAATATACTTGCACAAATTACTACAAATAATATAACTCCTACAACGCAGGTAATCCCTTTCCCGTTTTTGTGGAATTTCATAGAAATTACCTCCTTCTACATTTTGTATCGGTTTTCCCGTATCTACTACATAAATAAGGAGGTGTTATCCTCACATCATTTTATATATTTCTTTCAATTTTCTGTTTTCATCAAGGAAACGCTCTCAGCCATGTGCAAGATGTCATCTTGATTAACATTAGCGTTAAGCGAAAACTGGATATTGGTTTGTGGATCAAACCATGTGATTGTATTTCTCGTGTTTTCCCAATCATCCGTCAAAAACATTTCCCCTTCCAACCCATTCACTGTAACTGCAATGTTTTCAGCATCCTCAGTCACATAGGTCCACGCGGTTCCCTGTTGCATATAGGCATAATCAAAATATATCGATCTATCACTTTCTTCGTTGTAATAGACCTTACACACAAAATCGTCTTCACTAATATTTTGCTCCGAATCTTCGACATACCCATCCGGCAAATCTGTAATCGTGTATTGTGGTATTTTGCCAGTCATAGGGGCTCCCGAAAATCTATACACCACATGGGTTTCATACCATTCCGTGACCCAGCGTACCACTGCGGCCCGGACCGTAGGGCTGACTGCCATCAGGCTCCCCAAACTCAGCGAGAACACCAGCAGGATCACGGCAATCTTTTGCGCCACATTCTTCCACAGGGGCCGTGCCCGCCTGCGTTCCCATTTCAAC
>UQVS01000010.1 GCA_900544615.1 uncultured Oscillibacter sp. | reverse complement strand
ATAACCTCCTGTGCGTCCATGTATGTGTCATTTACACTTAAAATTATGCACTCCATCGGGCGCTGCCGTACTCGATGCCCTTGCGGTATTTGCGGGCGTTTTTCCCTTTGGCGTACACCGCCAGCCGGACGATGCCCACCCCGGCGATACCTGCCAGCAGGTCCAGCGGATGCAGGCTTGGTGCCGCATAAGAAAACGCCTCTGTAAAGCCCTGGCTCAAATGCAGGAACTTTTCAGAGGCGTCAAGGCCGGGCGCAAGGCGCACCGCCTGGCAGAGCTTGTCAAAGAGATATACGAACAACAGGTACGGGAGGTTGGGGAGCAGCTTTTTCTTCCAGTCAACCGTCATAATTCCACACCCCGGTCTTTGGTCTTGACCTTCTCCCGCTGGCGGTGCTGGGCTTTGGCCTGCTGCCTCGCCTGGGCCAGCTCCTTGCGGATGGAGGGCTTTTCCTCTTTCTCCAGGTTCTTTGCGGAGAACTCCCGGAAGGCCGCTGTGATTACGTCGGCATCTCGGCCCTTGAAGAACACCAGGTAGCGGGGTATCTCGCCGCTGATGTCCTTTTTCAGTGCGAAGTCAATGCCGTACTTCTTGGCGGTGGCAGAAAAGGCCCGGATGTTCTGGTCGGTGATCTCGATATTGGAAACGCCAGTGTTGTGCTTCATCAACTGCCGGAGGGTCTGCTTTCCGTGGTGCAACTTGGCCTTGTGGCCGGTCACTCCTTTCTGCATCTCGTCCAGCACCTTTTTCATGGCCTGCTGCAGCATCCCGGCGGAGAGCTTGGTGGCCTCCACGCAGAGGGCAACGGTGCGCTGGGTGACTTCTTCCTGCATAAGACATCATCTCCTTTCTCCGCTGCCGTACAGGTCGTGGTTCACCAGGGACGCATAGTAGCTGTCGATAGTGGCCGGGGCGTTATACAGGGCAGCCAGCAGATATTTCTTGATGTTGCGGACATAGGTGGTGTTCTCCCGCATACGGTCCAGCACATACTCGATGTGGGAACTGTTCAGCTTCAGGAACCGGGATTTGACCACCTCCGCCGGATAGTCATCCCCGGCAATGCGGATCGTCTCCCTGCGGGAACAGACGGTATCCACCATGAGCTCTACCAGCTCGTCCAGACGGTCACGATCCATGCGCTCGTTCTGTACGAGGATGTCATACTCGATGTTCTCCAAAATCAGTTCCCGATAGCTCTCTCGTTCCCGCATCCAGTCCCGTCCGGTCCGGTTGGCCCCTGCGGGGGATTGGGGGCTTGATTGGATAGGATTTGATCCTTCCGTACTTGGTGAATCAGTATTTTGTTCTTCAGGATTTCTTTTCTCTTTATTTAATTGCGGCCGGTTTTCCAGACATGGGTTATCCATATCCGGGTTTTCCGTATCTGGACAAGCCGTATCCGGCTCGTCCTCACACGGCTGGCCCGTGTCCGGGGGATGGGGCGTCTCGTAGATGACATACTCCACATCCACGATCTTGCCTTTGCTGTCCCGGAGTCGATTGCGGACTATGTACCCGGCCCGTTCCAGCTCCTTCAGGGCGGAGCCAATGCTGTCTGTGCCCTCCTTGCAGATTTTGGCCAGGCCCCTGGTGGTGTAGTTCCAGTCCTCCGGCAAGGACAGCATCATGGAGAGCAGCCCTTTGGATTTCAGCGACAGTCCCGCATTCCGCAGGTGGTGGTTGGACATCACCGTGTAGTCACGGGTTTTCTCAATGCGAAATACCGCCATAATCTCACCTCCTTTCGGCGGTTTGAAAAAGTGTTCGTTTTTTCGGAAAAAGCGGCCTCTATGCCGCTCGGATACCCCGGGGGAGGAAAACCTATGGGCGATATCCCGCTGGCTGATTGTCGAGGGAAAAACATGGATTTGGTGTATCCAGTCAATATTGTTTTTGTCCACTAAAAAACATATGTAAAAAGGGATCTGCTGAAAAGCAGATCCCTCTATTTTAGTTGAGTTTAGTGCTACCAAACACTTTATATCCTGCAAGGCGAAGCATAAAATAACGGCCTTACTTGTGTAATTTTGAAGATATAGTATTAACCAAGCAGCTAATGTCTAGAACCTAACTCTTAAACGCTTAATGACAGAAGTGAGTTTTATTATTGTTCAGTAAAATTCATAAATGGAATGTGAACAGTATTTATTGGACTTGCTTCTGTAATCTGCGCAATATGGGGACGAATATACCCCAATAAAAGAGCAGGGGCATTACTTTTTAATAATTTATCAGCCATATCACGAGTAGTTTTCTCGTCCCATCTAAATGATGCTTGCATTGTTACCGAAATATAAAACAAACAATTTTCGGACTCTTCTCCGACATCAATTGTCAACGACACTATTGCCGTATTCTCTGTCTGCATACCTATTTGAGTCTGCGCTTTAATTGGTATCTCTTTTGCCTCTTGTTTGGTCAAATCTTTATTATTTATCAAAAAAGTAAGTTTAGTTAATACAGGATCAGAAAATTGGAACTGGCTTTGTATCATTTATATTCCTCCTATGCGGCCAGACAAAATGTAGTTTCGACTAGCACATCATGCTGGGCAGGTTCATCTCTTTTTGAAGTGGTAATTGCAGCATTTTCACTTGGCGAGTCACTTTGATTTGCAATTTTAACTTCAGAATCAAAGCCTTCTAGCTTTAAAGATGATGTTATTTCCCGAAACACTTGAAGACTATCGGTGATGTTCCTAAGAATTTCATCATTGTTTAATGCATAATGCATACTAAACGTTGATATAAAATTGCTTGTATTCATCTGGATATTCATATATATTGATGGATCCAATATTTCCGAATGATGAACAATAATATTCTTTGGGTTTTCTTTGCTGCTCAGTTGGTCTACTAAGAATTCCCTATATTCGTCAGTTTCTTTTTTAGGTAGTTCTAACGGTTTTGCATCTGGTAAAAGTTCAGGCATAATATTATCAAATTTAGCACTTAATGATACGCCATCCCAGGAAAGCATAAATGGGGATTGAACACGAGGTTCAAACAAACTTCTGATGGATATAGAATCGTCAATTAATTGTATCAACTCTTCTTCTGACACTTGAGAAAGTATCCATCTTTCTGAAAGTTTGCAACAAGAGCATAAATATCTTTTATTATTAGTCCCACGGCAAACAAAAAGAACCGGTTCCCCATATTCGTAGAAAATGTGTTCTAAAGCTAAATCACCAATATACGGTATATTTTCAAAATAGATTTCCATTATTCAATCCTCACAAAGAGCAAAATCCCCGCTGGGATCTGCATCTGCATATAACCACCAGTCTACATGAGTTGTTTCTTTCCCTGTTCTATCACTTGTACGTTGTAATGGGCCATACCTAAAAGTTGCTGTTCCTTTTGCAATAATTGGGTTTGGATGATAGTCTTTAAGGCACTTGAGCACATTTTTTATTGAATTTAAACTCGTGTCACATGATGTAGAATATGTGCTTGGTTTTTTTAATTGTTTAGTCCAATTCATGAGTTTAGGTTTTTTACCTAGCTGAATTTCTTCAAATGTACTGAGAAATGAATCCTTATTAATTATACCATTAGTACAAACACGGTATACAAATAATTCGATGTCTTCAATACCCTTGGGCAAAATTTCAGCTTCAAAGTTTTGAGGAAAACACTCTGGATATTTATGGGCAAGAGCAGTTGGCATGTTTCTCTCTCCTATTTCTACAACTCTAGCCCCCATAGTGGCTAAATTATATGTATTAATTGATATGGTTAGTACACTTAAACCAAATTAAATTTAACAATTAAATGGCAAAAAACAAGCCATTTGCATCTTTTAAAGATATTCAATCACTTTGTATAACTGGACAATAAAATATACATAATTGATTTTATCTTTTGTAGTTATTATACTCTGGATAGAAAAAACAGTCAAGGTAATCCTTTTGTCTTGATATTTGAATTAGTTAACAATTCTAAAAGAAACGGCTTTTTTTGAACCGTTTCTTTTAGAAACTCTAGGGCTATTACAAAATCTCTCGTTGGCACTGTTGACAATTATTCCGTTTTGTCGTCCAGGCCCTCCGCCTTCAGCCAATCCTCAAAGGACTTTCTGGAGATGCGGATCATGTTGCCGATGCGGATCGTCTTGAACAATCCGGAGTTGGCGAGTTTATAGGCCGAGGCGCGGCCAATACCGAGAATGGCTGCGATGTCATTCACGGTGTATGTCCTGCTTTGGGGCGTCCCTTTTTCGTTGGTCATGTCGGTGCTCATAAGATTAACCTCCCTGTGCTAATATCATTTTGAAACGGCCCCTGAAAGTCCTCCGTCACAAGGGGTTCCTGCTAATACCTTGCTAATACGACATTTGAAAAGCCGTTGTAAGGCAGCATATTTCAGGGGAATTTGTGCAAATTGACCTGCCTCCAGGCAGCACAATTTTCGAAGAAACAACACGGGAAGATATGATATGAACAATTTACGAAATGGTACGCCGTACTCCTAAGCGATAGGTCGGAGGTTCGAATCCTCTCGTGGGTGCCAAAAGCCTTGGAATCACTACATTCTAAGGCTTTCTTTTTTGTGTTTTGCAGGCTGTATTAAGATGTATTGTCGTTCATCTTGAAATGAATATATTTACACGTTGGCATATGTTTTGCCAACAAAAAGCAAGCGTATTTGAGGCTTGAAAGAACGGTATGCCTACAAATGGCAACAATTATTCTTTATGATCGCCTTTTGCTGAGGTATCTTCTTGCCCTTTGAGTAATTCAGAAAGCAATTCCGGATGCTGCTGAAGCACCTCTCGCAACCGCTCAAGCATATCGCTGCTGATCTCTGCCTGAGAATGCTCACCGACTTTGGAAAAGAATAAAAGATGTGCGAAGATGTATAATTTAGTTTAAACATCTGGTTTCCTGAACATCTAAAAGTTTATAATACAGACATCCACATTGCTGACTTCCACATATGGCATTTTCAGAAGGAAAACAGAGATAGACTTCCACAGAAACTTCCATCCCAACGGCGGAGGACGCAAAAAGAGAGGGAACCAGTTTCCCGATTCCCCCTCAAAAGATTTTGGTTTTTGCGGAACTTACTTGTTGAAGTAACGCTTCAGCATGCCCTCCAGAGCCTTGCCGTGGCGAGCCTCGTCGCGGGCCATCTCATGGACGGTGTCGTGAATGGCGTCCAGATTGTTCTTCTTGGCGCAGGTAGCCAGTTCCACCTTGCCGGCGGTTGCGCCGTACTCGCAGTCCACGCGCCACTTGAGGTTCTTCTCGGTGGAGGAGGTCATGTTGCTCTCCAGATCGCTGCCCAGCAGCTCGGCAAACTTGGCGGCGTGTTCGGCTTCCTCATAGGCGGCTTTCTCCCAGTACAGGCCGATCTCAGGATAGCCCTCACGGTGAGCGATCCGAGCCATGCAGAGATACATACCCACCTCGCTGCACTCGCCGTTGAAGTTGGCCATCAACTGATCGAAAATATACTTCTTGTCCTCTTCGGAGATATCGGGGTTGTTCTTCACGGTATCGGCATAGATGCCAAACTTGTGCTCGGCAGCCAGCTTGATCTCGCCCTGCACCTCGTTGAATGCGTTCTTTGCGTGGCAGACGGGGCATTCCACCGGCGCTTCAGGACCCTCATAGATATAACCGCAAACCTTGCAGACCCACTTCTTCATACTTGTATCCTCCTTATTGATTTTATATGATTCAAGTTTCTATCTTTCCTATCCCGATCTTGTTCGGTGACTGTAGTATATCAGGATTCATTTCTAACTACCAGTTGCATTTGCAACTTTCATTAAATTTTCAAAAAAAGTTCAAAAAAACAGGGGAAGTGGCTGCTCCCCCTGTTTTTTCAGTTAAAGGTATTTAACAAGCTCTTCCATAGGCTTCCGCAGACCGTGAAGCTTCGCCGGATGAGCGCCCTCCGCCGGGTAGCCCAGAGGCAGCATGGCGATCATATGCAGGCCCTCCATCTCAGGGAACGTTCTGACCAGATCCTCCGGACGGAACATCCCCACATAGGTGGTGCCAAGGCCAAGATCCGCCGCCTGAAGCATCATCTGGGTAGCGGCAATGGCCGCGTCGATCTCTCCGTGATCCTTGCCATCGGTCTCCCGGTGCCAGGACTCCTGCGGGTCATATCCCACAGCGATCACCACCGGTGCGTGGAAATGGCAGTCCATGCAGGCATCGGCCTTTTCCAGCGCTTCAGAACTTTGAATGACGAACATCCGCTGGGGCTGTTTGTTATGCGCCGTGGGGGCGTTGCGGCCGGCTTCCAGAATCAGAGCCAGCTTCTCCTGCTCCACCGGACGGGAATCAAATTTCCGCAGGGAATAGCGCGCTGCGGACAGCTTTTCAAAATCCATGGGGGATTCCTCCTTATTCTGTTCTATACCGATATTTTAGCATAGCCATTTTCCGCCTGCAATCCCCCCTGTGCGAAAACTTTTCAGTGCAGTTCCCACATACCGTTCTGTCTGAGCATGGCCTCGCACTGTTCCCTGCGGCGGGTGTCATAGAACTCGATATATTTCAGGGCGTAAATGTCGATCACGATATACCGCTCTCGTCCCGGCTGGTAGATGGTGATAAAGTCGTTGCCCACATCGTAGAGGATTCCCTCCCAGGAAACCGTTCCCTGCGTCCCCACCAGAAACGTAGCCACCACATAGTTTCCCTCATTCCGGGCCAGCATGGCCTTGATGGAGCCTTCGTGGGCCTCCTCCACGCTGAGGGGGTTCTGGATCACGTCCTCCGGCAGATTTGTTCGGATCCCCGGCATATTGCCCATAGGTACCATCCGTCCGCCGGGCATGGAAGCAAATTCCGTTCTCTCCGGCGGCTGCCCCATGGCATCCTGCGTGTGACTTCCCGCCGTGCCGCTGCCGCTGATCTCCGCCCGCCAGTCCCCGGTGCTGGGGCCGGGAACCGCTCCGGCTGTGTAAGTATTCTGAAAGCGCTGCATAAAAACACCTCTCAAGTTCTGTAATAGGCATCCGTTGGATTATAAAAGCAATGATCTCCAATGCGGGTCTGCCAGTAGCCCACATCTGAGGGAAACCGGCTTCTGCACCGGGGGCCGAAGGGGTTGTAGAACCACAGCGACTCCGCCACATCCGGGATGCGGTTGCCCGCGATGGCCCAGTCGGCAATGTCAAAGTGGATCTGCTCCGGCCGCATATTGTAAATATTCTGGGGGTTGTAGGCGCCGTTCTCCGTTTCCGAGACGCACACGAACTGGTAGGGCTGGAAAATGATGTTGCGGATGCTGCCCTGCCCCACCCGCGCGTATTCCCCGCCGCGGGCGTTGACCCGGTTCATCACCACGCCGGCCACCGCTTTCATCCCCGTATCGCCCTCCCCGCCCGCCTCGCACTGGATCAGCCGCGCCAGCAGCTCCCGGTCGGAATAAGCCATCGTCATCATCCCCTGCATTGATCTGGATTGCAGTCCTGCCGCTGGTATTCTATGCGCGGGGTATGGCAGGTGTGCGGCCGCCGGCAAGCTGTCTTTCGCGGCAGCGCAAAAGCCGCGTATGGTCATCAGACCATACGCGGCTTTCTTCCGTCCGTGTTTATGCGGCGCTTTGGGCTTCTGTTTTCTTACAGGCAGGCGTCCAGACGCTCCGTGTACTCCGCCAGCTCCCGGACGCCGATCTTGCGATCGACCTCCTTGCCGTCCTTCAGGAAAATCACGGTCGGTACGGACATGACCCGGTACTGGATCGCCAGTTCCCGCTGCTCGTCCACATCCACCTTGGCCACAACCGCCTTGCCGTCATACTGCTCCGCAAGCTTTTCCATAACAGGGGCCAGGATCTGGCAGGGGCCGCACCACACTGCGGAGAAATCGATCATCGCCGGCTGGCCGTTCTGCAAAATTGTCTCAAACTCCTGTGCGTTCAAATGCTTCAGCTCCATGGGGAAGCCTCCTTTTTCTGATGGCTTGTCCGCTCCGGCAGTCTTTATGTGCCGAAACGCTCTTTTTATCCATTTACAAAATAACATAAAGGAGCGCCGTTCTTATATGGCATTTGCAACACCAGAAAATTTTTCTTCTGCCGTTGCTTTTGGCGTTCCCGTCTGCTACACTAAGACTGCAACTGCGTCCCATGGGAGGCCGGTGTTTCCACCGGCCCCCTATATCTGAAAAGCGGCGGCGTCTGACCCAGGGCGGACGCTGCGGGGCATATCAACGGGGACGCTCAGGCCGCTTGCGCCATCCTATGCGCCCCATGCCGGGTCTGTCACGGAGCCTGTCTCCGCGGTTCGACTCTTCCGCCGGAAAACAACAGAAAAGAGGTCGTCCCCATGATTAAAATTTCCCCGTCTATCCTCTCCGCCGATTTTGCAAATCTGGAGCGGGATATTCACCGCATCTCCGATGCCGATTATGTCCATGTGGACGTGATGGACGGCGTGTTTGTCCCCAACATCTCCATTGGCATCCCGGTACTGAAATCCATCCGAAAGGTCACGGATATGTTTCTGGACGTCCATCTGATGATCACAAAGCCGGTGCGGTATGTGGAGGAATTCTGCGATGCAGGCGCCGATCTGGTGACGATCCATGTGGAATCGGACTTCCCGGAAAACATTCAGGCCGCCATCGACAAAATTCACGCCAAGGGCAAGAAGGCCGGCATCGTCCTGAAGCCCAAGACCACCTGGGAGGCTGTTCTGCCCTATATCGATCAGGTGGAGCTGATTCTGGTGATGACCGTGGAGCCGGGCTTCGGCGGTCAGAAATTTATGGCGGATCAGATGCCCAAGGTGGCCGCCATCCGTAAACTCATTGACGAACGCAACCCCGCCTGCGAGCTGGAGGTGGACGGCGGCGTGGCTCCGGATACCTGCCGGGCCTGCATCGACGCCGGAGCCAACGTGCTGGTAGCAGGCAGCGCTGTCTATAAGGCGGAGGATATCCCCGCCCGCATCAAATTACTTCGAGGAGAATAATCGACCATGAGCAACTGGAACACCCTTCCCAAAATCAAACTGGGCGTATATCCCACGCCCTTCTACCGGCTGGAGAATATCAGCCGGATCTACAACAAGGACATCTGGATCAAGCGGGACGACCTGTGCGGCGTTGCGCTGGGCGGCAACAAGGTCCGCAAGCTGGAATACCTGCTGGCAGACGCTCAGAAGCAGGGCTGCGACACCGTGTTCACCACCGGCGGCGCTCAGTCCAACCACGCCATGCTCACCGCCGCCTGCGCCGCCCGTCTGGGGATGCGCTGCACCCTGATCCTGAAAAAGCGGGGCGTCACGGATCACAAGGGCAACCTGATTCTGGACGATATTTTCAACGCGCAGGTGGAATTCATGGACACCGACAGCTATGAGGACATCTACGCGGAGATGCGTAAACGCTGCGAGGTGCTGGCTTCCGAGGGACACAAGGGCTATATCATCCCCGTGGGCGGCTCCACCGCGCTGGGCGCTGTGGGCTACGCCGAGTGCGTCCGGGAAATGGCGGAGCAGGCCAGGGAGGCCGGAATCGAAATCAGCCATGTGGCCTCTGCCACCGGCTCCGGCGGCACCACTGCCGGTCTGGTGCTGGGTACTTCCCTGTTCCTGCCGGAGGCCAAGGCCACCGGTCTGGGCGTGGACACCGACCCCTTTGAGGACATTGTGCCGGAGCTGGTAAAGGAGGCGTCCGATCTGGTCGGCAAGCCCGCCCCCGCCGACATGGACAGCCGCTTCCGCATGATCTACCATGTGGGCGCAGGCTACGCCATCCCCAACGCTGAGGACACCCCCTATATTGAAGAGCTGGCTCGGCAGGAGGGCATCCTGCTGGATCCCGTCTACACCGGCAAGGCATGGACCAAGTTCCTGATGCTGGTAAAAGAGGGCTATTTCGATGGGCAGGAGCATATCGCCTTCGTCCATACCGGCGGTGCGGCGGCGCTGTTCGCCATGGATCTTGGATAATAGGAGGGGAACAGGTTCCCCTCCTAACCACCCCATCACCCCGCCGCGCGCACTCGCTTGCGTGGGATGCTCGCACACTTGCGGGGTGCAGAGTATCCTTCGTCAGGCACATGTCCTGACGAAGGATGGATTTAAATGATTTTCTGCCGCCCATGGCGCGTAGGTTGTGGTATTTTTGCCAGGCGCAGAGGGTGATTGCCCCGCAGGGGCAAAGTGATTCAAATACCGCATAACACAACCGCTGCGGGGCAGGGCGGTGAGCCTTGCCCCGCAGATAATGAAGGAGCGTATCATGGAGTATTTTCCCGCGCCGCTGGAAGCGCTGGTTGAACAGTTTGCCCGCCTGCCGGGCATCGGCGGAAAGACCGCCCAGCGGCTGGCGTTTCATATTCTGAGCCTGCCGGAAGAGGACGCGCAGGCCTTTGCCGACGCCATCGTTGCCGCAAAGAAAACCGTCACCTACTGCCCGGTGTGCCGCAACTTCACCGCCGGGGGGCTGTGTCCCATCTGCTCCTCCCCCAAGCGGGACGGCTCTGTGATCTGCGTGGTGGCAGATCCGCGGGATGTGGCCGCCATGGAGCGGGGCCGGGAGTTCAACGGAAAATACCATGTACTCCACGGCGTCATCAGCCCCATGAACCACATCGGCCCGGACGACATCGCCATCAAGCCCCTGCTGGAGCGGGTGGCGCAGGGCGGCGTGGAGGAGGTCATCATGGCCACCAACCCGGACACGGAGGGGGAGGCCACCGCCATGTACATTGCCCGGCTTCTCAAGCCCTTTGAGGTCAAAGTGACCCGGCTGGCCTACGGCATCCCGGTGGGCGGACATCTGGAATTTGCCGACGACGCCACGCTGGCCCGTGCGCTGGAAGGCAGGCAGGAGCTGTAAATGCCCCGCGAAGGCCGTTCATTCCCCTTTCACAGCCTCGTTTTTCCGGGATTTTCCCGTTATTTTGCCCGGTTTGCCGTGATTTTGCCGAATCGGCTCTGGTTTTCCCGCCGCAAACTATCTATTTTTTTCGCCGAAGTTTGTTGACATCATCGCTTTGATGTGCTACAGTGTAACCATCCTAAGAAACCAGATCAATCAGGAGATATTCACCATGACTTCTTCCATGTTCTACGCATATTACTACTTTACTATGTGTGCATAGTAAGGGTAATTTGTGTTGCAACGGGAAGTTTCCCCGGTGATTTTCACGCCGCACAGGTTACGCCTGTGGGGCGTTTTTTCATTCCTTTGACAACCATTTGAATCTCTATATTTTTCAGGAGGAATATATCATGATCGTTGCACTGAAGCCCGGCGTTACCAGGGAAAACCGCGAGCAGCTGATGGACTGGCTGCAGAATCTCGGCCTGCATATCCACGTTTCCGAAGGCGAATACCAGACCATTCTGGGTCTGGTGGGCGACACCAGCAAGGTGGACATGGATCTGGTGGCAAGCCTTGACATTGTGGACTCCGTCAAGCGGGTCACAGAGCCGTTCAAATGCTGCAACCGCAAGTTCCACCCGGAGGACACCGTGGTGCAGGTGGGCGATGTGAAGATCGGCGGCGGCAACTTCTGCGTCATGGCCGGCCCCTGCTCCGTGGAATCCGAGGAGCAGATCGTGGCCGTGGCCAAGGCCGTCAAAGCGTCCGGGGCCAATATGCTCCGGGGCGGTGCCTTCAAGCCCCGCACCTCTCCCTATGACTTTGCAGGTCTCAAGGGCGAGGGCATCGAGCTTCTGAAAATCGCCCGGAAGGAAACCGGCCTGCCCATCGTCACCGAGATCATGAGCGTGGTGGATCTGCCTCTCTTTGAGGACGTGGATATGTTACAGGTGGGTGCCCGGAATATGCAGAATTTTGACCTGCTGCGGGAACTGGGCAAGCTCCACAAGCCCATTCTCCTCAAGCGCGGCCTTGCCAACACACTGAAGGAGCTGCTGATGAGCGCCGAGTACATCATGGCCAACGGCAACGAGCAGGTCATTCTCTGTGAGCGTGGCATCCGCACCTTTGACGACTACACCCGCAACACGCTGGATCTGGCTGCCGTCCCCATGCTCCATGAGCTGAGCCATCTGCCCGTCATCGTGGATCCCAGCCACGCCACCGGCATCAACCGGCTGGTCTCCCCCATGGCCATGGCCGCCACCGCCTGCAACGCGGACGGCCTCATCATTGAGGTACACAACGATCCCATCCACGCCCTGTGCGACGGCGCGCAGTCCCTGCGGCCGGAGCAGTTCGATGCGCTGATGGGCAAGATCCGGGCGCTGCGGGAGGTTGTGACGAAATGACCGTTGGAATTGTAGGTCTGGGGCTCATCGGCGGCTCCTTTGCCAAAGCCTACCACGCAGCCGGACATACTGTTCTGGCGTTTGACACCGACCGATCCACCTATGACTTCGCCGTCCTCTCCGGCACGGTGAACGGTCCCCTGACGGATGAGACCCTCTCCACCTGCGACCTGATCCTCATTGCCGTGATTCCCTCCGCCGCAGTCGGCTACCTGAAGCAGCACGCCGCCCACATCGGCCCCAAGCCGGTGGTCATCGACTGCTGCGGCACCAAGCGGGTGGTCTGCACCGCCTGCTTCCCGCTGGCAAAGCAGTTCGGCTTTACCTATCTGGGCGGCCACCCCATGGCCGGCACCCATAACTCCGGCTTCAAATACGCCACCGCCACCATGTTCCACAACGCGCCCATGGTGCTGGTACCCGCCAATCACAACGACATCGAGCTGCTGAGCCGCGTCAAGGAGCTGCTGGCTCCCGCCGGGTTCAGCCGGTTCTCCGTCACCACGGCAGAGCAGCACGACGAGATGATCGCCTTCACCTCCCAGCTGGCCCATGTGGTGTCCAACGCCTATATCAAAAGCCCCACGGCAGGGCTTCACAAGGGCTTTTCCGCCGGCAGCTACAAGGATATGACCAGAGTGGCATGGCTGGCCCCCAAAATGTGGGCAGAGCTGTTTCTGGAAAACAAGGATTTCCTTATGGCAGAGCTGAACACCCTGATCGACAATCTCCGCCAGTATCAGGACGCCATGGAGCATGACGACCTGCCCGGCCTGATCCAGCTGCTGGACGACGGCCGGAAGCGGAAGGAGGAGGTGGACGGCCGGTGACTACCATCCATGTAGCGGCTTCCCGCGCCTACGACGTGGCCATTGAGCACGGCCTGCTCTCCCGGCTCGGTTCTCTGGCGGCAGGGCTTCTTCCCGGTCGCCGGGCCGCCATCATATCCGACGACACGGTATCCCCTCTGTACGGCGGTCTGGCGGAGCGATCCCTGACAGACGCCGGATTTCAGGTGGAGCGTTTCGTATTCCCCCACGGCGAGCAGCATAAAAATCTGAACACTTACGGTCAGGCACTGAATTTTCTCTGCGACCGCCGTTTCACCCGGAGCGATCTCATCATCGCTCTGGGCGGCGGTGTTGTAGGGGATCTGGCCGGTTTCACCGCCGCCACCTATCAGCGGGGCATCGCTTACATTCAGGTCCCCACCACCCTGCTGTCCATGGTGGACTCCTCCGTAGGCGGTAAAACCGCCGTGGATCTGGACAGCGGCAAGAATCAGGCCGGCTGCTTTTACCAGCCCGCTCTGGTGCTGTGCGACCCGGCGCTGCTGGAAACCCTGCCGGATGCCGAATACCGGGCAGGCTGCGCCGAGATCATCAAAACGGCGGTTCTCTTCAGCCCGGAACTGTTTCAGCAGTTGAAAACCACCCCCATCCGGGAGCAGTTTGAGCCGGTCATTGCCGCCTGCGTGGGCATGAAGCGGGACGTGGTGCAAAACGATGAATTCGACCGCGGTCAGCGCGCCCTGCTGAATCTGGGCCACACCATCGGCCACGCGGTAGAGGCGTGCAGCAATTTCACCATCCTGCACGGCGAGGGTGTGGCCATCGGATTGGCCGCCATCACCCGCGCCGCCGTGGAAAAGGGCATCTGCGATCCCGCCCTGCTGCCGCAGGTGCTGGACATTCTGAAACAATACGGCCTGCCCACGGAGGTTTCCTATCCGCTGGCAGACATTCAGAAAGCCGCCGAAGCCGACAAAAAGCGCAGCGGCAGCGTAACCAAATTCGTAGTGCCGGAGGCCATGGGCCGGTGCCGGACGGAACCCGTCCCGGCGGCTGAGGTTGCCGGATGGCTGAAAGCGGGAGGGATTCAATGAATCAGACCGTTCAGCCCGGTTCCCGGACGGGAACCGTTTCCATCCCCGCTTCCAAGTCTCAGGCCCACCGGCTGCTGATCTGCGCCGCGCTGGGACAGACGCCGGTCACCATCCGCTGTCTGGGAATTTCCAAGGATATCGCCGCCACCATCGGCTGCCTCAACGCGCTGGGCGCGGAGATCGCCGTCAGCGGCGATCTTATCACCGTGCAGCCCATTGAAGCCGTACCGGAAGGACTGTGCCATCTTCCTTGCGGGGAAAGCGGCTCCACCCTGCGCTTTCTTCTGCCGGTGGCAGGCGCGCTGGGTGCCAGTGTGGTCTTTCACATGGAGGGGCGCCTGCCCCAGCGTCCGCTGCATCCGCTGGATGCGGTGCTGACCGCCCACGGCATGACCATCCGTCAGGAAAACGACCTGCTTTACAGCAGCGGCCAGCTGTGTCCCGGTGAATTTTCCCTTCCCGGCAACGTTTCCTCCCAGTATATTTCCGGCCTGCTTATGGCGCTGCCCCTGCTGGACAGCGGCAGCGCCCTCACGGTAACCGGCGAGCTGGAATCCGCCGCCTACGTCACCATGACGGAGGACGCCCTCCGGCGGGGCGGCGTCTCCCTGCGGAAAGCCGGAAGCACCTGGCACATCTGCGGCAGACAGCGCTGCCAGTTCCCCGCCCAGCTTTCTGCCGAGGGCGACTGGTCCAACGCCGCCTTTTTCCTGTGCATGGGCGCGTTGTCTCCGAAGGGAGTCACGGTACGCGGTCTGGCCCCGGCCTCCTCTCAGGGCGACCGGGCCGTGCTGAATATTCTGGCCGCCATGGGCGCCAGAATCTCCGTGGAAAATGATGCCGTGACCGTCCGTCGGGGCGAGCTGAACAGCGTTGCCATCGATGCCGGGCCGATCCCCGATCTGATCCCGGTGCTGTCTGTGGCCGCCGCCGGAGCGGTGGGCGATACCCATATTTTCAATGCCGGGCGGCTCCGGCTGAAGGAATCTGACCGGCTCCGCACCACAGCGCAGCTGCTGACTGCTCTGGGCGGCAGCGTGGAGGAGCAGCCCAGCGGGCTGATCGTTCACGGAGCCGGCCGTCTCACCGGCGGCACCGCCGACGCCTGCGGCGACCATCGCATCGCCATGTCCGCCGCTGTGGCGGCGTGCATCTGCGAAAGCGCCGTTTCCGTCAGCGGCAGCGAGTGCGTTTCCAAATCCTATCCCCGGTTCTGGGAGGATCTGGACGCTTTGAAAGGAGGAGCCTTATGAGCCAGTACGGAGAACACCTGCGCCTGACCATCTTCGGTCAGTCCCACGCACCGGCCATTGGCATGACGCTGGAAGGACTGCCGGCCGGAGAAGCCATCGACATGGAGGCCCTGCAAGCCTTCCTGAAACGCCGCGCACCGGGGCAGAACGCCTGGTCCACCCCTCGCAAGGAGGCCGACGCGCCGGAATTTCTCTCCGGGCTGGTGGAAAATGTCACCTGCGGCGCGCCCCTTACCGCCATCATCCGCAACACCAACACCCGCTCCGGGGACTACGCCAATCTTGCGGTGGTCCCCCGCCCCGGCCACGCCGACTACACCGCTCAGGTGAAATACGGCGGACATCAGGATTACGCCGGCGGCGGCGCTTTTTCCGGGCGGCTGACAGCCCCCCTGTGCATTGCCGGAGGCATCTGCTTTCAGCTGCTGGAAAAGCGGGGAATTACCGTTATCAGCCGCATCGCCTCCATCGGAACGGTGGAGGATCCCACCCCCCTGACCGTCTCCACGGCGGGCAAGCCCTTCCCTGCGGCAGACGACGCCGCAGGGGCGGCCATGCAGGCGGCTATTGCCGCCGCCAAGGCGGAGGGTGACTCCGTAGGCGGCGTGGTGGAATGTGCCGTGCTGGGTCTGCCCGCAGGTCTGGGCGGCCCGCTGTTTGACGGTATGGAGGGCCGCATTGCCTCCATTGTATTCGGGATCCCCGCCGTCAAGGGCATTGAATTCGGCATCGGCTTTGAAGCTGCACGGCTGCGGGGCAGTGAGAATAACGACCCCTTCACCGTGGAAAACGGGCAGATCCGCACCGTCACCAACCACTGCGGCGGCATTCTGGGCGGCATTACCGACGGGATGCCCCTCACCTTCCGGGCGGCGTTCAAGCCCACGCCCTCCATTGCCAAAGAACAGCGGAGCGTGAACCTGCACACCCTGACGCCGGAAGCACTGCGGGTGGTGGGGCGGCACGATCCCTGCATCGTCCCCAGAGCCGTTCCCTGTGTGGAAGCCGCGGCAGCCATCGCCGTATACGACGCCCTGCTGGGCGGAATCTAAATTTCGGAGGTACACCTTCCTATGGAACTCAGCGATTATCGCGTGCAAATCGACCGGATCGACCGCCAGTTGGTGGAGCTGTTCGCCCAGCGGATGGAAACTGCCGCCGGCATTGCCGCCTACAAAAAAGAGCATGGCCTGCCGGTACTGGACCCCATCCGGGAGCGTCAGAAGCTTCAGAATGTGGTGGAGCTGGCTCCGGAAAACATGAAGGACTATACCGCGTCCCTGTATACCCTGCTTTTTGAACTGAGCCGCGGCTATCAGAACCGGCTGCTCGGTGCCTCCACCGCTCTGACGGCGGAGATCCAGTCCGCCATTGACAACACTCCCAAGCTGTTCCCCTCCAACGTTCCCGTGGCCTGTCAGGGAGTGGCAGGGGCCTACTCTCAGCTGGCCTGCGACAAGCTCTTCAAGCTGGCCAACATCATGTACTTCACCTCTTTTGAGGCCGTTTTCTCCGCCATTGAGAGCGGGCTTTGCCGCTATGGCGTGCTGCCGCTGGAAAACAGCACCGCCGGCAGCGTCAACGCCATCTACGACCTGATGATGAAGCACGATTTCCGCATCGTCCGCAGTATGCGGCTGAAGGTGGATCACAACCTGCTGGTCAAGCCCGGCACCAGGCGGGAGGACATCCGGGAGATCTTCTCCCATCAGCAGGCCCTCACCCAGTGCGAGCAGTATCTGCTGGGCTTCCCCGGCGTGAAGATCACTCCCTGCGAAAATACCGCCATGGCCGCCAAGAAGGTGGCTGAGAGCGACGGTCACTGCGCCGCCCTTTCCTCCCGCTCCTGCATGAAGCTGTACGGTCTGGAATGTCTGGAAGCCTCCGTGCAGGACACCGGCAGCAACTTCACCCGCTTTATCTGCATCTCCAAAAAGCTGGAGATCTATCCCGGTGCCGACCGCACCAGCCTGATGGCGGTGCTGCCCCATGAGCCGGGTTCCCTGTGCCGTCTGCTGAACCGGTTTTACGCGCTGGGGCTGAACCTGAACAAGCTGGAAAGCCGCCCCATCCCGGATCGGAACTTCGAGTTCATGTTCTATTTCGATCTGGAAACCTCCGTGTACTCCCCGGAGTTTTTGCAGCTGATGAGTGAGCTTCCCGGTCTTTGCGAGGAGTTCTCCTACCTCGGCAGCTACAGTGAGGTGGTCTGATGTTGCATTGCGGTTTGCTGGGCGAGACGCTGGGCCACAGCTACTCCCCCATGATTCACCATGAGCTGGGCGATTACGACTACCGGCTCTTTGAAGTCCCCAGAGAGCGTCTGGGCAGCTTTCTGACCTCCGGCAGCTGGGACGGCCTGAATGTCACCATCCCCTATAAAAAAGCGGTGGTTTCCTATTGCACGGAGCTGTCAGACGCGGCAGCGAAGCTGCAAAGCGTCAACACCATCGTCCGCCGGCCGGACGGCACGCTGTACGGCGACAACACCGATCTTTACGGCTTTCTCTATATGGTGCGCCGCAGTGGGATCTCTCCCGCCGGAAAGAAGGCGCTGGTGCTGGGCAGCGGCGGTGCATCCGTTACGGTGAAGGCCGCGCTGGAACAGCTGGGCGCTCATGTCACCGTCATCTCCCGCAGCGGCCCGGACAACTATACCAATCTGGACCGCCACGCCGACGCGGAGATCATCGCCAACACCACGCCGGTGGGGATGTATCCCCACAACGGCTCCGCGGCGGTGGATCTGAAGCAGTTCCCCTGCTGTCAGGGCGTGCTGGACATTGTATACAACCCCGCCCGGACAGCGCTGATCCTACAGGCGGAGGAGCTGGGGATTCCCCATGTCAGCGGGCTTTCCATGCTGGTGGCGCAGGCCAAACGCTCCAGCGAGCAGTTCTCCGGCACGCCCATTGACGACAGTGCTTTGGAGCGGGTGGAGCGCATCATCCACAGCCGCCTGCGGAACATCATCCTCATCGGGATGCCCGGCTGCGGCAAGTCCACCGTGGCCTCCGCTCTGGGCGCGGCGCTGAACCGCGAGGTGGTGGAGGCTGACGCCCTGATTACCGAAAAAGCGGGGATGTCCATCCCGGAGATCTTTGCCCGATCCGGCGAGGGGGGCTTCCGGGCGCTGGAAACGGAAGTTCTGGCGGAGCAGGGAAAACGCTCCGGCATCATTCTCTCCACCGGCGGCGGCTGCGTCACCCGGCGGGAAAACTACCCGCTGCTGCACCAGAATGGCACCATTTTCTGCCTGACGCGGGATCTTTCCAAGCTGCCCACAGACGGGCGGCCCATCTCCCAGTCCACGGATCTCTCCCAGCTCTATGCCCGGCGAAAGCCGCTGTACGCGCAGTTTGCCGACGTCACCGTTTCCAACGACGGTGCGCTGGAGGACACCCTGAATACCATCAAGGAGGCACTGTCATGAAATTTCTGGTCATCAACGGCCCGAACCTGAACCTTCTGGGGCTGCGGGAACCTGCCATTTACGGCAGTCAGAATTATGAAGCCCTGCTCTCTCTCGTCCGCGCCGCCTGCGACGCCGAGGGAATCGGCGTGGACTTCTTCCAGTCTAACCATGAGGGCGCTATTGTAGACGCCATTCAGGCGGCCTACGGCGTATATGACGGCATCGTTATCAACCCCGCCGCCTATACCCACACCAGCGTGGCCATTCTGGACGCGCTGAAGGCGGTGGCCATTCCCGCCGTGGAAGTCCACATCTCTGATGTGGACAGCCGGGAGCCTTTCCGGCAGATCTCCTACGCAGGCATGGCCTGCGTCAAGACCTACAAGGGGCTGGGTTTCCAGGGCTATGTGGAAGCCGTGAAGTTCCTGAAAGGCTATCTGAGCAAATAAGCAGCCTGCGCGTTTACAGAGCCGCGCGGCCATGGAAATGTCTTGCATATCCAGCCCCGCTCTGTTATACTATTTATAATTTTTGCAATGAATCAAGCTTTGGGGAGGACGCATCATGAGTTACGCTGACCAGATCTTTATGCAGAATATCCGGGAGATTCTGGATCACGGCGTCTGGGACACCGATCAGAGCGTTCGCCCCCGCTGGGAGGACGGTTCCCCTGCCCATACCATCAAAAAATTCGGCATCGTCAACCGTTATGATCTCCAGAAAGAGTTCCCCATCCTCACCATCCGCCGCACCTACTGGAAAACAGCGGTGGATGAGCTGCTGTGGATCTGGCAGAAGAAGTCAAACAATGTACATGACCTCAATGCCAAAATCTGGGATCAGTGGGCGGACGAAACCGGCTCCATCGGTAAGGCCTACGGCTATCAGCTGGGCGTGAAGCACCACTATCCCGAAGGGGACATGGATCAAGTGGATCGGGTGCTTTATGACCTGAAGCACAACCCAGCCAGCCGCCGGATCCTCACCAACATCTATAATTTTGCAGATCTCTCCGAAATGCACCTCTATCCCTGCGCGTACTCCATGACCTTCAACGTCTCCGGGAACGTACTCAACGCCATTCTAAACCAACGGAGTCAGGATATGCTGGCCGCCAACAACTGGAATGTGGTGCAGTATGCCGTGCTGGTGCATATGTTTGCTCAGGTCAGCGGCCTGATTCCCGGTGAACTGGTTCACGTCATCGCCGACGCCCACATTTACGACCGCCATGTTCCCATTGTGGAAAAGATGCTGACCCAGACACCCGCCCCGGCACCGCAGTTCACCGTTGATCCCTCTGTCACGGATTTTTATGCGTTTACCCGCGACAGCTTCACCATGGAGAACTACACACCCGCCCCCTTTGAGGACAAAATCCCCATTGCCATTTAAGGAGGAGCCATGAACGCGATTGTTGCTGTGGATCGGAACTGGGCCATTGGCCGGGATAACGGTCTGCTGTTCTCCCTGCCGGGGGACATGAAGCGCTTCCGCACCCTCACCGCCGGCGGCACCCTGATTATGGGCCGGAAAACGCTGGACTCCTTCCCCGGCGGCAGGCCCCTGCCCAAACGGCGGAACATCGTCATTACCAGAGATCCCGCTTTTCAGCGGGAGGGCTGCGAGGTGGTTCACAGTCCGGCAGAGGCGCTGGCACTGGCAGGCGGCGGCAGCGACGTCTGGCTGATCGGCGGCGGCAGTATTTACGCCGCCCTGCTGGATCGGTGCAGCCGGGCATACATCACCCGTGTGAACGCTGCTGTGACGGACGCCGACACTTTCTTTCCCGATCTGGACAGTCTGCCGGAATGGGCGGAAGCGTGCGCAGAGGCCCCTGTCACGGAAAACGGCCTGACCTATCAGTTTGTGGAGTATGTCCGCGAGGAAAAGTGACCTCTGCTTTCTTCGCTTGCCCCGGCAATCGGTTTCAGAGACTGAGCTAACTTCCCCACCGGCTGCGCCGGTGGGGTTTTTCCGCAAAAAAAGCGTGGACTTTTGAAAAAGTCCACGCTTTTTTATTCCGATTTCCATCACAGGCTGATGGCGCCATCGGCAGTCTTAGCGTCCGCCAGCAGCGGCGCATACTCCGCCAGCAGCTGTTCAGCCTGCTCCTTGCAGCGGCCGATGTACAGGGAAGGATCCATCACGGCATCCAGTTCCGCGCGGGTCATGCCGAAGGCCGGGTCGGCGGCCAGACGGTCCAGCAGGTCGCAGGGTTCGCCCTCTTTCATCCGGGCCGTCGCCGCCATGGAGTGCTGGCGAATCTTCTCGTGCAGCTCCTGCCGGTTGCCGCCCCGCTTCACAGCCTCCATCATGATGTTTTCCGTGGCCAGAAACGGCAGATACTCCCGGATGGTACGGTCCACGATCTTCTCGTTGACGTGGAGGCCGTTGGTCACATTCTGGCACAGCCGCAGCACCGCATCCGCGCAGAGGAAGCCCTCCGGCAGAGAGATCCGGCGGTTGGCAGAATCGTCCAGCGTCCGCTCCATCCACTGGACGGAGGCCGTCATAGGCGCGTTGGCGGCGTCCGCCATCAGGTAGCGGCTCAGAGAGCAGATCCGCTCGGAACGCATGGGATTGCGCTTGTAGGCCATGGCGCTGGAGCCGATCTGGTTCTTCTCAAAGGGTTCCTCCACCTGCCGGTCATGCTGCAAAAGACGAATGTCGTTGGCCATGCGGTAAGCGCTCTGGGCAATGGAGGAAAGCACGTTCAGGATGCGGCTGTCGGCTTTCCGGGGATAGGTCTGGCCGCAGACGGAGAAGCACTTGTCAAAGCCAAAGGCTGCGGCGATCCGGCGGTTCATTTCGTCGATTTTCGCTCCGTCCCCCTCAAAGAGATCCATGAAGCTGGCTTCCGTGCCGGTGGTACCCCGGCAGCCCAGAAAACGCATGGCAGCCAGCACATGATCCAGCTCCTCCAGATCGGAACGGAAATCCTGCATCCACAGCGCGGCCCGCTTGCCCACCGTCACCGGCTGGGCAGGCTGGTAATGGGTATAGCCCAGCGTCGGCGTGGCGGCATACCGCCGGATAAAGGCAGAGAGATTCAGCATCACGGACAGGATCTGTCCCCGGAGATACTTCAGGCCGTCCCGGTACAGGATCAGGTCTGCATTGTCGGTGACATAGCAGCTGGTGGCCCCCAGATGGATGATGCCGGCCGCAGAAGGGGCTGCCAGCCCGTAAGCATACACATGGGCCATGACGTCGTGGCGGACTTCCTTTTCCCGCTGTTCTGCAGCCGCATAGTCGATATCGGTCACATGGGCTTCCAGCTCCGCCACCTGCTCCGCCGTAATGGGCAGGCCCAGATCATGCTCCGCCCGTGCCAGTTCCACCCACAGCCGCCGCCAGGTCTGGAACCGCATATCCGGGGAAAACAGGTGCAGCATATACCGGGACGCATAGCGGGAAGCCAATGGGGATTCATACGTATCCTTGCTCATAAATGTTCCTCTCCACTCAGAATATTACATAGAGTCCGCCGGAAACCGGCGTAGCAGTTCCCTGTCTGCGTCGGGAAACCAACAGTATTGTTACCGGATAATCAGGCTGTCCCGCTCTGCGCCCACAGATACATAGCCGATGTGGCAGCCAATGGCCTTCTCCACATACTCCACGTACTTCCGGGCATTCTCCGGCAGATCTTCCCAGCTGCGGGCCTTGGAAATGTCGCTCTGCCAACCGTCCACATATTCAACCACCGGCTTGGCATCCTGCAAACAGACAGGGAACGGGAACTCATCGGTCTGCTGGCCGTCCAGCTCATAGTGGGCGCAGACGGGGATCTTGTCCATATAGCTGAGAATATCCAGCTTGGTCAGGGCAATGTTGGTCGCGCCCTGAACCTGCACGCCGTAGCGGGTGGCCACCAGATCGATAGGACCGACCCGGCGGGGACGGCCGGTCTTTGCGCCGTACTCCCCACCGGCATCCCGGAGCTTCTGGCCCTCTTCCCCGAACATTTCACACACAAAGGGGCCCTCGCCCACGCAGGAGGAATAAGCCTTCACCACGCCCACAACCTCGTCCAGCTTGGCGGTAGGCAGGCCGGAACCCACAGGGGCATAGGCCGCCACGGAGTTGGAGGAGGTGGTGTAGGGATAGATACCGTAATCCAGGTCCCGGAGCGCGCCCAGCTGGGCCTCAAAGAGGATGGACTTGCCCGCCTTCTGGGCATCCCGCAGGAAGCGGGTGGTATCCGTGATATAGGGCTTGACCGCCTCGCAGTAGGTATCCACCCAGTTTAGCAGCTCCTCCAAGGTATAGCCCTTGGCGCCGTACACTTTCTGGAGGGTCAGGTTCTTCCACTCCAGCAGATCTGCCAGATGCTCCTTCAGGTGCTGCGGATGCAGCAGCTCCCCGGCCATCACCGTCTTTTTCTGGTACTTGTCAGAGTAGAACGGCGCGATTCCCTGCTTGGTGGAACCGTACTTCTTGTCCGCCAGACGGGCCTCTTCCAGACCGTCCAGTTCCCGGTGCCAGGGCAGCAGCAGGGACGCCCGGTCGCTGATCTTCAGATTCTCCGGGGTGATGGGGACGCCCGCATTCCGGATGGTGTTCATCTCATTCAGCAGGTTCTCGCAGTCCAGCGCCACGCCGTTTCCCAGAATGTTCACCACACCCTCCCGGAAAATGCCGGAGGGCAGCAGATGCAGGGCAAAGGTACCCTTGTCATTCACCACGGTATGGCCGGCGTTGCCGCCGCCCTGATACCGCACCACCACGTCATAATGGCTGGTGAGGTAGTCCACCATGCGGCCTTTTCCCTCATCGCCCCAGTTAATACCAACGATTGCACAGTTCGCCATATTCATTGCCTCCCAAGATTCCTGTGCAGCAGCTGCACAGTTTGGATTTATTTTTTCAACCGATCCATTATAGAATGGTTTTTCCCGTAAGAAAAGCAGGAAATTCACATATCTATTATAATTTTTACTAATGATTTCTGGCTTTTAATTATTTCTGCGATTGGTTGACCTTTTTTGCGTAAAAAAGCGGCTTTCCAACAGAAAGCCGCTTTTCACTTACCGTTCTTCCCGGAAGAAGCTGAGTCCCAGAGACGCAGGAGGCTGATCCTCCCGCTTTTTCCGCAGGGACACGATGATCAGAACCGCCAGCGTCACCACATAGGGGAGCATTTTGTAAAGCTCCTTGATTGCCAGATTGGTTCCTGTGGGGATGTAGAGGTAGAGAATGTAGAAGCCGCCGAACAGGATGGAGGCCAGCACGCTGACATTGGGACGCCAGATGGTGAAAATCACCAGTGCGATGGCCAGCCAGCCCCGGTCGCCGAAGGCGTTATTGGACCAGACGCCGCAGGCGTAGTCCATGACATAGTACAGTCCGCCGAGTCCGGCGATCATGCTGCCGATGCAGGTGGCCAGATACTTGTACTTGGTCACGTTGATACCGGCGGCGTCGGCTGTGGAAGCGCTCTCGCCCACAGCCCGCAGGTGCAGGCCCGCGCGGGTATGCTTGAGGAAATAGGAGCTGAACAGCGCCAGCACAATGGCCAGATATGCCAGAAAGCCGTAGGACAGGAACATCTGGCCAAACACCCCCAGCTTCCCGGCAAAGGGCAGGGACTTGCTGAAGTAGGCGCTGGTAGCAGAGAGGGCGATGGAGGGAACCTCGCTGCCGGTCAGCTTGATCAGGGAACCGCCGAAGAAGTTGCCCACGCCCACGCCGAAGGTGGTCATGGCCAGACCGGTGACGTTCTGATTGGCCCGCAGCGTCACGGTCAGCAGGCAGTACAGCAGCCCCATCAGCAGGGAGCCAAGCAGGGAGCAGAGCATGGGGATCCCAACCGCCAGCAGGCCGTTCATCTCCGCCGCCGGAACCGCCTGCTCATAGAAGAACGCGCCGATAACGCCGCAGATACCGCCCACATACATGATGCCGGGGATACCCAGATTCAGGTTGCCGGATTTCTCCGTCAGGATCTCGCCGGTGCTGCCGTACAGCAGGGGGATGCCCTGCATCACGGCCCGGGGAAGGAACGATGCAAAATCAAAAAACATAGCTTATGCCTCCTTCTTTCCGCTCTTGCGCAGGCTGACCTGATAGGTGATGAAGAATTCGCTGCCGATGATGAAAAACAGGATGATGCCGGTGAGAATATCGGAGAAGGACTGGTTCAGGCCGAAGGTGCTGGAAATTTCGCTGGCGCCCCGCCCCAGAACCACCAGCAGCAGGCTGGTGAACACCATAATGATGGGGTTGAACTTCGCCATCCAGGATACCATGACGGCGGTGAAGCCCCGGCCGCCAACGATGGTGGTGGTAAGGGTGTGATCCGTGCCCGCCGTCAGCAGCAGCCCCATCAGGCCGCACACCGCGCCGGAGAGCACCATGGTGCGGATAATGACCCGCTCCACTTTAATGCCGGCATAGCTGGCCGTCCGCTGGCTCTCGCCCACCACGGCGATCTCATAGCCGTGCTTGCTGTAATTCAGATAGATATACATAAACACCGTCAGGATCGCCACCACCAGAATCACCAGCAGGTACTTCTGCCCGCCGACAACCGGCAGCCACCCGGCCTCCGTATTCTGGTTGATGATGCCGATCTTGCCTGCGCCCTTGGGGACCTCCCACACAATGATAAAGAACGCCGCCAGCTGGGTGGCAATGTAGTTCATCATCAGGGTGAACAGCGTCTCGTTGGTGTTCCATTTTGCCTTGAAGAAAGCGGGCAGAAAACCCCACAGGCCGCCGGCGGCCAGCGCCGCGATCAGGCTGACGAGAATCAGCACGGCGTTTGGCAGTTTATCGCCCAGACAGATCATGCAGGCCGCAGTGGCAAGGCAGCCGATGAGTACCTGCCCCTCTGCGCCGATATTCCAGAACCGCATTTTGAACGCCGGCGTCACCGCCAGAGAAATCCCCAGCAGCACCGCCAGATTCTGGAATGTGACCCAGGTCTTTCGGGCGGAGCCGAAGGCGCCCTTGAAAATCGTTGCATAAATGCTGACGGGGTTTTCGCCGGTCATCAGCATGGTGACGACGGCGCAGACGATCAGCGCCAGCACAATGGCGCAGCCCCGGATGGCGAAGCTCTTGTACCACGGCAGCGCGTCCCGCTTGGCAATGTGGAACAGGGACTGTTTCTTATTCATCTGCCTTGCCTCCTTCCATCTGGGTCATCAGGGCGCCCACCTGCCGCTTGTCGGCGGTGCGGGCATCCACCACGCCGGACACCTGACCGCCGCACAGAACCACGATCCGGTCGCACAGCTCCAGCAGCACGTCCAGATCCTCGCCCACGTATACCACGGCGATGCCCTTCATTTTCTGCTCTGTCAGCAGGTTGTAAATCGTATAGGATGTATTGATATCCAGACCGCGGACGGCGTAAGCCGTCATCAGCACGGACGGGGCCTGCGCGATCTCGCGGCCCACCAGAACCTTCTGCACATTGCCGCCGGACATCCGCCGCACCGGGAAATTGGTGCTGGGCGTCACCACGTCCAGTTCCTGCCAGATGCGCTTGGCCAGATCCTCCGGGTCCTTTCGGTTCAGGAACACGCCGTGGCCCTTCCTCCAGGAGCGAAGCATCATGTTGCCGGTCATGCCCATGGAGCCAACCAGGCCCATGCCCAGCCGGTCCTCCGGCACGAAGGACATGGCGATGCCGTGCTTGCGGATGTCCATGGGATCCATGCCCACCAGATTTTTGGTTTTGCCGTCCTTGGGGTCGTAATAGGTCACGGTGCCGGAGGCAATGGGATAAAGACCCGCGATGGATTCCAGCAGCTCCCGCTGGCCGCTGCCGGCCACACCGGCCACGCCCAGTACCTCGCCGGCGTTGACGGTGAAGCTCACATTGTCCAGCCGCTTGACACCCAGCTCATCGTAAACCGTCAGGCCGTCCAGCACCAGACGGGGCGTCACATTCACCGGCTCCGGCCGGTCAATATTCAGCGTGACGCTGTGGCCCACCATCATATCCGTCAGGGACTGCTGGTTGGCGTCCCTGGTGGCCACATCTCCGATATACTCACCCTTGCGGAGTACCGCCACCCGGTCGGAGACCTCCAGCACCTCATGGAGCTTGTGGGTGATGATGATGAGGGACTTGCCGTCCGCTTTCATGTTCCGCATGATCTGGAACAGCTTATCCGTCTCCTGCGGGGTCAGTACGGCAGTCGGCTCGTCCAGAATCAGGATATCCGCCCCCCGGTAGAGTACCTTTACGATCTCCACCGTCTGCTTCTGGGAAACGGACATATCGTAGATCTTCTGATCCGGGTCAATGTCGAAGCCGTATTTCTCACAGATCTCCCGGACCTTTTTTCCGGCCTCCACCAGATTCAGCTTTCCCTCCAGACCCAGAACGATGTTCTCCGTGGCGGTGAACACATCCACCAGCTTGAAGTGCTGATGGATCATGCCGATGCCCAGATTGAACGCATCCTTGGGGGAGGCGATGGTCACAGGCTTGCCGTGGATGTAGATCTGGCCCTCATCGGGGAAATAGATGCCGGAAAGCATATTCATCAGCGTGGTCTTGCCGCTGCCGTTTTCGCCCAGCAGAGACAGGATCTCGCCCTCGCGCAGTTCCAGATTCACGGCGTTGTTGGCCACGACCTTTCCAAAGCGCTTTGTCACGTTTTCCATTTTAACCGCATATGCAGTTCCCAAGGCAGTCACCCTTTCTTCTTCGGCCGGGGCTGTATTTGCCGTCCGCCCAATTTGTAAAGACACAATTATTTTAGCATACCCCCGCCGGATTGTAAATCCATAGTCATATCTCGCCCGGAAAATTTTCCGGCTCATAGCGGAAAAAACTGTGAAAAAGCGCGGCGAAGCATCACTTATAAGGGGAAACCGGGCTGCCTGTCGGCAGCCCGGTCAAGAGAGGGTATGATCTTAGCGATGCTTAGCCGTAAGCTTCGTCCAGCAGGGTGATGCCGTCGATCCGCAGATCGAAGTAAGGAGCGGAACGGAACTTGGACTCCTGGAAAGCGCCGTTCTCGACAACCTCGGTATCGGGGGTGTAGTTGGCGTCGGTGTCAACGTCGGCCTGATAGCTTTCAACCTGCTGGCCGTCCACGGTGAAGGTGGTCACGTCAAAGACCTGACGGGTGCCGGCTTCCAGTTCGGCCTTGGCAGCGTCGATGGCTTCCTGCGTACCCTCGGCGGCAACGTTGGCGTTGAGGTCGGTGAGTACCACGGAGCCGGTAGCCAGCGTGCCGGTCCAGTCGGTGTCGATGGGATCGCCGTTCATGGCAGCGGTGATGGCATACTCATAGTAAGGCTCCCAGTCGATACGGGAGGAAACGATGTAGGTGTTGGGGCCGACGGACTCGGTAGAGCCGTTGTAGGAAACGTTGGGGACGCCGGCGGTCTCGCAGGCAGTGGGAGCGCCCATGGAGTCGGCGTGCTGGCTGATGAGAACGCAGCCGTCAGCGATCAGCTTGTTGGCGCCTTCCTTCTCGGCGGTCTCGTCATACCAGCTGCCGGTGAAGGTCACTTCCATGGAAGCGCTGGGGCAGACAGAGCGTGCGCCCAGGAAGAAGGAAGTGTAGCCGGAGATAACCTCGGCATAGGTGAATGCGCCCACATAGCCGATCTTGGCCTGATCGGCGGTGATCTTGCCGCTGTCGATCATCTCGTTGAGCTTCATACCGGCGGCAATACCGGCCAGATAACGGCCCTCATAGATGGAGGCGAAAGTGTTGTGGTAGTTGTCCAGGCCCTCGGTGTGCGCCTTGGTGCCGGTGGAGTGGCAGAACTGCACATTGGGGAATTCCTTGGCAGCCTGAATCATGTAGTCCTCATGACCGAAAGAGTCGGCGAAAATGATGTTGCAGCCGGCGTCAGCCAGCTCAGCAGCCTTATCGTAGCACTCCTGTCCTTCGGGAACGTTGGTGATCAGGGTATACTCAACGCCCAGCTTCTCGCAGGCAGCCTTGGCGGCGTTGATGAAGTTCAGGTCGTAGGTGGAGTTCTCGTCATGCAGGGTGATGAAGCCAACCTTGAAATCGGAGGCAGGCTCCTGGGTATCGGAATCCGCAGGGGTAGTATCTTCGCTCTTGGAACCGCCGCAGGCAGTCAGGGCGAGGATCATCGTGAGACTGAGGAGCAGAGCAAAAAACTTCTTCATTTCAGTAAATCCTCCTTCATATTATCCGATCCCGGCCAAAAGTCCGGGAATCAATGGAATTATCATACAAAAAAATCAGGAAAATAGCAACACAAAATACGCATCAAATTCATCTTCAAAAGTAATACCTTTTTGTTGAAAGCAGAGATATTATAAGCAGAGATAATATCTTTTTCCTGACTGGATACGGCTCTTCGGAATGCAATCGTTTGCCCTGTCCGATACATCCCGGTTTGACCGTCCCGCCGGGAAAGGGCTTTTCAAACCCGCCGGAACCGTTTATAATAATATAATAAGATGGAAAACAGACAGGCGGGAGGTGGTCGGCCATGGCGGATCTCAATACGGACGTGCGGTATATTAAGGGCGTAGGCGAGGCCAAGGCCAAAGCGCTGGGCAAGTTGGGCATTGCCACGTTGGGAGATCTCATTGCATGGTTTCCCCACCGCTATGAGGACCGCCGGGAAACGAAGCCCGTCAGTCAGCTGATCCCCGGCGAGACGGCCTGCGTTGCCGCCATGATCGCCTCGGAGCCAAAGCTGTCCCACATCCGAAAGGGCATGGATCTGGTGAAGGTGCGGGCTGTGGACGACACCGGCGCGCTGGACGTCACTTTTTTCAACCAACCGTGGCTGAAAAATCAGCTTCATGTGGGGGAAACCTACATTTTTTACGGCAAAGCCGAGGGATCGCTCCTGCGAAAAACCATGGCAGGCCCCATTGTGGAGCCGGAAGGCCGGCGGGAACACACCGGCCGCATCGTGCCGGTGTATCCCCTGACCGCCGGGGTCAGCCAGCTGCTGCTGTCACGGGCTATCCGGCAGGGGCTGGACGCCTGCGCCGACATTCTGCCGGACTGCCTGCCGGACGGCGTGCGGCAGGCCCACCAGCTCTGCCGGGTGAACTACGCCTACGAGAACATCCACTTTCCGAAATCCCCGGAGGCGCTGGACATTGCCCGGCGGCGTCTGGCTTTTGAGGAGCTGTTTTTCTTCGCCATCGGACTGAAGCTGCTGCGCTCCCGGCGGGAAACGGTGGATGTAGTCCCCTTTCAGAATGTGGATATGGCTCCTTTTTACCGCTCTCTTCCCTTCACGCTGACGGACGCCCAGCGGCGCTGCGTAGAGGAGGCCATCGGGGATATGTGCAGCGGAAAGCCCATGAACCGGCTGTGCCAGGGGGATGTCGGCTCCGGCAAAACCATGGTGGCCGCCGCCTGCGTATATTTCTGCGTGAAAAACGGCCGTCAGGCGGCGCTGATGGCCCCTACCGAGCTGCTGGCAGAGCAGCATTACCGGGGTCTTGCCCCTCTGCTGGAAAAGCTGAACATCCGCTGCACCCTGCTCACCGGCTCCACCCCCGCCAGAACCAGACGCTCCGTCACCGCCCAGCTGGCTTCCGGGGAGATCGATTTTGCCATTGGAACCCATGCGCTGATTTCCGACAGCGTGGCCTACGCTGATCTCGGACTGGTGGTCACGGACGAGCAGCACCGCTTCGGCGTAGCGCAGCGGACGGCGCTGGCGGAAAAGGGATCCCATCCTCATACGCTGGTCATGTCCGCCACCCCCATTCCCCGGACGCTGGCGCTGATCCTGTACGGCGATCTGGACGTATCCGTTATCGACCAGCTTCCTCCCGGCCGGAAGCCTATAGAAACCTATGCCGTTACCTCCGCCTATTATCCCCGGCTGTACGCCTTTATCCGCAAACAGGTGGAAGCCGGGCGGCAGGTATACATCGTCTGCCCCATGGTCTCGGAAAACGACGATCTGCCGGATGAGCGGAAAGCCGTGATGGAATACGCCCAAAAGCTGCAAACGGAGATCTTTCCTGACCTGAAGGTTGCCTATGTCCACGGCAAAATGAAAGCCAGAGAAAAGGACGCGGTCATGTCCGCCTTTGCAGCAGGCGAATCCCATATTCTGGTGTCCACCACCGTCATTGAAGTCGGTGTGGACGTTCCCAACGCCAGCCTGATGGTGGTGGAGAACGCAGAGCGGTTCGGTCTCAGCCAGCTGCACCAGCTCCGGGGGCGGGTGGGCCGGGGACAGCACCAGTCCTACTGCGTGCTGGTGTCCGACAACAAAAATGAGGAGACGCGGCAGCGTCTGAAGGCCATGACCAGAACCGCCGATGGCTTCAAAATTGCGGAAGAGGATCTGCGGCTCCGGGGGCCGGGCGACTTTTTCGGCGTCCGGCAGCACGGTCTGCCGGGGCTGCGGGTGGCGGACATCGGCTGCAACACCCGGCTGCTGTCCGAGGCGCAGGCCGCCGCGGAAGCGCTGCTGGCTTCCGATCCGGCTCTCGCCCGTCACCCCGCCACGGCGGAGCGGGTGCAGAAGCTGTTCCATCAAAGTGAAAACAGTCTGAATTGAAAAGGCAGGCCGCATCCGCGGCCTGTTTTCCTTAAGTCTGCAAAATCGTTTAAATCTATGTAAAATACTGCCGTACCGGGTTGACATCGCCGTTTTTTTGGCATACTATAGAGACAACAACCGCATATGGTTCCGGTAGGTAAGGCTACCACAGGGATATGGATCGCTGCCGCGGAGTGATGGAGACATCATGAGAGGGTTTGAACAGGCGATATCGAACAACAAGGTATCATCTAACGCGATTTCACCGCCCTGTGAGGCTAAAGCTTGAACGGTTGGGAAGCTCCCCTTTGCGCTGCTTTCCTGATGAATGAGACTTCACCGCACCGGCACCGGGCGGCGGAGTTTTTTCTTTTCTTCCGCCGGACGGCTAAATACCGGGCAGATTGCCCGGAAAGGAGGTCACGCTATGTTTGAAATGGAAAATCGTGGGGAACTGGTCGAAAAAATTGAGGATCTGGTGAACCGAAAACGATATACAGAGCTGCGGGACCTCCTGCTGCCCATGGAGCCTGCGGACATTGCCATTCTGGCCGACGACCTGGACGACGAAAAGACCCTGCCCCTGCTGTTCCGCCTGCTGCCCAAGGAGCAGGCCGCCGAGGTATTCGTGGAGCTGGAAAGCGACCAGCAGGAGCTGCTGATCAAGGGCTTTTCCAACACGGAACTGAAAGAAGTGCTGGACGAGCTGTATCTGGACGATACGGTTGACATCGTGGAGGAAATGCCCGCCAATGTGGTCAAGCGGATTCTGAAGCACTCCGACCCGGATATGCGGAAGAGCATCAACGAAATTCTGAAATACCCGGAGGATTCCACCGGCTCCATCATGACTACGGAGTATGTGGATCTGAAGGCCACCATGACCGTGTTGGACGCATTGAAGCGCATCCGCCGCACCGGCCCGGACAAGGAAACCATCAACGTCTGCTATGTCATTGACGATGGCCGCCACCTCATCGGCGTCCTCTCCATCCGTACCCTGCTGCTGGCAGAGGAGGATGACATCATCGGGGACATCATGGAGCGGAACTACATCTGCGTCCAGACCCTGGATGACCAGGAGGAGACCGCCCGCGCTTTAGGCAAGTATGACTTTCTGGCTCTCCCCGTGGTGGACACGGAAAACCGTCTGGTGGGTATCGTCACCGTCGACGACGCCATTGACGTTTTGCAGGAAGAGACCACGGAGGATATGGAAAAGATGGCGGCTATGCTGCCGACGGACAAGCCCTACCTCCGCACCAGTGCCTTTGACACTTTCAAATCCCGTATTCCGTGGCTGCTGCTGCTGATGGTCTCCGCCACCTTTACCGGCCAGATCATTTCCAGCTTTGAGGACGCCCTCAGCGCCTTCACCATCCTTACAGCCTATATCCCCATGCTGATGGACACCGGCGGCAACTGCGGCTCTCAGGCCAGCGTCACGGTGATCCGCGGCCTGTCTCTGGGCGAGATCGAATTTTCCGACCTGATTCAGGTGGTCTGGAAGGAATGCCGGGTGGCCGTGCTGTGCGGCGCGGTGCTGGCCGCCGCCAACTTCGTCAAGCTCATGCTGCTGGATCGGCTGGTGTTCGGCAATCCCATCACCATCACCGTGGCCGCCGTCATCTGCCTGACGCTGGTATGCACGGTGTTCGCCGCCAAGATCGTGGGCTGCCTGCTGCCGCTGCTGGCTAAAAAGATTGGCTTTGACCCGGCGGTGATGGCCTCTCCCTTCATCACCACCATTGTGGACGCCCTGTCCCTGCTGATCTACTTCCGCTTTGCCACCGTCCTGCTGGGCATCTGAAAATCGGATACAGCAGCGCCCCTGTATGATAAATCATACAGGGGCGTTCTTTTTTGGAGAAATCAGAAAACTGGAAGTTATCGCTTTACTTTTGTTGTATCTTAGCCAAAATACTTTCTATTACAAGTGTTACTGTTATAAAGGCTCCTACAAGGGTATAGTAGTTTAAGCCATACATCAATGGCAAAAGAGAAATAACTACCGTAATAATGGAAAGGACAAACAATGCTTTGAGAACACCTTTCTTCTTCAATGAAAACAATGAAAGTAAGAAGATGGCAACAGTAAGTGTGGCTGTAATAAGTGGAGCAAAATTTGCATAGCCAAACGGTGTAAGGCTAAAGTATGAGAATGTTTCTTTTACTCTTTCTGTTGGAGATGTTGCAAAAATACAAACTGCTCCCAAGGGTAATAATTCTAACACTATTGTTAAAGCTGGCAAAACCGCTAAGCAGACTTTCTTCATGTTGTATATCTCCTTTACAAATTCCAGTTTGTCCGCCCTGTTTCTCAGATCCCCTGCAAATGGAAATCCGGGGTATACTCTTCCTTAGCGGAGGTCCGCTCCTGCGTGAAGCCGTCCGTCAGGCCGCAGTCCGCCATGTAGCGCTCCGCCGCCCGGTACTCCCCCTTGGTCAGCCGCCGGGCCAGCTTGCCCTCGGCCCCCGGCTGTGGGGTATACTGGCTCATGAGGGAGAACAGCACATCGCCGGGGCGGAAGGTCTCCGCCCCCCAGTCAATGACCGCCTTCGTGTTTTCCAGTTCTCCCGGCAGCACCAGATGCCGGATGAGGACGCCGCTTTTCAGCTGGCCGTTTTCCAGCCTGTACGGCCCGGTCTGGCGGAACATCTCCAGAATTGCCATCTTGGCAATTTCCGGGTAGTCCGCCGCGGCGGAATAGTCCCGCGCCGGCTCCGTCAGGGCGTACTTAAAGTCCGGCAGGTACACCTGCACCCGGCCCTCCAGCCGTCCCAGAGTCTCCACAGACTCATACCCGCCGCAGTTCCACACCACCGGCACCGGCCACGATTCCTCCCCCAAAGCTTCCAGAATGGCGTCTGCAAAATGGGTGGGCGTCACCAGATCCAGGCAGGCCGCCCCCTGCTCCACCAGCTCCCGGAAAATCTCCCGGAGCCGCTCCGTCGATATGGTTTTGCCGAAGCCCTCCTGTGAAATGATCCCGTTCTGACAGAATTTGCAGCGAAGATTGCAGCCGGAGAAAAACACGGCTCCCGCGCCGTGTTCCCCCACAAGGCACGGTTCCTCCCACTGGTGAAGCATGGCTCGCGCCGCCACCGGCAGAGAGGGCATGGCGCACACGCCCCCCGCCCTGTCCGGCAGACGCTCCGCGCCGCAGCGCCGGGGGCAGAGATTGCAGATCATCAGTCTCCCGTACCCTTTCCGTTGAAATTGGGGCCAAGATCCCCCGCCCGCCAATGGCGGCGGCACAGGCCGATGTACTTGTCGTTGGCCCCCAGAACCACCTGTGCGCCCTCCTTGAGAACCTTGCCGTTTTCGTCGAACCGGGCGTTGAACATGGCTTTTTTACCGCACCAGCAGATGGTTTTCACCTCTTCCAGCTTGTCGGCCATCACCAGCAGCTCATAGCTGCCGGGGAACAGTTCCCCCTTGAAGTCCGCCCGCAGGCCGTAGCAGATCACCGGGACGCCCAGATCGTCCACAATGTGTACCAGATAGTCCACATCCTCTTTGGACAGGAACTGGGCCTCGTCCACGATGATGCAGGCGTTCTCCTTCAGTACATCTTCGGAAAGCTTCAGCATCTCGTCAAAGTAGATGCAGGGGTATTCCAGCCCGATGCGGGAATGAACCATATGATCCCCGTCCCGCTGGTCCAGCCGGGGCTTCACCAGCAGGGTCTTCTGACCCCGCTCCTCATAGTTGAACCGGGCCATCAGGGCGTTGGCCGTCTTGCTGGAGCCCATGGCTCCGTATTTGAAGTAAAGCTGCGCCATTGTTCCTATTCTCCCTCTTTTATTTCATCGCTCTGCTCTGTCATATTCTCCGCTCCCACGGGGAAGGCCATCTGGTTTTTCTCCGCCTCCGTTTGCAGGTCAGAAGCATCTATGGTCATTCTTTTGCAGTCCGGGCAGTACCACGCCGTGTGGTAGGTGCTGAAAATTCCCTCCGTGTCCACCCGTATGGTGTTTTCACTGCCGGCGCCCAGCCACAGCGCTTTCCCTGAGGGAACGCCCCGCTGCCAGTAAACGCCGCCCTTAACGCCGGAGAGGAACCCTTGCTCCATGTCTTTGCCGCACCATGGACATTTCTCCGGCGGCAGCTCCAGCTTTTTCCGTTTCTCCTGCCGCTCCTTCTGCATGGCGTCCCATTCCTCCCGGATGGTATCCACCAGACCGGGGGCTTTTTCCGCCGGTTTTAGGGCCGGGCGGCGCTTGGATGGATCGATGTCCCACGGATCTTCGCTCTTTTTCCAGAAAGGCACGGTTACTCCTCCTTATCGTGCTCCTCCACATGGGCGGCGAACCGGCCCCCGTCCCGATTGGGCAGCCAGCCGATGGGCGGCGGGGTCTCCCGTCCCTGCTTCCAGCACCACAGCCACCGCAGACACCAGATCAGCTTGCGGAGCAGCAGGAACAAAGCCAGAACGCCAAGGATATTGATTGCCTTCAGCATAGTTTCTCCTTTTTCGACTTTTGCCGCGCGCAGCACTCCCTGCGGCAAAGCTTATCCGCCCACCGGGGCAGCACGGTTCTGATACGGCAGAATAACCGTACACGCCGGCGGCGTAGTATTTTCTTTCAATCAGCGCAGGAATCATAGCGCTTACTCCTTATGCTTGTCGTCGTCCTTGACATCCTCATAATCCACGGTGTACACCGGCCCCTTGAAATGCGGTTCATCCTTTTTGCCGCTGTCGGCGGGTCTGTGTCCGCCGTACTTCCGATACAGCCATATTCCCAAAAGAACCAGCAGCGCCACCGGGATCAGGAATCGGATCAGCCCAAAAACAAGCCCCAGCAGCCGCAGGGGCAAACCCAGCAGAAAGCCCATATCAATTCTCCTTCAAAATATCATTTGCCGCTTCATAATACCGGGCAAAGGCCGACGGCACAGAGCGCTCCGCCAGTCCCGCCTGATCCACCCATTCCAGTTCCGCCGGACCGCTGCCCCGCACCGTGAGGGCGTAGCCGGTCATGTGCCACTCCACATGGGTGAAGACGTGCTTTGCCGTCAGGCGGCTGCGCCAGTCGATGGGCGTCAGCCCCATGGTCTCCACCGCCTCTCCGGCGGCGCTTTCATTCAGAGCGCCCTCCACATTGGGAAACTCCCAAAGCCCTGCCAGCAGGCCGGTTTTGGGCCGCTTCCGCAGGGCGATTTTCCCATCCCGGATCAGCAGGAACACGGTTTTCTCCTCCATCCGCCGTCCCTTCTTCGGCTTTTTCACCGGCAATTCTGCCGCAGTTCCCCGCTGAAGTCCCAGACAGAGGCTCCGCACCGGGCAAGCGCCGCACTGCGGCGCGGTGTTGGGGCCGCAGAGGGTGGCCCCCAGTTCCATCATGGCCTGATTGAAAATTCGAACGTCCGCCCCGGATTCCGGCATCACTGCCGACAGCGCCGCCCGGATGCTCCGCTTTGTCCCCGCATCCAGAATATCGTCGTGGCAGTCCGCCAGCCGGGTCACTACCCGAAGCACATTGCCGTCCACTGCCGGTTCCGACCGGCCAAAGGCTGCCGCGGCAATGGCGGAAGCGGTGTAATCCCCGATCCCCGGCAGGGCCAGCAGGCCCTCATAGGTGTCCGGGAAGTTGCCCAGCTTCACGATCTCCTGCGCCGCTTTTTGCAGGTTCCGGGCGCGGCTGTAATAGCCAAGGCCCTCCCACAGCTTCATGAGCCGCTCCTCATCGGCTGCCGCCAGAGCGTCCACCGTGGGGAACACCTCCAGAAACCGGGCATAATATCCCAACACCGCCGCCACTCTGGTCTGCTGAAGCATGATCTCCGACACCCAGATGCGGTAGGGGTCCTCCGTATGCCGCCACGGGAGATCCCGCGCGTTTTCCCGGTACCAGACCAGCAGTGGCGCAGTCAGCGCCGCCGGAATATTTACAGTTGTCGAATCTGATCGTTTCATGCTATAATCTTACCACAAGGCAGGGCGGCTTCCCACCCCCTTTTTGCGAATCAAGGAGAAAATTTACATGCGTGTCACATTTTTGGCCCACGATGGGTTTCTGATCGAATTGAATACCGTCTGTCTGCTGTTCGACTGGTGGAAGGAGCCGATCCCGCCTCTGCCGGACAAGCCCCTGCTGGTGTTTATCAGCCACAGGCATGAGGATCACTTCAACCCGGAAGTATTCACGCTGGCGGAGCGAAAAGCGGACATCCAGTTCCTGCTGGGCAGCGACTTTCATCTCCTGTCCCGCAATCTGGAAAAGTGGCGTCTCACGCCGGAGACCGCCGCCAAATGCCGCCGCTGCGGCAAGCATGACGTTTTTCAGCCGCTGCCGGCCGTCACGGTGGAAACCTTCCCCTCCACCGACGAGGGCGTTGCATGGATGGTCACAGCGGAGGACAAAGCCATCTTCCACGCCGGAGATCTGAACTGGTGGCACTGGGTGGAAGAGGGGGACGCGTGGAATCGCAACATGGAGGCCAATTTCAAGCGGTATACGGAACCGCTCAGGGGCCGCAGGGCCGATCTTGCCATGCTGCCGCTGGATCCCCGTCTGGAAAGCGGCGGCGATCTGGGGCCGGACTACTTTCTGGGGCTGATGGACGTCCGCCGTTTTTTCCCCATGCACCAGTGGGATCACTTTGAATTTACCGATGAATTTTTGAAGCGCTATCCCCAGTTTGCCCCTATCACTGTGAAAATTCATCATAATCTGGAAACTTTCCAGCTGGATTGACGCAAAAAAAGTGCCGTGCTGCTATGCAGCACGGCGCTTTTTCATCGCTTAGACGTTTTCCGGCGAATGCCGTTCAGGGATTCATCATCAGGTAGCTTCTATAGGAAACGCCCTCCGGGATCTCCGTCAGTTCGGGAATCAGCACACCGTTCCCCAGCGCTTCCGAATCCATTCCGTCCGCCTTCTCCGGCGTAGTCGGCACATAGACCCGGCTCAGGCGGCTCATCAGCCCGCCGTACAGATCCAGCCCCGCATCGCTGTCGATGCCGTCATGTTCGTAGGCCGCTTCCGGCACTTCAAGGCTCAGCTTCACATCCCGGCCTGCCAGCGCCTCCTGAATGGCCCGGAGCAGGTCGGCGATCTGTTCGGCATGATAGGCGGTCTGATCCGCAAAGCCGTCAGCAAAACCGTAATCGATCTTGTCCAGCTTTCCCACGGTGGGATAATTCAGGTCGGTCAGCAGGATCTCGTCAAAGCCCAGATCCGCACATTCCACCGCCAGATCGGAAAGATACGTCTTTACAGCTTCCTTGGACGGATCCAGCCAGTTTTCGTTGTTGCCGTCATAGAACACATACCCGCCGGTATTTTTCAGGCCCATGGACTCCAGATTCTCTCTGGCCACGCCGCCGTCCCGCAGGCAGGACAGCCGCGCAATGCTGTACCGCTCTCCGTCCAGCAGCCGGGGCAGGGCTTCCTGCACCGCTGCCGCCTGATCGGACAGCTTCCGGCCCGATACGCTGGTTTCAAAGGGATATTCCAGCGTGCCGTCCGATGCTTTCATGGTCACGGCGAAAGCGTTATACGCCCCGGTGGAAAGCTGCGCCTGCCACTGCGCGGGATCCTCTCCCAGCTGTACGGCCTGAATCACGTTCACGGCCGCAGGGGTATCTTCGGAAGCCTCCGGCTTCTGGATCTTCACATCCGGTGTCTCCGGCAGCTGGTCGGACGGTTCCGGCCCTTTCGTCCACGGCAGGTCAAAGTGCAGATTGCCGTCGGCGTCATAAGTCATGTGTTCCCGCGCGATAATGAAGCCCGCGGAGGCCAGAATAATGAGGATCAGCACAATGGCCAGAAAAATCTTTCCCTTGCGGCCCCGTCCGCGGTAGCTGCTGTAGCCTCTGGTGCCTGACGCCATCTCTCCTCACCCCATTTCGTAGATTCCGTGTTTTATTCCTGCTCCAGAGCCATCATCTTGTTGACCCGGCGTTCGTGGCGGCCGCCCTCAAACTCGGTGGTCAGGAACACCTCCACCATCCGCTCCGCCATGTTCTTGCCGGTGAAGCCCGCGCCGATGGCCATCATATTGGCGTCGTTATGGCGGCGGGTCATCTCAGCTTCCAGACAGTCGGCACAGTGGGCGCAGCGGATGCCCTTGATCTTGTTGGCGGCGATGGAAATGCCGATACCGGTGGTGCAGATCACAATGCCACGGTCGCACTTGCCCTCTGCCACAGCGCGGGCAGCAGCGGCGCCGAAATCGGGATAGTCGCAGCTCTCGGTGGAGTAGCAGCCGAAATCCTCATATTCATAGCCCAATTTTTCCAGAGTTTTCATCACAAACTGCTTCAGCTCATAGCCGCCGTGGTCACAGCCCAGTGCGATTTTCATAACGTCTCCTCCAAATGGTTGTTTTTTGGGATTTTTGCGGGAACAGTATACATCATTCCCATTGAAAAATCAATTCCTCAATTACAGTGCGTGCCAGATGGGCTTCTGCTTTTCAAAGGTGCAGAACCGCGTAAAGCCGCAGCTTTTCAGCAGTGCCTGCCGCTCCCGGACGGAGCAGCCAACGTGCTGCGTACTGTGGGCGTCCGTTCCCAGCGTAATGACCTCGCCGCCCAATTCCCGGTAAATTTTCAGCCACTTCCCGTCCGGCAGCGGCTGATTGCCCCGGTTGCAGTTCAGTTCGATGCCCCGGCCGTTTTCGATCAGGGTTTTCAGGATCTCCCGGATCTGTTCCTCATAGGGGTCAAAGCTGGTATGGAAGCCCCGCATTTCGTTGAAATACCGCAGGGGCAGCGTCAGATGTCCCATGACCGTGAAGCCGCCCTGCTTTGCCAGCGCCAGCGCTTCCTCCAGATAATCCCCCAGCGCCTCCTGCGCCTCGGACTCATCTTTGGGGGAGAACACATACAGATCCTGGCTCCCATACCGCCTTGACAGCAGGTGAATGGAGCCGATGATGAAGTCGAATTCCGGGGCGTCTGCCAGCAGTTCCGCCACGTGTTCCGGCGCCCACTGGGCATCCCCCAGCTCCATGCCCAGCCGCAGCTGGATCTGATCGCCCACCGCCGCCTGCGCCGCGCGGAAATCCCGCGTCAGAAGCGTCCAGTCGTAAGGCCCCCGCAGCTTTGTGGTCCCCCATTCCATCGGCTCCACATGGTCGGTAAAGCAGATCTCGTCCAGTCCGGCCCGGATGGCCGCCTGCGCCATGGCCGTCATGGAATCCTGCGCGTCCGGGGAAAACTGCGTGTGGGTATGATAATCCGCCAGATACATACTGTGCCTCACTTTTTGAATTTCTTGAAGAACTTTCTCCGTTCCTCATAATTATTATCGCCAACGCTCTCCGCAAACTTCTTCAGAGCTTCCTTCTGCTCCCGGTTCAGATTGCGGGGCGTTTCGATGTAAACGGTAACGTACTGGTCGCCCCGGCCCCGGCCGTTCAGCTCCGGGATGCCCTTGCCCTTCAGGCGGAAGGTGGTGCCGGACTGGGTTCCCTCCGGCAGCTCATACTTCACCTTGCCGTCAATGGTGGGAATCTCCAGCTCTGCGCCCAGAACCGCCTGTGCAAAGGTGATGGGCGCTTCGCAGAGGACGGAAGTCCCCTCCCGGCGGAACAGCTCATGAGGCCGCACGGTAATGGTAATCAGCAGATCGCCTGCGGGGCCGCTGTTTTTCCCGGCGTGGCCCTGTCCCCGGATGGAAATGGTCTGGCCGTTGTCGATGCCCGCCGGGATCTTGGCCTGAATGGTACGGCGTTTCCGCTCCAGACCGCTGCCGCGGCAGGACGTGCAGGGAGTCTTGATGATCCGGCCCTTGCCGCCGCAGCGCCCGCAGGGAGAGGTGGTGGCAAACACGCCCATAGGCGTCTGCCGCCGCACCTGCACCTGACCGGAGCCGTGGCAGTCCGGGCAGACCTCCGGGGACGTGCCGTCGGCGCAGCCGGAGCCGTGGCAGGAGGTACAGGTCTCATAGCGGTCTACGCTGACCTCCTTCTCACAGCCGAAGGCGGCCTCCTCAAAGCTGATGGTCACACCCAAACGGATGCTCTCGCCCCGCTGGGGGGCGTTGGGATTCCGCCGCTGGGCGGAACCGAAGCCGCCGCCGAAAAAGCTGCCGAAGATGTCCCCCAGATCGCCGAAGTCAAAGCCGCCGGCGTCATAGGCTCCGCCGCCTGCGCCTGCGCCTGCGCCGTAGTTGGGATCTACCCCCGCAAAGCCGAACTGGTCATAACGGGCCTTCTTATTGGCGTCGGAGAGAACCTCATAGGCCTCGTTGACCTCCTTGAACTTCTCCTCCGCTTCCTTATTGTCGGGGTTCAGATCCGGGTGGTACTTCCGAGCCATTTTCTTATATGCTTTTTTGATCTCGTCCTCAGAGGCGCTCTTATTAACGCCAAGAACTTCGTAATAATCACGTTTTTCTGCTGCCATACTCTACATCCTCCATGCGCGATTAGGAATCAGGAACCGGAAACCGCACACTGCGGACTGCCGTTTCAGGCTCCTCAGCCCTAATTGCCTCATTTTCTCCAAAACGGCCCCAATGGGGCGGGGAAAAATCCCCCGTCCCATCGGTTCCGAACACGCTGATTTACTTCTTGTTCTGGTCGTCGTCATCCACAACCTTGTAGTCCGCGTCATAATACTGGCCGTCCTGTGCGCCGCCGGCCTGCTGGCCGCCCATGTCGGGACCGGCCTGGGCGCCGCCCTGAGCGCCCTGGGGATTGGCCTGCTGATAGAGCTTCTCGCTGACAGCGTAGAAGTCCTGCGTCAGCGCATCGGTGGCAGCCTTGATGGCGGCAGTGTCGGTGCCCTTCAGGGCTTCCTTCAGCTTGTCGATCCCGGCCTGCACCTTGTTCTTGTCGTCAGCGGGGATCTTGTCGCCCATCTCGCTGAGGGTCTTTTCGCTCTGATAGACCATCTGATCCGCCTGATTGCGGGTCTCCACGTCCTCCTTCATCTTCTTGTCCTGTGCGGCATAAGCCTCGGCTTCCTTCACAGCCTTATCAATGTCGTCCTTGCTCATGTTGGAGGAAGAGGTGATGGTGATGTGCTGCTCCTTGCCGGTACCCAGATCCTTGGCGGAGACGTTCACGATGCCGTTGGCGTCGATATCGAAGGTGACCTCGATCTGAGGCACGCCCCGGCGGGCCGGTGCGATGCCGTCCAGATGGAAGCGGCCCAGAGACTTGTTGGCAGCGGCCATTTCCCGCTCGCCCTGAAGGACATTGACCTCAACGGAGGTCTGGTTGTCAGCGGCGGTGGAGAAGATCTGGCTCTTCTTCACGGGGATGGTGGTGTTGCGGTCGATCAGCTTGGTGCAGACGCCGCCCATGGTCTCAATGCCCAGAGACAGGGGCGTCACGTCCAGCAGCAGCAGACCCTTCACGTCGCCGGTGAGCACGCCGCCCTGCAGGGCAGCGCCCATGGCCACGCACTCGTCGGGGTTGATACCCTTGAAGCCTTCCTTGCCGGTGAGCTTCTTGACCATATCCTGCACGGCGGGAATCCGGCTGGAGCCGCCCACCATCAGAACCTTGTGGATGTCATTGCCGGTGAGGCCCGCATCGCCCAGAGCCTGACGGACGGGGCCTGCGGTGGCCTCCACCAGATGGGCGGTCAGTTCGTTGAACTTGGCGCGGGTCAGCGTCAGATCCAGATGCTTGGGGCCGGTGGCGTCAGCGGTGATATAGGGCAGGTTGATGTTGGAGGTGGTCACGCCGGACAGCTCGATCTTGGCCTTCTCGGCAGCTTCCTTCAAACGCTGCATGGCAACCTTATCACCGGAGAGATCCACGTTGTCGGTGCGCTTGAACTCGCTGACCATCCACTTCATGATGCACTCATCGAAGTCGTCGCCGCCCAGACGGTTGTTGCCTGCGGTGGCCAGAACCTCGATCACACCGTCGTCAATGTCCAGAATGGACACATCGAAGGTGCCGCCGCCCAGATCGTACACCATGATCTTCTGGGACTGCTCCTTATCCACGCCGTAAGCAAGGGCGGCTGCGGTAGGCTCGTTGATGATCCGCTTCACGTCCAGACCGGCGATCTTGCCGGCGTCCTTGGTGGCCTGACGCTGGGCGTCGGTGAAGTAAGCGGGGACGGTGATGACCGCCTCGGAGACGGTCTGGCCCAGATAAGCCTCGGCGTCGCCCTTGAGCTTTTGCAGGATCATGGCGGAGATCTCCTGCGGGGTGTAGGACTTGCCGTCCACGTTCACTTTGTAGTCGCTGCCCATTTCCCGCTTGATGGAAGAGATGGTGCGGTCGGGGTTGGTGATGGCCTGACGCTTTGCCACCTGGCCGACCATCCGCTCACCGGTCTTGCTGAATGCCACCACGGACGGGGTGGTACGGTTGCCCTCTGCGTTGGGGATGACGACGGCTTCGCCGCCCTCCATGACGGCCACACAGCTGTTGGTTGTACCCAAGTCAATACCGATAACCTTAGACATAATGAATTCCTCCAAATTTATCTCAAATTTTTATTGATTACTCTGTTTGATCCGGCTTCATTGCCAGAGAGAAGCCGTTCCGGCGGAAGCGCGGTCAATAAACCGGGTCGATGGGATCTCTGGGAATGATCACCGCGGCGATAATATATGCCAGCAGGCCGCTGCCCCCCAACAGGGTGAACAGCACCCAGCCCAGCCGGACCCATGTGGGGTCCCAGCCGAAATACTCGGCGATCCCGGCGCACACGCCGGCAAGCATCCCGTTCCGGGGATCGCGGTACAGCTTCTTATCCATACAAATCTCCTTTAGTTGGCCACCTGTACGATGGCGTGGCGCAGGACCTTGCCATTCAGCTCAAAGCCTGCCTGAAACACCTGAGACACCTCGTTTTCACCGAAGCTCTCATCCTCGATGTGCATCACGGCGTTCATGGTCTCCGGGTCAAAATCCTTGCCCTTGGCCTCGATCTCCTTGACGCCTTCCTTGGCAAGCAGCTCCTTGAACTGCTGGAAGATCATCTCCAGTCCCTTCTTGTGGGGGCTGTCCTCGCCGCCCTCTGCGGCAGCGGCCCGTTCCAGATTGTCATACACCGCCAGAAACGCCTTGATGGTGTCGCCCTTGGCGTCCTGATAGATGCTGTCCTTTTCCCTGGTGGTGCGCTTGCGGTAATTGTCATACTCGGCAGTCAGGCGGGTGAACTGATCCTTCACGGATTCCAGCTGCTTGGCAGCCAGCTCCATCTTTTCCACCTGTTCCCGCGTAAAGGTAATGCCCTTTTCCTTTTTCTCTTTCTTTCTGGGCTTCTTTTCTGCTTCCTGATTCTCAGGAGCCGGTTCCTGCCGGGCTTCCGGCGTCTCCGGGGTCTCCTCCACAGGCTCTTTCGTTTCTTCGCTCATGTATCTGCATCCTCCTTCGGGGGTAATTCCTGTTTTTCCTGCTTGCCGAAGAGCTTTGTCAGCCCGTCGGCAAAGCCGGTCAATCTGGCGGCCACTGCGGCGTAATCCATCCGGGTGGGGCCCACCACGCCGATGAGACCCCGCATATCGTCGCCGATATCATAGCTGGCCACCACCACGCTGGTGTCCTTCAGCGCGTCGCTGACGTTTTCCGGCCCGATCAGGATTTTCATCGGCCCTTCATCCGGCACCGGCAGCTTCTCCTTGTCGTCCGCCAGAAAGCTCATCAGCTCATGGGCCTTATCCGCGTCCCGGAACTCCGGCAGCTTTAAAAGCTGGTTGGCTCCTGCCGTGATGAACTCCCGGTGGTTGGATTCCTCCAGAACATCCACGGCGTAATTCACCGTCTGGCTCAGCAGCAGGAACAGCTGGGGGGTAATGCCCTGTGAAACGGCCATCAGCTTCTGGTTCATCTCCTTTGTGGAGATGCCGGTAAAGTGCCGGTTCAAAAGCTCCACCAGCGCGGCCATCTGATCCCGGTCCACCTTCAGCTGCATCCGCAGCAGCTGGGATTTTACCCGGTTGTCGCCCATCATCATGACCACGATGCAGCTCTTTTCATCCACCGGCAGCAGCTCGAAGCGGCTGGCGGTAACGCTGCCCTTTCCGGCGGTGGCCACATAGGCTGGATAATTCACAAAGCTGCTGACGGCCCTGCCCGCCTGAGAGATGACCCGGTCAAGCTCCTCCATCTTGATCTGAAGGGACTGGTTGATTTTCTCCGTCTCCGCAATGGAGAGCCGCTGGCGTTCCATCAGCTCGTTGACGTACAGCCGGTAGCCCTTGGGGGAGGGGATCCGTCCCGCGGAGGTGTGGGGCTGCTCCAGATAGCCCAGCTCCACCAGATCCGCAAGCTCGTTGCGGATGGTGGCGGAGGAAACGCTGCCGCCCATTTCCGAAGCGATGGCCTTGGAGCCAACCGGCTCGGCGGTGCGGATGTAATCCTCCACGACCACTTTCAGTATTTGCTTTTTCCGGTCAGTCAAGTCCACAAAAAGCACCTCAAATCGTTTTAGCACTCCTTCTTCCTGAGTGCTAAGCGCAGTTTACCACCCCTGTCAGGTAAAGTCAATGGGGGCAGGTAAACAATTTGTGAACAAAGGGAAAGCAAATGGTAAACTTCTGTTCCCGGAGGCAGAAGTTGCCCTCCCCCGCTTGCCCTTCGCATCCGCTCCGCGCATCCATACAGCAAGAGCCTCCGCTCAAAAAAGCGGAGGCTCGTTTTTCCTGTGCATTTACGATGCAGGCAAATCGGCCTGCCGGTCATTCCACCAGGCGCATTTTCTTCAAAGCCGGGCGCAGGGCGGTCATGAGCAGCAGCAGCAGCACCGTCTGAAACGGCAGGCAGACCAGATTTTTGATGACGCTGCCGCTGGCCGTGATATACCATGCCTTACCGCTGAGGATCGCCATCCACAGCGCCCCCAGCAGCACATTTTCAAGATTGGTCAGCAATTTCGCCAAAAAAACATTACGAAGTGTAATCTTCGACTTGTAAAAAAACAAAGCGTATAAAAAAACGCCCAGCATGGTGGTCAAAGTATAGCCGGGAAAGAAGGGATACCCGCCTCCGCCGGTGATGAAAAAGCTCAGAAGGTCCTCTGCTGCGCCAAACACCAGCCCCAGCACCGGGCCGCAGACCCAGGCGCACACGGCTCTGGCCAGAAAGCCCCATGTGATCTTGGCCCCGCCCCACAGGGGGACGGAGGGAATGGCTGACAGTGCCATGCAAAGTGCCATGCAAAGCGCCGCAAAGGTCAGCTTGCGGACGTTCTTCAGCTCACCGGCGGCCATGTGCCAGTAGGCGGCGGAAAAGGGATGGGAATCCATAAAAAATCCTCCTTCTGCGGCAGTAACGCCGCACAGAGGAGGTCTGGCAGGTTCCGCCTGCCGCTTCCGGTATGCGGCAGCGGGATGCGAAGCGCGCACTGCGGTAATCTCCTTTCGTCCGGCGGACAACTCCCCGTTCCGTCGGCACTGTGGGCCGTAGGCCAACACGCGCGCTTCTACTCTGCCTGTATGATCCTTATACTATAGTATATTCCTTTTCAAAAAGCAAGCGTAATAGAGGGCTGCCGGATTTTCCGGCAGCCCTCAGAAATGGTCAAACAACTCGGAAATGTTGCGCGACGGGAAGGAAAATAGCTGCGAAAGAAACCCAGGAGGGGTGTCTTTCGCTTTCAATCACAGGTTTTTTGAACTGATCAAGTTCAGAAAATCTTGCAGCAGCGTGTCAAAAAACTTTTTCGATACGCTGCTGGCTGCCGGATTTTCCGGCAGCCAGCAGAGACGGTCAATCAAGGGGGAACTTCCTCCGAGTCCTCAGCCCACCACTTCGCCGCCCTTGGCGGAGTTGGCAGTAGACCATGTGTGTTCCAGAGCAGCCCAGTCCCGCTGGGGCAGCTTCTCCGTCCACTTTTCGGTCTTTTCCCCGCCCACGGTGATCCACTGGTAATCATGGCTGTTGGTGGCTTCCATCATGTCCGCGTAGTACCATGCGTCCTCATCGCAGTCCGGCCACGTCACCAGCGGCCGGATGCTCATGCGATCCGCATCCGGGACACGCCCCAGCGTCCGATTGATGATGGCGCAGGCCTGTGCGCGGGTAATGTAGTCGTCTGGGCGGAAGGTGCCGTCGTCAAAGCCCTCAATCAGCTTCAGCTCCGCTGCCGCCTGAATATACCCGGCATACCAGGCATCGCCCTCCACATCCGTGAACCTGCCGTCATAATCCTTCACATGATAGTCGAAGAAATTTACCGCCATTTTGGTGAAGGCCGCGCGGGTGATGGGGCCGTCAGGCCGGAAAGCCCCGTCGCCGTAACCGTCGATGATCCCCATGCTGAAAAGGGTGGAAATGGCATTGTTGCACCATTTCTCCGCCGCCACATCCGTAAAGGAATTGGTCTGGCTCCAGTATTCATTCCGGGTCTTATCCGTCAGCATCCGGAAGAAGATGGCCGCAACCTCGCCGCGGCTGATCTCGCCGTAAGGCCGCAGGAGGCCGTCCTTGTAGCCGATGATATAGGAGTAATGTTCCTCGGTATTCAGCTTTCCGCTGCCGCCGCCACCGCCGGAGCTGCCGCTGACGGTATAGGAGACCGTGGGCCTGTGGAAGCGTTCAGGCTGGCCGCTGACGCCGGTGGAATCCACGGAATACAGCACCGCGCTGTTGTTGGTGAACAGAGCGGATGCTCCGCTTTCACCGGTGCCATCATATGCGCCGTAGGTACCGGCAGCAGTCTGAGGGTCGGCCAGCCGGACGGTGTAGGTCAGCTCCACCCGCTGGAACTGCGTCACCGGCGCATGAAACTCCCAGACAAAGCACTCGTCATAGCGTTCTCCACGCAGCGTCGTGCCGTCCTTGTAATAGTGGAGGACAAAGGGATAGTCGGCCCCGCTCTGCCCATTTTCCACAGGCTGGCCGAACCAGTAGGTGGAAACCGCACCGCTTTCCACCTGCTCCGCCTTTGTCACCGTGTACGTCCGGCCCCCCACTGTCAGAGCCAGATTGGCCGCATCATCCACAAAGTCAAAGTGATAGGCGTTGCCCTTGTTGTCCGTTCCGCTGCCGATCTCGTCCACAACACAGGAACCGGCACCAAGAAGATAGACGATCTCATTCCGGATGGTATCAAAGGAAACCTCCTCACCGCCAGCCAGATACTCCATGAAAGAAGGGCCGAAGGGGTAAGTGTTTACCTTGCCCGTGCCGGCTGCCACGGCATAGCAGCGGTACCTCTGCGCCGCCGCCCGATAGGCCTGATACGCATAATACAGTCCGCGGTCAACGCTGGTCGTATATGCCAGATTCTCCGTTACCTCCACACCGTCTTCTGCGGTCAGCGTATCCCGGTTCTCATAAAGGGCCGGGGCAATGGTTTCCCGCTCCAGCGTTTCCGCCGTTGTCTCCACCCACGCATCCCACTGCTCCGCTGTGAAGGTGGTTCCCTGGCCATATTTGAAGTCCCAGCTGTAGGGATCTTTGGAGAAGTACGGCGAACCGTCGTTCATCCAGTAATAGGGGACGATCTTTGCGTCCTCATCGTACATATAGGTAATTCCGTCGCTGATGACGATCAAATACTTGCGGTGATCGTCCTGCACAGCCGTATCCGCATCCAGCATGGAAGCGCCCGCCAGAATTCCCGCGTGCAGATTGGTGCCGGAAACCTGCGGCGCGTCAAATGCCGTCTGGATCTTGTCCAGCTCCGTTGACAGGTCAAAGAAGCCGTTTTTCGCCGCGGTGGTGTTGAAGGTCACAACGCCTACCCGCACCTTCGCGTCCGCACCGACCTGTTCCCGAAGCGTTTCCAGCATCCGAAGCGCCGATTCCTTTTCCGGGCTGGTGGATTTATCCAGTACGAACACAACGTCGGAGATCAGCGTCTCCTGCTGTGCAGGCAGGGAGAGAGTCACGTCGGACTGGTAGCGGCTGTTCAGGTTGGTGGCCGCCTTGGACTTGGAGTGGAACGGCGCGTCCGGTTCGTCCGGTTCCATAGGAACAATGACCTTGTGGGCCGCCTTGACGGCCAACGCGCCCTCCACCGTACCTGCGGGGCAGGCTTTGACATGGTTCTGTTCACTGTGGGCGTCCCACCGTGGGCCATACACGGTAGAAGTGGTGCCGTCATCGTTTTCCGCCGTTCCCGGCATTCCATCCTCATACCAGCCGTCGATCTGATCGCCGCAGTCATCCAGCGTCTGCTTGCCGGTTCCGCCAAGGGACAGCTTTGCTGCCGCGTCCGCATTGAAGATATCGTCGCCTGCGGTTCCAGCGCGGTTATTGCAGATCACAGCCCCATTGAGGTTCAGCATCGACGCGGAATTATAGCAGCCGCCTCCCAGTCTGGCAGCCGTATTGCCTTCAAGGGTTCCGTGAATGTTCACTTCCGAAGCATATGCGGAAATTGCGCCGCCCCAGGCCGCTTCGTTGTCTGCCAGCATGGCGTCCCCGATGTTCAAAATGCTCTGCCCCTGAATATGAATGGCGCCGCCCATCACCGATGCGGTATTTTCCTTCATAGCGGCAGAATCGCCTTCCAGAGTAATCTGGGTTCCCATACAGGCAACCGCACCGCCACAGGCTGCTTTATTCTTTTCAAAGGTGCAAGTCTGTGATGTTCAGTTCCTCATGGTCACAGTAAATGGCGCCGCCCATGGAACCGGCTGAATTGTCCGTAAAGGTACAATCACTGATCTCAGCTGTGCCGTCCATTGCGATGCTGACAGCGCCGCCGCTGCCCGCCGGTCTTTCTTCATGATTACCGATAAAGTCTGTCCCGGAAATCCTGACACTCCCATTCCCTCCGTGGAAGGAAACCGCAATGGCCTTATCTGCATTCTTTTCGATCGTGCAATCCTCAATTTTCAGGTCACAGGGCCATGAGATTGCCCCACCGGAAGACCCCTTTCCGGCAGCGCCGTTTTTCAGCGTACCGTTCTTTACCGTCAGCGTACACCGATCGGTGGCGCTGTTCGCCTGTATTCCGACAATGCACCGCTTTTCCCCCTTGCCGTCGTTCAGGTCAAAGGTCAGCTGGGTCGGGGTATTTTTCTTGCTGTTCATTGAGATCTGAACCGTTTCCTCACAGTCGTCCAGCAGACGGATCGTATCGCCTGTCTGCGCTGCCGTCACAGCTTCTCTCAGGGTCTGGAATTGCTGTGTCTCCTCCCCCTCCCTGACGATCTCAGCCGCAAAAACTTCGGGGTCAGGCTCTTCCTCGGCGAGCGTTCCCTCCCCGCTGTCCTGCACCGCAGACGCAGAAAGCGGCGTTTCTGGCTCTGCCGGTGTTTCCGATTCTTCCGTTTTCATGGGTGCTTTCGGCTCCTCAGTCTCCGGCAGTACCTCCTCCGCCGTCGGAATCGGTTCATCCCGCAGCTCTTCAGCCAGCACATTGGCAGGAAGCAGACTGCATATCAGCACAAGCGACAGCAGGCAGGAGGTCAGTCGTTTCCTCATTTTTTTCGTCCTTCTTTCCTTTCATAATGTGTGCAAGGCCCGGTGCGCCCGGATTCCCCATAATTCGGTGCGCCGGTTTACAGTTATGATTACAATTTATGGAAAGAACTGGAATTTGTCGGAACCTGTCGGACAGATTTCCCCGCCGCCATTTTTTATTTGCGGAATTCTTCGTGCGCCAGCAGTCAAAAGAATGGCTGACGCAGCGCCTGAACACAGCAAAAAGCGGAGACTGACGTCTCCGCTCTTTGCCGGTTTTTATGAAAGAAAAAGAAAGGGATCATATCGCCACGCCCAGCCTGACGGCAGACGGAATTTTTGGTCTGCCGCTTCGGGACATCTTCCCCGGCGGGCAGTGAACCGCTATGGTCAACTTTGAAAGAATGGCTTTTCCTCTCAGATCAGCTGAGGCTGTTCTCCTTCAACTGATGGGCTTAGTATAGCCTTTATTTCTGAAATGCCCATGAAAAATTTGTAAACCATCCGTAAACAAAGGCGGGCGGGCGACGGATCAATGGGTTGTGGGCATGGTCCACTCCCGGACGCCGGCAAAGTAGGGACTTTGCTTCCGCAGGCGGAAATCGTCCTGATCCTTTTGCGACCAGTCGTACAGCCCCTGTCCGGCCGCCTGACCGGTCCTGCCGGAGGCCAGGCCGTCTATCGTGGTCTTTTGCAGCTCTTTGGTATCACACAGGTCGGGATACACATTCCCGGCGATGGTGCTTTCCAGCTGGAAGCCCACGGCGTCGTAGTATTCCAACAGGCCGATGGAGGCATACCGCATCCCCACGGCATATTTCACCGCCCGGTCGATATCGGCCGCTGTGGTAATACCCTGCTCAATGAGATAGATGGACTCCCGGAACAGCGCCTGTGCGAAGCGATTCACCAGAAGGCCCGGCACGCTGCGGTTCAGCACCACCACCTGACGGTGGAGGGTTTCCAGCAGCGCCAGCGTCCGGTCAATGGCGGACTGCGCCGTCTTTTCGTGGCGGACGACCTCCACCAGCGGCAGCATATGCACCGGCTGGAAGGGGTGGGCGATCAGCAGGTTCTCCGGCTTGGGCGACAGCCCTGCCAAAATTTCCGCATCTATGGAGGAGGAGCAGGAAGCCACCACTGCATCCGGCTCCGCATATTCGGCAATGGCCTCATACACCGCCTGCTTTTCCGCCGTGCCTTCCGCCACGGCTTCAAAAACATAGGTGCAGCCCGCCAGCGCAGCAGGATCGTTGGTCACCGTCAGCAATTCCAACGCGGCGGCCTTGTTATCCTCAGAGGCAAGGCCATTGGCGATCAGGTCGTCCCAGTTCTGAGCCACCGCCTTGCGGCAGCGCTCCAGTCCCCGCTCGGAGTGGCCGATGACCGTGCAGGGAATCCCGTGGCCGATGATGAGGGTCGCTTCGCAGGAGCCGATGGTGCCGGAGCCATAAACAGCAATTTTTTCCATAACCGTCTCCTCCCGCAAATTACATCATGGCCCAGCCGTGAGTCAGCCGCAGGGACTGGCCGGTGAGGGCGCCCTGATCGTTGGAGAGGAAGAACAGGGTGTTGGCCACGTCCTCCACGGTGGTGAACACGCCGTCCACGGTATCCCGCAGCATGATGTTCTTCACCACTTCTTCCTCCGTGATACCCAGATCCCGCGCCTGTTCGGGGATCTGCTTTTCCACCAGCGGCGTTTTGATGTAGCTGGGGCAGATGGTATAGGTGTAGATGCCGTATTCAGCGCCCTCCCGCGCGATGGCCTTGGCCAGACCTGCCACGCCGTGCTTGGCGAAGTTGTAGGGTTCTTTCAGCTTGGAGCCAACAAAGGACTGGACAGAGCCGGTGAACACAATCCGGCCGCCCTTGCCGCTGGCCTTCATGCGGCGGAAGGCCGCGCGGGACACCAGAAACGCGCCGTCGGCGTGAATGGACATCATTTTCTTCCAGTCGGAGAAGGGATACTCGTCAAAGGGATGGACGATCTGAACGCCTGCGTTGGACATCACCAGATCGCAGGAGCCGTAAGTTTCCATCATTTTATCAAAGCCGGCCTCCACTTCTTCCTCGCTGCCCACATCCATGTGAACAGCCATGGCAGACAGTCCCTCTGCCGTCAGCTGTGCCGCCAGAGCTTCCGCCCCGGCCAGGTTTACATCGGCAATGACAACGCCGTAGCCCTCCCGTGCCATTTTCTCCACGCAGGCTTTTCCAATGCCGGAAGCGCCGCCGGTAATCAGTGCAGTTTTCACCATAATCTCTCCTTCTTTTGGTATTTAAGTGGACTATCCTGTAGCACACTTAAATGTAATATAGCACAATTTACTTCAAATGTATTTAGGCAATCACCGTAAAAATCGTAGCACCGACCAGTGCGATAATAGCAGGAGGTACCAATGCTGTCCAGAAGCAGTGCCAATAGATTTCCTTGTGAGTAGTCCCCAGATAATCGTTGAACAGGAAAATTCCTGTTGCATGCGGCATAGAGTCCAGACTTCCTGCCGCAATGGAGATCAGACGATGCATAATCTGCATATCCGCACCAGTAGAGAGGAAATACTCCGACATACTGGAGAGCATAAGCCGTGCGCCGCCGGAGGAGGAGCCTGCCACTGCAGCCAACACTGCCGTAGATACAACTGCAAGCATATACGGACTCATCTGCCAAGAAGTAACATTTTCTACAATGCGGCCATATGCTGCCGAACCCTGTACAACCGCGCCAAAGCCACAGACAGCAGCAAGGCTTCCGATAGAGGTAATACCGTTGTTCAGGCTTGCAAGGATTTTGCGGATATCCATATTCATGAACCGCTTCAGGTTCAACAGATAGCAGCTAATTGTACCCAGCAGCATAGCGCTGACGGAAAGCATTGCAGAATTGCTGATAAATTTGCCGCCAATAAAGATAAACAGAATCAGGACAACCATCGGTAGGAATGCCTGAAATGCCCCAGGCAAAGTAGAGCGGTCACCGGTTTGATATTTAGAGGCGTCAAAATTTTTCTGAAAAGACCAATGTTCCCCATTCTTCCGCGCTTTTCTCGCGCAGTATTCGCAATATGCATAATCCATCAAAAACAGTGCCACTGCTGCAATGCAGCCAAACACAGGAGCAGCCGTCAGAGGAGTACCCAGATACTGAGAGGGAATAATATTTGTCAACTGCGGGCTGCCGGGCAAGCAGGTCATGGTAAAGGTGCAGGAACCGGCAAACAGCACCGCCGCAATCAGGTGTCGCGGCAAATCGGCCTCCTGAAACATGGTATAAAGAATTGGGCCGACAGCAAACATGACCACAAACAAACTCACACCGCCATAGGTCAAAATAGCTACGATGATAATGGACGCCAGAATCACGCGCTTTTTGCCAAACCAGCCAAGGAGCTGATAAGCAATAGACAACGTACTGCCAGATTCTGTCATAACGTGAGCGTAAAGGCTGGAGCAGCAGAAAATCAAGAAATAGTTCAGGTATGTTCCCACATAACCATTCATATACAGTGTGGCCAGTGACTCCCAGAGATTCATTACATTGGTCACAATCACAATCAAAGAGGCCAGTAAAGTCAGCGGCAGTGCGGACAGCCCTTTATAAGAACCGACCATCAGGAAAATAATAGCAAGTACTATACCAATAATGCCTATCATAAGCCATCTCCTTTTTCACTGTTTCAAATTATCTTTCAGATCACTGTTTCAAATTATCTTTCAGATACGCGCCAATTTCTACAAGAACATCGTACCCTTCATCAATTTCATCCCAAAAGAGAATGAATCCATGCATCAAATCCGTGCAGTCACGGAATTTAACCTTTACTCCCGCTGCCTCTAATGCTTTTGCATATGCTTCTCCCTCATCATGAAGCGGATCATATGAGGCTACGACTACGTAGGCATCCGGAAGATTAGCAAACGATTTTGCCCGCATAGGACACAGGTATGGGTTTTCCAGATCATAAGAATCTCCCACATAATGATTCCAATACCAAAGAAGCGCATCCTTAGTGCAGTAATACCCGCTCCCGACTGTCTCCGCAGATTTCCATCCTGCCATAACAAAATCTGTATTCGGATAAATCAGAACCTGATTGCGGATAGGAACACCGCCGCGGTCTCTTGCCATTTGACATACAACAGCTGCAAAGTTTCCACCCGAACTATCTCCGCAAACCGCAATTTTCTCACGGTCAACGCCAATCTTCTCAGCATTGTCATAAATCCATTGTAAGCCCGTGTATGCATCCTCAATACCGGCTGGGAACCTGTTTTCAGGAGCCAATCTGTAGTCAACCGAGGCAAATACGCAGCCGCTGGATGCACACATGACATGAACCGCCTTATCGTGCGTCTCAACCGTATCTACAGTCCACCCTCCACCGTGGTAAAAAACAACCACAGGAAGCAATGCACAGTCCTGCTGCATGAATTCTTTAGGGTAGTAAAGCTTAATTCGGAGCATTCCCCACGGGCAGGGAACAAAGACATCTTGTGTTTTTCCAATTTCAACCAACGGCGGGTCTGTACAATATTGGCGGATATTAGCTTCCCGTACACGGGCCACGGTATTCAAAAAAAGGGGAATTCCTTTTTTCGCCCTGATCTTGTCCATCAGAGCCTGAGATTGTGAGTTAATTCCCATATAGTATCCTCTTTCTCCTTTTCACTTGGTGCACCACTTGTTTAAATTATATCAATCGTATTTATAAAATTCAATTATTATAAATTATCAATTTTATTATCATTTTTTGTTTGATGTTACATTTTTATAATTTTATACAAGCAAATATATTAATTAAAATAATAATCCCGCCGATATATACGGCGGGATCTCAAGTCAAAGGTCGTCCGGCGGCAGGTTCCGGCTGATATAGTCCAGAAACAGGCGGCAGGAGCGGGGCATATATTTTTCCTTATTCCATGTCAGCACGATGTCCCAGTACTTCATGCTGTCCGTCAGAGGAATACACCTGACATGGGGGTGGGACTGCTTTTCCAGCACGGGCTTTGGCAGGATGGACACGGCATGGTTTTTGGATACCATCTCCACCATGAAGTCCCATTGGCCGGTAAGCAGGGCGAATCTGGGGCGGAAGCCCGCCGCGTGGCAGGCTTCCAGAATCTGGCGGTGGAGGATGAAATTATGGTTGAAGATGGCAAAGGACTCCTCCCGCAGATCAGCCACCGTGATGGAGTCCCGCTCCGCCAGAGGGTGGCTCTCATGAAGCAGGGCTACGTTCCGCTGGGTGGTGAAGTGCCGCCTTTCCACGGCGGCGGTGAGCCGGTCGGTATTCAGGGACACCCCCAAATCCACCTCGCCCCGCGCTACTTTTTCGTCAATTCGGTTGGCGCCGTCCTCCACGATCTCAATGTGGATATTGGGATACGCTGCGGCAAAGCCCGGCAGCAGATCCCCGAAGAAGCAGGCGCCGAATAAGGGGGACAGCCCCAGCATAAAGGAGCCTTCCGTATTGTGATCCATGACCCGGACATCCTCCACGGTCTGCTGGTAAACATCCATCAGCCGCCGTGCGCCGTTCATCAGCCGCAGCCCCTCGTCTGTCAGCCGCTGTTCCCGGTTGAAGGAATAGAACAGCCGGACGCCCAGCTCCTCTTCCAGCTTTTTCACCGCCACAGACAGCGTAGGCTGAGAAACCGTCAGATTCTCCGCCGCCTTGGAAAAGCTGCCCGCCTGTGCCACGGCCATAAAATAATTCAGCTGTTTGATATCCATATCCGGTTCTCCCGTCCTATTTCAGTTCATCCAGCGTCAGGGAAAAGCTGGGCAGGAACGTCTCCAGAAAATACGCCGCCTCCGGCAGACCATAGTCCTCCAGCGCCGTCCGGGTCTGTGCGGCAGCCTCCCGGAACTCGTTATTGCCGGCCTTCAGTTCCTCCACACACTTGATATAGGCGGACAGCTTATCCGCCGCCTTCACCAGCTGCTCTGTCTCCGCATCCGGGTGCAGGATCAGGGCGTACACCGGCCGGAATTCCTGCGGCAGCATATGCAGCAGCTTCTCCTCCGCCACGGCCTCCACGTCCTTGTACGCCTTGCGGATGGCGGGATTATCATACTTGATGGGGGTAGGCATATCGCCGGTCAGGATCTCGCTGGCGTCGTGGTACAGCGCCGCCGCCGCCACGGCTCCGGCATCCACCCTGCCGCCGAACCGCTCATTGCGGATGACCGCCAGCGCGTGCGCCAGCACCGCCACCTGATGGCTGTGCTCCTGCACGTTTTCCGGGGCGGTGTTCCGCATCAGCGCCCACCGCTGGATAAACCGCATCCGGGAGATATACGCAAAAAAGTGGCTCTTCATACCGGCTCCTCCTGTATCTCACTCAACAGTGCTTCGCCCTCTACCGCAGTGATCTTCACATTGCGGATCTGATTGTGGAGCTGTTCCCCATCCGCCAGCACCTCCATATAGTTGGGGGCATGGCCGGAGAATTTTCCGTTTTTCGGCTGCTCAAACAGAACCGGATAGATCTGTCCCACGCAGCCCGCCAGATAGGCCCGGTGCATCTCCTCCGCCGCGGCGGCAGCCCGGTGGGCCCGCTCCTCCTTGACGGCTTTGGGGATCTGACGCATATTTGCCGCCGGCGTACCGGGGCGGATGGAGTAGGGGAAAATATGCATCTGAGCAAATCCGCACCTGCGGATGAAGTCCAGCGTCTGGCTGAACTCCTCCTCCGTCTCCTCCGGGAAGCCGGTGATGAGATCCGTGGTGACGGCCGGCCGGTCAAACCAGCGCTTCAGCAGCTCCACGGATTCCAGATACCGGGCGGTATCATACTTTCTGTTCATGCGCTTCAGGGTGGCGTCGCACCCGCTCTGCATGGACAGGTGGAACTGGGGACAGAGGTTGGGCAGTGCCGCAGCCCGGCGGCAGAAGTCCTCCGTAATGGTGCGAGGCTCCAGGCTGCCCAGTCTGAGCCGTACCTGCGGCGCGGCGGCAGACAGGGCTTCCAGCAGGTCGATGAGGGTTCTGCCGTTTTTCAGATCATGTCCCCACGAGGAAATTTCGATCCCTGTCAGTACGATCTCCCGGTATCCCTCCGCCGCCAGCTGCGCCGTCTGTTCCACGGCCTGTTCCATCGGCAGAGAGCGCACCGGTCCCCGTGCGTAGGGAATGATGCAGTAGGTGCAGAAGTTCACGCAGCCGTCCTCGATTTTCAGCATGGCGCGGGTGCGGCCCTCCATCCCCCCGGCAGGCAGCACCTCAAAGGTACGGCGCTCAAAGGATCTGTCAATGGCTTCCAGATTCTTTTTGCCTGCGGCAGCTTCCTCCAGCATGGTGATAAAGCCCTCCCGGTCGCCGGTACCGGCAATGAGATCCACCCCCAGCTTCCGCACATCCTCGGCATGGGTCTGGGGGTAGCAGCCGCACACCGCCACCACCGCCGCCGGGTGCTGCTTCTGTACCCGGTGGATCGCCTGCCGGGACTTCTGGTCGCTGACCGCAGTAACGGAGCAGGTGTTCACCACATAGGCGTCCGCCTCATCGGAAAAGTCCACCACCTGATGGCCTTTTGCCCGGAGGGTCTGCTCCATAGCCTGCGTTTCATATTGATTCACCTTGCAGCCAAGGGTATAAATGGCGACTTTCATAGTCTTGTTTCGGTTCCTTTCCTTGCAGCGCGTCAGCCGCGCTCCTGTTTCGTGATATTCAGCCCCCGCTCTCCCACCTGAACGCTACCGTCCTTCAGGGAAATACAGGGCGAAAACTCCGCCGTCTCCTCCCCGTGGGTCAGGGAGATCACCGCATCGGCAAAAATATCGCTGACGTTGCACTGGATGATGAAGGGGCGGCAGCCGGGATCCTCCCAGACCAATTCCCTGTCCCCGGTCTCGATGTCGCTTCGGTACAGCCGCAGGGTCGCGTCCGCATACCGGGGAACGATCAGGTAATACTCGCCTGCGGAGAGATAGAATACCGGCGGCTCTGCACCGTTCAGACAGGTCTGCGTGTAGTAGGACAGATCCTCCATCCCGCCATAGCCCAAATAGGCCGCGGCGTACAGCTGCCCCTCCTGAAAGGGGAGGCTCTCCGTCCCGTCTGCGGAAGAAGCAGAGGGGTCAGGTGCGGCGGGTGCAGTCTCCGCCCCGCATCCCATCAGGGACAGCAGGCAGAGCAGGGTTATGATCCATACGGTACACTTCTTCATCGGGCAATTCTCCCCCCTTTGGTCTTTCATTTTCAGCAGCGGTTTTAGAGAAAACAGGGTTTCTTCTTGCGCTTTTTCAAAAAACTTTATATAATAAGCAGATGCGCTTATTATACTGAATTTTTCTCCGTTGGGCAACCCCCAATGAAAGGGATTCTCATCACCGCAACTCTGTTATATGAGGAGAACATCTATGATTTATCTGGATCACGCCGCCACCACGCCGGTTTCCAAAGCGGTGGCGGACGCCATGTATACCGTTCTCACGGAGGAATTCGGCAATCCCAGCGCCCAGTATCCCATGGGGCAGGAGATGCACCGCCGGGTGGACGCATGGCGGGCCGTCATTGCCGGAGCCGTTGGCTGCGAGGCAAAGCAGCTGTATTTCACCTCCTGCGGCACCGAGGGGGACAACTGGGCCATCCGGGCCGCCTGCTGGCAGAACCGCCACACAGGCCGTCACATCGTCACCACCGCCGTGGAACACCACGCCGTTCTCAACTGCTGCCAGCAGCTGGAGCAGGAGGGCTGGGAGGTCACGCGGATTCTGCCGGACAGGAACGGAGACATCTCTACCGAAGCGGTTCTCGCCGCCGTGCGGCCGGACACAGCACTGGTGTCCGTCATGATGGTAAACAATGAACTGGGCAATATCTGCCCCATTGCAGACATTGCCAGAGGGCTGAAAGCTGTCAACGACAAGACGCTGCTCCACACCGACGCGGTGCAGGGCTTTCTGAAGATCCCCTTCTCCGCCAGAACGCTGGGGGCGGACTTCATCACCCTCTCCGGCCACAAGATCGGTGCGCCCAAGGGCATCGGTGCATTGTACATCGGCCCGCGGGTGCGGAATCCCCGCCCCCTGCTGCCCGGCGGCGGGCAGGAGATGGGGCTGCGCTCCGGCACGGAGGCCACCGCCCAGATCGCCGGATTTGCCAAAGCCGTGGAGCTGCGATGCGATCATCTGGAGGACAAGCTGCGGCACATGGCAGAGGTCAAAGCCTACGCCGTGGAAAAGCTCAGCGCCATCCCGGATCTGCAAATCATCGGGGACGGCAAAGCCCCCCATGTGCTGTCCGTTTCCATGGCGGGCTGGCCCAGCCAGAACGTAGTGACGGATCTGGGCAGTCAGGGTATCTGCATCTCCGCCGGTTCTGCCTGCCATCAGGGGAAGTCCAGTCAGGTGGTGGCCGCCCTGAAGCTGCCCAAGCGGGTGGCCGCCGGGGTCATCCGGCTGAGCTTCGGCCCGGAGACCACCTTTACGGAGATCGACGCCTGCGCTGAGGCCCTGCGGAATCACCATGACCGCCGGATGCCCATGCTGTAAGGCGTTCCTCTGCTCCGCCGGTCAATGCCGGTTCCAAATCAACATACAACGGAGAGATTTGTCATGTCTTCCTTTTCCAGCCGGAATCCCGGCTTTTACAAGCGGCTGTGGACGCTGTCCCTGCCGGTCATTCTGCAAAACCTCATCACCTTTTCTCTGGGACTGATCGACACCTTTATGGTCAGTCAGCTGGGCAATAAGGAGATGGCAGCAGTCACCACTGCCAACGTCCCGGTCTTTCTGCTCATCAGCATCGTATTCGGCGTGCAGAGCGGGCTGGGGATTCTGGTCAGCCAGTACTGGGGCAAAGGGGATACCCGCAGCATCAACCGCGCCATCGGTGTGGCCGCCTTCATCGGCACGGGCATTACCGTTGTGCTGGCAGTGGTGTTTTTCCTGTTCCCCGTGCAGGTGATGGATCTGCTGTCCAACAGTCACGAGCTGTCCCTGCTGGGTGCGCCGTATCTGCGAGTCATCGGTTTTTCCTATGTGTTCAATATGCTCTCGTCCATCTATGCCAGCGCCCAGCGCAGCGTGGAGAACACCACCTTCGGCATGAAGCTGTTCGGCTTTTCCACACTGGTGAACACCGGGCTGAACTACCTGCTGATTTTCGGCCACGGCGGCTTTCCCGCGCTGGGGGTGGCCGGTGCGGCCATTGCCACCCTGCTGGCCCGCGTCAGCGAGTTTGCGATCTGCGTGGTCTGCGCCGTCCGCAGCCGGGTCATTCCGCTGGATCTGACCGCCCTGCTCCACCCCGGCATGGACATGGCCCGGCGGTTTCTGAAATATGCCTCCCCGGTGGTTCTGAATGAGGCCGCATGGGGTCTTGGCAACTCCCTGCTGACGGTGATTCTGGGCTATACGGACAACTCCGTGGAAATGCTGGCCGCCAACGCTGTTATGGGCAACCTGAGCCGCCTTCTTCTGGTGGTGTGCTTCGGTCTGGGCGCGGCAACGGCCGTTCTGGTGGGCAAAGCCATCGGCGAAGGCCAGAGCTATCAGGATGTGCTGGAGCTGAGTCAGGAACTGCTGCGGTTCTCCACGCTGATCGGCGCAGGCATCGCCGTTCTTTCTCTCCTGCTGATTCCCACGCTGTTTGTCCCGGTTCTTTTCCCCATGTTCAAGCTGTACGGGGAATCCATCGCCATCGCCACGGCGCTGGCGGTCACTGCCTTTGCCGGAATTCCCCTCCACGCCTACGCCATCTCCGCCGTCACCGGCGTTCTGCGGGCCGGCGGGGACGTGGCCTATGCCACGGCGCTGGATCTCCTGCCCCAATGGGTGATCTGCCTGCCGATCACCGCGCTGTGCGCGCTGGTTCTGAAAAGCGGGTACTGGTCTATCGCCATTGCCATTCAGGTGGAATGTATTGTAAAAGTCCCGTTCTGCATCCGCCGCGTCCGCGGCGGCACATGGATCCACGACGTGACAAGGGGGCAGCGCACATGAGTCTTTTTCGCTGTCCCGTCTGCGGTGCGCCGCTGAACCGGGAAGAACACACCTACCGCTGTGCCGCCGGTCACAGCTATGACATTGCCAAAGAGGGCTACACCTATCTGCTGCCCCCCAATCAGAAGCACTCCGCCGCCCCCGGTGACGACAAGGCTATGGCCGCCGCCCGCCGGGATTTTCTATCCGCCGGGTATTATCATCCGCTTTTGAATACACTTTGTAGTCGAATTTTATCCCTTACCGGGGAGAAATCTGTGATTTTAGACGCCGGATGCGGCGAGGGATATTACACCTCCGGCATCGACCAGACCCTGACGGCTGCCGGGAAAACGCCCCGCATGGCAGGCATTGACATCTCCAAATTCATTCTGCGGCTGGCTGCCAAGCGGAATAAGAACATCGAATTTGCAGTGGCCTCCTGCTATCACCTGCCCTTCCCGGATGGGGCCGCAGACATTCTGCTGGACTGCTTCTCCCCGCTGGCCATTGACGAATTCCGCCGCGTTCTGAAGCCCGGCGGGTATTTCCTCTATGTGGTGCCGGGGGCGCGGCACCTGTGGGAGCTGAAGCAGATTCTCTACGACGCCCCCTATCCCAACGAGGAAAAGGAAACCCCTTATGAGGGCTTCGCTTACACGGATATCGTCCCGGTGGACTTCCCCCTCCATCTGGAACGTCAGGCGGATATCCAGTCCCTCTTCCGCATGACGCCTTACTGCTGGAAAACGCCCAAGTCCGGCGTGGAACGGTTGGAAACACTGGAAACGCTGGACTGTCAGGCGTCTTTCCGGGTGCATATCTTTCAGAAGCTGTAAAAAAGGACGGCCGGTTTTGAAAACCAGCCGTCCTTTTTCCGTTGTCCTTTTCTGACAGGCAGTCCGTATTCAGACCGTCTGCCCTGCCAGCCGCAAGCTACGGCCAAAATTCTGAAATGCCGCAGTGATCAGTCCCTGCCCCAGCGTATTGGGGTGGGTTCCATCCGCGCAGAGGGTCTGCTCCAGATGTCCGTGATCCAGAAACGCCCCCCGGACATCCACCAGCGGCACCTGCTCTTCCCGCGCCAGACGCTCCACCGCACGGGAATACCGTTCCTGCCACGCGTAGATATTGCCCACATCCCCCAGCCAGCGAAGCACGGCGTCCTTGTCCAGATCCCCGCACCACCAGTTGAAGAAACGCTCGCTGTCCAGCGGCGGCAAATTGGTGAGGATGGGACGGATCCCATGGCTGCGGATCTGACGGATCATCTTCCGATACAGCTCTACAAACTCCGGCAGCGGCACATTGGGCTGATGATCCGCTTCGGGATGCTCCGCAATTTCTTTCCACTTGAAATCGCAGTCATTGCCGCCGAAGTCCATCACCAGCATATCGCAGGGAAACTGCCGCTCCAGCATCCGATCCAGCAGGCGGCTGCCTTTGCGGACCGTAGCGCCGAAATGGGCGTCGTTGTGGATAGAAAGCTGAAATTCCGATTCCAGCGCATCCACATTCATCTCGTTCTGGGGTTTATAGCGCCGGCTGCCCAAGTCCACCTGAATTCCCTTTAAAATGGAGTCGCCCAGCAGAGTCACCTGTCTGCGCTGTTCCATAAAATCACCTCATTCCGCGTGATATGGTTTCTGAAACTATATTACACGGAATAAAATACTTTGTCAAGTGGGGTTTATGCTAAATTTGGGGACGATCACCCCGGAAAGCCCGCCTGTTACGGCAATATCCGCGTCGGACAGCCGATGAACCTCCGCCGCCGGCCACAGCTTCAGGAACTCCTCTGCCCCTGCCAGCTCCGGCAGGCCGTAAGGTGCGTGGTGATAGTGCATGGGGACTGCACATCCGGGGTGCAGCGCGTCGCACACCGCTTTTGCCCCGGCAGCGTCCAAGGTGTACACACCGCCCACCGGCACCAGCGCAGCGTCCACGGAACCAATCTCCCGTAGCTGCGCCGCAGTCAGCTGGTGGCCCAGATCTCCCAGATGGGCTACAGATACGCCTCCCGCCGTGAAGATGCGGATGATATTTTCGCCCCGCAGAGCGCCGTTCCGATCGTCGTGGAAGGTCTGCACCTCCCGCACCGAAAAGGGGGATTCCGTCTCCGGCAGCAGCGTCACGCAGTTTACAGCATTGTGGTCAAAATGGCCGTGGCTGCAAAAGACTGCGTGGGCGCTCACCTGTAAAGGCGGATACCCTGCCACACCCTCATAGGGGTCAATCACAATGCGATACCCCTGCTCCTCCAGCAAAAAGCAGGCGTGTCCCAGCCATGTCAGTTTCATAGGCAGCCCTCCTGTCAAAAAGTTCAAGGCAGCGGGAATATCCCATTGTTTTTCAGTGTATCAGGAATTGCCGGATTTGTCACCCGGTTTCTCATCCGTTTTTTCCGCGGCAGGCAAATTTTTTGCCGCCCGTCTCCGCCGCCGGATCTTCCCCACAATCACCGCTGCCGCGATAATAACCGCCGCCCAAAGCACGATCCACATCCAGCTGTAGGCCAGCGCCACGATGAAGTCCGCCATGCCGTCCACAAAGGAGCGCCAGCCCCGGCTCAGGGCATTGCCGATCCGCTGTCCAAAGTTCTCCGGCAGCTCCTCCGTGTCGGAATACTTGTAGACCTCCTGCAAGCTGACTGTCACCGTGGCAAAGTCCACCAGCGCGTCGTAGTGCCGCAGGGTGCCGGAGAGGTCTTCAATATTCCACTCCGTTTCGGAGATGGCGGACTCGATGGTAATGATGTCCTCCATGTTTTCCGCCTGCGCCAGCAGCTTCTGAAGGCGCTCCAGCTTGATCTGCTGGGTTTTCAGGCGGCCGTCCGTGTCGTAATAGGTCTCCGTGATGTTTTGCTGCTCCGTGTTCTGCCACGTCACATGCGCCAGTCCCCCGGCCTGATCCAGAAAGCCCTGAAACTGAGCCGATGGCACCCGCACCGTATAGTCTGCCCAGCGGTAGCCCCGGCCGCCGCTGCCAACGGTACTGCTTTCCAGATAGCCCCCCAGAGACTCCGCCAGCTCCGGCAGCGCTTTGGCGGCCGCATCAAACTCCGTGGTCTCCAGATTCAGCGTGCCGGTGTAGATGATCTTCTGATCCTTCAGGACTGTGCTGCCGCTGTCGGCGCTGGCATCATCGCTGTCGGTGGTGTCAAAATACCCCTTCTCCGTCTCCGAAGGCGCGGAATCGGCCACCGCCATGCTGCTGGAATTTGCGTTTTTCCCGCTGCCGCCGCAGGCCGCCAGAGAGAAAAACATGGTCATAGCAAGGATCCATGCAAAGAGCTTTCTTTTCATCGGTCAATCCTCCTTTTAATAGCCTTCATCGCTGTCTCCTGTATAGATAGACGGTTCTCATGGTCAAAAGTTCCGCAGAAGTCAGATTTTTTTCAAATAGCAGGGGGCTTGCCTTTTTTTCCTCTCCGCTGTACAATGAGACCGCTGTGAATACAGGAAACAGGAGGATGATAGAAATGACTTATCAGGAAGCTCTGGAGCAGGCCCGAACCTGCATAGGCAAGTGCCGCGCCTGCCCGGTGTGCAACGGCCTTGCCTGTAAAAATATGGTTCCCGGCCCCGGCGCAAAGGGCCTTGGCACCGGCGCGATCCGCAACTATCAGAAGTGGCAGGAGCTGTGCGTCAATATGGACACGATCTGCGAAAACGGGGACGCGGACACCAGCTATGATTTCTTCGGCAAAAAGCTGACCATCCCAGTGATGGCAGGCCCTGTGGGAGCTGTGACCCTGCACTACAGCGACAAGTATGACGATCTTGGCTATAACAACATTCTGGTTCCCGGCTGCGCCAAGGCCGGCATTTTAGCCTTCACCGGCGACGGCACCAATCCCGCCGTCATGGAAGCCACCGCCGCGGCGCTGAAGGCCAACGGCGGCTGCGGCGTTCCCACCGTGAAGCCCTGGAATCTGGAAACGATCCGCCATAAAATGGATCTGGTAAAGGCCGCCGATCCCTGCGCCATCGCCATGGATATCGACGCCGCCGGTCTGCCCTTCCTGAAGGGACTGAATCCCCCCGCAGGCAGCAAAACCGTGGAGCAGCTGAAGGAGATCGCCGCCATGGCAGGCAAGCCCTTCCTTCTCAAAGGCATCATGACGGTCAGAGGCGCTGAAAAAGCGCTGGAAGCCGGTGCTGCCGGCATCGTTGTCTCCAATCACGGCGGGCGGGTGCTGGATCAGTGTCCCGGCACCGCCGAGGTGCTGCCCGCCATCGTGGACGCCGTCGGCGGCCGGATGAAGGTCTTTGTGGACGGCGGCATCCGCACCGGCACGGATGTGTTCAAGGCGCTGGCATTAGGCGCGGACGCCGTGCTGATCGCCCGTCCCTTCGTCACCATGGTCTACGGCGGCGGCGAGGCAGGAATTCAGGCCTATGTGGACAAACTGAAGGCCGAACTGGCCGACACCATGGCCATGTGCGGCGCTCACACGCTGGCGGAGATCAACCGCTCCATGCTCTTCGGTTTCTGACACATGGAACCGGAAGCTACCCTGATGGAGCAGTCGGACGCTCTGCTCCACTGCTTTCTGGATCTGGGGGAGGCCATGCTGGCCGTCGGCGCAGATGTAAACCGGGTAGAGGATTCCCTCTCCCGGCTGGGACTGGCTTATGGTGCGGCTCGGATGAACGTCTTTGTCATCACCTCCAGCATTGTCGTCACCATGTCCCTGCCGGACGGCCGGGACGTAACCCAGACCCGTCGGATCCTCACCCCCGGCGGCACGGATCTTACCATTCTGGAGGATCTCAACGCTCTGAGCCGCCGGTGCTGCACCTGCCCGATGTCCGTAAAGCGGCTGAAAAGCGAGCTGTTCACGCTGACCCGGAATCCGCCGCGTCCCCTTTCGGTTTACGCAGGCAGCGCTCTGGCGGCGGGAAGCTGCACGGTCTTCTTCGGCGGCGGCATTTGGGACGGCCTGTCGGCCGCCGCGTTCGGTCTGGCGATCTGCTGGCTGCAGCGCCGCTTCTCCGCACTTTGTCCCAACCGTCTGGTTTTTAATCTGCTGGCCGCGCTGGCTGTCGGCATCAGTATTACGCTCTGGGCAACGCTGATGCCCGGCCTGCATATGGACAAAATCATGATCGGTGACATTATGCTCCTGATCCCCGGCATGGCTATGACCAATGCCGTCCGGGACACCATGGTGGGATCGCCCATCTCCGGCGTCATGCGGCTCATTGAAGCCCTGCTGTGGGCCGGAGCGCTGGCCATGGGCTTTATGACAGGCTTCTGGCTGATGGGGAGGTTTGGCTTATGATGATCCAGCTGCTCACCTCGTTTACCGGCTCTCTGGGCTTTTGTCTGGTGTTCCATCTGCGGCGGCGGTATCTGCTGCCTGCGTCTCTGGGCGGCGTGCTGACCTGCGGGGTTTATCTGGCTGCGGCCAGCGCGCTGGACGGCATCCTGCTGCCCACACTGATCGCCTCGGCCTTCGCGGCGCTGTACGCAGAGGTGCTGGCATGGCTGCTGCGCGCCCCTACGCCGCTGTTTTTGACCATTGCGCTGGTCATTCCCCTGATTCCCGGACGGTCGCTGTATTATGCCACCTACTGCGCCGTCCGGCAGGAGATATCCCTTGCCAGAGACTATGCCGCGCAGACCGCCGAGTATGCGTTGGGAATCGCTTTAGGGGCCAGTCTGGTATGGGCCTTTGCCAATATGCGGCGCAGTCTGGTGCGGCACGATCTCATTCCCCGCTGAAGCTGCCGCCCCAGCTTCCATATTTAGAACGATTCCAACATGAAACTCATTCAAATAAAAGCGAAGCGGCACAGCAATCGCTGTGCCGTTTCGCTTTTACATTGGATGCACTGTCAGTAACAGGTGAAAAGGCCCTGCCAATCAGGACGCAAAGGGATTTCCGGCCCGCTCTTCCCCACGTTGGATATCCCGCCGGAGATGCTGCAGCTGCTTTTTGTGATGGCACAGCTTTTCCTCGCAGTTCTTGCAGGAAAGCGCCGCGTTCGTGTTCTCGGCAAAGCGTTCCGGGTGCCGGTGTACCGTGATCTCCCAGCGGAGGAGCAACAGGAGGGACATCCCCAGCAGACTCCATGTATACCCGTTGGGGATGAACAGATATGGAGTGAACATCATGGCAAAGTCCCAGTTATAGATCCGGCAGACCGCGCAGCAGCGGTTCTTCATGAACCAGGTCTGAAACGGGCAGAAGAACAGGATGCAGATCATATCGCACACACCGTAAGCAAGGCTGATAAGGATCAGGATATCCTTGTCTATGAGCTTGACCCGGTAAAGCACGCCGATCGTACCATTGAGCAGAAGCCATGCAGCCGCAGCGGCAAAGGTGCGCGTCCATGGCTGCATCTGCGGCGCGGACACGCCGGTGGGGCGGTAATTTTGCGGGAACTGCTTCTGGCAGCCCATGCTTTCCAACTTGGAGGGGAAGAAGCGCAGCAGCATCTCCATGGCGTATACGATCCAGATCAGCGCCAGCAGCCATGGCTCCGCCTCCAAACCGCGGAACAGGCCGCCGCTGTATCGAAATCTGCCGGAGAAATACAGCAGCGCTGCCAGCAGGAACAGCAGCGAGCGGTAAACGAGCTTTGCGTAATGCAGCGCACAGATCCGCGTCAACATTCTCTTTTTATTTTTCATCATTCTGATCCGAAAGCCCCGCAGACGTACCGGGTCTTCCGCACTCCTGACATACAATATTTTTTGCATTATAGCACAAAACGACAGGATATGCCAGATTTTATCATTCTGCGGCAAAAGCACACCCTAATCGGCGCAGGCGGGATCGTCAGTGATCCCGCCTGCGCCCTATGGTATGGTGTATTCTCAGATGGTTTTCTTTCTGGAGGGAATTTTTGCTTTCAGCTGCTCCAACCGGTTCAGCGCTTCCAGCAGCGTTTCATCCTTCTTGGCAAAGTGGAAGCGGATCAGGTGGTTCACCGGCTCCCGGAAGAAGCTGGAACCGGGAACAGCGCCCACGCCTACCAGCCGCGCCAGATCCTCGCAGAATTCCAGATCGCTGTCATAGCCGAATTCGGCGATATCCATCAGGACATAGTAAGCGCCCTCCGGGTCATTGTGGACGATTTTCAGATCGTCCAGCCCTTTGAGGAACAGTTCCTTCTTATGGGTATATTTGGCCAGCAGATCATCATAGTAATCCTGCCCGAATTGCAGGCCGGGGATCACCGCTTCCTGTAAGGGAGCCGCCGCGCCCACCGTCAGGAAATCGTGAACCTTCTTGGCCCGCTCAATGATCTCCGGCGGCGCGATGATATAGCCCAGCCGCCAGCCGGTAATGGAATAGGTCTTGGAGAGGGAGGAGCAGGAAAGCGTCCGCTCCCACATCCCCGGCAGGGTGGCAAAATAGGTGTGCTGATGGGGCGCGTAGACAATGTGTTCGTAAACCTCGTCGGTGATGACGTACACATCATACCTGGCCGCCAGCGCCGCGATGGTTTCCAACTCCTCCCGCGTAAAGACCTTGCCGCAGGGGTTGGAGGGGTTGCAGAGCACCAGCGCTTTGGGGTGCTGGCGGAAAGCGTCCTCCAGCACGTTGGCGTCAAAGTGAAAATCCGGCGGCACCAGCGGGACATAGATCGGCTCCGCGCCGGAGAGAATGGTGTCCGCGCCGTAGTTCTCATAGAACGGAGAGAAGATAACCACCTTGTCGCCGGGATTGGTGACGGTCATCATGGCCGCCATCATGGCCTCCGTGCTGCCGCAGGTGGTAACGATCTCGCTGTTGGGGTCAATGGCCCGCCCCATATAGTGGGACTGCTTGGCGGCCAGCGCTTCCCGGAAGTCCTGCGCGCCCCAGGTGATGGAATACTGGTGATAGTCCTCATAGGCTACCTGCGCCAGCCGGTCGAGAATGGCCTTGGGCGGTTTAAAATCAGGGAAGCCCTGAGACAGATTTACCGCATTGTATTGCAGAGAGATCCGCGTCATCCGGCGGATGACGGAATCGGTAAAGCTGGCAGTGCGCTCAGATAATGTTTGCATGATGCCCCTCCTTATTTTTCTGCACGATTCCTGTGCAGAACTCTTCCGGCGCAGACGCCGGTACTTTTTCCCTGTTCCATGGCCAAAACACCGTTGATCATCACAATCTCCAGTCCCTGTGCCAGACCGTCAGGGTGGTCATAGTCCGCTGTATCGTGGATCCGTTCGGGATTCAGCAGCAGCAGATCCGCCTTGCAGCCCGGAGCGATGCGGCCTCGATCCGGCAATCCCAGCTTCTGCGCCGGCAGGCCGGTCATTTTTTGAATGGCCTCCGGCAGCGTCAGCAGACGCTCCTGCCGGACGTATTTTTCCAATACCCGGATAAACGACGCCGTGTAGCGGGGATGGCACTTTCCCTGAGACGGGAACCCGTCGGTACACGCCATGGAATAGCGGCCTTTCAGGACGGCAGCCACGTCTTCCTCGCACATCAGCTCGATCATCATCATGGCGCTGTTGCTGCCCTCCACGATGACGTCCATCGCCGCTTCAAACGGGTCTGCCCCCCGCTCCTCTGCAATTTGAGCAATGGTCTTGCCCACAAATTCCGGGGCGGAACACTCGTTGATCAGGATCTTGTCCCAGCCGGACGCAAGATAGAGGTTTTCAAACACAGCGCCCTCTCCCTTGAGATCCCGGATCACCTGCGCCCGAAGCTCCGGCGTCCGCAGGCGGCTCAGTAGGGCGTCCGTACCGCCCGCTAACGCCCACGGCGGCAGGATGGAACTGAACTGCGTATTGGCGGTGACATAGGGGTACACATCGCAGTGTACCTCCAAACCGCAGGCGTTGGCGTCTTCAATCATGGCCAGCGTCTGCCGGACCTTCCCGAAGTTCTCTCTGCCGGAAGCCTTATGGTGCGAGAATTCCACACGGACGCCGCTCTGCTCTGCAAGGGACAGCGTTTCCGCCACAGACTCCGCCAGATGCCTGCTCTCGCTGCGGAGATGCGTTGCATACAGTCCGCCGTATTCCGCCGTGATCTTTGCCAGCTGTAAAATCTCCTGCCGGCCGGCAAAAACGCCGGGCGCATAAAATAGTCCCGTAGAAAAACCGAAAGCTCCCGCCTCCAGACACTCCCGCAGTAAGCCGTTCATGGTCTCCTGTTCCCCGTCCGTCAGCGGCCGGTTTTCCAGTCCGGCCAGAGCGATCCGCAGCGTCCCGTGTCCAACCAGCGCCGCGGTGTTCAGCAGCGGCTGCTGCCGCTCCAGCGTAGTCAGGTATTCAGAAAAGCTGCGCCAGTTGTACGGCACCGGCATATAGGAGAAAAACGGCCCGCAATATTGCCGCAGGGCGTCCAACGTTTCCGGGGCCGTAGGGGCCAGCGACAGCCCGCAGTTTCCGATCACCTCCGTCGTAAATCCCTGAAGCAGCCGGTTTCGATTCTTGCCGGGATGGAAAATCACCGCGTCGGAATGGCAATGGATATCAATGAACCCCGGCACAGCCATCTGCCTGTCGGCATCCAGAACCCGCCGCGCCGTCTCTCCGCTGTGCTTTTCAGCGTCGGCAAATACAATGGTATCCCCCTGGATCCCGATGCTGCCGAAATATGGCTGCGCGCCTGTGCCGTCTACGATCTGCGCGTTTTTAATGAAAAAATCCAGCATCACAAGCCTCCTGTCCGCAGAATCATGGGAAGCCGGGAATTCTCCCGGCTTCCCGCAAGGCGTTTACGCGTTTTTATAAGGGGCCAGCAGATCCTCATCCCAACCGGCAGGCTCATAGTAGCCGCCGAAGGTCTCCTCATAGACTTTCTTGGTTCCTTCGGACTGGAATGCCTTTACGATCTTGTCGTACACGGCAACTTTATCGGGATCGGACAGATCTTCCGTTCTGGCAGCGATCAGCGTCCAGTAAGGCTCCTCGTTCAGATCGCCCACATACAGCGCGTCGTCCATCTTGAAGCCGTAGTCAATGGCGTAGTTCACGTTCACGATTGCTGCGGTGACGTCCGGCAGAGCGGAAGGAATGGTATTAGCGGCCAGTTCTTCGATCTTCACATTGTAATTGTAGGACTCAATATCGTCCACCGTGGGACTGAACGCGCTGTCGGCCTTCAGCGTCAGGATGCCGGCATCCTGCAGGATTTTCAGGGCCGCGCCGCCGTTGGTGGGATCGTTGGGAATGGCGATCACATCGCCATCTTTCAGCTGGTCGATGGAATCGATCTTCTCGGAGAACAGGTTCATATGCGTGGAATATTCGGTGGCGATCTTGGTCAGGTCATAGCCGTAGCTTTCAATCTCGGAATCCAGATACAGGTGGTGCTGGAATGCGTCGAGGTCGATATCCCCATTGGCCAGCGCATTGTTGGGCAGCGTAAAGTCGGAGAACTGCACCAGCTCCACTTCAATTCCCTCGCCCTTCAGCGTTTCAATGGCGGGCGCCCAGATCTGCTCATGAACAGCGCCGGTAACACCGATGGACACATGGATCGGCTCGCTGGCGTCGCCGCCGGACTGGCTGTTGTCATCGGCAGGGGTGCCGTTGCTGCTCTGAGAGCCGCAGGCGGTCAGAGCCAGCGCAAAAAGCGCGGTGGACAATACAAATGCAATCGCTTTATTCCGTTTCATTTTCAAGTTCCTCCAATAATCAGTCGTTTTAAAAATCTGTCATGTTTTGTGTTGGGTACTGCGTCCCCTGTTTCTGCCTTTCCGATGCAGACCTTGTCATCTCGGCTCATGTCCCGGCAAAGCCGGCATTCGGATGATCCCCGCAGCGCTTCTGAACACGACGATTCCGTTCGTCTGTACTTTCATTGCCTGACTCCCTCAATGCGTGCTTTTCTTTACGATCCGTCCGCCCAGCAATTCCATGAGACAGACGAGAAGCACCAGAACGACAACGGTCACATTGGTCACATCCGCCATGTTTCGGTCATGACCGTAGCGGATGGCGAAGTCGCCGAGGCCTCCGGCGCCAACTGCGCCGGCCATGGCGGTCAGGTTCAGCAGGCTGATAGCCGTGATGGTCGTTCCCCGCGCAATGGCTGCCACGCTCTCCTTGAGATAGACCTGGAAAATGATCTCCAGCGGGGTTGAACCCATGGACAGCGCTGCTTCAATCAGGCCGGGATCCAGCTCCGCCAACGCGCTTTCCACCTGCCGGGTGAAAAAGGGGACGCAACCGAACACCAGCGGGACAATGGCGCCGCGGACGTAAATGGCGGTTCCCATAATGGCACGGGACACCGGCATGACCCATGTCAGCAAAATGATAAAGGGAATGGAGCGGAACAGGCTCACCAGCTTGTCCACGATCTGATAGAGGACTTTGTGTTCCAGAATTCCCCCCGGTCTTGTAACAGTCAGCAGCACGCCGAGGATCAAGCCCAGAACGAAGGAGATGGCTCCTGACCAGATGACCATCAAAAGGGTATCGCCGATGGCCGCGTAAAAGTCCGGCAGCTTTGCCATGACATTGGGGATCAGCTCATTGAGAAACTCTTGCATCTTTGATCACCTCCACGCCTACATTTTTCTCGATCAGGTATTCCACTGCTTCCGTAATTTTCTGCCGCTCTCCGCTGATGATGGCCACCGTTCCGCCGATGGGGGCGTCCTGCACGATGGTGATATCCGCAAAGATGATGTTCAGGGAAATGTTGAACTTCCGGGACACGGTGGAAATCAGCGGCTCAGAGACATTTCGCTGCAAATAGGAAAGGCGGACGATCACCTCTCCCGGCTGAAGCTGAACCACCGGGGAATTTTCGGCAACCAGCTCCTCGATCTTCTGGAGATTGGAAGTCGTATGAATGAAGTTCTTCGTGATCTCCTGCTTCGGATCGGCAAATACGTTGAAAACGTCCCCCTGCTCCACGACCCGGCCGTGTTCCATTACTGCGACGCGGTGGCAAATCTCCTTGACCACGGCCATTTCATGGGTGATCAGCACCACCGTGATGCCAAGGGTTTCATTCAGGTGCTTCAGCAGATGCAGAATGGATTTGGTGGTCTGCGGATCCAGCGCGGAGGTTGCTTCATCGCACAGCAGCACGCTGGGATCGTTGGCAAGAGCTCTGGCAATGGCGACCCGCTGTTTCTGACCGCCGGAGAGCTGCTTGGGATAAGCGTCAGCTTTATCGCCGATCCCCACCAGCTCCAGCAGGCGCTGAACCTTGTCTGCGGTCTCCTGCTTGCTCAGTCCGCTGCCCCGCAGGGGATAGGCCACATTTCCCGCCACCGTCCGGGACGGCATCAGGTTGAAGTGCTGAAAGATCATCCCGATCTTCTTCCGGGTCTGGCGCAGCTCCTTTACGCTCAGGGCTGTGATCTCCTTTCCGTCCACCGTGACCGTACCGGCGTTAGGCCGCTCCAGAAGATTGATACAGCGCACCAGCGTGGATTTTCCTGCGCCGGAGAATCCGATGATCCCGAAAACCTCCCCCGTCCGGATGGACAGGGATACGTCCTGAACTGCATGAACCTGCTGCTGACCGCTTCCAAAATTCTTGGAAATATGTGCCAACTCAATCAAATCAATTCCTCCTTCAACGAAAAAAGCGGGAAGCTCAAAAGCTCCCCGCTTCAAATGTGTCCTGATGATCTGTTGCTTTTAGCTTAACAGATACACATTCGACCCCGGATGTTCCGGAAAGGCAGCAAATGAGCACACGAAAACGTGGGCATCGGCATAGCCATGTCCATAGTGCAGGTGAACATTCGAGAATCGTAATAGAACATACCAGCCGCTCCTTTCCAACAACATACTTCATTTGTTGGTTGAATCATACTCCATAATGCGGGCCGTGTCAATCTGGATTTTGGCAAATCGAGAAAGTTCGGTGTTTTCCTCAAAGATTTCCCGCCGTGTAGTGGGAAATCAGGCATTTTCTCCTGTTGAAAGCGGCTGCGGCCTGAAGTCTCCTGAACCGGCAGGTTCATCCGCCCGGATCAGATCCTTCACGACCTCGCCTGCAAGGATCAGCCCCAACACAGAGGGAACAAATGCGTTGCTGCCGGGGACCTGCCTCCGCTGGGTGCATTTCCGCGCTGTTCCCGGCGGGCAGATGCAGTGCGTCCGGCAGCTGATGGACATATCGTCCAAAGGCGTCATAGGCGGTTCCTTGGAATAAACGACTTTCAGCGTTCTCACGCCGCGCTTTTTCAGCTCCCGCCGCATCACACGGGCCAGCGGACACACGGATGTCTTGTAGATATCTGTCACCTCAAAGGCGGCAGCATCCATCTTGTTCCCGGCGCCCATACTGCTGATGATAGGCGTTCCTGTTTTTTGGGCCTGCTCTGCCAACTCCAGCTTTCCGGTCACGGTACCAATGGCGTCCACGACATAATCATAACGCGTAAAATCAAACTGCTCCGCCGTCTGCGGCGTATAAAAAGTTTTGTAGGTGTGAACGACTGCATCCGGGTTGATCTCATGGATGCGCTGCTCCGCCACATCTACCTTATATTGCCCCACAGTTTTCCGCGTAGCAAGCAGTTGACGGTTCAGGTTGGTCAGGCATACCCGGTCGTCATCAATCAGATCCAGCGTGCCAATACCGCTGCGTGCCAGAGCCTCCACAGTATATCCACCCACGCCGCCAATTCCAAACACGGCGACCCGCGCGTTGAATAACCGCTCCATTCCCTTTTGCCCTATGAGCAGCTGTGTTCTTGAAAACTAATTGAGCATATTTAATCCTCGATCCCAATGTTCTGAATACTTCCCATATTGGTCAAATATACGCCTGTGTTCCCCTGTATGGTCACGCCTGTTTGCTGAATATGCGCCGGCAATATCAGAAGCTATGCCCCCGGCGTTGGGGGAGCAGTTGCAATATGCGCCATGGGGCAGCGTAGTTATAGCGTTTGAGATGATGCCGCATCCCCAATCCTGCTTTTCTCCTTAAAGCGCAGATGCAAGTGCAGGCATACTGATTTCCAGCAAACCGCATATCAACATAGTTGGATAGTTGGTTGGGATATCATCGCACGCAATGACTTCGCTATCAACCGCATATGCTTTTAGCCCTCTCTGCATTGCTGGCAACATAGCACCTTGTGCATTTCAAGCAGACAATCAAGAACAGCCGCTCGGCAATATCTGAAACTTTCTCAGCGCTCCTATCAGGCCGTTCAGGCCGAAAAATAAGCATCTGAATCTGTAGAAAAAAGTGTTTCCGCCATTGTGAAAGGCTTGCCGAATTTGCGTTTTCACATCGCCAGCAGAATATTTTGAACCGCATTCATCAACGAACTTTTGTCTTTCAGGCACACACTAAGCTGTCCATATCGTTCATTTTTGAATACACCGCTTTATCGCACAGTTTGCAGTTGACAAACCGCA
>UQVS01000009.1 GCA_900544615.1 uncultured Oscillibacter sp. | reverse complement strand
TATTGATGGTATCGAAGTGGAAACCCCGGAGATAAAATTCATAACAGACCTCCAGCGTGGTCAGCAGGTTCTGCTCCACGGCGGTGGCGTCCTTGTTGTTCTCAATCTCCTTGATCTTCCGCTTTACCGCGTCCATACCGGCACAGCAGTACTCCGCATCAAAGGCCTTGGCCCGGACGGAGAAAAACGTGGCATAGAATGCCAGCGGCTCGTGAACCTTGTACCACGCAATGCGGAAGGCCATCATGACGTAGGCCACGGCGTGGGCCTTGGGGAACAGGTAGCCGATCTTGGCCAGAGACTCAATGTACCAGTCCGGCACATCGTGTTCCATCATGGCCTCCTCCCAGCCCTCGTCGAAGCCGCCCTTTTTCACCTTGCCCTTTCGGACTTTCTCCATGATCTTGAAGCTCATTTTGGGATCAAGGCCCTTGGAGATCAGGTAGAGCATGATGTCGTCACGGCAGCCTACCGTTTCCAGAACGCTGGCGGTGCCGCTGAGGATCAGCTCCCGCGCGTTGCCCATCCACACATCCGTGCCGTGGGAAAAGCCGGAAAGCCGCACCAGCGTGTTGAAATCCTTTGGCTGGGTGTCAATGAGCATCTGCCGGGTGAACCGGGTGTTGAACTCCGGGATGGCCACGGCGCCGGTTGGCCCCAGAATAGGGTCATTCTCATAGCCCAGCACCTTGCTGGAAATGAAGATGGACATGGTGTCCGGGTCATCCAGGGGGATCTCGTGGGGGTCCACCCCGGTGAGATCCTGCATCATACGCACCATGGTGGGGTCATCGTGTCCAAGCATATCCAGCTTCAGGATGTTGGCTTCCATGGAGTGATATTCAAAATGGGTGGTGATGGTGTCGGAATCGTCGGCATCCGCCGGATGCTGCACCGGGCAGAAATCCTCCATATCCTTGTCGTCCGGGACGACCACCAGACCGCCGGGGTGCTGGCCGGTGGTGCGCCGCACGCCGACGCAGCCCTGCGTCAATCGGTTTTCCTCCGCCCGGCAGGCCACGATGCCGTTTTCCTCCAAATACTTCTTGACGAAGCCGTAAGCCGTTTTTTCCGCCAGGGTACCGATGGTACCGGCCCGGAACACCTGCGTCTCGCCGAACATCTCAATGGCGTGACGGTGGGCGCGGGCCTGATATTCGCCGGAGAAGTTCAGGTCGATATCCGGCACCTTGCCGCCGCCAAAGCCCAAAAAGGTTTCAAAGGGAATATCGAAGCCGTCTTTGACGTACTTCGTGCCGCAGACGGGGCAGATTTTATCCGGCATATCCGCGCCGCAGCCATAGCTGCCGTCCTGAATGAACTCGCTGTTTTTGCACTTGGGACAGCGATAATGGGGCGGCAGCGAGTTGACCTCCGTAATGCCGGACATATAGGCCACCAGAGAGGATCCCACGGAGCCTCGTGATCCCACCAGATAACCGCACTCGTTGCTGCGCTGCACCAGCTTCTGCGCGGACATATACACCACGTCGTACTTGCCTAAGATACCGCCCAGCTCCACGTTCAGGCGATCCACGATCAGCTGGGGTGGGTCTTCGCCGTACAGCCGGTGTACCTTCTCCCAGACCAGACGGTTCAGATCCTCCTCGGAGTTTTCCAGGCGGGGCGGGAACAGCTCCGCCGGCAGCAGCTCAAAGGTTTCGATCTGATCCGCCACCAGCCGGGTGTTGGTCACCACCACCTCATAGGCCTTCTCCTCCCCCAGATAGCTGAATTCCTCCAGCATTTCCTGTGTGGTTTTGAAGTAGATGGGCAGCGGCTCGTTGGCATCCGGGAATTTTTTGGAAGCCAGCAGAATGTGTCGGTAGACCTCGTCCTCCGGCTCCCGGAAATGAACGTCGCCGGTGGCACAGACGGGTTTGCCAAGCTCCTCACCCAGCCGGACGATGACGCGGTTGAACTCCCGCAGATCCTCCTCGCTTCGGGCGTCACCGTTGCGGAGCATGAAGGCATTGTTGCACAGGGGCTGAATTTCCAGATAGTCGTAAAAGGACGCGATGCGCTTCAGCTCGTCCCAGTCCTTGTGATCCACCACAGCCTTGAACAGCTCGCCGGCTTCGCAGGCGGAGCCGATGATCAGGCCCTCCCGATGGGCCATCAGCTCGCTTTTGGGGATGGTGGGAACCCGCTTGAAGTATTTCAGGTTGGAGGCGGAGATCAGCTGGTAGAGGTTTTTCAGTCCCACCTTGTTCCGGGCCAGGATGATGATGTGCTTGGGGAAGCGGTTGGACTTGCTGCCCAGAGGGCGCAGCTTTTCCATCTCTTTGTTGACGGCCTGAAGTGTATGGATTCCCCGCTCATGGAGCATTTTCCAGAACGGGATCAGCATATATCCCACGGTGGCCGCGTCGTCGCTGGCCCGGTGATGGTTGAAGGCTGGCAGATCCAGATGCTCCGCCACGATGTCCAGCTTGTACTTGCCGAGACCCGGCAGCAGATTCTGGGCCAAGATCAGGGAGTCCACATAGGTGGGGTCAAATTCCAGCCCCACCTTTTTGCAGCCTGCCCGGATGAAGCCGATATCAAACTCCGCATTGTGCGCCGCCAGAGGACGGCCATTAACAAATTTTAGGAAATCTGTCAGCGCCTCTTTCAGCTGGGGCGCATCCTTCAGCATCTCGTCAGTAATGCCGGTAAGGCCGATGATCTCCGGCGTCAGGCGGCGGTTGGGATTCACAAAGGTCTGGAACCGCTCGGCAATCTCCCCGTTTTTCAGCACCACCGCGCCGATCTCCGTGATCGCTTCCCGGTCTACCTTCAGGCCGGTGGTCTCGATGTCAAAGCACACAAACTCATCGTCCAGCCCGCAGTCATCATAGCCGTGAACGGCGATGCGGTCATCCACATTGTTGATGAAATAGCCTTCCACGCCGTAAAGAATTTTGATTTTATCCCCGGCGGCGTGCCATGCGTCCGGGAAGGACTGGGCCACGCCATGGTCAGTGATGGCGATGGCGGGATGCCCCCAGCGAATGGCCTCCTTGATGACCTCCTTGGTGTCTGTCAGAGCGTCCATATTGCTCATTTTCGTGTGGAGATGCAGCTCCACACGCTTCACCGACGCGGTATCCTGCCGTTCCTCATGCTGGATGACATTGATGTGGTAGGGATTCAACTGAATGTCCTTGCCGTCCCAGGTGGGTTCCATCTTTCCCTGCACGCAGAGCCACATACCGGGGCCGATCTTCCCGTCCAGCGCTTTGGCTTCCTTTTCCGTCAGGTTCTTATGAACGGCCACAGAACTGGTGTAGTCCGTCATTTCCACATGGAGCCGCCACATACCGGGCCGCCGGGTCTCCACACATTCCACGGAGAACACCTTTCCGGCCACCGTGACATTGCCCATTTTCAGATCCAGCGTTTTCATTTCCACCGGCTTGCCCTTGATGGGATTCCCCATCAGCACCGGGCCGGTTGGGCCGCCGCCCGCCGCCTGTTCCGGCGTAGCCTTCCGCTGGGAGGGCGGCTGTTCCTCTTTCAGCGTCAGGCGGATCTTCACATCGTTCAGGCCATAGCCCCTGCGGATGGCCGCATTCATCTCGTCCAGATCCGCAGGCTCCAGCGGGTGCCTGACAGTCAGAGCCAGCTCCATGGAAAGGCTCTCCCGCTGGATGCAGGCACTGATCACCACGGCTCCCAACAGCTTCAGCCGCAGCTCCGGGGAGAGCTGCAGCTGTGCAAACAATTCAAAAAACGGTATCTCTCTCGACATACGCCCTTCTTTCCCCTATCTTCTGCAAAAGCTGCTTACAGCTTTTCAATTTCCTCCATCAGAGCGTCCACAAGCCGCTCCTGCGGCACTTTGTAAAGGATTTCTCCTTTTCGGAAAACAAGCCCTTCACCATTGCCGCCTGCGATGCCTACATCCGCAGCTGCCGCCTCTCCGGGGCCGTTGACCGCGCAGCCCATGACGGCTACCGTGATGTTTTTCTTACAGTTGGTCAGACGGCGTTCCACTTCCTCCGCCATGGGGATCAGATCGATGCGGGTACGGCCGCAGGTAGGACAGGCGATGAGATTCACGCCTTCCTTCCGCAGTCCCGCCGCCCGGAGGATCTTTTTCGCTGCGTAAATTTCCTCCACCGGGTCTGCGGTCAGCGTGACCCGGATGGTGTCGCCAATGCCCATGCACAGCAGGCCGCCGATGCCCATGGCGGACTTCACTATCCCCATGGAGGGCGTTCCCGCCTCCGTGACCCCCAGATGCAGCGGGTAATCCGTCTGCTGGCTCAGCAGCGTATAGGCCCGCATGGTCAGAGGCACGTCGGAGCACTTGACGGAAATGCAGATGTCATCAAAATCATAGCGGTTCAGCAGCTTTACATGGCCCATAGCACTTTCCACCAGCGCCTCCGCCGTCACGCCGCCGTATCTGGCCCGCAGTTCCTTTTCCAGCGAGCCGCCGTTGACGCCGATGCGGATGGGGATATTTTTCAGCCGGCAGACTTCCGCCACTGCCCTGACCTTCTCCTCCCCGCCGATGTTGCCGGGGTTGATCCGCAGTGCGTCGATCCCACGCTCCGCGCACATCAGCGCCAGCTTATAATTGAAGTGGATATCCGCGATCAGAGGAATGGAAATCTGCTCCTTGATCCTGTCCACTGCCATGGCTGCGGCCTCATCCGGCACGGCCACCCGGATGATTTCGCATCCAGCGTCCGCCAAAGTGCGGATCTGGGCAACGGTTGCATCCACATCGTCTGTTTTCGTATTGCACATGGACTGGATAGACACCGGGGCGCCGCCGCCCACGGCCACCCGGCCCACCATCAATTTCTTCGTCATCTCTCTCGCCTTACTTTACCAATTTGAATACGTCATGGAATGTTACCAGCAGCATGAAGCCCATCAGCAGGACAAAGCCCGCCGTGTTGATGGCTGCCTGATACTTTTCCGGAACCTTCTGCTTGAACAGCGCCATGGAAACGGCGTCCACCAGCAGGAAAAAGATCCGCCCGCCGTCCAGTGCCGGCAGTGGCAGCAGATTCATCACTGCCAGATTCACGGCGATCAGCGCCGCGAAGTAGGCAATGCTCTCCGCCGCAGCCAGCAGGCCGTTCCGGTTATTTGCTTCCGCAGATTCCTGTGCTTCCGTTCCCACGTCCTTGATGGTGGTCACAATGCCCACCGGGCCGCTGAGATCGTTGATCCCCGCATTGCCGGACACCAGCTGGCACAGGCTGAACCACACCAGCTGTACGAAGTCCATGGTCTGATACCATGTGTACTGGAGACGGTTCGGAACTGTAGCCGCCACCGGCAGATTGCCCACATACAGGCCGAAGCCCTGATAAGACTGCCCTTGCTGATCGGTGCAGGTCTGCCGGGGAACATCCTTCACCACAATGCGGCGGCCATCCCGGATCACCTCGATATCCGCGCTGTCGCCGGAATACCCTAAAAACATCTGGGCGTCGCCGCTGAAATAGGTGCGCCAGCCGTTGACCTTATAGATCTGATCCCCGGCCATCAGGCCGTTTTCACCGGTCTGGGACACCTCCGGGGCAAGCCCCTGAATCCCGTCCACATAAAAGGTTCTGGCTCCACTGAAAAGAATTGCCACGATCAGCAGTCCCGTCAGGAAGTTCATGAATGCACCGGCCGCCAGAATCACCAGCTTTTTCCAGAAGCCCTGCCGGGTAAAGGAGCGGGTATTCCCGGTATCCTCGTCCTCCCCTTCCATGGCGCAGTAGCCGCCAATGGGCAGAATTCGGAAAGAATACTCCGTCTCCCCTTTTTGCCGGTGCCAGATGGCAGGCCCCATGCCGATGGAGAATTCATTGACCTGCACGCCGCAGAGCTTTGCAGCCAGAAAATGGCCCAGCTCATGGACAGCAATCAGCACGCCGAAAATCAGGATCGCCGCAAGGATATAGACAACGCTCATGCATGACTCCTCGAATATGCAGATTTTACGGCAGCCCGCGCAGCGTGGTCTGCCTCCAGGATCTCCTCCAGAGACGGGTTTTGCCGGACGCTTACAGCCGTCCGCGCATCCGCCACCAGATCGGAAATATCATAGAAGCCGATCTGCTCCGCCAGAAACAGGCGGACGGCTTCCTCGTTGGCACCGTTCAGAACGGCGCAGGCCGTTCCGCCCTCCTGCGCCGCTTCCTCCGCCAGACGCAGGCAGGGAAAGGTCGCACGGTCAGGTTCCAGAAAGGTTAAGGGCGGGCTGTTCAGCAGATCCAGCGGCGGTGCCGGATTCTCCCCCCGCTCCGGGTAGGTCATGGCGTAGCGGATGGGCAGACGCATATCCGGCGTCCCCAGCTGTCCCAGAACAGCACCGTCCCGGAACTCCACCATGGAGTGGACGATGCTCTGGGGGTGTACCATCACCGATACCTGCTTCAGCGGCAGGCGGTACAGCCGCATAGCCTCAATGACCTCCAGCCCTTTGTTCATCAGCGTGGAACAGTCCACGGTGATCTTTGGCCCCATGGTCCAGTTGGGATGCCGCAGGGCGTCCGCTTTCGTCATCTTTCCCACTTCCTTCCGGGACATTCCCCGGAAGGGGCCGCCGGAGCAGGTCAGGATCAGTCGCCGGATCTCCCGCCGGTCTGCACAGCCCTGCAAGCACTGGAAAATGGCGGAATGTTCGCTGTCCACAGGGACGATCTCCGCACCCCAGTGCTCCGCCTCGTCCATCACCAGTTCTCCGGCACACACCAGTGTTTCCTTATTGGCCAGCGCAATGCGCTTTTTTGCCCGGATCGCAGCCAGCGTGGGTTTCAGCCCCACCATGCCTACCACGGCGGTCACTACCGTATCCGCTTCCGGCAGCACGGCGGCTTCCACCAGCGCGTCTGTACCGGCCAGTACCTTTACAGGCGTGTCCTGCAAACGGATTTTCAGCTCTGCCGCGGCGGATTCCTCCGTCATGACTGCCAGTCTGGGCTGAAATTTCCGGCACTGGGCCTCCATCCGCTCCACATTGGAATTGGCGGTCAGCGCCGCCACACGCAGCCCCAGCTGCTCCGCTACATCCAGCGTCTGGCGGCCGATGGAGCCGGTGGAGCCAAGTATTGAAATCGTATTCGTCATAGTCTGTCCTCTATGTCTTTTACAAACCCGCACACACAAACAGATACAGCCAAGGCGCAATGAACAGCGTGGAATCAAAGCGATCCAGCATCCCGCCGTGGGTCAGGAAAATATGGCTGTAGTCTTTTACGCCGACTTCCCGTTTAATCAGGGACATGGAGAGATCCCCCAGCTGTCCGATGGCGTTGGTAGCCAGACCAGCCAGTGCCAGAGAAAGGTAATCTGGTTCATAGCCCAGCCATGCGTGAGCTACCACGCCCCAGAGCACCAGCCCCAGCGCGCCGCCCAGCAGCCCGGCAATGGCCCCCGCCCAAGTCTTGTGGGGGCTGACACTGGGTGCCATTTTCCGCTTGCCGAAGAGCATCCCGCCGTACATGGAAAGGCTGTCTCCGATAAATGCCACGCAAAAGGGCAGCAGCACATACATTCTGCCGTACTCTGGGTCCATCCGCAGCAGGAAAATGCTGCTGTACATCAGAGGAAACACAATGCCGCCCACAATGGCCGTGGCTACATCGGCGAAGGGCATGGCGTCCGGCTTTCCATAGCTTTTCACCGCGATGAAAAACAGGAACGTCACCAGCACCAGCGGCACACACAGGATTCGGATCATCCCCATGGACTGATACCCCTCATAAAACTGCCAGGTATGTTCATCATAGATGACCCATTCCAATGCGACAGCCGCCAGAATCGTGGCTGCGTAGACGCACTTTGGCACCTTTTTTCCCGCTGTGTGCAGCAACTCATAAGCGGCCGCCGCAGCGATGCCGCACACCACAATCACCGTGGCCCAATCCGGACACAGCAGCAGCGCAGCCAGCAGCAGCGGCAGGCCAATGAGGACCACCAACCATCTTTGCAGCATAAAATTCAGTCCTTTCAGTGCCTGTAAGGGCTTATTTCTTTACGCCGCCAAAGCGGCGGTCTCGGCTCTGGTAGGCAGCGATGGCCTTGTCCAGCTCCGCTTCATCAAAGTCCGGCCAGAGGGCGTCTGTGTAATAAAACTCGGAATAGGCGCACTGCCACAGCAGAAAATTGCTCAGCCGCTGTTCCCCGCTGGGCCGGATAATCAGCTCCGGGTCCGGAATGCCGGCAGAGTCCAGATAGGTGGAAAACAGGGACTCGTTCAGCTCCTCCGGCTTCCGCTCCCCTGCCGCACACTCTGCAGCAAAGCGGCGGACTGCCCGGAGAATCTCGTCCCGCCCGCCGTAGTTCAGGCAGACGTTGGCCTGAAAGTCGTCCTTGGACAGATGCTCCGTAATTTCATCCGTTTCATGGGCAAGCGCCTGTAATTCCGGGTCGATAGGCGTCATGTCGCCAAAGAAATGCAGCCGGATATGATCCCGCTCCATGGTGTCCACTGCTTCCAGCAGGTATTTTTTCAGCAGCGTCATGATAGCGGAAACCTCGGTCTCCGAGCGCTTCCAGTTCTCCGTGGAAAAGGCGTAGACCGTCAGGTATTTGACGCCGATATTCTTGCAGTAGGTGGCGATACGGCGGAAGGTCTCCGCCCCCGCCTTGTGGCCGGCGGTGCGGGGCAGGCCGCGCCGGGTGGCCCATCGGCCGTTGCCGTCCATAATAATCGCAATATGGCGAGGTGGGCTGCCAGCCCACCCCGCCGTATGCAGCGTGTTGTTCATCTCGCTCATCAAATCTCCATCAGTTCCTTTTCCTTGCGGGCCAGAAGCTCGTCAATCTTCTTGCTGCTCTCGTCCGTCAGCTTCTGGAGGTCCTTCTCCGCCTGCTTCAGATCATCCTCGGTGATCTCGGAGGCCTTCTGCTTTTTCTTGAAGGCTTCCATGGCATCCCGGCGAATGTTGCGGACGGCCACCTTGCCGTTCTCGGCGTACTTGCGGATCTGCTTGACCAGCTCCTTCCGGCGCTCCTCCGTCAGCTGTGGGAAGTTCAGGCGGATATTGCGGCCATCGTTCTGGGGATTGATGCCCAGATCGGAGTTCAGAATGGCCTTCTCAATGGATTTCAGTGCAGAGTTGTCCCACGGGGAGATTTGCAGGATTCGAGGATCCGGGGTGGAAATGGCAGCGATCTGCTGGATGGGCGTCGGGGTGCCGTAATAGTCCACGGTAATGCGGTCCAGCACGGCGGCATTGGCCCGGCCTGCCCGGACGGATGCGAAATCCGCAGCGGCGGAGTCAATGCTCTTCTGCATTTTCTCTTCGTAGATCTTGTAATCGTCCTTCAACATAGTTTGGTTCCTTCCTTTCGATCCTTATTCTTTCACAATGGTGCCGACTTTTTTGCCGCAGACGGCCCGGATGATGTTCTCCGGATCCTTCAGAGCAAACAGCAGCACGGGAATATGGTTATCCATAGACAAAGAAGTAGCGGTGGTGTCCATCACCATCAGGTGCTGAGCCAGCACATCGTCATAGGAAATGCTGTCGTACTTCACGGCGGTGGGATCCTTCACCGGGTCGGCGCTGTACACGCCGTCCACATTCTTGGCAAGCAGGATCACATCGGCGTCGATCTCAGCCGCCCGCAGAACTGCCGCCGTATCCGTGGAGAAATAGGGGTTGCCGGTACCGGCGCCGAAGATGACCACGCGTCCCTTTTCCAGATGCCGGATCGCCCTGGAACGGATGTACGGCTCTGCAATGGCCCGCATCTCAATGGCGGTCTGCACCCGGACGGGAATCCCCTTCTGCTCGCAGACGTCCGCTACGGCAAGGCAGTTCATCACGGTCGCCAGCATACCGATATGGTCTGCACGGCTGCGCTCCATTTTGCCGCCGCCGCTGTTTTTGGCCCCCCGCCAGAAGTTGCCGCCGCCGACGACCAGACCCACCTGAACTCCCATGTCCAGACACTTCTTGATGACATCGCACACCTGACCGATGACCTCAAAATCAAGGCCGGAATGTTTGTCTCCCGCAAGAGCCTCACCGCTGATTTTCAGCAAGACACGATGATATACCGGTTTTTCCATAACGTCCTCCTGTGGCATATAATATCAGCGTTTATTTTACCTTATTTTCAGTCATTTGGAAAGGGGGTATCGGAAGATTTTCACAGGAAAATTCCAGAGTCGTTTTTCGTTGGAATTCCGTTCTTTTTTCTGGCCGCAACCGATAGTTGACAGCCGGGTGGTAGCCAATATCGGCCCCGTATGGTATAATGAAGTCGAAATTCCACCAATACCTCTATGGAAGGAGGACGCAATATGACACTTGGACAGCGCATCAGCCTGTATCGAAAAAAGCTGAATATTTCTCAGGAGGCGCTGGGTGCCCGATTGGGCGTTAGCCGTCAGGCCGTCAGCAAATGGGAAACAGACCAGTCCGTGCCGGACATGAACAATCTCCTGGCATTGGCGCGGGAATTCAGTGTCTCTGTAGCGGAGCTGACGGAAACGCCGGAGGAAGCTGCGCCGGATGCAGACGGTGTGGAAAACCAACCCACTTCCCCGTCAAATTTTCCACACAGCCGAAAAAGCCGTTTGCTTTGGATCATTCTGGGCATTTTTATTCTGCTGATATTGATCATGCTTTTGCTGTCTGCATCCAAACCCTCAGAACCCATCACACCTGATCCTATCACCCCGCCTATCAATGCAGCAGAAGCAAAAACGCCCTCATCAGACTTCGCCCTGATTCTGGACTGGGCGGAGGACGGTTCGTTTCTGGAGCTGGGCAGCCAGGAGGGGGAATATCCATTTGGTACGCCTCTGTCCCTGGACGGCGAAGAAACCGTGGTCAAGGGAGACAACGGGGAAACCGTCTATACGATTGACAATTTGAACACCGGCGGCATCCGGTTGACCTACGCCCATATGGACGGACAGCCGGATACGATTTGGAAGCTGGAAACCGCATACACCAAGGAGATCTCCACGCCCCGTGGCATCCATGTAGGCAGCACCAAGGCGGAGGTGGTGGGGGCCTATGGCATGGATCTGGTGTACTGCTTCAAAGAAGAAGGCAGCGATATTCTCGCAGAGCATGATTACTTTTACGCTTACCAGCCCAAGGAGGCCTTTTCCAACAGCATCTGCTTTTTCATGAAGGACGGGCTGGTATCCGGCATCCGGGTGGAAAATATGCTGGACGAAGGAAACGAGGCCTATGCCGTCAACAACAGTTCCATCTTCCCTATCCGGCGGAACGGTGACCCGGACTACTCCTTCCGGCAGGACATTTATCAGGAGCCGGTTGACGCCACCCGGCAGGTCTATATCGCATGGAACCGGCTGGTGACCGATGAAAATCTCTCTGCCGAGGAGCGGTACGCCTGCCGGCGGGACGTTTTCGGCAACCTGCCGGACATGGATTGGCAGGAGTTCGGAGAGTTGGGCAGCATCGACGGCGATGACACCATATTTGCCTTGATGGACTGGCTGCGTGAGCAGGACAGCTATTCCGATTCCGAGATTCTGTGCATTCAGCAGGGCTGTACTGCAAGCGGGATGGATGGTGCCTATGCGGAAAGCTATGATGAAATTCTCTGCAACGCCCTTTTCTATGATCCAGTTACTTACGCAAAAATGCTGGCCTATCCCGGAGTGATGGACGATGAAACCAGATGGTTTGCTATCACAGGGGCCGCCTTTTACGGGGAGCTGTTCCCGGAGCAGGAACAGACCGCCGCCAAGTCTCTGGACACCGCCATCAGTGCCAACACCCTGACGGCAGAAGAAACCGGTTGGGCCAAGCTGCTGCGGTACTACCTGGCAAATCCCAACGATGGCTATTACGCCGACTATCCCAAAACTCCGGTAGAACTGACGGACTGAGCAGATACTCCTTCCCGGTCCTATTGCGAACAGAATGTTTGGGCAAAACCGCATAAAAAACAGCGGAAGATTAGTCGTGTGCCGATAAGACAGTAATTTGAGAAAACTACAAAATCGGCATCTCAAGCAGGATTGGACAACAAAACAGGCAGCACTCAGCTTCGGTTGGGTGCTGCCTGTTTTTATACATCTAAGGGTTGAAAATCATCAATTTCCTACGCTGTAAGGCAAAGGGAGTGAAAAGGGTAAAATAACTGCTCTTTCTTCTTTGCACCATGGAAAGCAACGCTTTGTATTAAAGGCTCCATAGCTCTCCTCATAGCAATACTGCAAAAAGGATTTTACGCCTTTAAAATGCCATTGATGTATGTCCTCTTTTTCTTACTGGCGGTCATGGCCCGTGTGAATTGCTTGACTGTTGCAAGGGTCACATTTTCTATGCCTGTAATCTCATGTTCCGTGCAGAAACGCAGAAAGAGATTGAGGTTGTCTCGGTAACTCCTAATGGTCTTAGGGGTATACTTCCGAACCTCAATCTCAATCAGATATTCTTTTGCTGCCATACCGATTTCCATACGGATTCCTCCTTTTGTATGTCGCAATTGGAGGACGAACGTATGTCACAGCAAATTGGATGTATGTCGCAACCAAAAATTTATTGGTTGCGAAAATCTGCTGTTTTTTTGAAAACCAGCCCGTTTTATGTCAGAAAGATTCCATTATTCGTTCTCCCAGTTATGCCAGACGTTCTGGACATCGTCGTTGTCCTCCAGCATATCGATGAGTTTCTGCATATTCTTCAGGTCGCCCTCATCCGTGAGGGTGATGTAGTTCTGGGGAACCATGGCAATATCGGCGGACAGGAACGTATACCCCTTGTCCTCCAGCGCTTTGACCACAGTATTGAAATCATCCGGCTCACAGCGGACTTCCATAACCATGCCGTCGGCCTCGAAGTCGGCAGCGCCGGCCTCCAGAGCGTCCATCATGACGGTGTCCTCGTCCAGCTCCTGATCCTCATTGTCAATGACAATAACGCCCTTCTTATCGAAGCTCCAGGACACACAGCCCTGTGCGCCCAGATTGCCGTTGCACTTATCAAAAGCGTGGCGGACTTCGGGAGCGGTACGCTGACGGTTGTCGGTCAGAGCGTCCACGATTACGGCCACGCCGCCGGGACCGTAGCCCTCATAGGTGACGGACTCGAAGTTCTCCGTGCTGCCGGCACCCAAGGCCTTGTCGATGGTGCGCTTGATGTTGTCGTTGGGCATATTGACGGCCTTGGCCTTGGCAATCACAGTCGCCAGACGGGAGTTATTGGCGGGATCGCCGGAGCCGCCGCCTTCCTTCACGGCCACAATGATCTCTTTTGCAATTTTGGTGAATGCAGCGGAACGCTTTGCGTCAGCCGCGCCCTTGGTTTTCTGAATATTATGCCATTTAGAATGTCCGGACATAGTTGTTATTCTCCTTCAACAAAATATTGGATGGCTTCCTTATGAGAAGCGGATTTTGATATGATCAGCTGGGGAAATTCCTTCTCCAGATAAGTAATCAGCTTTGTACAGACCGGGTCTTCCGTCGGAAAATGCCCTGCGTCAATCAGATTGATGCCTTTGGGAACGGCATCCAGAAACTGGTGATAGGTCAGATCCGAAGTAACAAAGGTGTCGCATCCGGCAGCAATGACCGTGTCAATATACTCGCCGCAGGCACCGCCCCCAAGCGCCACATTCTGCACCGGGCAGTTCCCTGCATAGCGGACGCCGTTTGCGCCCAGTGCTTTGCACACAGCGGTCGCAAAGTCAGACAGCTTTACAGGATTTTGTAGCCGTCCCACCCGGCAGAGCCTACTCTCATCCCCCGGCAGAGGCCCAGGGTCCTCGATCCGAAGCGCCTCGGCCAGCGCGTCGTTGACGCCGCCGGGGGCGATATCTAAATTGGTATGCATGGAAATGACAGAAAGATTCGCCTTGACCAGCCTTCGCAGCAGATGGCCCAGATACCGGTCAGGCCGCAGGGTCTGCATCTCACGCTCATGCCAGCGGACGTTCATCAGCGGGTGGTGAGAGACGATCAGCTGGCAGCCCAGCGTTTCCGCCTCTGTCACAACATCCTCCGTGACGTCCAGTGCCACCAGAACACGCTGTACCTCCTGAGCCGGATCACCTTCCAGATGGCCCACATTATCCCAGTCGAAGGCCAGTTCCTTCGGAGCAAGCTGGAACAGCGCCTGTTCAATTTGTTCAACAGTTGCCATGACGCCACTCCTCTCTTGCCCGTAATAAAGCGGTGAGAACCGCACGCAGTTCCTCCGCCCTTTCCGCATCCGCCGGGCGGGCAGAGCGTTTCGCACCTGCCAACGCCGCCTGTGTGCGGACGATTTTTTCGATGATATACCGATCAGCCAAAGGATCCTGCAAAAGGCAGACGCCGCCCCAGATCTGTGTAAGCGTCAGCTCCGCCTTTCCGGCTCTGGCTTCCATAACCGTATATAAGGTGCCGCGATCCCGCACCAGCGCTTCCCGCGTGATAATAAAACCGTTTCCCGCCAGATACTGCCGCACCAGTTCCTCATGGGTCTGGGGCTGGAGCAAAAGCGTATGGTGGCCGTCCGCCGTCCACGGGGCGGCTTTCAGAATGGAAAGGATCGTCTCTCCGCCCATTCCGGCAATCACGATCGTGTCCACCTCACTGGGCCGGATCCCCGAAAGGCCGCTGCACAGGCGGTACTCGATCCCGTCCGTCCCATAAAGACGCCCGGTGTTTCTGGCCCGTTCCAACGGGCCGGGACGCAGGTCGCTGGCGATGGCTTCACGGATCTTCCCGTGGAGCCGCAGCCAGTTGGGGAGATACGCGTGATCTGTGCCGACATCGGCAAGCCGGGTCCCCTTCGGCACCCATCCGGCAATCAGATGCAGCCGCGGCGGCAATTCCAGCGCCCGCATGGTCTCTCCCCTTTCCAGTGATTCTCGTTCATTTTGGACAGCTTTCAGGACGCACATGGGAATCCCCATATGCGTCCTGTTACGGTGTGCCGATTACTGTGCCTTGTTGGCTTCCTCGTTCACCAGTGCCAGCAGCTTGTCCACGTCGATGCCGTGAACCATGCAGGCCTCTTCCACGGTCTCACCGCGGGAAGAGGGGCAGCCAAGGCAATGCATACCGATGGACAGGAAAATAGGAGCCGTCTGGGGAGCGACGTCCAGAATATCACCGATAATGGTGTCCTTCGTAATATTGACCATTGGAATGATCCTCCTCATTTTGAAAATTAGCATTGATATTATAATAGATTCTTTCCCGGATTTCAATAGATAATCCAAGAAAAGCGGCCTGAAATCGCCGGATTTCGCCAATGCGCCGTCAATTTCTCGATGTTCAGTCCGCTTCAGAGCTCTTTTTCGCAGCGGGCAGCTGAAATTTTAAGCGGATCGAGCCGGCTTTTGATTCTCTGCGGCCGCACTATCTACACGCAAAAAACGATTTCCCGTCCGAAATAGACAGGAAACCGTTTTTCCTTTACAGAGTTGCTGCCATCACCGCTTTGATGGTATGCATCCGATTCTCCGCTTCCCGGAACACAATGGACTGGGAACTTTCAAAGACCTCGTCCGTCACCTCCATGCAGGTACGGCCAAACTTCTCGCCCATCTCCTTGCCAATGGTGGTTTTCAGGTCATGGAAAGCAGGCAGGCAGTGCATGAACACCGCGCCGGGATTGGCGGCGTCCATCAGCTCTTTCGTGACGCAATAGGGGGACAGCGCAGCGATCCGTTCCTGCCAGACCTCCATCGGTTCGCCCATGGACACCCAAACGTCGGTGTACAGCACGTCGGCCCCCTGCACCGCTTTCATGGGGTCTGTCTCAAAGCGCAGCTCTGTGTCGGTTTCCGCGGCGATGGCCTGACAGGTGTCGATCAGCGCCTGATCCGGGAAATAAGCCTCCGGCGCACAGGCGGTGAAATTCATGCCTAATTTGGCACAGCCTACCATCAGGGAATTTCCCATGTTGTAACGGGCATCTCCGAAGTACACCAGCTTCTTCCCTTTCACCGTGCCAAACTGCTCCTGAATCGTCAGCATATCCGCCAGAATCTGGGTGGGATGGAATTCGTTTGTCAGGCCGTTCCACACGGGAACAGACGCATATTCCGCCAGCTCCTCCACAATGGACTGGCCATAGCCGCGGTACTCAATGCCGTCATAAATGCCGGAGAGAACCCGTGCCGTGTCGGCGATGCTTTCCTTCTTTCCAATCTGGGAGCCGGTGGGATCCAGATAAGTGCTGTGCATTCCAAGATCCGCTGCCGCCACCTCAAAGGAACAGCGGGTGCGGGTGGAGGTCTTTTCAAAAATCAGGGCAATATGCTTGCCCTTGCAGACCTCATGCGGAATCCCCGCCTTTTTCTGGGCCTTCAGTTCCGCCGCAAGATCTACAAGACCCTGAACTTCCTCATTGGTAAAGTCCAGCAGCTTCAGGAAATCTCTGCCTTTCAGTTCGCCAATTTTCATAGTTGTTCTCCTTTCAGCGTTTGTCGCTGCGGCGCAGGCGCTGCTCAAATTTTTGCAGCAGTGCTGTCATCAGCACCACCAGTGTCAGATAGACAAGGGCAGTGACCAGCAGCGGGTTCACCGCGTCATACGTATTGTTTCGGATCAGGTTTGCGGCGCGAGTCAGATCCTGCACGGCCACATAGCCTGCCACTGCGGTTTCTTTCAGCAAGGCGATCATCTCATTGCCGATGGCGGGGAGGATATTTTTGATAGCCTGCGGCAGCACCACAAAGCGCATGGCCTCCATTCGGTTAAAGCCAAGGCTTCGGGCCGCTTCCGTCTGTCCCCAGTCTACGGCGGCAATTCCGCCGCGGATGATCTCCGCCATGTAGGCGCCGGAATTGATACCAAAGGCCACAATGCCGGTAACGATGCCGTCCGCTGAGCGGAGAATAACAAAATAGAAGATCAGCAGCAGCACAACCACAGGGATTCCACGAACCACCGTTACATAGAGATTGCACAGCCATGCCAGCGGACGCAGGGCGGCTTTCTCCGCCGCCAGAAATTTGATGACCGCCACGGTGGTACCCAGCACGATGCCGATCAGCAGCGCACCGAAAGTGATGATGAGGGTATTCTTAAAACCGTCCAGCAGCATGAGATACCGCTGCTGTTCAACAAAGGTACTGTAGAGCTGCTGGCCCCATGTGTGGAAGAATGTCAGAATAGGTCATTTCCCCTTTCGTCCGCAGGCAAAGCGAACATAGTTTCCATAGAACAGTGGAACGGGGGAGATTGCTCTCCCCTGTTCCATATCGGGCTTTTATCAGGCTTCCGGCGCAACGTACAGCACACCGTACTTATCAAAAATCTCCTGAATGCTGCCGTCATCCATCAGCTTTTTCAGGGAAGCGTTGAAGCTGCTGACCAGTTCATCGCTGCCCTTTGCGAAAGCAAAGGCATACGGCTCGGAGGTCATGGCCTCATCCAGCACCGTCAGACCCTGCTGGGCGGCCAGCGCCACGGCCACTTCATTGTCCACGACCCAGGCATCCACCTTGCCGGTGGTCAGCGCGGCGGCCGCGTCATTGTTGGCGGTAAAGGAAAGCACCTCATATCCATTATCCATGCAGTACTCCTCTGCGGTCGTGCCGGTCTGGACGGAGATCTTCTTGCCTTCCAGATCTGCTTTGCAGGTAATGGGGCTGTCTGCCGTAACCACAATGGCCTGAGAGGCCAGGAAGTAAGGATCCGTGAAGTCGCAGTTCTTCTGCCGGTCCTCCGTCACGGTGATGCCGCTCATGCCCACATCAAACTTGCCGGTCTGAACGCCGGGGATCACGGAATCAAAGTCCATCTGCTCATACTTGACCGGCATCCCCAGATCCTCGGAAATCAGATTCATGATATCCACTTCAATGCCTACGATCTCATTGTTTTCCAGAGATTCAAAGGGCGGGAAATCCGGGCTGGTAGCTACCGTCAGGCCCTTGCCCTCTTCGTTGCCGGAGGCGGACGTGCCGTCGCCACTGTCTTTGCTGCCGCCGCAGGCGGTCAGGCTCATGCAGGCCAGCGCAGCGGCCAGCACCAGAGCCATCACTTTCATTTTTTTCATATCAATTTTCTCCCATCTTACACAATAGAACGAATGTATTGGATCTGCGCCTGCACAGAGGCTTTGCCTGTGCCGCCCTCGCTGATTCGCTTCTCTACGCAGGTTTTCAGGTCAATGGCCTCGTAAACGTCCTGTTCAAACAGGTCGCTCAGTTCCCGATACCGCTCCAGCGGCACGGTTTCCAGCACCTGCCCGGTGCGGATGCACTCCGCCACCAGAGAGCCTGTCAGCTTGTAAGCCGCCCGGAACGGCATTCCCTTTCGCGTCAGGTAATCCGCCAGATCCGTGGCGTTGATGAAGCCTTCCTGCGCCGCCTTGTACATTTTATCTTTCCGGGTCTTCATGGTTTGCAGCATCGGCGTAAAGACTTCCAGGCAGTGGCTCACCGTATCAAAGGCGTCAAAAATGGATTCCTTATCCTCCTGCATATCCTTATTGTAGGCCAGCGGCAGGCCCTTCAGCATGGTGAGCGTGCCCATCAGATCGCCGTATACCCGGCCTGTCTTGCCCCGCACCAGCTCTGCCATATCCGCGTTTTTCTTCTGAGGCATAATGGAGGAGCCGGTGGTATAGGCGTCAGACAGTTCTACAAAGTGGAACTCCCAGCTGCACCAGAGGATGATCTCCTCGGAAAAGCGGGACAGGTGCATCATAATGGTGGACAGAGCCGCCAGCAGCTCTACGCAGAAATCCCGGTCGGATACTGCGTCAATGCTGTTGCGGCACGGGCCGTCAAACCCCAGAAGCTGGGCGGTCATCTGCCGGCTGGTGGGATAGGTCGTGCCTGCCAGCGCACAGGCGCCCAGCGGGGACTCGTTCATCCGCTTTGCCGCGTCCTGCAAACGGGTCACATCCCGGCTGAACATCATGGCATAGGCCAGCAGATGATGGGCGAACAAAATTGGCTGCGCCCGCTGGAGGTGGGTATAACCGGGAACAATGGCGTCGCTGTTGGCCTCCGCCTGATCTGCGATTACACTCATCAGCGCTTTCAGCTGCTGCACAAGGCCTGCACTGCGCTGCCGCAGATACAGCCGCAGATCCACCGCCACCTGATCGTTGCGGCTTCGGGCTGTATGGAGACGCTTGCCCGCATCTCCGATCCGCTCCGTCAGCACCTGCTCCACAAACATATGGATATCCTCTGCCGCAGGGTCAATGGCAAGGCTTCCGGCTTTCAGATCATTCAGAATTTCTTCCAGTCCCTGAATGATCTTCTCCACCTCTCCGGCATCCAGAATTCCCTGCGCCGCCAGCATTTTGGCATGGGCGATAGAGCCGGTGATGTCCTGCTCAGCCATCCGCTGATCCACTGCAATGGAGGAGTTGAAGTCGTCTGCCGTCTGATCCAGTTGTTCCTGAGCCCGTCCGGCCCACATCTTTTCCATCATGCTTCTCCGTTTCTGTCATGTTTCCGCCGCAACGGATTCAAAATATATTTGCCTGCGGCGCGCAAAGTCGAACGCACCGCGCAGATGCCGCAGGAAACTCCTGAAAGGAGGGATGCTCCCCCCTTTCGGACTTTTTTACAGCTTTCCCTGCTCCCGCAGCGCCTGCACCTTGGTGGGCAGACCCCAAAGGTTGATGAAGCCGGCGGCCTGTGCCTGATCGTAATCGCTCTCGCCGAAGGTCACCAGATTCTCGGAGTACAGGGAATACGGAGAAGTGGTGCCGGCGGGGATGATGTTGCCCTTGTAGAGCTTCAGCTTTACAGAGCCGGTGACATACTTGTTGGACTCGTTGGCAAAGGCCACCAGAGCCTCGGTCAGCGGAGAATACCACTTGCCGTTGTAGATCTGGTCGGCCAGATCCACAGCCAGCTTCTGCTTTTCATGCAGGGTATCCTTATCCACTGTGAGCATTTCCAGCTGTTCATGGGCAAAGTAGAGGATCGTGCCGCCCGGCGTCTCATAAACGCCGCGGTCCTTCATGCCGATCAGCCGGTTCTCCACAATGTCGATGATACCGATGCCGTTGGCACCGCCCACCTCGTTGAGCTTTTCAATGATCTTGCTGGCCTTCATCTTCTCGCCGTCCACGGCAACAGGCGTACCGGCTTCAAAATCGATGGTCACATAGGTGGGCTTGTCAGGTGCCTGATAGGGAGAAACACCCATTTCAAGGAAGCCCGGCTTATCCAGATCCGGCTCGTTGGCGGGATCTTCCAGATCCAGACCCTCGTGGCTCAGATGCCACAGGTTCTTATCCTTGGAATAGTTGGTCTCGCGGGAGATCTTCAAAGGCACCTTGTGAGCTTCGGCGTAGTCGATCTCTTCCTCTCTGGACTTGATGTCCCACTCACGCCAGGGAGCGATGATGGGCATATTGGGTGCAAACCGCTTGATGGCCAGCTCGAACCGCACCTGATCGTTGCCCTTGCCGGTCGCGCCGTGTGCGATGGCGTCCGCACCCTCGGCCAGAGCGATCTCGGCCAGCTTCTTGCCGATAACGGGCCGTGCAAAGGCGGTGCCAAGCAGGTAAGTCTCGTACTTGGCATCCATCTTCATGGCGGGGATGATCACATCGTCCACCATCTCATCGGTCAGATCTGCCACGATCAGCTTGGAAGCGCCGGTCTTGAGAGCCTTCTCTTCCAGCCCGTCCAGCTCATCGTTCTGGCCTACGTTGCCGGCCACAGCAATGATCTCAGGATTGTTGTAGTTTTCCTTCAGCCAGGGAATGATAATGGATGTATCCAAACCGCCGGAATATGCAAGAACGATCTTCTTAATGTTTTCTTTATTCATGATTTCCGCCTCCAAATGAATAAATATTCGATTTATTGTGGCTTTATACTACATCCATTCCCTGAAATTGTCAACCCTAAATGAATATTTTTCCATATTATCGTGGATATGACCAACAGATCTGCCAATCCTGCCCAGCACTGTGGCAATTTTTGATACTTACGGCCTTTTTCAACGCCGCCAGCCAGTCTCGCCCCTCCGGCAGAGCCGGATATTCTGCCGGGCTTCTATATTCATTCCATCCGGCAATCCCCCGGTTCTATACATTTATTCACGAATATTTTATAGATATGCACAGCGGTTTTATGAAAGCTCGCCGCAGCAAAGGAAAAACAGGATGCTGCAAGCAGCACCCTGTTTTGTGTTTTTTCGTCAGCCTATCTGTTTTCTATAGGCTTCAGCCTGATCCAGCAGTTCACCGGCGCTTTCCAGCAGCGCGTCCGTCACACGGCTGCCGCCGGTAATCCGGGCCAGCTCCGCCTTGCGGGCGTCACGATCCAGCTGAACCACCTGTGTGAACGTCCGGCCGCCGCTCTCCCCTTTCTGCACGGAAAAATGCGTATCGGCCATGGCTGCCAGCTGCGGCAGATGGGTCACGCACAGAACCTGCTTGCGGCGGGCTACCTGCGCCAGCTTTTCCGCCACCTTCTGAGCCGCCCGGCCGGAAACGCCGGTATCCACTTCATCAAATACCAGCGTGGCAATGGATTCCTGCTCGGCCAGCACATTTTTCAGCGCCAGCATGATCCGGGCCAGCTCGCCGCCGGAAGCGATTTTGGCGATGGGCCGCAGATCCTCGCCCACGTTGGCGGACATCAGGAAGCGGATGGTATCGCAGCCATCCTGCGCCGGTTCCTTTTCCGCAAAATCAATGGAAAAGCGAACCTTATTCATGTCCAGATCCCGAAGCTCCTGCTGGATCCGCCGTTCCAGAACTGCGGCTGCTTCCTTCCGCTTTTCTGTCAGTACCGCGCCTGCCGACCTGACTGCCGCCTCCGCCTTTTGCAGCTTGCCTTGCAGTAAAATCAGCGTATCGTCCGCCGTTTCCATGGCATCCAGCTCAGTCCGGCAGCGATCCAGATAGGCGATCATATCCTCCACGGTGGCGCCGTATTTCTTTTTCAGACGGTACAGCTGATCCGTCCGGGCTTCCGCCGCATCCAGCTCCGCGGGAGAAAAATCGAACTCCGCCCGCTTATCCCGGACGATCTCAGCAAGATCAAACGCCTCGCAGCGCAGCGCTTCCAGCCGCTTATACAGCTCTCCCAAATCGGCGCTGAGATTTCGGATACCGTGCAGCGCTTCCTCCGCGTCCCGGATCGCGGCTACGGCCCCGGAACCGTTGTCATCGCCGCTGAGACAGTAATCCGCGCCGGACAGCGCCGCGATGTACTTCTCGCCGTTCCGCAGCAGTTCCCGCCGGGCATTGAGTTCTTCTTCCTCGCCCGGCACCAGCTCCGCCCGTTCCAGCTCACCGATCTGAAATCGGAGGGAGTCCATCCGCCGCGCTTTTTCCGCTTCATCCATTTGAAGCGCACGGATCTGCTCCCGCAAAGCCGCCATGGCGGCATATTCCTTTCGGTAAGCGGCAAGGTGCGCTTCCATCCTGCCGAAGCGATCCAGATAAGCGCCGTGCTGCTCCTCGTCCAGAAGCTGCTGGCCGTCATGCTGACCGTGAATATTCAAAAGCTCCGCGCCGATCTGCCGCAACTGCGTGACCGTCAGCGGCCGTCCGTTGACCCGGCAGGCGTTTTTGCCGTCCGTCGTCATCTCGCGCTGCAAGAGGAGATTTCCATCCTCATCCGGGGCGACGCCGTTTTCCGTCAGGCCCGGAAGCTTCTCCGAAACGTGGGAAAACACAGCGCTGACAAACGCCTTGGACGCCCCGGTACGGATCAGTTCCCGTGAAGCCCGGCCGCCCAGCACAGCGCCCATGGCGTCAATAACGATGGATTTTCCTGCGCCGGTCTCGCCGGTAAGGGCGTTGAACCCCGGCTGAAAGGCGATGTCCGCCGATTCAATGACGGCAATATTCTCAATGTGAAGCAGTTCCAGCATGGTCTGATTCTCCCTTCGGAAAAGGGTATCGGGAAGCTTTTCCTCCCCGTGTTTTTACAGCATTTCCAGGATCTCCTGACAGAACGTCTCCGCACTGGCAGTATCCTTCATGACCACGAAAACGGTGTTCTCCCCTGCCAGCGTTCCAAGCATTCCGTTCACATCCATGTGATCCAGCGCCTCACAGGCGCCGCCTGCCAGCCCGGACAGCGTTTTGAACACCACGATATTCTGGGCGGACTCCACGCTGGTAATGCTTTCGTGGAAGATGGTCCGCAGCTTGTCCGCCACATTGAGCCGCGCCCGCGTATTGGACACGGCGTACTTATAAGCCCCGTGTCCGGCAGGTTCCTTCACCAGATGAAGCTGCTTGATGTCCCGTGAAATGGTGGCCTGCGTACTGGTGATCCCCCGTTGACGCAGATGCTCCAAGAGCTGTTCCTGTGTTTCCACGTTCTCCTTTGCAATGATGTCAAGGATCATTGTCTGGCGGTTATTTTTCATCTTGCAACCCTCCCGGCAGCATTTTTTGCGCGAATACCTCGCAGAAGCTCTTTTCGGACAGATGCGCCAGCCGTGTCACATGGCGGCTCCGGCGGATCTGAACAACGTCGTTGGAACGCAGAGGAAACGCTCTGCTCTCATCTACAAACAGATAGACCGGCTTGCGGCCGTTGCGCTCCAGCTCCACCGTAAGAGTATGCTCCGGCGAGAGCACATAGGAAGAAAAGCGCATATTGTGGGTACAGATCGGCGTCAGAAGTATGGTCTGCGCGCAGGGTTCCACCACCGGGCCGCCGGCAGACAGGGAGTACGCCGTGGAGCCGGTAGGCGTTGCGATGATCGCGCCGTCTCCGGCAATATCTACCAGATGCTTGCCATCTGAGGAAATTTTCAGATGAATCACATGGGAAATGGGGCCTTCCCGGATCACAGCGTCATTCAGGCCCATATTCGCGTAGATCTGCTTGCCGTCCCGCAGGACGGAAACATCCAGCATCATCCGTTCCTCGATGGGAAAATCCCAGTTTTTAAGCCCGCGCATGGCCTGAAGGGAATTGACTTCCAGCTCAGCCAGAAATCCAAGGCCGCCCATGTTGATGCCCAGCATGGGAATACGGTTCAGCGCCGCCAGCTTGGCCAGATGGAGGATCGTACCGTCCCCGCCCAGCGTGATGATCAGGCTGGCGTTCTTCAGCTCCGTCAGCAGCGGCTTGACGGCCAGATCCCCAAAAGCGCCCGCTTTGGGGGAGCGGAAGGGGGAACAGACTGCCGTCTGAAACCCCAGCTCCTGCAAAAGCTGGATCGCTGTCTTTGTGGCCCTCATGCCATGGTCACGATCCGGGTTCGGGCAGAGGATAATCGTTCTGGTATCCATTATACCGCTCCCTCCCCATGCTCCTTTAAGGTCTGGTGGGATTCTTCCACCAGCGCATCCAGATCAAACGTCTCCATCTGGGCGGCACCCTTTTGCAGAAAGCCCAGATACTCGATATTGCCTTCCGGCCCCCGGATCGGCGAATAGGTCAGTCCAAGGACGCCGAATCCCGCTTCTTTTGCGTGTCCCAGATAATGCTCCAGCACCTCTTTATGCACAGCAGGATCCCGGACAACGCCCTTCTTCCCCACTTTTTCTTTTCCGGCCTCGAACTGGGGCTTTACCAGACTGGCTACCTGACCGCCGTTCTTCAGGACGCCTGCCACCGCAGGCAGGATCAGCTTCAGCGAGATGAAGCTGACATCGATCGAAGCAAAGTCCAGTTCGTCCGGAATCTGCTCATGGGTCAGGTAGCGGGCGTTGGTGCGTTCCAGACACACGACCCTCGGATCCTCCCGAAGCTTCCACGCCAGCTGGCCATAGCCAACGTCCACAGCGTAGACCTTATCCGCGCCGTTTTGCAGCATACAATCGGTAAATCCGCCGGTGGAGGCCCCGATATCACCGCAGATGCAACCTTTCAGGTCAATAGGAAACTCCGCCATGGCCTTTTCCAGCTTCAGGCCGCCCCGGCTCACATATCTGAGCGTATTCCCCCGGATTTCGATCCGCGCATCATTGGGAACCGCCGTACCGGGCTTGTCCACCCGCTGGCCGTTGACAAAGACCAATCCGCTCATAATCGTAGCCTGCGCCTTTTGACGGCTCTCCTGAAGTCCCTGCTCCGTCAGGAGCACATCCAGCCTCGTTTTATTGCTCATAAGCCATCGCCTTCCTGACTGCATTTGCCGCGCCGCCGGCATCCAGACCAAACCTGTGTCTCAGCTGCTCCACCGAACCGGCGGGAGCAAAGTGGTCTTTCAGATTTTGTAAAATGACATGAGAACACCGCTGTCCGGCTTCCGCCATCCCTGCGGCGATCTGCTGACCCACGCTGCCGTTTTCAAAGCAGTCCTCCAAAATCAGCACCGCGTCCATCCCCTCCGTCTCTTGCAGAATGGACGGCATATCCAGCGGCGCAATCCGATTCAGCTTGAGAACCTTTGTGGAGATTCCCTCTTTTTCCAGCTGCTCCGCCGCTTCCAGTGCTTGATTTGTCAGCGTTCCGTAAGAGATCAGCAGTGCTTTTGAACCGTCTTTCAGTCGAACGGCTGCACGGGCGCTGGTATCGCCGGTAAAACCGCCTTCCCCGCCGCGGGGATATCGGATCGCCACCGGCCCGTCAATCTCAAACAGTGCCTGACGGATCATAGCCCGCAGCTCCGCGAAGCTGGCGGGACACAGCACCGTAAATCCGGGGATCCCGGTAAGGCAAGCTACGTCCAGACAGCCATGGTGGGTCTCGCCGTCAGCGCCCACCAGACCGGCGCGATCCACACCCAGCACAATGTGAAGCTTCTGCAAAGCCGCATCATGAACCAACATATCATAGCTTCGCTGCAAAAAAGTGGAATAAACGGCGAAAACCGGGATCATTCCCTGCTTTGCCATGCCGGCTGCCATGGAGACGCCGTGCCCTTCCGCAATACCGACGTCAAAGAAGCGGCTCGGATACGCTTTGGCAAACGGCGTCAGGCCAGTGCCATCCTCCATGGCGGCAGTAATCGCACAGATCCGCGAATCTTTCGCGGCGCAGTCCGTCAGCGCCTTGCCGAAAGCGGAGGAGAACGTCTCCCCTCCCCGTTTCAAAAGCAGGCCGGTCTCCGGGTCAAACGGGGAGATCCCATGGAATTTTCCCGGATCCCGCTCCGCAAAGGAGTATCCCTTGCCTTTCCGGGTATGTACATGAACCAGTACCGGGCCATTCAGCTCCTTCGCCCAGGACAGCACATCGCACAGGCGGGGAAGATCATGGCCGTCGATGGGGCCGAGATAGGTAAAGCCCATATCTTCAAAGAGCGTACTGCCGGGCCAAATTGACTTTTTCAGGCTGGTTTTCAGCCGGTGGTTAAAGCGATACAGGACAGATTTGGCCGGCGTTTCTCCGAAGAGACTCCGATACCACTTTTTAAAGTGGTAATAGGCAGGCTTGCTCCGCAGTCTGGCCAGATGGTCGGGAATCGCCCCTACATTGGGGTCGATGGACATACCGTTGTCGTTGAGGATCACGATCAGATGCTCCCCGGACGCACCGGCGTTGTTCAGACCTTCATAGGCGAGGCCGCCGGTCAGTGCGCCGTCTCCGATCAGCGCCAGCACTTGATAATCCTTATCCTGCAAAGTCCTTGCCCTTGCCATCCCAAGTGCCACAGAAACGGAGTTGGACGCGTGACCCGCAATAAAGGAATCGTGGACGCTCTCATAGGGCTTCGGAAAGCCGGACAGGCCGTCCAGCTGCCGCAGCGTGGAAAACAGAGCCTGACGGCCCGTCAGAGCCTTGTGGACATAGGACTGGTGACCCACGTCGAACACCAGCCGATCCTGCGCGGTGTCAAACACCCGGTGGATCGCCACCGTCAGTTCGACCACGCCCAGATTGGACGCAAGATGCCCGCCGGTTTTCGACACGTTTTCCAGCAGAAACTGCCGCAACTCACGGCAGAGCTGCGGCAGCTGTTTTTGATCGAGTTCCCTGACGTCCGCAGGGGAATGAATACTGTCCAGAATCACAATGACCTCCAGCGGTCTTAACCGCGATGAAACAAATGCAGGAACCGCCCCGCCAGATACACCACCTGTTTGCTCTGGTTCATGGCAAAGGGCTTTCCGATGGCCTTCCCTCCGATGGTCAGGCCGGAGACGAGGGCGGTGACGCCTACGGAGATCCAGACGCTCTGAAAATTCAGCCCGCTTTGCAGTCGGGCCACGATCACCGCGCCGGTAGCGCCGGAAACGATGCCGCAGATGTCGCCCACCACGTCGTTGCAGACGCTGGAGACCCGGTCTGCGTTCCGCAGGAGAGACAGTGCTTCCTTTGCGCCCTTTTCCCTGTGGGCGGCCATGGAGTGAAAGGGCTTGGGATCTGCGGCTGTGACCGCCACGCCGATGATATCGAATACGATGCCCAGAAGGATAAACAACACCAGAATCAGCAATGCCAGAATCAGCCCCGCCTGGCTCAGAACCGACTCCGAGGCAAAGCTCAGGAGAGCCGACATGCCGACTGCCAGCAAAAAGGCGGTCAGCGCCCAGCGATATCGGGAGGATTCCGATTTCTTATTTTTGGAACGGGAAGGTTCTTTCAAAAAAACGCCTCCGAAATTTGTAATTGGCTAAGACAGCGGCAGCAAATCAGGTAAATCTTACGGCTTAGGTCGGGTCTGTTTTCCCCACAGGACACCCCTCGTTGCCGATGGAGGCGGTTCCCCTTTCAGTCCTGAGGCGTATCGTCGCCTGATACGCTACCCGATTGCCACTGAGTCCGCACTGCAATCCCTGATTCGCTTTTCAAGAACAGCCTAGGTGTTTTCCACCACAGTCCGTCCGTTTCTTTAGCCTCTTTTGCAAATCGGGTTTCAGCGGGCGATCGCGATCCGCACTCTGGCCAGAGCACTGCCGCGTTGATCCCACATCCACCCGCCTCACGCAAGGCAGGCTACGTCTGCACACAGCGTTACGCGCCGAAAGGCTCGATGCACCGCATTGCAGGTTCAAATCTGCTTCGTACATGAATCGGAATTACCGCAACGGGAGTACGTCCATGCACAATAACAGGTCTCCACGGAAACAGGGTCGGGGTAACCATGCCATTGGAAATCGCCCTGGATCCGCAAGCGTAAGCACGCTTCCTCCCAGCATCCACCCAAGACTGGGCGTCTCAAGCAAACACCAGAAGTTTCACAGGTGTGCCCTTTAGAGGCTTTTTAGGCCCTCCCTCGGAAACGGCAGATCTGACTAGAATACTGCGCCGCTGCTTAGCTCCTGACAGTATAGCATACCTTGCGGCAATATGCAACTATTTCTGTATATATACACAACAAACCGGGCGGTAATTTCTGGAAGCCGTTCTGGCGTTTCCCTGCAAAAGACAGCCGGAAAGCAAGCTTTCCGGCTGTTCCGCAAATCATTTCTTTCGTTCTGTCAGACTTTCAGCCAGCGCCGTCAGGAATCCGTCCCGATCCAGATCGGATACCGCCGCCACGGCCTTTTCCGTCAGCTCATGAACCAGCTTGTCGCAGCTGTCCAGTCCCAGAAGATCCACATAAGTGACCTTCCCCTCTTCCCTGTCGGAGCCGATGGGCTTTCCGAACTCGCCGGCGTCACCGATGACGTCCAGCATATCGTCCCGGATCTGGAAGGCCAGCCCCAGTTGGTAACCGTACTCCTCAGCGGCTTTCCGGGCAGCGTCGCTGCCGCCAGCCGCCGCCACGCCCAGCATACAGGCTCCGGCGATCATGGCACCGGTTTTCAGGTGGTGGACCTCCGCCACCTCCGGCTCCGTCCGGCAGCTGTGGAGCGTATCCAGCACCTGCCCGGCCACCATGCCGTCAGCGCCGGAGGCGTTTGCCAGAATCAGAGCGCAGTCCGCCCGTTGAGCATCCGTCAGACCGGGAGCCGTCAGGATCAGGCGGTATGCCTCCGGCTGGAGGGCGTCCCCTGCCAATACCGCCAGCGTTTCCCCGTAGATCTTGTGGTTGGTGGGCTTGCCCCGGCGGAGATCATCATCGTCCATGCAGGGCAGGTCGTCGTGGATCAGGGAATAGGTGTGGACCAGTTCTAGCGCACAGCCCACCGGCACCGCCGCATGCCAGTCCAGACCGCACAGCCGGGCAAATTCCAGGGTCATCACCGGGCGGAGCCGCTTTCCGCCGGAGAGCAAACTGTAGCGCATGGCCTCATACAAATCCGTCCAGTGGTTCTCCTTTACAAACAGGCCATTCAGGTAGTCCTCAATTATAGTCAGATACCCATGATACCGGGTGTCAAACGCAGTCTTTTCCATGTCAATCCTCCGTACTCTCAAAGGGCAGTTCTACCGGCGCGCTGTCCGGCCCCTTCATCAGCTTGACCACCTGCTGCTCTGCCTTGTCCAGTTCCGTGGTACAGGCGTTGGCCAGCTTGGTTCCTTCTTCAAATAAGGTCAGGGAATCCGCCAGCGGAGCGTCGCCCTTTTCCAGCGCCGCCACGATTTCCTCCAGCCGGGACAGCTTCTCCTCAAAGCTCAGTTTTTTAGCCGCCATGTTGTTCCTCCTCAATTTCATCCACCACGGCGGTGAACCCGCCGCTGCCAAGGGTCACATGAACCCGGTCTCCAATGGCCACTTCCCCGCTGCTTTTCAGCACACGGCCCCCTTCGTTCCGGGCCATGGCATAGCCCCGGCCCAGAACCTTCAGCGGGCTCATGGCATCCAGAGACGCCGCAAGGGCTGTAAAGGCTTTCTGCTTTTCCGTAATAGTGGCTCGTGTCAGATCTCCCAGCCGCTGCTGGAGATGCGCCAGCTCCATCCGCCTGTCCTGTACATAAGCCAGCTGATCCGTCAGCACCCGCTTCTGCTTCAGCGCGTCCAAGCGCTCCCGCAGCGTTTGCAGCCGGGTAGCCTCGCTGGTATTCATTCGTTCCGAGAGACTGCTCAGATGCCGCAGCAGCTCCGCCCGGTCCGGCACCGCGATCTCTGCGGCATTGGACGGCGTAGACGCCCGCCGGTCTGCCACGAAGTCGGAAATGGTCACGTCCGGCTCATGGCCCACGGCAGAGATCACCGGCGTTTCGCAGGCATAGATGGCCCGCGCCACCCGTTCGTCGTTAAAGGCCCAGAGATCCTCCATGGAGCCGCCGCCCCGGCCGGTGATGATCACATCACCGATTTTCCATTGATCGGCATACCGGATAGCGCCGGCAATCTCCGGCGGCGCTTCCGCTCCCTGTACCCGCACCGGCAGCAGGATCACCTTGGCCAGCGGGTAACGCCGCCGCAGAATCCGGATCATATCGTGGACCGCCGCTCCGGCAGAGGATGTCACGACAGCGATTCTCTCCGGGAATTCCGGCAGAGGCTTCTTGCGGCCCTCGTCAAAAAGCCCTTCTTTGTACAGCCGCTCTTTCAGCTGCTCAAAGGCCAGCGCCAGATCACCGGCTCCCTCCGGGGTCATGGTATTGCAGTAGAGCTGATAGGCGCCGTCCCTTGGAAACACGCTGACCCGGCCTGTCACCAGCACTTTCATGCCGTTTTCCGGCCGGAACCGCAGCCGCATGGCCTGCCCCCTGAACATGACGCACCGAATGGCGCCGGTGGCATCCTTCAGGGAAAAATAGTGATGCCCGGAGGGGTACATTTTGTAGTTGGAGATCTCACCACGGACGCAGATGCCGGAAAGCATCGGCTCATTGTCCAGCAGACGCTTTACCAGTTCGTTGACCTCCGTAACGCTGAAAATATGTTGTTCCATGGATTACTCCTTATCCAGCCATGGTTGGAACCGGGTCAGAACGGCCGCCTCCAACCGCTGTGAAAACGCTTTGATGCGGAAAATACGGAACAGGCACGCCCGCAGAAGATCCGCCAGCGAACAGACCGCGTAAATGCCGAAAGCCGCCCCCAGTACGCCTGCTGCCAGAGAAAGCGGCGGCTTGTCCGCCAGAAATGCGAACCGCCCGGCCAGCCAATGCTCCCAGATCAGCGGATGGGCGTGGATCAGGTAGACGCTGAAAGCCAGCGGCGACGCCTTTTCGATGAAACTGCCGAAACCGGGACCAATCCGCAGCCCCGTAAAACACAGCACCAGGGCCGCTGTCGCCAGCAAAATGGTGGGCGATGTGTAGGCGGTCAGCAGAACCCTGTCACAGAGCTGGCCTGTCCGGGACATCCACAGCCGGTCTCCCGCCAGCTTGACAAGCCAGGTCGCCAGCACGCAAAGCCCGTAAACCGCCGCCCAGCGAACCGGTTTCCGGGCAGGCCTGCCGTGCAGACGCAGGATGCCGCCCAGCAGATACAGGCAGGACAGCCACAGGACGCTGTAGCCGTTGTCCGTCAGGAATACGTCTCCTTGCCGCAGGGTGGGCAAAAGGGAAAAGATCAGCACAAGGGACAGCGCCAGAACCTTTGCCTGCCGGCGGGTCAGGCGCTCCAGAAGCAGATTGAAAAAGGGAATGAACAGGCACATTCCGAAATAGGCCGTTACATACCAGTACTGCCGAAACAGCACCGGGAAGAACGCCCGCAGCACCCGGTCTCCGTTGACGCTGCCCGGCAGGAACGCCGCAAAGACCGCCGTGATGAGCAGCGTATAAAACGCCGTCCGCAGCCAGAGGGCAACCGCACCGCTGTATCGGAAGCGATGGCCCGCACCCACATACCCGGAGATCATTCCGTAGCAGTCTACGGCGCAGTAGGCGGCCATGTCCAGCAGGAGGGCCGTTTCACGCCCTGCGGACAGCGGAGCCGATGCTCCCAGAGCGCCGCCCTTATTCAGAATATGCAGAATGACCACCATCCACATGGCAACCATCCGCAGCAGGTCAACGCCCCGGTTTCTCTGCTCCATGTATCCTCCTCCGCATGACAAATAACACAAAAGGCAGAGCGGCCTGCGGCCTGCGCCGCGTCCGCTCTGCCGGTTCTGCAGGATTACTGGGAGATCTCCTCCCGCACAAAGCTGCCCAGAATGCCGTTGATGAATTTGGCCGTCTCCGGCGTTTCGTACTTTTTGGCAATCTCCACCGCCTCATTGATGGCGGCACCGTTGGGAATGTCCTCCATGTACAGGATCTCGTACATGGCCACCCGCATGATGGCAGAGGCCACCAGCGGGATCCGGGAGAACTTCCAGCCCTTGGAGTACTTGGCAATGTAGCCGTCCAGCTCGGCGGCGTGTTCGTCCACACCCTTCACCAGACGGGTGATGTAGGCTGCCTGCTTGGCATTGGGGGCGTCCGCGTAAAGGGGATCCTCCTCTGCCAGCTCTGCAAAAGACTCCGGCGTCAGCCGCTCCTTCAGCAGCTCATCGACTGTTTTATCCGTAAAACTCAGCTCATAGGATAGATGCGCGGCAATTTCCCGTGCAGTGTTCCGTACCATAACATCTCTCGTCCTTTTCTCTCTTGTTCAGGCCCGCTCAGGCCAGTGTCACGCCGCCCACGTGGATATTCACGGTCTCCACCGTGCAGCCCGTCATGGCGCTGACGGCGGAAGCCACTGCCTTCTGGGCATTCTCCGCCACTTCGGGAATGGCATGGCCGTAAGCCACGGTGAGATACAGATCCAGAATCAGCCCGTTTTCCGTCATCTCGATCTTCACGCCCTTGGCGTTTTTCTGTGCGCCTTTCTTATTGGTTACCAGATCCGCAACACTGGTACCCAGATTGCCCATCATGCCGGAAACACCTTCCACCTCCCGGACAGCGCCCACCGCGATGGCTGCGATGACCTCCTCGGAGATGTGAATACTGCCCTGCTCGTCAGACAATGTCATATAGCCCTTATTTTCAGCCATTGTGATTCTCCTTTTTGTACCATGACAATAAGCTTCATTTCTAATGAGTTATTGTACCATGCAATTCAGAAAAATACAACAGCTAATTTGCCGCCATAATGCGAATGGCGCTGGCGGCGTAGCCGGTCTCCGTCATGGCAATGTCCGTGATCTTCGCTACATCCGCGGCGTCCAGCGTTCCATCCTCTGTGGATACCACAATGCTGATGGCGTCGTCCCCCATGAAGGCCACGCAGTCCGCATAGCCCTTGGCCGTCACCAGATTTTCGATCTGTGCTTCTTTTAACGTGTAGGACGCCAGCACCTGAATGCTCTCCGACGCCTGATTTGCCGTTTCCTGATCCGCGTCCTCCTGACTGGCGGCGTCTTCCAGCAGGGAAATGGCGCTGTCGCGGGCCTGCTGACGGGTCAGCCGGGCCGAGGCAAAATAGTCGTCCCCCTCATAGACCGTGTCCTCCGCCAACCCGGTATCCTCCTGCCCGGAGACCAGCGCGGCCTCCCCCAGAATTTTTGTCCCGGTCTCCTCCGCCTGTTGGACGGCCTCCTGACCGGAATATTTCCAGTTCAGTCCCACTGCCGCGCACACCAGTACCGCCATGGTTGCCACCACAATGTTCCGTTTTGCGTTTCCGCTCATAGTTCCTTTCCTCCTCCAGATGATCACTGACACTTTGCCACGGTGACGCGGTCGCTGGGCAGCCCGGTCAAGGCGGATACCGCCGCGGTGACTGCCAGCTTCACGTCCGCCCGGTCGCCGCCCTGACACACCACCAACGCCCCCCGGTACGTGGGATACGCCGTCTGGGTCACCATGGTCTCCTCCCGGTCTCCCCCGTCCAGCAGCACCGTTTCCGAAACTCTGGAATAGTCCTCCGGCGCCGCCGTACTGCCGCTGTATTGCAGCTCCGTATTCTGCGCCAGCTGACGTTCCCCGTCGGTATCCATGGTCAGCAGTACCCGCACGGTTCCAACGCCCTGAATCTGCCCCAGGATCTCCTCCATTTCCGCCTGCAGATTCTCCGCTACCGCGTACACCTGTGACGCTTCGTTCTGCCCAGTCTGTGCTGTGGCTCCGCTCCCAGCGGGCCATAACAGCAGCCCTGCGCCCACCAGCAGGATCAGCGCCGCGTATTTGTATCGATCCCATAGCTTCCGCACCCCTTCAGTTTTCATTCCACACCTGTCTTTCCGCCGGAAGTCCCAACTCCGCATCCAGCCACCGGGACAATTCTTCAGATCTCGGCCCCGTCAGTTCTGCCCTTACGGGAACCGGTACGCCACTGCCATCCGGCTCCGCAGTCACCTGAACGCGGAGCGTCAGGCTCATGCTTTTCGCCTTGTCCGATATATATGTCTCCATTTTGGATTCTATGAGCGATGCCAGTTCTTCTTTTTGGGAAGCTTCCAGCTCTGTCTGCCGCTGCTCCACAACCTCCTGATAATGGGAGATATTCAGGTCGATTTTTGCCGGGTCTATTTTTCCCAGCGGCTGCATCAAAACGGCCAGCAGAATCAGTCCGCCTGTAAAGGATGCAATCTCCCGCAGGCTTCCCTGCGGCACCAGCATCTCGGCCACGGACAGCAGCAGCGTCACCGCCGCCACCGCCGTCAGCCATGTCCGCGCCGCCGCCATCATGCTGTCACCGCGGCCGCGGAAGCCAGTATGGAGATCAGCAGCACCAGCGCGCAGCTGCCCACCATTCCCAAAATCAGTCCAAAAGCGCCGCCCAGTCCCTTGATGACGGCGCACAGCTCCGGGCTACCGATCACAGAAGCCAGAAATCTGGTCAGTTGGTAGAGCAGATACTGAATTCCCAGCTGCAAAAAAGGATAGGCGCACAGAGCCAGCACTCCCAGCAGTCCGAACACCCCGATGGTTCCCTTCAGCACGCTCGCACCGGCCAGCACGGTTTCCGACGCCTCGGCGATAATGCCTCCCACCACCGGCACCACGCCAGAAATGGCGGTTTTTGCCACCCGTACCCGTGCGCTGTCCACCGTACCGGCAAAAATACCGCTGACAGTGAGATATAGCGTAAAGAGCAGCAGCGCCGTTGTCAGCAGCCAGACGCAGATGGAACGGATCATCTCCGCCACGGACAGCAGCCGCCTGTCGGACAGGCTTCCTCCGGCAGCCAGCGTTCCGGCATAGAGATACACCATGGGCATCAGCAGCCCGTGGATCACTTCCAACAGCAGATCTGCAAAGAACACAGTGGCAATCTGCCGCAGCGTCGCTCCGGCCACGCCGCCGGACAGAGCGGAAACGGCGGCCAGCATGGGCAGCAGCGCTTTGGAAAAGGTATTCATCTGTTCCATGGCCGCTGCGCCGGAGCCCATCAGGGAATCCAGACTCCCTGCGGTCAGGGCGGCAATTGCCAGCGTCCCCGCCATGGTGAGAAACCGGGGGGAAGCTCCTGCGGTTTTTTGAAATCCGCCCACAAGGCTGCACAAAAGTACGACCAGCAGAATGGACGCGGCCCCTCTGGTCTGACGCGAAAGGATGCCTCCGGCATCCTTTCGCAGGTGTACCCAGATCGAGCGCAGCCCGTCGGTCAGGCTGGCCGCATCCCATTGGCCAACTCCATCCAGCAGCTTCCCTGCCTCCCGTGGCAGCGCATTCTCCACATCCGGCGGTAGCTCCGCTGCCAGAACCGGCACCGTCAGCAGCAGGCAGGCCAGTCCCAGAAAAAGCAGAATTTTACGGAAATTTCTCACAGCAGCTCTCCTATCAGTTCCAGCACCGCCCGCAGCAGGGGCAGCGCTGCCAGCAGAGCGCAGACGGTTCCCGCCAGTTCCAGCACCGATGCCAGCGCGCTTTCTCCGGCATCCCGGCACAGTCCGCCGCCTACTTTTACAACCATCGCAATACCGACGGTTTTGTACAGTGGGAGAAACAGTGCAGAGGGAACGCTGGTCTGCTCCGCCAGCCGGTTCAAAAAGGCCAGCAATTCCCCCAGCGGCTTTCCCAGCGCCAGCAGAACCACAGCCGCCGCAGCCAATGCCAGCAGCAGCGTGATCTCCGGGCTGCCCCGACGGAGAACCAGTCCCAGCAGCGCCGCAATGACGCAGATCCCCGCCGCCTGTGTTACCAGCTCCATCTCAAAGGTCAAACAGGGTCTTGATGAGCTGGAACAGCCCGCTGATCTCCCGCACCAGAATCATCATGACCACCACCAGCCCCGCCAGTGTGGTCATCATGGCCTGCTCCTCCCGGCCGGAACGGATCAGCAGCTGGTTCAGAACCGCTACCAGAATCCCGACGGCGGCAATTTTGAAAATCAGATCCACATCCATTTCTCATTCCTCAAATCAGTAAGATCACCACCAGCGCGGCGGCGGAAAAGCACAGGGCCGTGGCTCTTTTTTCCTCCTCCGGACGCTGATTAACCAGTTCTTTCAGCCGGTTCTGGAGTTTTTCTCTCGCAAGTGAAACGCCTTTACAGGCACTGGTTTCATCGCCTTGCATGGTTTCCTGTAAGGTCAGCAGCACCTGTTTGTCCTCATTGGGCAGTTCCAGTTTTTCCACTGCACGATTCCAGGCCGCAGCAAGCGTCTCCCCTGCTTCCAGTTCTCTGAAAGCGTCCTGAAAAAAAGCACGCGTTTCTTCGCCGCGTCCCTCTGCCAGCCGTTTCAGAAGCCGGGGCAGCGGTATTCGAGCCAGACGGATCTCCGTTTCCATCCGCCCCAGTGCGGCGATCAGATCTGAGAGCAGCCGCCGTTTCTTCTGCCGCTCCTGCCGCCGGGACCACCAGACCATACCCCCGGCGGCGAACACGCACAGACTGCCCAGCAGCTTCGTCATGGCAGCTCCTCCACCGTGTAGACCCGGCCCGCGGCGGTAACACGGATCCGCACCGTCTGCTGAAAAACCCGGTTGGCCAGCAGTTCCCGGTAAAGTGGCTTTTGCTCCAGTTCCGCTGCGTCGGCGGCGTGGATGGTGGCCAGCAGAGCCACACCGCAGCCCGCCGCCTGTGTCATGGCTTGCAGATCCTCCCGGACGGTAATCTCGTCCACGGCGATGATCTGGGGGTTCATGGCCCTCAGAGCCATGGGAATCGCCAGTGCTTTAGGGCAGCCGTCCAGCACATCTGTCCGGGGGCCAACATCCATCTGGGGCTGGCCCCGGTACATCACCGCTACCTCCCCCCGCTCGTCCACCAGCGTGATCCGCTGGGGCGGAATTCCATCGCCGCAGGACAGCTGGCGCACCAGATCCCGAAGGAGCGTCGTTTTGCCGCCTCCCGGCGGGGACAGCAGCAGCGTACTGCGAAAACGACCGTCCCGGAACAGCTTCGGTGCAATTTCACGGGCAATTCCCCGCTGCTCCCGCGAAATGCGGATCACAGCGGAGGAAATCTGCTTGAGATTGGTAACCGCCCCATCCTTCATCACGGCGGAACCGCACAGTCCCACCCGGAAGCCGCCCCGCACCGGCAGGAACCCCTGCCGCAGAGTCTCCATGGAAGCATACCGGGAAAATTCGGCGGCAATGTCGCACAGCGTTTCCAGCTCTTCTGAGGTCACGATGGCCTCCAGTGACCGTTCGCCCTCCGGCAGCAGCACAGACATACAGCGTCCTGCCCGCAGATGAAATTCTTCCGCTCTGACCCGATCCTGCTCCGGCAGTTCCATGGCAATCCGCCGCAGACGGCTGGGCAGAATGGCAGCCGCCAGTTCATATCGCATATTCGTTCCCTGTTTTTCCAAGGGGCGTCCCTCCCTTTTGTTGTTACTGCACTCTATGACGGCTCGTCCCCGAATATGCTAAAAAAATGAAGCTCCCCCGGTCAAGTCGGGGAAGCTTCTCCATACAAAAAGAACCGGCCGCAATGCGGCCGGTTCCTGATATACGGTTTTGGGGCTTAGCCCTTGACCATCTTGGCGATCTCCTCAGCGAAGTTCTCCTGCTTCTTCTCGATGCCCTCGCCCTTCTCAAAGCGGATGGCATCCACGAAGGTGATCTTGCCGCCCAGCTTCTTGGCAGCGTCAGCAATATACTGCTCCACAGAGCCGGTAAACACATCGCCGCGGACAAACTCCTGCTGCAGCAGGCAGTTCTCGGAATAGAACTTGTTCATCTTGCCCATGACGATCTTCTCGCGAACCTGCTCAGGCTTGCTGGCCATCTTGGGATCGTTCTCCATCTGAACCATCATGATCTTCTTCTCTTCGTCCAGCACATCCTGAGAAACCTGAGACTTGTCCCAGAAACGGGGATTCAGAGCGGCAATCTGCATGGCAACGTCCTTGCCGACGGCAGTGGCGTCAATGCCGCCCTCCACGGTCAGGTTCACCAGCACGCCGATCTTGCCGCCGGCATGGATATAGGGAACAGACACGCCCTCGGTGAAGATAGCGAAGCGGCGAACCTTGATGTTCTCGCCGATGACGAGAACCATCTCCTGCTGCTGCTGGGTTACGGTGAGGTCAGTGCCGTTGTACTTGCACTCCATCAGGGCATCCAGATCAGCGGGCTTGTTGGCAGCGATGGTCGCAGCCACGCCCTTGACAAAGTCCACAAACTTCTCATTCTTGCCAACGAAGTCAGTCTCGGCGTTGACCTCGACGACCACGCCCACGCCGTCGATCACAGCGGCGTAAGCCATACCTTCAGCGGCAACACGGCCGGCCTTCTTGGCAGAAGCGGCCAAGCCCTTTTCACGCAGGAACTCAACAGCCTTGTCCATGTCGCCGTCGGAAGCGGTCAGAGCCTTCTTGCAGTCCATCATGCCCACGCCGGTCATTTCGCGCAGGTTCTTAACATCAGCAGCGGTAAAAGCCATAATCTTTTTCCTCCAATTATATAGTATCGGAGCTTACGCTCCCGCAAAGTCCTGATTTATTCGGCAGCGGGGGCCTCAGCGGCCTCGTTCATCTGCTCGCCCTGCTTGCCCTCCAGCATGGCGTTGGCCATGACGGAAGCGATCAGCTTGATGGCGCGGATTGCGTCGTCGTTGCCGGGGATCACATAGTCGATCTCGTCGGGATCGCAGTTGGTATCGGCGATGGCCACCACGGGGATGCCCAGCTTGTGAGCCTCGGCGATGGCGTTGCGCTCCTTGCGGGTATCCACGATGAACAGAGCGCCGGGCAGCTTCTTCATTTCCTTCACGCCGCCGAGATACTTCTCCAGCTTCTCGATCTCGCCCAGATGCTTCATGACTTCCTTCTTGGGCAGCATATCGAAGGTGCCGTCAGTCTGCATGGTCTTCAGCTGGTTCAGACGATCCACGCGGGTACGCATGGTCTTGAAGTTGGTCATCATGCCGCCCAGCCAACGGGCGTTGACATAGTACTGACCGCAGCGGGTAGCCTCTTCCTTGATGGCCTCCTGCGCCTGCTTCTTGGTGCCGACGAACAGCAGGGACTGGCCGCTCTCAGACAGCTGACGGACGAAGGCATAAGCCTCCTCCAGCTTCTTCACGGTCTTCTGCAGGTCCACGATATAGATACCGTTGCGCTCGGTGTAGATATAGGGAGCCATCTTGGGGTTCCAGCGACGGGTCTGGTGACCGAAATGGACGCCTGCTTCCAGCAGGGACTTCATGGATACGACACTTGCCATAGTTTGATTTCCTCCAAAAATTTAGTTTGTACCTCTGGCTGTTTCCTCCCCTTTGCTAACCCGATTTCTGCAAATGGGCACAAACAAAGAGTCCGCAGCCATGCGGAATGCTGAATTATCATAGCACAGTGTCAGCCGGTTTGCAAGAATTATTTTTAAAAAATGCGTGGAAATTCCGGCATTTCTCCAAAATTTCCACGTCAGGACAGCCGGTCAGAATCTTTTCCGCCGTTTTCGCTCCAGCGCCGCGTCGCGGTGCTGCACAGGCTTGTCGATGAGAATGATGTCGTCCCCGATCCGCTGAATACTGTCCCAGGGGACATAGTATTCCTCTCCCCTGCCGAACAATCCGAAAAAGCGGGCAGGGCCATAAATGATGAGCGCTGCCGCCTGCCCGTCCGGCATATGAAAATCCACATCCCCCACGAACCCCAGCCGTCCGCCGTCCGTCATGTTGATGACCTCTTTTCTCCGCAGCTCCCGCATCCGCATATGCGCCGCCTCCTCTCAGAAGAGGCTATGCCCCCCGCGGAATGTCCTATGCGGAAAACCCTGTCAAAAGCTTCCCGTATAGGAAATTCCCGCCGGGGACATACTGTCTTTTGCTGAGTTCGATGGTCGGGAGGCAGGCATATGCAGGGAAAAGTGGAAATTGCCGGGGTCAACACGGCGAAGCTGAAGGTTCTGAAAAGCAGTGAAACCATGGAACTCCTCCGCCGCAGCAAGGCCGGCGACACACAGGCCCGGCAGGAACTGATTGAAGGAAATCTCAGGCTGGTTCTCTCAGTGATCCAGCGGTTTGCAGGCCGGGGCGAGAGTGTGGACGATCTCTTTCAGGTGGGCTGCGTGGGGCTGATCAAGGCCATTGATAACTTCGATGTGAATCAGCCGGTAAAATTTTCCACCTACGGAGTCCCCATGATCGTAGGCGAGATCCGGCGCTACCTGCGGGACAACAGCGCCATCCGGGTGTCCCGCTCCATGCGGGACACCGCCTATCGGGTGCTTCAGGCCAGAGAACAGCTTATGTCGGAAAATCAGAAGGAGCCTACCGTAGAGCAGATCGCCAAAGTGCTGGATATTCCGCGGGAGGAAGTTGTGTTCGCCATGGACGCCATCGTAGACCCGGTTTCCCTATATGAGCCGATCTACGACAGCGGCGGCGACGCCATCTGTGTCATGGATCAGGTCAGCGACCCCAAAAGCACAGATGAGCGCTGGACCGAGCGCATCGCCCTGAAGGATGCCCTGAAGCGTCTGAACCCGCGGGAGCGCCGTATCCTATCCCTGCGCTTTTATGAGGGCAAGACCCAGATGGAGGTCTCCGCAGAGGTGGGCATCTCTCAGGCGCAGGTAAGCCGGCTGGAAAAGGGCGCCATCAACACCATCCGCAAGCACCTGTAGCATAGAAACAACCGCCGGAGGTTTCTCCGGCGGTCAGTTTTTATGAGAAACCGCTTACGCTTCCGCTGTCTTCTCTCCATCCGGTGCGGACAGCTCCCGGACAGTGCAGAAAATGGCAATAACAGAAATCACAAAGGTCAGAATATCGGACAGCGGCATGGACCACAGAACGCCGTCCAGCCCCATAAAGGCTGGCAGCAGCAAGGCAAAGCCAACGCCGAACACCACTTCCCGCACCATGGACAGCGCCGTGGACAGTAGCGCCTTGCCCAAGGACTGGAGATAAATGAACGTGGCCTTATCGACGCAGGCCATGGGCAGCAGGCACAGGTAGATGCGGAAAGCCTTCATGGCAAACTCCGTATAGTAAACGCTCTCGTTGGCCGCGCCGAAAATGGCGATCAGCTGACGCGGCAGCAGTTCCACGATCAGCAGCGCGATGACGCCCAGAATGGCCTCCGCCGCCAGCAGATAGTAAAACAGCGTTTTGGCCCGGTTCTTCCGGCCTGCGCCGATGTTGTAGCCCACAATGGGAATGCAGCCGGCCGCCATGCCGATAACGATGGAAATTACAATCTGGAAGAATTTCATGACGATGCCCACCACCGCCATGGGGATCTGGGCATATTCCGGCTGGCCGAAGGTCTCGTCCAGCGCGCCGTATTTTTGCAGCATATTATTGATGGCCGCCATTGCCGCCACCAGAGAGATCTGCGCCAGAAAGCTGCAAATCCCCAGCGGAATGAAGCGCTTTGTAACCGTCCAGTCCACCCGCAGGCTCTCTTTCTTCAGCCCCACCGCCTTCATGTGGCAGAGATACCACACGGCCATGGCCGCCGTCAGGATCTGACCCAGCACCGTGGCCACTGCCGCGCCCATCATGCCCCAGCGGAATCCATAGATAAACACCGGGTCCAGAACGATATTTACAGCAGCCCCGGCAAGGCCGGAGGCCATGGCGAATTTAGGGCTGCCGTCAGACCGAATCACCGGGTTCATGGCCTGGCCGAACATATAAAACGGAACGCCCAGCGTAATATAAAAGAAATACTCCTTGGAGTACCGAAACGTCTCCTCGTTGACCCGTCCGCCGAAGAGGGTCAGGATCCCATCCTGAAAAATCAGGTAAACTGCCGTCAGGATCAGGCTCAGCACCACGCACAGCACCACTGCGCTGCCGACGCTCTTATGGGCGTTTTCGTGGCTCTTGGCCCCCAGACAAATGCTGACATAGGCGCAGCAGCCGTCCCCGATCATAACCGCAATGGCCAGCGCCACCACCGTCAGCGGGAACACCACCGTGTTGGCAGCGTTGCCGAAAGAACCAAGGTAGCTGGCGTTGGCAATGAAGATCTGATCCACGATGTTGTACAAGGCTCCCACCAGCAGGGAGATCACGCAGGGAACCGCGTACTTCCGCATCAGCGTCCCCAGCTTTTTCTGAACCAGAAAAGCGTTGTTTTCTTCCATAAAAGAATCCTCCTCACAAGAAAAATGTGCAAAAAAATAACGGGGCATAAGCCCCGCGTCTCTATCTGCAAGCAGCAAAAAACGCGTGGCCTGCAACTGGATTTACGCAGTTACGCCACACGTTGTAGTTTTATTATACAGCATTTCTTACAAAATGCAAACGGATTTTTTCACAAACACATTGCGGATTCTATTTGCACTTTTCCTGCAAACCGCGTAAAATAGAGCCAATTTCACAACATTCTGCAAGGAGTTGTACAATGGATCTTCAAAAAATTCTGGAATACCGCAACAGCCGCAACCGCTTCTGCCAACGGCTGGGCATTGTCCTCACCGAGCTGTCCCCCGGCTATGCAAAAGCGGTGATGCCTGTCACGGAGGAACACCTGAACCCTCTGGGCTTTGCTCACGGCGGCGTATATTTTACCATGGCGGATAATGTCGCAGGCTCTGCCATGGCTGCCTATGGGGAAAAGGCAGTCACACTGAATGCACAGTACAATTTCATGCGGTCTGTAAAGGCTGGCGACACCCTGACAGCCGAAGCCCGCGAGAGCAAGCACGGCAGCACGGTCTGCGTTTACGATGTCCGCATCACAGACCAGCATGATACCCTTGTGGGAACCGGCACGTTCACCTTTTACAATCTGAAGCAGCCGCTGGATCTCGACTGAAAACCCGGCTCTGAGCAAATGCTCAGAGCCGGGTTTCTTTTGCGATTTACTTCTTGAAGCTCTCCTTCAGGCTGACGCTGCGGTTGAACACAGGGTGTCCGGGCCGGGTGTCCTTGTTGTCCAGGCAGAAGTAGCCCAGACGCATGAACTGGAAGCCGGGCGCCGTTTTGCCCGTTTCATGACCGGCGGCATAGCTGTCCGCCACAGCGGCCAGTCCCGCTTCCACCTTGCAGTCCGTCAGGACTTCCAGAGAATCCGGGTTCAGGCAGTCCATAAAGTCCTTATCGGCGGCATCGGGATTGGCATCGGTGAACAGATTGTCGTAGAGCCGTACCTCGGCGTCCACAGCAGTGGCGGCATCCACCCAATGGATGGTAGCGCCCTTGATCTTCCGGCCGTCGGCGGGGTCGCCGCCCCGGCTGTTGGGATCGTATTCTGCGGCGATCTCCGTCACGTTGCCCGCTTCGTCCGTCTCATAGCCCACGCACTTGATGACATAGGCTCCCTTGAGACGGCACTCCGGGCCGCCGGGATACAGCCGCTTATACTTGGGTACAGGCTCAGGCAGGAAATCGTCCGCCTCCACCCACAGCTCTCTGGAGAACGTGACCTCGCGGGTCCCGGCATCGGGATCCACGGGGTTATTCTCCACAGTCACGGTTTCGGACTTACCGGCAGGGTAATTGGTAATGACCAGCTTGATAGGGTGCAGCACAGCCATCACCCGCTGGGCGGTCTCGTTCAGGTCTTCCCGCAGGCAATGTTCCAGAAAACCGTACTCCACCACGTTGGCGGACTTGGCCACGCCGATGCGGTCGCAGAAATTCCGGATCGATCTGGCGGTATAGCCCCGACGGCGCAGACCGCAGAGAGTGGGCATCCGGGGATCGTCCCAGCCGGAGACCCGGCCTTCCTCCACCAGCTTGCGGAGCTTCCGCTTGCTCATAACGGTGTGGTCAATACCCAGACGGGCAAACTCGATCTGCCGGGGATGGGCAGGCAGGTCACAGTGCTCGATAACCCAGTTGTACAGCGGACGGTGTGCCTCAAATTCCAGAGAACACAGGCTGTGGGTAATGCCCTCCAGCGCGTCCTGAATGGGGTGGGCAAAGTCGTACATGGGGTAAATGCACCATTTGTCCCCCTGCCGGTGATGGTGCATATGGTTAATGCGGTAAATCACCGGATCCCGCATATTGAAGTTGCCGGACTCCAGATCAATCTTGGCCCGGAGGGTCATGGCGCCGTTGGGGAACTCCCCTGCCCGCATCCGGGCAAAGAGATCCAGACTCTCCTCAATGGGACGATCCCGGTACGGGGACGTGGCGGGGACGCCGATATCGCCCCGGTGGGCCTTGAATTCTTCAGGAGACAGCTGGCAGACATAGGCCAGTCCCTTCTTGATGAGGCCCACCGCCTGCCGGTAGTCCTCCTCAAAATAGTCGGAACCGTAGAAAAAACGGTCGCCCCAGTCAAAGCCCAGCCAGTGGATGTCCTCCTTGATGGCCTCCACAAACTCCTCATCCTCTTTGGTGGGGTTGGTGTCGTCCATCCGCAGGTTGCACAGTCCGCCGAACTTTTCGGCGGTACCGAAGTCAATGGTCAGGGCCTTGCAGTGGCCGATATGGAGATAGCCGTTAGGCTCCGGGGGAAACCGGGTATGCACCGTCATGCCTTCGAACTGTCCGCCGGGGGCAATATCCTCCTCAATAAAAGCATGGATGAAGTTGCGGCTTTCGGGGGCTTCCGCCGCCGTGGTCTTGATCTCGTCAGCCATTGCTGTCAGTCCTTCCTGTAAAAGTCTATCATAACCCTGCATTATACAGAGCATCTGTGGAAAATGCAAGAAAAATCGCGGTGGTTTCAGGCGAAACACCGAAAAACCATGGTTTTTGTCAGTTGGCCTCTTCCCGCGGTCCGGGCAGGAACTCCTCCCCTGCCGCCGTCATGGTCAGACTCCCGGCGGAAAGCTCCGTCAGCCGGAGCTGGAACGTTTCCGCGGCCCCGGCGGGAAATGCCACCCGGAGGGTGATGTCTGCGCCGTATTCCGCATCCCGGATCACGCCGCCGGCGGCGGCCGCCTCTAATTTCATCCGCTCCAGCAGCGGATAGGTACAGGGGACATTCCACAGCGTCCACAGACCCATCCGGGCGATTCCTGCAGCGGACAGCGCATCAGCCGCTCCCTTTGTATAGGCGCGGGTCAGCCCTCCCGCCCCCAGCAGAACGCCGCCGAAGTAGCGGGTCACAATGCAGCAGACATTCCAGACCTCCTGCCGCTGAAACACGTTCAGCATGGGCTGTCCCGCCGTCCCCTGCGGCTCACCGTCATCGGAATAGCGGACCACGCCGCCCTCCCGGAGAAGATAGCACCAGCAGTTATGCCGGGCGTCGTAGTATTTCTTTTTCATCTCCTCAATGCGGGTGCGGGCCTCCGCTTCCGTCTTCACCTGATAGAGATGGGTGATGAATCGGGAGCGCTTTTCCGTAAATTCGCTTTCAGCGTCCTGATACGGAACGATGTACTCTGTCATACAAACTCCTTTTTTCCGTGCAGGGAATCCCATTCTTCCCGTTTCAGGGCATAGAATACCGTTTCGTGGGTGGCGTTCATGACGTTCGTCGTCTTTTTTGTAAACTGATAGCGGAAACCGCACTTTTCAATCACCCGTCTGGACTGGCGGTTCCAATCGTAGTGGGAACACCAGACGGCTTCCAGCTTCAACTCCCCGAAGCCGTACCGCAGCAGCGCCTGCACCGCTTCCGGCATGATCCCGTGTCCCCAGTAGGCCCGGCCCAGCCAATAACCCAACTCCCGCTGGCGGGTGGCAGGCAGCTCCGGGAACATCTCCGACGGCGGCTGAAACCCGACGGCCCCCAGCAGCGTTCCGCTCTCCCGGCTCAGAATGGCGCAGACCTCCGGCGCACTGAAAACGTCCCGGATGATCCGGCGGCTGTCCTCCACGCTTCTATGCGGCTCCCAGCCGCACATGGGGCCGATGTCCGGGTCGGACGCCAACGCATACAAGGCTTCGGCATCCTCCTCCCGCCACGGCGTCAGAAGCAGGCGCGCCGTTTCCAGTGTTTTCATTCCCAGTCCTCTTTCGGCGGCGCCCAGTCCGTTGTATACGCCGCGATCTGTCCCAGCACTCTGGGGGGACACATGGCCGTTACGTCAATGGTCTCGCTGTATTCCACCGCTTCCACCCTGGCCTCCCGGTACAGCATATCCAGCAGGCCACCTTTATCGTAGGGCAGGTGTATCCGCACCCGGCGGCTTCCCTTGTCCAGCCGCCGGTCGATCATCTCCAGCAGACGCTCCACACCCTCGCCGGTGCGGGCGGAAATGGAGCAGATATCCTCGCCGTGGGGCCGGAGATCTCCGGCCTCCACGCAGTCGCACTTATTGAATACGTCGATCCGGGGAATCCCGCTGGCCCCCAGCTCCACGATCAGGTTTTCCACGACTTCCGCCTGATGCTGCCATTCCGGGTTGGACACGTCGATGACGTGGAGCAGCAGGTCGGCGTACTCCAGCTCCTCCAGCGTGGCTTTGAATGCCTCCACCAGCTGGTGGGGCAGCTTGCGGATAAAGCCCACCGTATCGGAGATCACCACGTCCAGCGTGTCGCTGACCGTCAGGAGGCGGCTGGTGGTATCCAGCGTGTCGAACAGGCGATTATTGGCCGGGATAGATGCTCCCGTCAGCTGATTGAGCAGGGTGGATTTCCCCGCGTTGGTGTAGCCCACAATGGCTACCACCGGGATCTCGTTTTTCTGTCGCTGCTGGCGCTGGGTGGCCCGTACCCGGCGCACCTCCTCCAGATCCGCCCGGATCTTGTCGATCTTCTTGTTGATGAGGCGGCGGTCGGTTTCCAGCTGGGTCTCACCGGGGCCTTTGGAGCCGATGGGGCCTTTGCCGCTGGTGCCGCCCTGCCGTTCCAGATGGCTCCACATACCGATCAGCCGGGGCAGCAGATAGCGGTACTGCGCCAGCTCCACCTGCAATCGGCCCTCCTTGGTCTTGGCCCGCTGGGCGAAAATGTCCAGAATCAGGCCGCAGCGGTCCAGCACCTGCACGCCCAGCAGCTCCGTCAGCACCCGCTGCTGGGAGGGGGACAGGTCATTATCGAAGATCACCATATCCGCTCCGGTGTTCTCGCAGTACAGCTGTACCTCCGCCACCTTACCCTCGCCAATAAACGTGCGGGGGTCCGGGGACGGCCGGTTCTGAAGGATGATGCCCACTGCCTCGCCCCCAGCGGTTTCCACCAGCGCGGCCAGCTCATCCATGCTCTCTTCCGTGGCGCTGTCCTCCTTGAGAACCGGGGAATTCAGCCCCACCAGCACCACATTGTCCCGAATTTCTTCTTTTTGCAGCAAATGTGTCTCTCCTTATTATGATGGAACGGCGGATTGACCGCTCCAAATCACATTTCTTTGTCCAGTATATCCGATTTCCGGAAAAATGCAATAAAAAAGCGGTGGTCTGTCAAAGCAGACCACCGCAGAATGTGACGAAGTGTAAGGACTTTACTTATCCAGACCGAACTTCTTATTGAACTTGGCCACGCGTCCGCCGGTATCGACCAGCTTCTGCTTGCCAGTGAAGAAGGGGTGACACTTCGAGCAGACTTCCACCTTGATATCACTCTTGGTAGAACCTGTCTCAATCACATTACCGCAGGCGCAAGTAATCGTAGTCTGCTGATAATTGGGATGGATTCCTTCCTTCATTGCTCTCGTTCACCTCTTTCTGGTACAAAACTACCTCTGAGGAGCTTTCACCCCACAAAAGCTAAGTTAGCATATCATATTACCGGAAAGATTGCAAGCATTTTTTCTGCGAATCCCCGAAAATTTTGAAAAATCAAGCCATTTCCACGGTTTTTCCAACCTGTAGGAAGTACAGTGCCTTCCGCACCACTGGCTTCCCCAGCACCCGGCTCAGCGCCAGCGAGTACGCCGCCAGCTGTCCCCGGTACAGCTCCGCGTGCCGGGCAACCTCTTCATCCGTCTGCACATGGTCGGTCTTGAAATCCACCACCACGATGCCGTCCGGCGTCTCGAACCAGCAGTCCACCACGCCTTGTAAAAGAATGGCGTCCTCCCCCAGCGCCGCCGGATCATAGTCCTTTGCATCCATCAGCACCGTAAAGCGGTATTCCCGCTCCACAGCCCCGGCGTTCCGCAGCTCCTCCGCCAGCGGAGATGCAAGAAACCGCTTCAATGCAGGGATGTCAACAGCCGCCGCCTGCTCCGGCGTCAGCTTGGCCTCCAGTTTCAGCCGCTCTACCTGTTCCGGCACATTCGGGTTCCGCAAATCCAGATATTGCAGCACCAAGTGGGTGGCAGTTCCCCGCTCTGCCGGGGTAAGTCCCTTCTCCGTCCGCCGGAATCTGGGCCGAACCAGCGGGCGGATATAGGGAGTATGATAGGCGTTTTCCGCAATCTCCTCATCCAGCGTCCGGCCCTTCAGCTGGGTGGCCGTCAGCTTGGCCGGCAGCAGGGTTTCCCGTTGATAGGGGTACTGGAACAGCATCACCGACGGGTCAAAAGTCCCTGTTTCCGTCTTGTTTTGTGCTTCCGGTCTGCTTTGCCGGGGCGCTTCAGCGAAATCGTTGCTGTCATGCAAAAATATTTGCCACGGGCTGGTATTTCCTGTGTACAGCTCATCTGCATCCATCCCGGCCAGTTCCCGCAGCGGTGCCGCTTCCGGGCGGCACAGCAGCGGCAGCAGAATCCAGTCGCCGAAGCATTTTCCCTCCGCCACCACCTCCGGCATGACGGGAAAACCTGCAGCAGCGGTCAGCTTTTTCAGCCGAGTCTCCGCATGGTACATGGCGTCCACCAGAATCAGCTTCTCCTTGGGACGGGTCATGGCCACATACAGCACCCGCTGCTCCTCCGCCAGATTTTCCCGGCGGAGCTTTTCTTCCAGCGCCAGCCTTGCCATGGTGGGATAGCGGATCTTTCGCTTCAGGTCGATGCACCGGGGGCCAAGGCCCAGCGCAGGATGCACCAGCACCGGGGTGTCAAAGTCCTGCCGGGAAAAGGCATGATCCAGATCACAGAGAAATACGATAGGAAATTCCAGGCCCTTGGACTTGTGAATACTCATCAGCTGCACGCCGCCTGCGCCGCTGGAGATCTTCACCTCCGGCGCTTCTCCGGCCTCCATCAGCCGCCGCAGCTGGGTAATGAAGGCAAACAGTCCCCGGTAGCCGCTGCTTTCAAAGCGCTCAGCATGGCGGGTCAGGGCAATCAGATTTTCCTGCCGGGCGGTACCCTCGTCCATCGCGCCGAAAATGCCCAGCAGATCCAGCGTATTGTAAAGATGCCACAGCAGGCGGCACACGCTCATGTCCCCCGCCGCTTCCCGCAGGGCGGACAGGGTGGACAGAAAGGATTGCACATCCTCCCCACCGTCTGCCAGCAGGGCGTCATAAAAATCACCGTCCCGGTCATGGCTGCGGATCTCCGCCAGCCGGTCCGGCACAAAGCCGAACACCGGCGACCGCAGCACGGAAATCAGCGGCACATCCTGCCGGGGATTGTCGATGATCTCCAGCAGTGACAGCGTTACCGCGATTTCCATGCTCTCAAAAAAGCTGCCGCTCTCCTCAAAGGAGCAGGGGATTCCCTGCTCCGCCATCGCCTGTGCAAAGGTGGCGGCCCGGCTGCCGGGGGAGCGCATCAGGATCACAATATCCTCCGGGCGGCAGGGCCGCAGAGCGCCGTCCTCGCCGGTGACGGGGTACCCGCCGTCCAGCAGCTGCCGGATGCGCCCTGCCGTAAATCGCGCCTCCGCCAGCAGTTTTTTTACAGGGCGATCCTCCGCCGCCGATTTCTGCCGGGCGGAGATCAGATGAAATTCCGTATCGCAGTCTGTCCGGGGCGGATAATAGGCCGCGCCGAAATGGAGGGATTCCTCCTCCCCGTATTCCATCTCCCCCATGTCCACAGACAGGATGCCGGAGAAGATAAAGTTGGCTGCGTCCAGAATCTCCTGCCGGGAGCGGAAGTTCCTGGACAGCAGGATTTTCCGTTCCTCCCCATCCGCAGCAGTTTCAGCCGGTGCAAAGCGCTTATACTTGTCAAGGAAAATGGTGGGATCCGCCAGCCGGAAGCGATAGATGCTCTGCTTTACGTCCCCCACAGTAAAGAGGTTCTGCCCCTCGCGGGACACCGCCCGGAAGATGGCGTTCTGCACCTCGTTGGTATCCTGATACTCGTCCACCAGAATTTCCCGGTAGCGGCCCGCCACCTGACGGCCCAGCGGAGTGGGGCCGCCATCCCCGGACACCAGCAGTTCCAGCGCCAGATGCTCCTGATCGGAGAAATCGGCGCAGTTCATCCGCAGCTTTTCCCGCCGATAGGCGTCTGAAAAGTCCGCTGTCAGCCGCAGAAGCGCCGTCATGGCCGGAGCCATGGTCCGCAGATCCTCCATAGCCTCCTCCCCGCTGACGGACAGAATGCTCTCCAGCTTCTTCACCGTATCTTTGGCGCTCTCCCACAGCTTTTTCAGCCGCAGAACCTCCGGGTCGTCCTTCATCCCTCTGGGGGTAATAAGCCGCGGAAATTCCAGATGTTCAAAGGAATCATGCGCGGATTCCCAATTCCAGGCTGCCGCCAGCGGCGCAAAGCTGCGGCTGGCCGTCAGGAATTTCTCGCCGTATCCTTTGTAAAGGTCTCCATCCGCCGTGGACAGCGCCGCTTTCCGCAGGGACATCATGTGGTGGAACGCCTTCCGCCGGATTCCCGTCAGCAGTTCGGCGGCATAGGGTGTCTCGTTGAAATCACCGCCGCAGTTCTCCCAGACGGCCCGGTTCTTTTCCAGCCAAACAGCCGGATAGGCGTGGCTCTGGAGCTTTTCATAGGTTTCCAGCACCAGCGCCGCCAGCGCGCTGTCATCCCGTCCGGCTCCCAGCGTATCTGCCAGCAGGGCGCCGCCTTCGTCCAGTTCCTCATAAAACCGGCTCAGCACCCGATCCAGCACCCGCTGCCGCAGAAGCCCCGCGTCGTTTTCGTCCAACACCCGGAAGTCCGGCGTCAGGGTATAGCGTTCTCCTTCATGGGCCAACAGATGGGTATTTTCCCGCAGCAGCGCCGTGCAGAACGCGTCCACGGTTTTGATGTCCGCCTGATAGACCCGCAGCAGCTGGCTGCGGAGATGCCGGTCGCCGGGCGCTTCCGCCAGCCGTTTGGACAGCTCTGCGGCGATCTTGCTCCGCAGCTCGGCAGCGGCGGCTTTGGTATAGGTGATGATGAGGAAATCGTCAACGTGGCAGTGATCCTCTGTCACATACCGAAACAGCCGCTCCACCAGCACTTTGGTTTTGCCGGAACCGGCGGCGGCGGACACCAGCAGGCTGCCGCCGCGGTTTTCCACCGCCGCCTGCTGCTGCTCCGTCAGGTTCAGTTTTGCCATGGCTCGCCGCCTCCTTCCTCAAGCTCCTGCCAGAATTCCTCCGGCTTCACCGGCAGAATATACCGCAGATGATCCCGGTCCTGCCCGTCCCGGAAATGGCACGCCGACGCCCAGTCGCAGAAGCGGCACTGGCTGTCCTCCTCACTGTGGCAGCAGGGATCGGCGTCGATATTGCCGCTGTGCAGTTCTGCGGAGATCTGGCGCAGCAGCCTGTCCACATAATTACCCAGCCTGCCCAGCTGGGCGGCGGAGGCGATGCTGCCGGAAAGATCTCCGCTTCTGTTCACCCGCAGGGGCAGATAGTGCGGCTCCGTCAGAGCCTCGTGTTCCATGGCCTGAAGCACCTGCGGCTCCCCCAGCAGCAGACCGGAGCGCTTCAGCGTCTTTTCCCGTTCCTTTTCCAGCGCTTCCGGGGTCACATTCCGCTCCATACTCAGGATCTCGTCCCGTGCCGGAAGGTACAGCACACCCGCCGGCTCGATCTCCCGGCCGAAATACCGCTTTCCCTCTTTTTGCAGAGCAAAGAGGTACAGCAGCATCTGGATATCCAGTCCCATGCGGACGTTGGCCAGATCAAACTTCTTTTTGCCGGACTTGTAGTCCACTACCCGCAGGTAAAGCTTGTCGTCCCTGATCCAGCCGTCCACGCGGTCCACCTTGCCGCCCACCCGCAGCTCGCCGTCCGGCTGAGAGATGGTAACCGCCGGCAGAGTTCCGTCCTTCCCGCCGAAGGACAGCTCAAAGGCCATGGGAATGAAGTCGGAGTGCCGCAGTTCCTCCGCCACCTGATCAATGACCGCATAGGCCGTGTTCCGCAGCCGCCGGAACAGGTACTGGAACCGGGCGTTCCGATTCTGGAAATTGTGCAGCTCCTGCGCCGCATACTGGTCGATATACTGCCGTACAAGGCCATGCAGCCGGTCATTGTCCACAGCGGCAAAGCCCCCCTGCGCCAGCACGTCCCGCGTCACGTTTTCCAGCAGATAGTGCAGGAACGTACCGATCTGCGGCGCGTCAAAGGCCGCCGGTTCCCGCGGCTTCGCCCGCAGGCCGTATTCCATGAAATAGGCAAAATGGCAGGAGCGGATCCGTTCCAGCCGGGAAGCGGTCATGGAGATCCGCTGGCCGTAAACAGCCCGGACGGCGGCAGGCGACAAGCTGCCCCGCCGGGCAGCCGCCGCGTACTCCATAGCGTCCAGCCGCCGGGCCGTATCCGGGTCCTGCCGGAAGTACTGCCAGAGGGTGCTGTTCCGCCGCTGCCCTGCCGTTTCCAGTGCCGGGGCAAGCGCTGTAAGGCGATATTCCTTGCCGGAAGATTCCCGCTCCATCTGCAAATCCGGGAACAGCTTCCGCAGCCGCTCCACTACAAAAGCCGGACGCAGTTCGCTGCCGGAGACATCCGTCACCGGGTAGCTCACCGTCAGTCCTTCGGTGGGCTGGGCCAGCGCCGCATAGAGATTTTGCAGCTCCACGCCCATCCGCTCCATGCCGCTGGGGGCCAGCTCAATTCCCCGGAGAGCCAGCTCCTGCCGGTCGTCCTCATTCAGCAGGCCGCCGCTCTGGCCGGGATCCGGCAGCACATGGTCGTTAGCGCCCAGCAGAAACAGATACTTTGTGGTGTGCCGGTCATTTCGGGTAATCTCGCTGACGGACACCTGATCCAGTGATACGGGGATCGTCCCCACGCTGTACTGGGTCAGCACCAGCCGGAACAGCCGCTCAAATTCATCGCCGGTCAGATGCTCCTCCCCCAGAATCTCCACAAACTGATCCAGCACGCCGCAGAGGATTTCCCACAGCTGGGCGGTTTCCTCCGCCTCCTGCATCCGTCCCGCATCCGCCTGCCGGTGCATCCGCTCCGTCAACGCTGCTTCCAGATGAAGCTCCTCCATAAACCCGTACAGGGCTTCCACATAGGTCCGGGCCGTTGTCCCGGCCTTCAGGCCCTCCGCCAGACGGCTCAGAGGGCCGCGCACCCGGCGGCGCAGTTCGTTCACCTGATTCAGCCGGTTCTGCCGCAGCTCATTCCACGGCGCACCGTAGCCGTCCGGGTTTTCCGTCCAGTCCACGTCCCGCAGCCACATCTGGCCATGGATCTCCCATTTCAGGACATAGTTTTCCAGCAGGTCACATTCCTCCGGGGTCAGACCCGCCAAGCCGGTTTTCAGCCAGCGGAACATATCCTCATACTCATAGCCGTTGGAAATGGAGGCCAGCACCCCGGTCAGCAGGCTCAGCACCGGCTTTTCCAGAATGTCGCTGCGGCGGCTGAGATAGGCCGGGATCCCGTACCGCTCGAATACTGTTTCGATGGTACCCATATAGTCTCCCATATTCCGGGCCGCCACCGTAATGTCCCGGCAGCGGCACTTCCCCGCTGCCAGCAGCCGCCGGATATCGGCAGCCGTCTGCTCCACTTCGGAATAAACGGCAGACGCCTCCCGGAGCCGGACAGAGGCGCCGCTGCCCTCATAGGGCAGATTTTCACCGAAAAAGTGCTGTTCCAGATGTCCAAGAGCAGATGTATCAGAACTTGTCAAGTTCTCTACCATTACAGGGCAGTTTTCCTGCTTTGCCAGCCGTTCCAGCATTTCCATAGTCTTCAGCGTCGGCGCAAAGATCTCTTCCCGGCTGTTGACCTCTCCCAGCAGCGTGACCGTCACAGACCGCGCCTGCCGCAGAAACACCGCCAGCGCACGGCGCTCCTGTGCATTGAAGTAGGTAAAGCCGTCGATAAAGAGATCCTTGTCCCGCACATAGCCGGACTCCTCCAGATGGTCGCAGAGCTTGGTCATCCGATCCCGCGCATCCAGACCAGGACGGCAGAGCCGCGCTTCGTAGGCAGCGTAAAGCAGGCTGAGATCCGTCAGCTTGTCGTGGGTAGCCCCTCCGATGTCCTGCGCCTGCTGATAAAGGACCTCCGGTGTCACCTCATAGCACCGCAGCTCGTCAAACAGGGACAGCATCTGTTCCAGAAAGCCCACCTTCTGGGACGGCTTCCGATACACCGTCAGCTGCGGGGCCGTTTCCAGCAGCGCCCGCTGCAAAGTCAGCAGCTTGCCTCCGTTATCCAGCGTCACATCGGCAATTCCACCTGTGATGCTCAGCACCCGCTCGCTGAGACGCCGGAAGCTCAGTACCTCTGCATGGCGGCTGGCCGTGTCGCCGCAGGCGCGGCAGACATCCACTTCCGCCTGATGGGAGGCGTGTTCCGGCACCAGCAGGATTTGGCGGCTACGTTCCCCCAGCTCCGCCATCCGCCGCAGCACCTGATCCGATTTTCCCGTTTTGGCACGGCCGATCAAAATCGTCAGCATAGTATCCTCCCGCAGTCAATTCTATTTTTATCTTACCACAAAGCCGCCGCCAAATATAGACCCGATTGCCTTTTTTTCGTGGTCATGCTACAATCATCCCAATGAACGAACGCGCGGCGGCGCTTTTTCAAGGCAGCCCGCGCAATATCACGATAAGGAGTGTTTCCCATGCCCCATATTCCCAAAGGAACCACGGACACCGTCCCTCTGGAGCTGTTTGAACCGGCTCTGGAGGCCGCTTTGCAGCCATCGGCGGATTACGACGTAAACCGCTGGCTCTATGTTCCCCATACCTATTCCGAGTACCGTTACATTCTGGGAACCCGCGGCCTGAAGCCCCTGATCTGCGTAGGGATCAACCCCTCTACCGCCGCGCCGGATGCGCTGGATCCAACCCTCCAATCCGCCCAGCGGATCGCATTGAATAACGGCTACGACAGTTTCCTCATGTTCAATGTCTATGCCCAGCGGGCCACCCGGCCGGATGACATGGAGCCAACGTGCAATGCCGCCCTTCACGCGGAAAACCGAAAAGCCTTCCGCTACCTGCTGTCCCTTTCGGAGCAGCCCGCCATCTGGGCGGCATGGGGAAACATCATCGAAAAGCGGGATTACCTTATGGACTGTATGCGGGATTTTGCCGCAGACGGACAGGCTGCCGGTGCCCGGTGGTTCACTGCCGGGCCGCTGCTGAAATCCGGGCATCCACACCATCCCCTGTACCTGAAAGCGGCCACCCCGTTGCAGCCTTTCGATATTGACGCCTATCTGAACCGATAAAAACAGCCCTCCGGCAGTGCCGGAGGGCTGTTCCTATTTTACCACCACGTTCGCGCTGCCCAGAGTTTCTTTTGCCTCCTCCACCAGCGCCGGATGCAGGAGCGCCTGAGCGGCATAGACCTTTCGGGTGTCCGCCATAACCATTTTGACGGTACTTTTCCCAGGAAACATCTGGAATACCAGCTTCATATGCCGAATAGCAGGATCTTCGATGCTGGGGAATTTCAGGAACAGCGTCTCCCCTGACGCTTCCTGTTTCGGCTGCGGCTCCGGGATACCGCCGTCCGCCGTGGTCAGCGGATAAATGGAATCGCACACGATCTGAGGGGCTTTCTCATCCCGGACGGACAGCCGTCCCTTCACCACCACCGCCAGATTTTCCTTCATATAAGCGCCGCAGGTCTCCAGCACCCGGCTGAAGCACAGCAGCTCCATGGAGGCGGTATCGTCCTCCACCATCACATAGGCCATCAGGCTGTTGTTCTTCGTGGTTTTCGTCTTGCTGGAGGTAATCACCCCGGCAATGGTGACCCGCTGGCCGTCGGCGAAGCGTTCCGGCCCGTCCTCCCGCGCAAAATCCGCCAGAATGGACAAAATGGAGGGGGCGTTCAGCTTTCGGACGATCTCCCGGTAATGATCCATGGGATGTCCCGAAAGGTACAGCCCCGTTGTGGCTTTTTCCATGGTCATCAGTTCTTCCGGGGTGTACTCCGGGATATCCGGCAGCGGAATCTCCTTTACAGGCGCTGGCGCGCCGGAAGAAGCGGCAGCCATGGAGAAGAAATCCATCTGCCCCTCCACATTGTCCCGCTGCTGCGCCGCCACGGAATCCATCACCGTTTCATAGACCTTGACCAGCTGGGAACGTCTGGCCCCCATGGAGTCAAACGCCCCGGAGCGGATCAGGTTTTCCACCGCCCGCTTATTCATTTCACTGCCGTTCATGCGGCTGCAAAAATCGTACAGGGACGAAAAGTCGCCCCCAGTCTCCCGCTCCCGCATGACTGCCTGAATGAAGCCCCGGCCGATATTCTTGATGGCCACCAGGCCAAACCGGATGCCCCCCTCCTCCACGGTGAACCGGTCTGCGGAGCGGTTGATATCCGGCGGCAGCAGGGCAATGCCGCACTCCCGGCACTCGCCGATGTAGCCGGAGACCTTGTCGGAGTTATCCAGCACGCTGGTCAGCAGGGCCGCCATGTATTCCCGCGTAAAGTGGCACTTGAAGTAGGCCGTCTGATAGGCCACCACCGCGTAGGAAACTGCGTGAGCCTTGTTGAAGGCGTAATTGGCGAAGGCGAAGATCTCATCGTAGATCTTTTCGGCGGCGGCGGGGTCGATGCCGTTGGCCACGCAGCCCTTGATGTTGCGGGCGGGATCGCCGTGGAGAAACGCCTCCCGCTCCTTGGCCACGTCCTTTGCCTTCTTCTTGCTCATGGCGCGGCGGAGCATATCTGCCTGCCCCAGCGTGTAGCCTGCCAGCTGCTGGAAAATCTGGATCACCTGCTCCTGATAGACGATGCAGCCGTAGGTGATGGACAGGATCGGTTCCAGCTGGGGAATGATATAGCTGACCTTGCCGGGATCATGCTTGCAGGCAATGAATTTGGGAATGGAATCCATGGGGCCGGGACGGTACAGGGCAATGATTGCCGTGATGTCCTCGATGCTCTGGGGCTTCAGCCCCACGCACACGCCGGTCATGCCGGTGGACTCCATCTGGAACACGCCGACAGTCTTGCCGTCAGAGAGCATTTTGTAGGTTTCCGGGTCCCCCTCCGGGATGTCTGCCAATGTAAAATCCGGCTGGCGGGCCTGCACCATCTTCACGGCGTCGTCCAGAACCGTCAGGTTCCGCAGACCCAGAAAGTCCATTTTCAGCAGGCCCAGTTCCTCCAGCGTGGTCATGATATACTGGCAGACCACGGATTCGTCATTTTTCGCCAGCGGCACATATTCGTATACCGGCTTCCGGGTGATGACCACACCGGCGGCATGGGTAGACGCGTGGCGGGGCATTCCCTCCAGCGCTCTGGCGGTGTCGATGAGCTTTTTCACCTTTTCGTCGGCGTCGTAGAGGTCGCTGAGCTGTTTGGAAAGCCGCAGGGCATCGTTCAGGGTAATGTGCAGGGTATTCGGCACCAGCTTGGCGATGGCGTCCACATCGGCATAGGGCATATTCATCACCCGGCCCACGTCCCGGATGACGCCGCGGGCCGCCATGGTGCCGAAGGTGACGATCTGCGCCACATGGTCGTCTCCGTACTTCCGGCGGACATAGTCCACAACTTCCCCCCGGCGGGTGTCGCCGAAGTCCATGTCGATATCCGGCATACTCACCCGCTCCGGGTTCAGGAAGCGCTCGAAGTACAGGCTGTACTTCATGGGGTCGATGTCCGTGATGCTCAGGCAGTAGCTGACCATGGAGCCGGCTGCACTGCCGCGCCCCGGCCCTACGGGGATACCCACGCTCTTGGCATAGCGCACAAAGTCGGACACGATGAGGAAATAGTCGGTAAAGCCCATTTTCTCGATCATATCCTGCTCGTATTTCAGTTGGCCGCGATACTTGTCGTCCCCGCCGTACCGTGCCTTATAGCCCTCGTCGCACAGCTTTTTCAGATAGGAAAAGCTGTCATACCCCTCCGGCAGCTTGAATTCCGGCAGGTGGTACTTGCCGAAGGTAAATTCAAGGTCGCACATCTCCGTGATCTTCTGGGTGTTTTCCAGTGCGCCCTCGTAGCCCTCGAACAGCGTCGCCATCTCCTCCTCGCTGCGGAGATAGAAGTTCTGAGGCTCGTAGCGCATCCGGTTCTCGTCGTCCACGGTTTTGCCGGTCTGGATGCACAGCAGGATGTCGTGAGCCTCGGCGTCCTCCTTTCGGAGATAATGGGCATCGTTGGTGCAGACCATGGGGATGCCGGTCTCCTGATGGATTTTCAGGATGGACTGGTTCACCAGCTTCTGATCACGGATGCCGTGATCCTGCAATTCCAGATAGAAGCGGTCCGGGCCGAACAGCTCCGCCATTTCCAGCGCGTAGGCCTTGGCGTTGTCATACTCTCCATTCCGCAGACGGCGGGGGATCTCACCGGCCAGACACGCGGACAGGGCGATCAGTCCCCCGGCGTGTTCCCGCAGCAGGTTCTGGTCGATCCGGGGCTTCACATAGAAGCCCTCTGTCCACGCAAGGGACACCATGTAGGAGAGATTGCGGTAGCCCTCCTCATTTTCGCACAGCAGCACCAGATGGCGGCTCTCGCCGTCGAATTCGTGGACTTTATCAAACCGGGTGCGGCCCTGAGGGGCTACATAGACCTCGCAGCCGATGATGGGCTTGATCCCCTCCGCCTTGCAGGCCCGGTAGAAGTCGATGACGCCGTACATGACGCCGTGATCCGTAATGGCGCAGGCGGTCTGCCCCATGGACTTCACAACTCCCGGCAGCTCCTTGATCTTGCAGAAGCCGTCCAGCAGGCTGAACTCCGTATGCACGTGTAGATGGGTGAAGGCCATAGGGCATCTCCTGTTCTTTTCTCTTGCATTTTTTGCAAATAGTTATGCATCAGTCCATGTAATGCCAATACGCTTTACATGATTTCGAGAGGAATTCAATCAAAATCCCGCGGATTCTTACCGCACTCCGGGCAGAAATTGGGGATGCTGCCAGGGATCCGCCCTCCGGCCATGAGAGATTTTCCGCAATAGGGACAGCGCACCTTACAGAAACCGAATCCGATTCCGCCGAAGCAGACCAGAAGGCCCAGAAAAGACAGCCCTTGCGTCCATGCGCCTGCATCATCCGCTATGGACATGATTGCCAGGCTCAGCAGCATCAGCCCCATCCCGCTCCAGAAGAGGATCTTCGTAATGGTCAGCGCCTTGCAGACGCCCATGGGTTCCCCTTTTCGCATGGTGCTTCCTCCTGATTTTATAAAGATGAAATCAGCCGTTTTCCCGCTCCGTCAGCATCTGCTCCACCAGCTCCACCGCTGTGGCGATCATGATGTCGCAGTGGCCGGTCAGTCCCAGTGCCTTGGCGGCAGGAGTGGTATCATCGGGGACGAACTTCTTTTGCAGCAGATCCGCGCACCGCAGATTCTCAAACCGCTCTGCAAACCGCTTTTGCAGCTCCTTGGCCTGCCCCACAGACCGCTTTTTGGACCCCAGCACATCCGACGGGTCGGCGGGGGTCAGCAGATCCAGCACCATCACGCCGCCTGTAATGGCGCCGCACAGCTCGCCGGTTCCCGCTCCCATACCGAAGCCGCCGCCCAAAGTCATGCATTGCGCCTCCGTAAGCCCGATGCAGTCCTGAAATGTCGCCAGAACGCTCTGGCAGCAGTTGAAGCCCTTTTTGTGGTATCCCACAGCCTGTTCACACCGATTCATCATTTCGTCCTTCTTTCTGTATAGATTCGTCAAGATTCTTCGCCAGCTCCAGCAGCTTCCGCAGCCGGTGGTTCAGACAGGATTTGCTCACCGGCGGATCGAACTCCGCCGCCAGCTCGGAAAGGCTCAGCTCCGGGTATTCCAGCCGCAGCGCCGCCGTTTCCTGAAGCTTGTCCGGCAGCTGTTCCAGCAGCTCCGCCGCCTGCAAACGGCGGATCGCTTCCATCTGCTCCTGCGCCGCCACCACCGACTTATCCAGATTGGCGCTGTCGCAGTTCAGACGGCGGTTCACGCTGTTTCTCAGATCTTTTTCCAGCTTGGCGGACATGATGTTCATTGCCGCCACCGGCGCGCCGATCAGGGTCAGGAAGTCCTCGATCTGGTCGCTCTGTTTGAAATAAGTAATGGAGCTGCCGCTGCGGCTGACGCTTTTTGGCGGGTAGCCGCACTCAACCAGCAGCGATCCCAGCTCCCGGCTCACCTGCAAATGGGAGGTGGTCAGTTCCAGATGGTAGCGCTTCTGGGGGTCGGTGATACTCCCCCCTGCGAAAAACGCCCCCCGCAGGAAAGCCGCCCGGTCGCATGGCTCCTCCACCAGCCCGAAGTTGATGTGAAGCACCAGATTCTGTCTGGGGTCGAAGCCCAGCAGGTTGATGATATGATCCAGCTTCTTTCGATCCGTGATCTGGAAAATCCGCTTTCCCTCCTCCTGTTCCTTCTCCGGCTGGCGGTCAAAAGACAGGTTAAAGGCTCTGCGGAACAGCTTGGGCAGCCGGGCGGCGAAGTTTGGATTCTCCGTGATGATCCGCACCTCCGTCGCGCTGAAGGTATTGCAGTAGAGCAGGATCCCGTAGGCCTCCGCCCGTGCGCAGCACAGCTTCTGCACCGGCAGGCGGCACAACTCGTTTTTCGTATCGTAGGAAAAGGACATTCCGTCCTCCTTTCAGTCCATTAACGGTTCATATCCCGGTGGTTTTCCCGCACCCGGTAGCCCAGATCCCGGATATCCGCCGCCAGCGCATGGGTCACAGCCACGGAACGGTGATGTCCGCCGGTGCAGCCGATGGCAATGACCAGCTCCGTTTTCCCCTCCTCTGCGTACAGCGGCAGGGTAAAGGCCAGCAGGTCCCGGAGCTTGGCCATATAGTCATGGGTCTGCTGAAACGAGAACACATAGTCGGAAACCGCCCGGTCCAGCCCGGTTTTCTCCCGCAGCTCCTGAATGTAGTAGGGATTGGGCATGAAGCGGACGTCGAACACCAGATCCGCCTCCATGGGCAAGCCGTGTTTAAAGCCAAAAGAGGTAACACTGACAGTCATTCCCTCTTTTTCCGCCGCGCCGCTTCCAAAATTCCGCAGCAGTTCCCCCCGGAGCTGCGCCGTGGAAAGATGGGTGGTGTCAATGATGTAGTCCGCCCGCTGGCGCAGGGGGGCCATCATATCCTTCTCCTCCAGAACCGCCTTTTCCAGAGAGTCCGCCTGCTTCATCAGGGGGTGGCGGCGGCGGGTCTCCTTGTAGCGCTTGATGATCGTCTCCGGCTCCGCCTCCAGAAACAGCAGACTGCACACGCCGCTGTGCTTCAGGGTGTCCAGCACGTCGAACAGCTCCGTAGGGCTGTTGGAGGTACGGACATCGTACACCAGTGCCACCTTGTCGTAGCGCTGACTGCCGCCGGCGCAGAACTCTGCAAATTTCAGGATCATAGCCGCCGGCATATTATCTACAATATAGAAGCCCATGTCCTCCAGAAAGGACGCCGCCCGGCTCTTCCCCGCACCGGACAGGCCGGAAATAATGAGGATTTCCATGCAATCACCCGCTTATCTTACGATTTTGACCTCCGGCTCCAGCCGGACGCCGGCAGCATCCAGCACCCGCTGCTGCACCTGACGGATCAGCTCCGTCATATCCGCAAAGGTGGCCCCGCCCCGGTTGATGAGGAAGCCTGCGTGCTTTTCCGACACCTGCGCGCCGCCTACGGTCAGCCCTTTCAATCCGCACTGGTCGATGAGCGTTCCGGCAAAATGCCCCTCCGGCCGCTTGAAGGTGCTGCCTGCGCTGGGCCATTCCAGCGGTTGGCTGGCCTTGCGTCTGGCCATCAGCTCCCGCATGGTCTCCCGAATCTGCGCCGGATCGCCGGGCGTCAGGGCAAACTCCGCCCCCAGCACCACCGCTTCCGGGTGTTCTGTCAGCAGGCTGTGCCGGTATCCCAGTTCCAGTTCCTCACAGGTAAGGGTTCGGACGCCCGCTTCCGGGAACAGCACGGAAGCAGAGCGCAGCACCTGCTTCATCTCACCGCCGTAGGCCCCGGCGTTCATGCACACGCCGCCGCCCACCGTTCCGGGGATCCCATGGGCAAATTCCAGCCCAGTGAGGCCAAGCTTGCAGGCAAGATCCGCCGTTCGAGCCAGCGTAGCGCCGGCGTCTGCACGGATGATATGCTCTGCCGTCTGTTCCACCCGGTTCAGGTGGGCGGAGGTATCGATCACCAGCCGGTTCAATCCCTCGTCCGGGGCCAGCAGGTTGCTTCCATTGCCAATCACCAGCGGATCGGCGCCGCTTTTCTCGGCGAAATTCAGCAGCAGCACCAGCTGCTCCCGGCTGGATGGGTACGCCATCCGCTTTGCCGGGCCGCCGATGCGGAAGGTGGTATGGCGGCTCATGGGTTCGTCACAGACCACCTTCAGATCCGGCAGATACCGGCTGACCGCTTCATCAAATTGTATTGTCCAATCCATCAGGATGCCTCCTCAATTCACATTCCGCAGGGACGCCGCGCCGATTAGCCCGGCGTCGCCGCCCAGCTCCGCCGTGACAATCCGGGGGACTTTGCCCACATGACGGCCATAACATTCCCGCTCCACCAGTTCCCGGACAGGCTTCAACAGCAGTTCTTCCGGCGCGCCCGCCACACCGCCGCCGATGGCCACCGTCTCCGGGTTCAGAAGATTCACCAGATTCGTCACACCGGCTGCCAGATCCTCCGCATAAGCCCGGCACAGCGCCAGCGCTGCCGGATCGCCCCGTTCCGCTGCCGAAAAAGGCGTGCGGCCATCTACAGCGCCCGCTTCCGCCGCAAGGCGGTTCAGCAGGCTCTCCGGGTGCGCGGCCATGGTCTCCCGTGTCCGCCGGATCAGCGCCGTGGCGGAGCAGCAGGCTTCCCAGCAGCCCCGGCGGCCGCAGCCGCAGGCCGGGCCATCCCGCCGGATCACCATATGCCCGATCTCTCCGGCCATTCCACCGCCGTCGTAGAGCTTTCCGTTCAGAATAAAGCCGCCGCCAAGGCCGGTTCCCAGCGTGACCATCACAAAATTCTTCCGCCCTCTGCCTGCGCCGTAGAGCCACTCCCCTGCCGCCGCGCAGTTGGCATCGTTTTCCAGATACACCGGGCGGTCGAAAAAGCGGCGGAACAGCTGCTCAAACGGCACGTCCCGCAAAGGGAGATTGCAGGTATAGAGGATGTTCCCCTCCGATACCGCACCGGGAATCCCAACACCTACAGACTGAATCTGTTTTTCCGGCGTCCCGGCATCTTCCACTGCCTTTTGAGCCAACTCTGCCAGACGCCGGATCAGCTCCTCCGGGCTTTTCAGCGTCCCCACCGGCTGGGACACGCGGGAGAGCAGTTTCCCCTGCTCATCCACAACGCCAGCCCGCAGGTTGGTTCCACCTACGTCAATCCCGACATCCATCATGCCTGTCCGCCGGGCTGACTGCCCATATCCGCCCGGAGATCCACCTTCCGGGCCAGCTCCTCGGCGGCATTGTAGCCATACCGCCGGTGACGGTTGTTCAGCGCCGCCACCTCCACGATGCTGGCCAAGTTCCGGCCCGGCCGAATCGGCACGGTCACACAGGCCACCTGCTTGCCCAGAATGTCAATGAAGCGATCCTCAATGCCCAGACGGTCATAGAATTTTTCGTTGTCCCACGGCTCAAATTCCACCAGCAGATCGATCTGGGACTCCGGCATCACCGCCCGCATACCGAACAGCTGGCGAACGTCGATCACGCCGATGCCCCGCAGCTCGATATAGTTCCGGATTACCTCCGGCGCGGTTCCTACCAGACGGTCTGCAATGCAGCGGATCTCCACCGCGTCATCCGCCACCAGACGGTGGCCCCGCATGATCAGCTCAATGGCCGCCTCGCTCTTGCCCACGCCGGAGTCGCCGGTGATCATAACGCCTTCGCCGTAAATATCCAGCAGAACGCCGTGACGGGTGATGCAGGGTGCCAGCTCCTTGCTGAGATATTCCATGGTGCGTCTGACAAAGTCTGCGGTTTTCTCTGTAGTCCGCAGCAGGGTGCGGCCATGATTCCGGGCATTCTCCAGACACTCCGGCGGACACTCCATGTTCCGGGCCAGAACCAGCGCCGGGATGGTATAGGAAAACAGGTCGTCAAACACCTTGGTGCGGCGGGTCTCGCTCATTTTCATGATATACGTCACTTCCGCCTTGCCCATAACCTGAATCCGGCGGGCGTCAAAATAGTCGAACAGGCCCAGAATCGGCAGATCCGGGCGGTTGAGGTTGACTACCTCAATGAGGTCTGTGTCATAAGTATCCCCCCGATTCAGGATCTCAAGGCCGAAATGCTCCACATATCTTGCCAGACTGGTCCCCTTCTCGCTCATAATGTCCACCTTTCTCATCTGTATTCCAACACCGCACACGCGGGGCGGCGGTCAGAAATTTTTCCTGTTGATACAGTTTCTATTATATATGATTTGCGGATGCTTTACAATACTTTGCAGACGGACAACTTCCGTTTTGCTTTCTCTCCGCTTCCGCTCCTACCCAGCGTTTGCCAGCAGTCTTTTCTGTACGTCTGCCGAAAGCTTGCTCCGACGCTCCCCCCCGCGCTTTCAAAATTTTTTGTATTTTTTGAAAATTTTCCTTGCATTTTGTGTTTCGTTCTGCTATGATACTACTTGTGCTTGTATGTAAAGCACGGATTACGCAACAGCAAGGAGGTGCAACGGATGGCAAAGTGCGAGTTCTGCGACAAGGGCGTAACGTTCGGCATTCAGGTCTCCCACTCTCATCGGCGTTCCAATCGTGCATGGAAGCCCAATGTGAAGCGTGTGAAGGCAATCGTGAACGGTTCCCCCCGCCATGTTTATGTTTGTACCCGGTGTATGCGTTCCGGTAAGGTCACCAGAGCGATCTAAATGTACAGACAAACTCCCGGACAAATGTCCGGGAGTTTTCCTATTTCCCCATGGTACACATCGCTAACCCCTATGAAAAGCGGCAGATATTTGGAAGCACTCCGAATACCTGCCGCCGTTTTTTCCTTTCAGTCCCCTCAATTTTCAGCCTGCCAATTCGGCTTTCAGAGCCTGCCACAGCTCCACCGCTTTGAATTTCAGCACATATCCCTCATCCGCTTCCGTGATCAGCGCCACCTCCTGATCCGTCAGCCCGGCGTCCAGCGCCACTGTTGGAACGTCGCTGGCTGCTGCGGTACACAGCGGCGGAAACACCACGCACCACCAGTTCTGCCCTGCCGCTTCCCCGATGAGCACCCGAAGCGCCAGATATTCCCCGGCAGGCAAAGCAAAGCCATCATAGGTTTTGGTGGGAAACGACGTCTCCGCCAATTCCACCCGGACGCCGTAAGCATATCCGTTGGCCGCAATGACCTCCCGCGCCGTCTTTTCCAATTCCGGCAGCAGTGCTGTCAGCCGTCGGCAGGCTTCTTCCCTGCCGGTAACGCCCCGCAGCGTTTCCGATGCCTGCGCCAGCACTGCGTCCCGCACCTTCAGCTTCAGGGCCTGATCCTCCCCAGAGTCGGAATTTGCCAGCACATGGAGCCGCACCACCTTGTCTGCCAGCTCGCTCTGGGTATGAAGCGCCACCGCGCCGGAGGTCAGAAGCAGTGCCGCCGTCAGCATCAGCAGAATCTCGACGGGATGTAACCGTTGTTTCATAAAAAATTCCGTCCTTTCCGATACAAGTCGTTGTATCGGAATTCTGGACGGAATTTCTGTTTTTTATACCAGAGTCCCCGCAGGTTTTGCCAGATAGGTCTGTGCATAGCGGGATTTCAGCGCATCCGCCGCCATTTTGGCAGCCGCCGCCTCCTGGAAAATGCCGAACACCGTGGGGCCGGAGCCGCTCATGGCGGCATTCAGCGCCCCCAGCTCCAGAAGCTGCTCCCGGATGCGGAACACCTCCCGGTACTCCTCCGGCAGCAGTTCTTCAAACACGTTGCACAGCCGGGACGTGATCCCTTCCAGATTTTCCTCTGTCAGTGCCTGCACCATGCCGTCTACATCCGGGCGACGGGATAGCCGCACGCCGTCCGCCCGCGCAAACAGCGCAGGCGTGGGGATGCCAAAATCCGGCTTGCACAGCACGATCCGGCAGTCTGGCAGCCCCGGCAGCATCGTCAGCCGCTCTCCGCGCCCCTCTGCCAGCGCCGTACCGCCAGAAACACAGAAAGGTACGTCGCTGCCCACGGTCAGGCCGATAGCCCGCAGCTCTTCCGTCGTCATTTCCGGCGCATACTGCCGCCGCAGGCAGCGCAGCAGCGCTGCCGCATCCGCGCTGCCGCCGCCCAGCCCCGCATAGGCCGGGGTCACTTTTTTCAGATGCACCGTCAGCGGCGGCATGGGACGGCCAATGGCTGCGAAAAAAGCTTCCGCCGCCTGCTGTTCCAGAGACTTCTTCCCTCCCGGAACAGCAAAGCCGTCCGCCAGCAGATGAAATCCGCTGCCGCCCTCCGCCGCAGTCACGGTATCGCAGAGGGAAATGGCCTGCATCACCATCCGCAGCTCATGATAGCCGTCCGGCCGGCGGCCTAAAATATCCAGCGCCAGATTGATCTTGGCCGGAGCCTGTTCCTGTGTATTCACCGGATCTTCCGCGCCTCCAGATAGTACCGCTTGTCCTGCGCCTCGCCCATGGAGAAGGTCTTGCGGGGCAGAACGCCGTCCGTCATCACCGTGCGGAACAGCTGATCCTTGCCCATGGGCGGCAGCAGGAAGCCAAGGTTGCCCGGCTGGCTGCCCAGCTTCCGGGCCACGTCATCCCCGTGGATGTAGTCGATCTCCACCTCTGGGCGGCGCTTGCAGTAATCATCCAGAAAGGCCTGAAGCGTTCCTACTGCCAGCTGCGCCGACGGAGCCGGAACCGTCCACGCGCCGTCCAGTCCCTGACCGCAGACCTCCACGGTGTGGCCCGTCCCCGCGCCGGTATGGGCTGCGGGATAAAAGGCCCGGAACGCCGCCCACAGATCCTGACCGTCCACATGAAACAGTACCCGGTGGATGGGTTCAAAGGTCAGCGCATCATCATGGAGGTTCACCACCTCCACCAGCGCATACCGGGCAGGCAGAGACGCCCACTGCGCCTCCGGCGTTTCCTTTTTCAGCTTTTCGTAGCAGGCCTTGGCCGTTGCCAGAGAGTGGTTGCCGTCGCCCACGGCGAACAGCAGCGGGGCCGCACCCGCCATGCCGTACTTTTCCGCCATGACTTCCGGGGATTTCAGGGCGTTCAGGGCCGCCGCCGCACGGCTCATCTGCTCATCCGTCAGCCGCCACCCCTTCACATGGCCGCCGCCCAGCATCAGCTCCGTATCATACAGAGTCTCCATCCTGCCAGTCTCCCCAGCCAGCGGCTCAATGACGGTGCCATTGGGGTCGTCGATCAGCAGCATGACATGGGGCAGCTCCAACGGCGCGTGCTCCCGCACCCGGACACGGGGCGGAATCCGTTCCAGCACCGTCCCCTCCGTTGCCCGGATCAGTGCGCCGGAGCCGGGGGTAAAATCGTACTGTTCCAGATCAATGCAGCCAATCATCCCGTGCCGCACCCGGTCGTCGGATTGCGTGCGCTCCAGATAAATCAGGCTGTCCGGCAGCGTCTTGAATACGCCGTCTGCCAGATAGCCCTCCATGGATGCGTTGATGCCCGCAATGCGGCGGTTGACCTCCGCACTGTTCAGATAGGCCTCCGGCAGCACCAGCCGCAGAGCGGATGGCGCATTTCCCACAATTTTTTCCGCATTTTCCCAGTATTCCGGCTGGGAGGTAAACTGATCGCAGGCCACCACCGGCCATTTTTCCATTTCGCTCACCTGCGGCAGCAGAATATCCGCCGGAAAAAAGGCGGTCTGTTCAAATCGCTTATCCATGCTGACACCTCGTCAATTTATAATTCAAAGTATCTGTATTATAATGCGGAACCCGTGTTCTTGCAAGTCATGAATAGATTTCGGAATCCACGGCAAACTATGGGCAGTTCACAGATCACAGGAGGTAGAACATGATCGTTGACAAAATTGCGCTGATTCTGGTGATCGTCGGCGCGCTGAACTGGGGCGGCGTGGGGCTGTTCGGCTTTGACACCGTTGCCTTTCTCTTTGGCGGCCAGATGGCCATTCTCTCCCGGATCATCTATGCCCTTGTGGGGCTGGCAGGTCTGTGGTGCATCACGCTGCTCTTCCGGGACACCGAGGACAGCACCGGTCAGGCGCCCCATACGGCCTAAACTTTCCCGCAAAAAAAGAGCGCCCGCAGGCGCTCTTTTTCTATGCTCTTTTTTCTGTTTGCAGCTGCTTGACCAGCGCTTCCTCCGGCGTGACGTTCACGGTGCGGAAGGTGGTATAGATCACCATGCCGGGACGCGCCCCGGCAGGCTTCTTCACATTTTTCACCTGTGTGCAGTCCACCGGCACATTGCCGCTGTCCTTGCCCTGAGAATAGTATGCGGCCAGCATGGCGGCCTCCGTGATATCCTGATCTCCCGGCTCCTGCCCGGCGGTGCAGAGGATCACATGGGAGCCATGGAGCTTCTGGACGTGGAACCAGAGGTCCCGGTAATCGGCGTCCTTCAGCGTCAGCTTGTCGTTCTGACGGTTGTTCCGCCCCACCAGCACCCGGAATCCGCCAGACGTTCGGAATTCACGGGGCTTTGAGGGCCGCTGCGGCACTTTCTTCCCCTGCTTGCGGATAAAACCGGCGTCCCGCATCTCGCTGCGTATGTCCAGAAAATCCTGTTCCGATTCTGCCTGATTGATCTCCTGCAAAATGCTTTCCAGATACGCAAGATCCCGGCGGGCCAGCGCCATCTGCTCCCGGAGATATTTCTCCGCAGTCTTGGCTTTCGTGTAGCGCTTGTAATACTTGGCGGCGTTCTGCTGCGGCGTCAGCAGCGGATCCAGCGGGATCGTCACCTCCGCCAGATTTTCATCGTAGTAGTTCTGGCAGGTCAGCTTGCTCTGCCCCCGCTCCATGCGGTAGAGGTTTGCGGTGATGAGGTCGCCGGACAGCCGCAGGGCGTCCCGCTCCTGCGTGGCGGCATAGTCTTTCTCCTGTAAGGCCAGCTTTCGCCGCACCCGGTCCCGTGCAGTGGTGGCCGTGCGGATCAGCTCCGCTCCCCGCTGCCGCACGCGCTCCTGCTTTTCCTTCGCCTCGTAGAAGCTGTCCAGCAGCGCGGAAAAGCTCTCAAAGGCTTCCGCCTCTGCCGCCGGGCCGTATTGATGCACCGGCAGTGCGGAAAATTCAAAGGGAACTCCGGCACGCTTCAGGATGATCGGTGTGAAACGTTTTTCCTTTACATCATTTGAAAACTGGAAGAAAGCAGTCCGAAAGCGTTCTCTTGCGGCTTCGTCCAGATTGCAGAGCCGCCCATCCGTTTCTCCGCAGGCGCGGAATGCCAGTTCTCTTGCCATCAGGGGGGAAATGCCAAAGTACGCATCCAGCAGGAAGCGATCCAGCTGTACTTCCGGATTGGCCTGCGCCAGCTTCTCCCCAAAGCCCTCCTCCGTCTCCTCCAGAAACGGCAGCCGCCCGGTGGAAGCCGGCTGCTCATAGAACAGTCCCGGCAGAACCTGCCGGGCGGCGGACATCTCCGCGTCCACCCGCCGCATACAGTCAATGACCCGGCCTTCGCCGTCCAGCAGGATCAGGTTGGAGCGCCGTCCCATGGCCTCCAGCACCAGCGTCCGGTGTCCCGGCTGGCCGAAATCGTCGGTCACATCCAGTTCGATCCGCACCAGCCGCTCCAATCCCGGCTGGATGATATCCGCCACCCGTGCGCCTACCAGATGCTTCCGCAGCAGCATACAGAACATAGGCGGCTCCGCCGGATTGTCCCGCGGCAGCTCCGTCAGCTGAAGGCGGGGCGCATTGGCCCCGGCGTTCAGCAGCAGACGCCTGCTGCCCCGCAGCAGCAGGATCACCTGATCCCGTGCCGGCTGCTGCACCTTGTCGATTCGCAGATTCAGAAGCTGGGGCCGCAGCTCTTCTACAACGGCCCGCAGGGATACGGCGTCTAACGGCATACTTCATCCTCCATCATCGTCTCAAAAAGGTCGCTGGCCCGCTGCCGCTGTCCGCTGAGGTACAGCCAGCCGAACAGGGCCTCCAGCGCCGTGGCCGTACCGTACTGAGCGCGGCTGGCGTGCTGTGGGACGGAGTGTACCTGCGCGTTGCGGCCCCGGCGGAACACAGCAAGCTCCGCCTCCGTCAGCAGAGGAAGGATCTTTTCGGCGCACGCCGCCTGATGCTCTGCCCGCACCAGCTGGATGGTCGCCTGATGAAGTCCCTTACCGGTGGCCTTACCATGCTGGCACAGCCAGCCCCGCACCAGAAGCTCAAATACGGCGTCTCCCATGTGCGCCAGTCCGATGGAGCTGATCCCCCGCAGCTGATCCTCTGTCATGCGGATTTCAAAATGGTTTTCCATTGCGCTCTCCTTACATGAAAAAAAGATTTGCCGTGGCAAATCTTTTAATTTTCCGTTTTTATATTACCACAAATTCCGAAAAAATTCAAGACTTGTTCTGGAATCGCCGCAGGTGTAAGAAATATCCGAGGTGATCAACATGAAGCTTTCCAATCTCCCCGCCGCTGCCGGAGAATTGATTGCGGGCTGCCGGGTCTGGGAGCAATTCGGCATGGTCCTTTCCCCCCGGCAGGCCGTCATGCTGGCACAGCATCAGGCGGCGGCTCTGCGGGATACCGGGCGTATTGATTTCGGCGGCGGTGGCCTGAAAAAACTGGCAGACGCTTTCTGCGGCTCTCCCTATATCCAGCCGGCCGACTGGGCCGGCACACTGGCAGAGCTGACAACGATTTTCTACTCCTTGAAGAATGAAACGCGGGATCTGGTTGGGGATGACGCCCTCATCGCCGCCATGGCAGCCCGATTCCAAACCGTTGGCGGCTCGCTGGAAGCACTGGCATCCACGGAACCCATCCGGTTTCTCCGCAATGCCGCAGAAAGGAACGACGGCCACGCCTTTTGATCTGACTCCCCTATTTCCGTCCCTTTCGCCGGAGGACACTCTGTGCGCCCAGGAAGCCCTGTGGGGGCTTCTGAAGCAGCAGGCCCGGCTCTATGCCCCGGACAGTACCTCCCTGCCTGCGGAAACGGCAGCCGCACTGGCGGAATCCATTTTGCTGACCTTAGGCGCTGGCCGAAATCCGGCAGTCCTGCTTTCGACAGATCTGCACACAGATTTCCGTCAGGGGCAGCGCCGCCTTTCCCAAAAACTGACGCTCTCTCAGCATCTGCTGCAAACCGCGCTGGCATCCCGGCCGCATATAGAAAACCGTTCCCTGTCAGACACGCTGAACAGCCTGAAAAGCTTTTCAAAGCGCTGGGATTTTCACTTTTTCGCACAGGAGATCCCCTGCGACATCGACACCAGCTGTCCCAGCCGGTATCGGAAGCGCTGCGTGGCGTGGACTATGTGAACGAGTGGCTCCGGCGGCTGTGTCTGGAGCAGGCTTTTCTGGACTGCTTCGATCCTGTCCTGATCCGAGCCGTACTGGAACAGAGCTGCCCCGACTACCGGAATCTGTTAATCAACCTCTATGAGCCGGTGGCCGTCAACGCTCTGGGGCTGGCTATTCTGGGAGATGATCCCCGCACTCTGTCCAATCCCGCTTCCCGGTGGCAGAAGTTGGAAAACCGCCTTACCGGGTTGTCGAGAAAGACGCTTGCGGATACACTTTCCGCCGGGGCAGCTACTCTCTGCTCTGCGCTGGAACTCCCACCGGCGCTGCTGCTCCATACGCAGACCACCGCGCAGAACCTGCTTCCGCGGCTGCGCGCTGCGCTGCAAGGCGGAACAACCGCACACCTGTTTCTCTCCCTGTAGAGATCGACAGATGACAAAAGCGGCGCCTGAAAACAGGCGCCGCTTTTTATTGCAAGAGACAAAAACGAAAAATCGTTCAATTAGCCCTGCTCACGCATCTTGGCGAAGCACTCGCTGCAATAGACCGGACGGTCGGACTTGGGCTCAAAGGGAACCTTGGCCTCGCCGCCGCAGGCTGCACAAACAGCGGTGAAATACTCGCGGGGACCGCGGGCAGCGTTCTTGCGAGCGTCACGGCAGGCCTTGCAGCGCTGGGGCTCGTTCTGGAAGCCGCGCTCAGCATAGAACTCCTGCTCACCGGCGGTGAACACGAACTCCTGGCCACACTCTTTGCACACTAAGGTCTTGTCTTCGTACATGATTTTACCCTCTCTTTGAAAAGAAAAATATATTGCGTTCAGCGCGAGCTGAATTCGCCGGAAAGAATTTGCTGTGCCACCTTGCGTCGAATACGCTGCACAGCGTTGTCCACGGACTTGGGAGGACGCCCCACTTCCTGTGCGATCTCGCCGCAGGAAAGTCCATTCAGATAGTACCCCAAGATCTTTGCTTCAAATTCGGACAACTGTTTCCGGACACCGGATAAGAGGGCTGCCGTGTATTCCCTGTCGATAAGGGCATCTTCAGGGTCGCGCTGCGCCAGATGATTGGTGCCAGAGGTGTAGGAATTGCTGTCAAAATCGGGAGTATCCAGAGAAACCGACTGGTTCAGAACCTGATGCTTTTCCCGGCCTGCGGAACGCAGGGCGGAATACAGTCGACTTCGTATGCAGATTTCGGCAAACGTCCGAAAGGAGGCATCCTTGTCCCCGTTGAATTCCCGCACAGCCTTGAGCAGCCCCAGCATTCCCTCCTGCGTCAGATCCTCACTGTCGCCGCCAGCCAGAAAATAAGGCCGGGCGCAGGTGCGAACCAACCGGGTATACCGGGAAACCAGAATCTCCTCCGCCCGCCGGTCGCCGGAGGCGACCATACGGCACAGGCTTTCATCGGTCAGGTTATCTGCGGAATTCAAATTTTCATTCGGAACTTTGCACATATTGTATTATACCTGTTTTCTGAGTGAAATGTCAAGCAAAATATAGAAAATTCTTTAAATGACTGTGAAGTTTTTAGGCAATTTATAAAAGGAAACGTTTGCTTGACCGTTTTCTACCAAAAGCATCTCATTCAAAAGGTCAGCTGATCCATCAGCGGTTCCTTCACGCTTCCGCCGGGAATCGGTTTATGCAGATGCTGATAGGCTTTCTGGGTCACGCACCGCCCCCGCGGCGTCCGGGTCAGGAAGCCCAGCTGCATGAGGTACGGCTCATAGACGTCCTCCAGCGTGACGGATTCCTCACCGATGGTGGCTGCCAGCGTCTCCAGCCCCACCGGGCCACCATTGTAATTGTCAATGATGGCCGCCATCATCCGCCGATCCACCGGGTCGAGGCCAAGATAGTCGATCTCCAGCGCGCAGAGGGCTTCGTCCGCAACCGCCTTGGTGATCACGCCGTCAGCCTTCACGTCGGCAAAATCCCGTACCCGGCGGAGCATTCGGTTGGCGATCCGGGGCGTCCCCCGGCTGCGGCGGGCGATCTCATAAGCCCCCTCCGGCACGATGTCGCAGTTCAGAATGCCTGCGGAGCGGGTAACGATCTTCGCCAGCTCCTCTGGAGTGTAGAGTTCCAGCCGCAGCGTCACGCCGAAACGGTCCCGCAGAGGGGCCGAAAGCTGGCCTGCCCGCGTGGTGGCTCCGATCAGGGTAAAGTGGGGCAGATCCAGCCGGATGGAGTTGGCAGACGGCCCCTTCCCCACAATGATATCCAGCGCATAGTCCTCCATAGCGGGGTACAGGATCTCCTCCACCGAGCGGTTCAGCCGATGGATCTCGTCCACAAACAGGATATCCCCCTCGTTGAGATTGGTCAGCAGCGCCGCCAGATCCCCCGGCTTTTCAATGGCCGGGCCGGAGGTGATGCGGATATTGACCCCCATCTCCTGCGCGATGATCCCCGCCAGCGTGGTCTTGCCCAGACCCGGAGGCCCGTGGAGCAGCACATGATCCAGAGATTCCTGCCGCTTCCGGGCCGCCTGAATAAAAATGCTCAGATTCTCCTTGGCCTTTTCCTGACCGATGTACTCCGCCAGAGTCTTGGGCCGCAGAGAGGATTCCTGAGCGTCCTCCGCCAAGAAGGTCTTGGCCACGATGGGCTCCTCGTAAATATCGTTTCCAAAATCAATGCTCACAGCGTCACTTCCTATGCTGTCAAATTCATTTGCTGGATGCACGCCGCCGGATCGGCATCCGCCCGGCCATTATTTCACCATCTTTTTCAGGCTCTGGCGGATAATCTCCTCCAGCGGCAGGGTTTCCACGTCCACGCCCTTGAGGGCCATCTGCACCTCCTGCGTGGAGTAGCCCAGCACAGTCAGCGCCGCAGCAGCCTCCGAGGCCTTGCTGGTAAACACGGCGGGCGCCGCAGCGCCCTTGCCGCCGGAAAAGTCCAGTCCGGCAGCGGTCTCCTTGGCCATTTTATCCTTCAGTTCCAGAATGATCCGCTGGGCGATCTTCCTGCCGATACCCTGCGCCGCCGTCAGGGACTTGGCGTCCTCTGTGACGACGGCCATGGCCAGTCCCTCCGGCGTGTTGGCGGACAAAATCGCCAGCGCCGCCTTGGGCCCTACGCCGGACACGCTCAGCAGCAGCTTGAAGCTGTTCAGCTCATTCTGGCTGGCAAAGCCGTACAGGTCAAACACACTCTCCCCTACGTTCAGGTAGGTATAGAGCTTTTTCTTCTCCCCTTTTTTCAGCTGAGACAGGGTATTGTTGGTGGTCATGCAGGCGTATCCAACGCCGCCGCAGTCGATCACGGCCAGTCCCGGCAGGATCTCGGCCACCGTGCCGTCCAGATAGTAAAACATATGGTATTCTCCTTATACAGTTTCCTTCTCCGGCTTGATCTGCGGGAGCCGTGAAGTAGAACTCCTTGCGTGGCAAAGGGCCAGCGCCAGCGCATCGGCCGCATCATCCGGCCGCGGCGTTTTCGCCAGTTTCAAAAGCCGTTTGGTCATATCCATGACCTGCCGCTTTTCCGCCTTGCCATAGCCGGTAACGGCCATCTTCACCTGTCCCGGCGTATACTCAAACAGCGGCACGCCGCACCGCTCTGCGGCGCACAGCAGCACGCCCCGGCCGTGTGCCACGGCAATGCCGGTGGTAATATTGGTATTGAAGAACAGCTCTTCAATGGAGATCACATCCGGCTTCAGCTGGCCGATCAGCTCCTCCATATCCCGGTCGATCTGGTAGAGCCGCTTGGACAGCGGCAGCCCCGCCGGAGTGGTGATGGCCCCGTAGTTCACCATATGGAATTGTGCGCGCTCCCCTTCAATCAAGCCGAAGCCGATGGTGGCGTAGCCAGGGTCAATGCCTAAGATCCGCACGATGCTCCCCTTTTCTTCTCAATTAGAATCAGTATAGCAAATTTACAGGCAAACCGCAACAGGAAAAACAGATGTTCGAGATTTTCTTTCGCTCCCGGATCCTGCTCAACAAAAAAAGAGAGGCAGATGCCTCTCTTTTCCTGCTCAGTTGAAAGCTGCTTACAGCTTCTCCTTGACCTTGGCGCCCTTACCCACGCGGCTACGCAGATAATACAGCTTGGCCCGGCGAACCTTACCATTGCGAACCACCTCAATGTGGTCGATGGAAGGAGAGTGGACGGGGAACACCTTCTCCACGCCAACGCCATAGGAAATACGGCGGACAGTGATGGTCTCCTCGATGCCGCCATGCTTCTTGGCAATGACGGTACCCTCAAACACCTGAATACGCTCGCGGGAACCTTCCTTGACCTTAACGTGGACACGGACGGTGTCACCCACCTGAACGTTGGTGATTTCTTTCTGCAGGGCTTCCTTGTTCAATTCCTTAATGAGATCCATGGATTTTTTCCTCCTGTTAATAGGCGTTCGTGCCGCTTTTCCTGCATAATAACGCACTTTTGGCATATGCACGGCAGAGGACCACCCTTTGTAAGCCATGATAGAATACCATAGAATCCGTCAAATTGCAAGGATTATTTTAGAATTCCGCCGGATTTTTTTCCGCTTCTCCCTCCCCCGCAAACCAATCCGGGTGATTGTACAATTCCGGGAAAGGATGAAACACCCCATGGTGCTTAAAGCCGGGGAACGTGTCCAGCTGTAAGCCGTTAATCCCCTGAAAGATGCTCTTTTCGATGTTGGGATTGGTCTTTTTCAGTTCCCGCAGCAGGAATTTGATCTCCTGCCGCTTGCTCTGGCCCACGCCGTCTCCGGCGGCGTCCCGTTCCTCGGTAAACCGGCAGGCGCATTGAAGAAACCGCAGGTGGTTGTAGTTTTTCCATGCGATAATGGCATCCTCATGGACGCAGTACAGCGGCCGGATCAGCTCCATGCCGGGGAAGTTTTTGCTGCGGAGTTTCGGCGGCATGGCCTGAAGCTGTCCGCCGTAGAACAGCCCCATAACCGTTGTCTCAATTACGTCTGAGAAATGATGACCCAAGGCGATCTTGTTGCAGCCAAGCTCCTGCGCCTTGGCGTACAGAAAGCCCCGGCGCATCCGGGCACAGAGATAGCAGGGATTCTTTTCCACGCTGACGGTAACATCAAAAATATCGCTGTCAAAAATCGTGATGGGAATCCCCAATAAGGCGGCATTGTCCTCAATAAGCTTCCGATTCTCCGAATTGTAGCCGGGATCCATCACCATGAATACCAGTTCAAAGGGCTGGGCGGTATGACGCTGAAGCTCCTGCATCAGCTTGGCCAGCGCCACAGAGTCCTTGCCGCCGGAGATACAGACGGCGATCTTATCCCCCGGCTCAATCAGCTCATACCGCTTCACTGCGGCAATAAAGGGATTCCAGATGGATTTGCGGTAGGTTTTGATGAGACTGCGCTCTGCAATCTCCTGTGGCGTCAGTTCCCGTGACATCGTTTCCGATCCTCTCTTATCACAGCCAGATGGCTCCCAATTTTAAAATCGACGCAGCCATCCGCCGCAGCCACGGCCGCTTTTCCCACTCCTCCAGCGTATACGGCTGGCTGGCGTCCATAATGGCGTCCATGTCCTCCAGCAGATCCTCGATCACCGGCATATGGTAAAGCAGTACCGCGTTCTCATAATGCAGCTGAAAGCTGCGGTAATCCATATTGGTGCTGCCGATCAGCGCCGCCTCCCGGTCTGCCATAACGCTCTTGGCATGGAGGAAGCCGGGCGTGTACTTATAGATCTTCACGCCGTGGCGCAGGAGATCGCCCCAATAGGTCTCTGCCACCATATAGACGAACTTTTTATCAGGAATCGCCGGGATCATCAGCCGTACATCCACCCCGGCATCTGCGGCAATGCACAGCGCCTCCTGAATGGATTCCTCCACCGCATAGTAAGGCGTTGTGATGTAGAGCATCCGCTTGGCAGAGGCGATCATCTGCAAATAGGCGGCTTCCGCCGGGTTATCCGGGTTATTCAGAGGGCCGTCCTCAAAGGGCTGGCAGAAGCCCTCCGCCGCCGGCGCTTCCCGACGGGACCGGTAGTAATCGTCCTCATTTGGAAAGCTGCGCCCCAGCATTTTCCACATCTGCATAAACTGTGCGGCAAAGCCCCATGCCCCGTCGCCCTCCAGCCGGATCCCGCTGTCCTTCCAATGGCCGAAGCGCTCCACGCGGTTGGCGTACTCGTCGCCGATGTTGATGCCGCCGGTATAAGCCGTATCCCCGTCAATGACCGTGATCTTCCGATGGTCCCGATAGTTGAAGTAAAGGCGGCTGATATACCGATGGACAGGATTGAAAATCTCCACCTCGATACCGGCATCCCTTATGGTTTGCAGCGTCTCGTCGGAAAGGCGGGTCAGCGTGCCGAAGTCGTCTACAATCAGGTGGATCTCCACCCCGGCTGCGGCCCGTTCCCGCAGAGCGGCGAAGATCTCATCCCAGACAGAGCCTTCCGCCAGAATGTAATACTCCATAAAAATATAGGTTTCCGCCTGCTTCAGATGCTGCACGAGATCCTGAAAGAACGCCTCGCCCTCCTCAAAATAGGCGGCGTTGGTATTTCGGTAAAGCCAGAATTCCCGCTTCTGAAGATAGGCCGACAGTCGTCCCCACGTAGGGCTGCGGCGGGTCAGCGCCGCATGATTCATGCCGCTGAGCATCTTCACGCTCTCCCGCTGCGGGATCGGCGGAACAGGCTTCAAGCTCTGCTTCTTGGCCTGATGCGTCCCGCCCCAGAGGCAGAAGAGGATCATGCCGGATACCGGCAAAATCAGCAGCAGGCACATCCAGCTCAGCTTATAGGAGGGGCTGCCGGTACGTTGATAGACCCGGATTGCCACCACAACGCCGATGAGCTGCAAGAGCGCATATACGAAGCTGGCTTTCTCTTTCAGAAAATGCACCAGCAGCAGTGTCACCGCGATCTGCGCCAGCACCGTCAGGGCGCACATCAGCAAACTGGTCGCGGCGGAGATCCGCCGCTCTGTCCGTTCATGATTTCTATGGGACATTCTGCCCATGCTGTCGCCTCCAGATTTTAACAATTTCTTTGCATCAAGAAGATTCTTTGAAATATTATAGCAAACATTTCCATTTGCTTCAACCGTTATTCCCCCTCACGTCAAAAAGTGCAGTTCTGCGAACCGTTCAGTTTTCGATTTGCAGTCAGCCGCTTTCCCGCAGTTGCAGCCCTTACGAGCGAAAAGCCGCACAGTTCGCTTCGTGAGTGAACTGTGCGGTTTCATTGATCTATTTAACAAGAGGATTCGCTGAACCATCCGATCTGTGCCGCTTTCCCGCACTGCTCAGCGGTCATCCGCCAGCAGTTCCTCCAATTTTTCGCGGCTCACCAGCAGATTCAGGGCTTCCAGCATCCCGTTGGCCGTCAGGTGCTCCGGCAGATCCAGCCGCCGCAGCAGCGCCTGCCGCCGCTGGCTGCTGCCCTCTCCCCCGGCCAGTCCCCATTCCATGAGGTCTGCCTTGGTGATGGGCGTTTTTTCCGCCTGCGGCGCTGTTTCCTCGTCCAGAAAGGTCACCCCCGCCCGGCGGAGCGCTTCCAGAATCACGTCCGGCTTCATGCCCTCCACTCCCAGCTTGCCCTCCTTGCCTGGAGCGCGCTTCCGCTTCTCTTTGCCGCGGATATCCGGGATGTAGGCCTGCTTCACCTTGTCGCGGGGCAGCGCCCCCTTCAGATGGTTGCGGATGACGAAGCCCGCCCCGTCGCTGTCCGTCAGGACGATGAGCCCCCGCTCCTCCGCCAGCCGCCGGAGAAAGGCCACCTTCTCCCTGTCGTTGAACACGGCAAAGCCCCCCAGCGTCACCACCGTGGCGTCCACGATCTGGGACAGGGTATTTTTGTCGTAGCGGCCTTCCACCACAATGACTTCCCTGATCTTTCTCATTTCCGGGCCGCTCCTAACCGGGCCAGCAGCAGCTTCAGCTCCTCCGCCGGGTCTGCCCCCCGCTGGCTCTTCATCCGCAGATCCACCACCTGACACATTTTCACCGCATCGCCGCACCACTGGGCGCTGACCCGCTTTGCAGACTGCAAAAGCAGCTTTGCCGGGTAGTCCGACCGCATCTCCCACAGCTCCATGAGCCAGTACTTGTCCTTGCCGCTGTCAATGGCCATCCGGGCGGTGTACAGCCGCCGCAGCTGGCTTCCCAGCGCCGCCAGAATCACAATCGGCTCTTCCTGCATTTTCAGCAGGTCTCCCAGAATGGCGGCGGCCCTGTTATAATCGCCCTGGGACACCGCATCCGTCATCTTGAAGATCTCCGCCGACAGCACCGGGTCCGCCACCGCGTCAATATCCTTCTGGGTGATGGTATCCCCCTTGGCGTAAGCGCCGATCTTGGCAATTTCCTGAGAAAGCCCGGTCATCAGTCCGCCGCAGAGGAAAATGAGATACTCTGCCGTCTGACGGTCGATCTGCTTGCCCAGGGCCTTGAACCGCCGTGCAATCCACGCCGTGAGATCCGAGGTGTCCTGCGCCTTGAACTCAACGGGCGTCACATGGGCGTCCATGGCCTTGCAGAGCTTTTTCAGGGTCTTGTTCTGCTTGTAGGCCACCGTGTCGTATACAAACACGATGCAGCAATACTCCGGCAGATCAGCCAGCAGGGCGATCAGCCGCTCCCGCTGATCCTCGTTCAGCTTGTAGATGTCCCAGTCCGTCACCACGATCAGCGTCCGCTCTGCCATCATGGGCATGGTCTCCGCCATCTCCGTCAGGCTCTGGGCCGTCAGATCCTTGCCCTCCAGCACATGGTAGTTGAACTCCTCAAATCCGGCGGGGATCAGCTTCTTTTTGATCTCCCCCAGATAGTACTCCCGGAGGTAGCTCTCCTCCCCGTAAAACAGGTAGGCGTTTCCAAGGGGATTACCCTCTTTCAAGTCGGTTTTCAGTTTTTGATAGGCTTCGTTTTTCGACGCCTTTTTCGCATATGCCATGATGCGCTCCTAATCAAATGAGATATAGACTGTGCCGTGATGGTCTGTTCGATAGACGCGGCAGCCCGCCCGCGCCAGCCGCTGCAAGGTATCCTCCGCCGGGTGGCCGTAGGAATTGCTGCCCACACTGATAACGACCGTCTCCGGTGTCACTGCTTCCAGCAGTTCTCCAGAGGTCGAATCACGGGAACCGTGATGCCCTGCCATCAGCACATCCACGTCCGGCAGGCTGTAGGTATCCAACAGTTTCTTCTCCGTGGCCCGTTCCATATCGCCGGTAATGAGGAACGTCCTCTCCCCTGCCGCAGCCAGAATGGTCAGGCCCAGTTCGTTGCTGCCGCCTGCGCCCAGGGGCGGAAAAATCGTCAGTTCCCCGCCGCCGAAAGACAGAACCGTTTTCTCCGTCACCGTCTCCACGGCGACGCCGTATTGCTCCGCCAGACGCAGGATCTCCCGGCGTTCCGTATCGTTTTCCGTCTCCTCCGGCACCGTCAGCATTTCCACGTTGATCCGGGCCAGCAGATGCTCCACGCCATTGATGTGGTCATCGTCAAAATGGGTGAGAATCACCCGCTCCACAGACCGGCATCCCATGGTCAGCAGCTGGTCTGCCGTGTCACATCCGGCATCCCGCCAGCTGTTTCCGCTGCCGCAGTCCACCACGGCAAAGTCCGTCCCGGACTTGAGAATCACACTCTGCCCCTGCCCTACGTCCACCGCCGCAACATCCAGCCGGTGGTGGAACCGGGCGGTACCGGCCCATACCGTTACCGCCAGCGTCAGAACGCCCGCCGCCGCAGCCACTGCGTACTTCCGCCGCCCCTTGGGCTTCATCAGCCACGCAGCAGCAAACAGGAGATACAGAAATGCCATCCACCACTTCAGGTACGGATTGCAGAAATAGACGCCGTGATACGGCAGAGCCGCCAGAGCGTGACACACTGCCAGAATATAGCGGATGAACAGCCGCGGCACAAGGCCGACCAGCATCCCCAGCGGAAGCCACGCAAAGCTCAGCAGCACCGCCAGCAGCCCGCCGGCGAATACGATCCCCACCGCCCACAGGCACAGCAGGTTGCTGAGAAAGCCAACCAGTGCAAAGCAGCCGAAATAATATGCACTGACAGGCGCTGTCAGGGCCAGACACCCTGTCGTAGCAGAAACGCTGGCCGCCGTAGCGGCAGTGAGCCTGCCGTGTTTCTTTTTTGTCCCCATGAGGCCCTGATAGACTTTGGGCGACAGCCACAGCAGCCCCGTCACCGCCCCGAAAGACAGCTGGAGACTGACGGACTTTGCCGCAAAGGGATTGGCGGCCAGAATCAGGAACAGCGCAGTCAGCAGTGCTGTGGGTGGGTCGCTTTCCCGCCGGAACAGGGGCGCCGCCGTCAGCAGGCTCAGCATGACGCAGGCCCGCACCACAGAGGGGGACGCCCCGGTGAGCAGTGCGTAAAATATCAGAATGGGAATGGACACCGCTGCCGTCAGACGCCGCCGGTGCTTCCCCGTCAGGAACTCCACCAGCGCCAGCAGATAGGCGCAGTGCATCCCGCTGACCGCCAGAATGTGGTAGACACCAGCCTCGGAGAGATCCACGTCCGCCTGAGCGGACAGCTCCCCTTTTCTGCCTGTCAGCAGCGCCAGCAGAAACCCGGCATCATTCCCTGAAAACAGCGTGCGGATCTGCGCCTGCATCCTATGGCCCAGCCGGACAGGCCACCAGCGAACTGCCTCCGGGTCTCCCCTGCCGAAAGCAGGCGTTCCCCGGCTGTAGGCCAGCAGGAATACGCCCTTGGAGTTGAACACCGCCACGTCATCGTCCCGGATGCGTGAGGCGCTTTGCAGGTACACATCGTCCGTGATCCGCTGGCCGGGCGTCAGCTGCAAAAGAGTGGAATCTCCGTAATAAGCCAGCTTTCCCGGCAGCTCCTCCGCCTGTACGGTGACTTTTGCGCCGAAGGATGTTTCCGCAGGATACTCCGCCAGCGTCATGGTCAGCGTCTGGCGGCTGCCAACCAGCACTTCCATCGGTGCGCTGACCTGCCGCAGATACAGCCAGTCCCATCCCAGAGCCAGCGCCGCGCCAACCAGACACAGCACCATCCGTCTCCGCCAGTCCGGCGGCAGAAGCAGCGCCCAAACGCCTGCGCCCAGACATACCAGACCGCCGGGCAGCAGCCAGCCGTCCGGCAGGGCGTATTGCGCCAGAAAGATCCCGGCGGCAAAGCCGCCGCAAAACAGGGCCAGCTTTCTCATTTTGCAGAATACGGCTCCGGCCGGTCCGTCCGCCCCAGCAGGTAGTCGGTGCTGACGTGGTAGTAGTCCGCCAGCTTAATGACTGCCCATGCCGGTATTTCCCGGACTCCCTTTTCATAACGCCAGTATACGTTCCGGTTCATATTCAGGTACGCCGCTATTTCAATCTGCGACTTATCATGATCGACGCGTAAATCTTCAAGCCGTTGAAAGAACATCGTATCACCTCTCGATCATGCTACCAAACGGTAACATTTCTCCGGTGCTTTTCATCCGAACGGCTTCATTTTTTTGCGTACCGCCTTGGGCAAATTTCCCGTCTCCTGTTCTCCGGTATAAAAAAGCACCGGGTAAGCAAATACCCGGTGCTTTCCGCACAAATCAATCAGCCAATAATCAGCAGGATCAGCGTCAGAATCAGGAACACTGCGCCAAACCACTTGGTAGCGCGAGCCAGCTTGGCATCGATGGTCTTTGCCTTGTTCTTGGCCAGAAAAGAATCTGCAACGCCGCCAATCGCGCCGGACAGACCCTCGCTCTTGCCGGACTGAAGCAGGACAATCAGGATGATAGCCAAGCCGCACAGCAGCTGCAAAATCGTAATCGCAATCTTCATAGGGACAACCTCCGAACATTCATTTGCGCGCAGGCGCAAAAAATCATCTTACAGAAGCTTATATTACCATAGCTTTCTTCCCTTTTCAAGTACATTTTCAAAAAAATCTCTTTTCTCCATGTGCATCATAAATCTTTATAAATAATTCCGTCTTCTGCGTTAATTAAATTGCGTTGTCTTGGCTCGCAGAATCGCTCCGAAGGAATAGTGTGATATCCCTTATACCTCCGCCGCCCTGCGTGTGATTTCTCTTGGTGCTGCACCATAAGAAAACGCAAAAATGGGGGCCTTTCGGGCTGCCCTCTGTGGATATGCAATGTTGCTTTGCTAAAACGCCCTCTATTTCGCGTTTTAAGGCACCTCTGAGCGATTTTACAGTCTTTCAGGTTCAAGCCCATATGATCGGTCGCTCAGCAAAGGTAGCGGAAAGCAAAACAGCAGGCCGAACAAAAGAATAAGGTATAACAAAGGCGGGAACATCTTAACCGATGCTCCCGCCCTTCATCATTGGCTCGACAAGCTGAAATTGAATTACTTCCTATCTCCCAAAAGCGTGATAGAATTTACCAAAATAGATAGGATGACGCAAATCCATAACGTTTTGCTCATAGAAGGCAGTATATCCATAAGAGCCCCCCAATCTTCAGCGGCAACTTGCACAGCGGCATCCGAATAAAATGAGCATGCAGTTAATGCTGTCAACGATAAACTTATGAAACCAAACCATTTTGAATTTTTCTGTTTAGATGTCCAAACCAAATTTAGGATTGCAAAAATAATTGCACCAAAACCCATTACTAACCACATATTTTAATCTCCATAAATCAGAATCCATGAATCAGAATTTATCTGATAAGGATAAAATATCAAATAAAAAGAAAAAAAGCAAGGGCAAGTTTATCAACCCGCCCTTGCCCATTAAAGCACATTTTCAATAGAAATGATAAATCCGAACACATTACCCACCTGGATAATGTAGTTCGGATTATCATTACTTGGTCCGAGTGTAATTATAGGATTTCAGAAAACACAGATATATCAACGGTTTGCTGGCAGTCGGCAAGAGGTATTTATTCTAAACATTTCGGTGCAGAACTGTTACTTGGGTAATAATGTCACGCAAGCGATCTTCCCCCACAAGATAGTCCAGAACATCATCGGGTGTATCACAAATTTTCTCTTGCTCTCCATTTGTAAGTGCGATGCAGTACTTATTTCCGTAAAAACAAACGCCATATTGCAGTCCTTTCCAGAAAAAGACAGGTTCTCCGCCGCGAATAATGCATTCTTTGAAATCAGATATGGTTTTGAAGCAATTCTCTTCAGCAGAATTAAACGTATATTTCATAACAGCACCTCTAAAAGCCTTAAACTCTGGTGCTCCATTGGGATATTCATCGCTCCAGTAATTCGTATGTGGCTTCTCAAAATTAGGGACTCCTTTTCTGGGAAACTCCCAATTGATTTTATGGTCGTGTGGGTTCGAATGAAATTTGGGGTTGGGGGCTGTAGTATGGTGTCTTTCCGCAACAACTCGACCATCACTTCCAATTTTCGTCTCAACTTTTGAGCCGTCCTTGGCATAGGTTACTTTTATTTCTCCGGGTTTTCCAATCAAACGATGGTCTTCGGGCTTAGATGGTTTCCATGCTCCGCCATAGGCGCTGCCGCCGCCCTTATAAGTGCCGCCGATCAAGTATGGCTCTATTGTATCACATTCAGGTCGATATGTCTCGCCGATTTTGAAAGCGTCGAGATCTTCTGCCTTGTAATTTCTCTCATAGCTCATATATCTCCACGAGCTGCGCTCATAGTCCACATACACAATGTTCCCCTGCATTTCAGGAAACGGCGTGTTGTAGCAGATGATTTTTTCCGGCTCAATACGCCGAAGCATTTCATTATAGCCGGCCATGAACCATTCTTTCTGGTCGCAGCGGTTATCATGCTCAGATGCCATATAGGTGGAGACCGCAACAACGCTGCCTTTTTCGATCCCCTCAAAACAGAAATCAAAGGTGGATTCATCACCCCAGTTTACCGTGGGAATAACACGGATTCCCTTGGAGGCCCAATAGGCGCCGCACCAGCGGTTGCGGAACACATTGTAAAGCTGCATAACAGGCGCCATTTCCAGATACATGCTGAAATTCGGAGACAGCACCGCGCGGTATCAGGAGAGTTTTTCGATGTCGCTGTCCGGATTCTTCCAGACTCGTTCAAAACGATAGTCATACAGGAAGAAATGAACCATACGGTCAAGATGATTCTGATCCTCCGGATGAGTTTTGTCAAAACCGATCAACAGAAGATCATCAAAGTCTCCGGAGTTCTCTTGAAACTTGGGAATGACAGGGATTTTTAACTTTCCTTTGCCGGGGAATTGATTGCGAAGCAGGGTTTGACTGTGCGATAATTGTAGTTTTCTTCGGTCATATTGGAACCTCCTGCATTATAGTAAGGAATAAGTCCTTCTGCCAGTAGGAGGAGAGGATAACGGAAGATGCACCGTTCCGTGCAATAAAAGAGCTCCGGAAATGAAAAAAGGGCAAGTCCTGTAAGGACTTACCCTTTGGTCCGAGTGTAATTATAGGATTTCAGAAAACGCAGATATACCAATGGTTTGCTGGCAGTCGGCAAGAGGTATTCATCCTAAATTGAACGGTTAAGCACAGTGACCTGCGTAATCACATCACGCAGACGATCGGAACCGACCATGTACTCAAGTGCATCATCAGCGGTGTTAAAGCAGCATTCCGTCTCGGGACAATTCCAAACATAAATTGTGATTTTGTCATCTGTTCCATATCGAATAATGCCATAATGAATGCCGTTCCATTCAATTTCTACTTCTCCGCCACATTTCATACACCACTTAAAATCGCTGATCGATTTAAAACGGTTATCTTCCAATGAGTTTTTGGATTTTAAAATGCGATAGGGCATGCCACACCTCCAATATGACTTGAAATCAGGAATATCTCCGCCCCAATAGTTTTCTGCTTTGCCCCAGTTTGGTCGGTTACCTTCCCATACAATGTTATGATCGTGAGGAATCGAGTGCTGTTTGGGATTGCCGTGATTTGAGTAATGCCGTTCCTTGACTGCCCTACCGTCTGCGCCAATCTTAGTTTCTCTTAAATCCCCGTTACGATCAGCTGTGCGGTTGATGCTGCCGGGTTCACCTAAAAAACGTTCATCATCCGGCTTAGAGGGCTTCCACTTTCCACCATAGGCGCTGCCGCCGCCCTTATAAGTGCCGCCGATCAGGTATGGCTCTATTGTATCACGTTCGGGACGATATGTCTCGCCGATTTTGAAAGCGTCGAGATCTTCTGCCTTATAATTTCTCTCATAGCTCATATATCTCCACGAGCTGCGCTCATAGTCCACATACACAATGTTCCCCTGCATTTCAGGAAACGGCGTGTTGTAGCAGATGATTTTTTCCGGCTCAATACGCCGAAGCATTTCATTATAGCCGGCCATGAACCATTCTTTCTGGTCGCAGCGGTTATCATGCTCAGATGCCATATAGGTGGAGACCGCAACAACGCTGCCTTTTTCGATCCCCTCAAAACAGAAATCAAAGGTGGATTCATCACCCCAGTTTACCGTGGGAATAACACGGATTCCCTTGGAGGCCCAATAGGCGCCGCACCAGCGGTTGCGGAACACATTGTAAAGCTGCATAACAGGCGCCATTTCCAGATACATGCTGAAATTCGGAGACAGCACCGCGCGGTATCAGGAGAGTTTTTCGATGTCGCTGTCCGGATTCTTCCAGACTCGTTCAAAACGATAGTCATACAGGAAGAAATGAACCATACGGTCAAGATGATTCTGATCCTCCGGATGAGTTTTGTCAAAACCGATCAACAGAAGATCATCAAAGTCTCCGGAGTTCTCTTGAAACTTGGGAATGACAGGGATTTTTAACTTTCCTTTGCCGGGGAATTGATTGCGAAGCAGGGTTTGACTGTGCGATAATTGTAGTTTTCTTCGGTCATATTGGAACCTCCTGCATTATAGTAAGGAATAAGTCCTTCTGCCAGTAGGAGGAGAGGATAACGGAAGATGCACCGTTCCGTGCAATAAAAGAGCTCCGGAAATGAAAAAAGGGCAAGTCCTGTAAGGACTTACCCTTTGCAAAGGACGGTTAAAATCGATATTTTTGTTTTTGGTGAAAAAGGGTCCACAGCTTATAAAACAGGACCAATCTACTGGATGCCAGCTTCCTGTGTAGAGTTGATATTTAGTTCAGGCAAATCTTTCAGGCATCATACTTTATCGCTATCAATTAAATATGAGACTACATCAACATATTGTTTCAAAAGAGACCTTCGAAATATGCGCTTTCCAGTCCGATGATATGGCTGATCGGTATGTTTGATCCGTCTTTCAAAAGCAGCATACACGCGGATTCATCAAACCTTTTCAGCCGTCCAGTAGTCGTAATATATTGGCCGCCATCCTTTTTCTCATCCGGCTGGAACCATGTCACCATGATCTCCGGGTGTTCATTGATATGCTCCAATAGGATGCGCTGCTTTTGATCGAGCACAGCCTTATCATCATCGCTCAACTCGATTTGCTGGTCCGTCAGCCGTGCTGTTTCGGCAAGTGCAGCACTATGGCCGGAGAGAGCGGCAAAGGGTGAAAATTGTGCCGCACGGTTTGAGAGGGACATCCTCGGATGTCTGGCCGAAGTGGGATGCGGCAGCTGGATGATATCATCGTATGGTCCGCTCATGCCTGGTGCCCTCCAATCGTCTGGTTTCGCTCTCTGGCGGTTGCCCCATCCTCCAGGTTCATACCTTTGAGGATGGCATTCTTTCCGAACTTCTTTTTGATCCTAAGTATGGTCTTCTGAATCTTCCGCTCCCGAGCGTGCTCAGCCTCATACTCCGCCTGTTGCTCCTCCCTCGCCACATAGTCGGTGAAAAGATCCAACTGCTCGGTCTCGTCCTGCTTGGGCGCTTCATCTTCACGAAGCAGGCGATTGGCACTGATGCTGAGACGGCGGATCAGCAGAGTCCTATCCACGATTCGGTCATAGAGAGTAGTGACGGCTCCCAGCAGGTCGTTTGCCGAAGAGGTATAGGAGAAGTTCTCCGTCCCCACTGCATGCTTGGGGATCTTTCGTCCGTAGCAATCCGTGGTGACCGCTCCGGTATAGGCCGCGGTGCCCTGTGTGAATACCAGATTTTCAATATCATAGCCTACGGTCAGCACCAGCTGATTGGTGACCAGCCCCTTGTCCACCAGATCCAACGCCAGTGCATCCGCCATCTCCCGGACAACCAGTCGCGCCTTGTCAAAGGAATAGGGGCACTGGAGTACCTGGCCGGAAACAATGCTCTTATTTTCGGGCTTATATGCCTTTACATCCGCTATGGTACAGGGTTCCCAGCCCCAGGCATGATCAATGAGCAGCTCTGCGTTGACTCCAAAGAGCCGATAGAGCATCTCCTCATTGTGATAGTCTGTCGGTTTCCCGATGGAGCAACGGGCAATATCACCCATGGTGTATAGGCCATGGGCTTCCAGCTTGGTGGCATAGCCTCTGCCAATCCTCCAAAAATCCGTAAGCGGACGATGGGTCCAGAGCAGTTGCCGATATGTCATCTCGTTAAGTTTGGCGATCCGTACCCCATCCTTGTCTGGATGGACATGCTTTGCCACAATATCCATGGCGATTTTAGCCAAATAGAGGTTGGGACCCATTCCAGCGGCAGCAGTGATCCCGGTGGTTTTTAAGATATCCAGAATAATTGTTCGTGCTAAATCCCTGGCAGTCATCTTGTAGGTATCCAAATAGTTGGTGACATCCATGAACACCTCATCGATGGAGTACGGGAAAATATCCTCGGGCGCCAGATATTTCAGATACACACCATATATCTTGGTACTCCAGTCAATATAATGTGCCATCCGGGGCGGAGCGACAATATAGTCCAACGCCAGGGATGGATCGTTCTGTACCTCCGTATCGTTCCAGGACGAGCCGGTCAGCTGCCGGCCGGGGGCTGCCTGCCTGCGTCTGGCATTGACTTCCGCCACCTTCTGTACCACCTCAAAGAGCCGTGCCCGTCCCGAGATACCATAGGCTTTCAAGGATGGAGTGACCGCCAGGCAGATGGTCTTTTCCGTGCGGCGAAGATCTGCCACCACAAGATTGGTGGTCATTGGGTCCAATCCTCGCTCTACACACTCCACGCTTGCGTAAAAACTTTTCAGATCGCAGCAGATGTAGGTCCGTTCCTTCATACCTGGCTCACTTCCTTTCTCCGTATAGTCTTTCCTGCTTGTGCAAGGTTATTGTACCACATAAGAGATTTTCAGTCCATTTTGAATCTGGGAGTCTCCACTCAAAGCCAACAGCGGATGGTCATATACCACCCGCTGTTGATTTTAAAGCTCTAATCCGGAGATTTGCTCCCACTGGAGAATGTATCTATCATCGATGATCCGATTGTCATGGTAGTGTCCGAAGAACCAGTATATAAACTGGCACCGCTGATTGACCATGTCCAGAAAATTGGTGAGTTGATCACTTCCATAGGAGGGGTCGATTTTCCGCACGATACTGCTGGGGCCGCAGTGGGTTAGGATGCAGTCTACTTTCCAATTCATTCGGTCCAAACTGCTCAGTGCGTCTGCGTATTCTTGACTGTTGGGCATTTCTTCCGCCCACCAGCTCACGCCCTTGACTCGGAACATGGCCCGCATTCGGCGCAGCAGCCAATACCGCTGTTCAAAGTCAGGCTCTTTGGGATCGAGGATGCCATCCCGAATATCGTGGGAGGACGCCCCGCCCATCGTGAACCAAGTGAGGCCGCCGAAGGTGAATACCTGCCCCCGCATCAGATGGAGGATATTCTCCCTCACCTCGTGTACCCGGCCTCCATGCCATTCTTTTTCCGGCAGGGCATTCAGTAGGTCGAAATTCTCGTGGTTTCCATCCACAAACAGGGTGGTGAAGGGTTTGCCGGACAGCCAGTCCAGCCAATACCAGTCTTTTGGGCCTCCGTCCCACAGCCCTCCGAAATCGCCGGTGATGATGACATAGTCCTCGCAGCTCATGTGCTTTTGCGGCGGAAAATATTTGTTTCCGAACCTCTGGAATCCACCGTGGGTATCGCCAGTGATATAAATCATACGGTCTGCCTCCTTTGCATGGTCTGGGTGATCTCCGTTCCGTCCTTGAAGCAGATGAGCAGGCTATCCTTGTCCAACACCTTGATGTTGCTGACCAGCTGACGGACGGTGAGTTCATCAAAATCCGTAAGGGCGCCGCTGGCTTGCTCCAATGCCATGTCAAGTTCTTCCAGCCTACTCTCGAAGGCCGCCGCGCCTCGCTGTTCCTTTTCCAGCTCCGCTTTTTGGGCCATGAGCCTTGTCTTGGCCATGTTTACCTGTTGGAGCTCCTCATCATAGTCGGTACAGTCAGCGCCGGCACTGACGATCAGCTGGAACAGCTCCAGCTGGCGTTCCTGCAGGTTCCGGATCTGAAGCTCCACGGCAGGCAGGCTCATCGTCTGTTCTTCTCCGGCAAGGACTGCCGCAATACCGGCTTTCACCGCATCCTTGGCTGCCTGTATCCGGAACAGCTCATTCATGGCGGAGATGACGGCGTCGTGGATGTCGCCCTCATCCAGAGTGGGAGACTGCTTACAGATCTTCCTGCCATGCTCCAGCCGGTTCTGGCACCGCCAGACGACCCGTTTGACCCCTTTCTGCGTCCAGATCACCCGGCGATAAGGGCTGCCGCACTCCCCACAGACCAGCAGCTCGCTGAGCACATACTTTCCGCAGTATTTCCCAAGCTGCGTCTTCGCTTTGGAGGATGTTTTCTTCAGGCTGGACCGGCGGGCCAGCTCCTCCTGTACCTTTTGGAAGGTCTTCCGGTCAATGATGGCCGGGTGGCAGTCATGGACATAGTATTTGGGCAGTTCGCCGTTATTCACCCGCTTTTCTCTGGTGAACAGGTCCGCGATGTAGGTTTTTTGTAGGAGAGCGTCACCAATGTATTTTTCATTGCAGAGCATCTTCTGAACCACACTGTCATGCCACACTGTTTTCCCTGTGGCTGTTTTGATCCCATCCGCCATCAGGTCGGTGGTGATCTGCCGGACGCTGTGTCCCAGCAGGAACCGGGAGAAGATGCGCCGGACAATGGCTGCCTGCTCCGGGTCGATCTCCGGCTGTCCGTCCGCACCCCAGCGGTAGCCGAGGAAGGTCTTGCAGTGGTAATAGACCTTTCCATCCTTGAAGTTCTTCTGGTGGCCCCACCTCACATTGCCGCTGAGGGATTCGCTTTCTGCCTGGGCCTGGCTCATCATAAAGGTGAGGATCATCTCGTTGTCCATGAAGAGAGTGTTCACATTCTCTTTCTCAAAGTAGACTCCCACGCCGTGCCGTTTCAGGCGGCGGACATAGTTCAGGCCATCCAGTGTGTTTCGGCAGAACCGGGACACCGATTTGGTGATGACCAGGTCGATTTTGCCGCGCTCACAATCACGGATCATCTGGAGAAAAGCCTTTCGCTTTTTAGCCGAGGTACCAGTGATGCCCTCATCCGCATAAAGTCGGACCATTGTCCAATCCGGATTGGCGTCGATTTTTTCCGTGTAGTATTCGATCTGGGCCTCATAGCTGGAGAGCTGCTCCTCCTTGTCAGTGGATACCCGGCAGTAAGGCGCAACTCGCAGGTGCTTTTTTCGAAGATCCCGTTCTGTCATCTGAGGGTCAGCCGGAATCATAGTGACCAGTTTGGGGGTGGGGGCGGTTTTCTGTATGTTCATGAGGCACACTCCTTTTGATCTTTTTGGGATAGGCTGATCTCTCCGCCTTTGCCGATGCACACATGGGTTACTGCCGACTCAAAAAGTTCCCACAGGGTTTCTTCGTTCTCCGGCTCCAGCTCCAGCTTCTGCCGCAGCAGTGCCAGCCTGTGGGCCGGCGTTGGATCGTTCAGGCCGGCATACCGCTCGGCAGCGGCGGCCATGATCAGTGTTTTCATATATTCCGGGTTGATATCGGCCCGGTTAAAGCAGAGGGCCAGTTCATTTTCGATGCGAAGGGCATCTGTTGAGGCAGGGGCGGCTTTAGGAAGCTGGATACACGCAGGAGAATGAGCCAGCACTTTGAGCTTCTGCACCACTCGTTCCAAAATGATGCTGTCATCAAGATATACACTGCCGCCGCACTCTGGATTTTTACACCGCCAGCGTGGGCGGCCATGGGATTTGGTATCCCGCGCCATCTTTTCTCCACAGAGGGCGCAGACCGCCTTGTCCCGTATAGGGATGATCTCGCTTGGGCATGGAGCGTAGGTGTTCTGTTCTCCCCGCCGCAGGCGGACAGCGAGAAATTCCTCATCTGTCACCAGCTGGGGATAGCCATCCATCCCGAGATACCGTTCATTCTCCAAAATCCGCTTGACCATGTGTTTGTTCCACTGGGCAGTATGTTGATGATAGCGCACACCTTGCTGGGTCATCTCGTCAGCGATCTGACTGTAGGAGCCGCCCAGCAGATAGCGGGAGAAGATAGCCCTTACAAGCTCTGCTTCCTCCGGATGGCAGTTGATCCTGCCATTCCGAACCTGATAGCCGAAAGGAATTTTTCTTTGCCACGCCATTTATCGCACCGTCCTCTCTATGTTTTCTGCCAGTTCCATCCCATTCAGCAGGCGGAACTTCAGCCGTTCCGGGCTGATAATGATGATCCGCTCAATCAGTTCCCCAAACAGTTCCGCAGGAACCTCATCCAGCCATTCCGGACCATCCTCCAGGTACTCCATCATTCGCTCTGTGTCATGGATCTGCCGGTCTTCACCGGCTGCCTCCAGAAGACGGCGTCGCAGCTTCCTGAGCTCCCGCAGCTTATGGTCGATCTCATCCATCTGGGATAAATAAAGAGCAGAATCCACATACCCTTTCGACTTCAGCCGAACAAGGACGAGATTCTGCTCTGAGATACGGGCTATTTCATTGTCAATATCGCTGATCTTGCGATTGGAGCGGAGTTCCCGTTCCCGAAGCTCCTGCAGTTGGCTGAGGACGGGCCGCAGGACAGTTTCCTGACCAAGCTTCAGCTTGTGGTAGAGTCGCAGGACAGCCGCCGTAATTTCTGGCTCTGGAATCTGCGGGGCAGGGCAGTCTGCTTTGTTTCCATCGTGGCGGCGGCAGACCCAGTAAATCTTTCCACCTGTGAATTTTTTGCGGCAGAGAGAACCGCATTCCCCGCAGTAGATGTGTTTATCATAGAGGCTGCCCTTACTTATACGGTGCGTCCCCTGGAACTGCCCCTTGCGGGAGGACATCAGTTCCTGTACTCTCTGAAAATCCTCACAGCTTACGATAGCCGGGTGACTGTGCTCTACAAAGTAGCGGGGCTTCTGGCCGAGGTTTCGAACCTGCCGGAAGGGAATGGTATCTGTGGCGTAGCTTTTTTGCCAGATCATATCTCCAGTATAGGTGATATTGGTCAGGATGTAGGCCACCGTACTGGGATGCCACTTCCCGCGGTTTCGACCTCGATCCACCCCGAGCTGGTTCAGCTCTCTGGCGATATCATCCTTTCCCTGGCCGCTCAGATAAGCGGAGAAGATGCGGCGGACCACCTCGGCCTCCTCCGGTATGATCTCCAGATCCCTCCCTGCCAGCCGGTAGCCATAGGGGACGGAGGATGGGACAAACAATCCCTTTTCCATCCGCATACGAACGCTGAAGCGCATATTACTGGAATGGTTGGTGGATTCCATCTGGGCGAAAGCCCCATAGATTTGGGCAACCTGCTCCGAGGTCATCTTCCCGGTATCGATGTTCTCCTTTTCAAAGTGGATGGAGATGCCCAGCCGGAGCAGTTCCCGCACAAACTGGATGTATTCCTGTGTGTTGCGGGCGAAGCGTGAAATGGACTTGCAGAGAACCCGGTCAATTTTTCCTTCCCGGCAGTCGGCCATCATCCGGTTAAACTCATCCCGGTTTCTGGCTTCCAACCCGGAGATGCCCTCGTCGGCGTAGATGTCCACCATCTCCCATTCCTCTTTTCCCGCGATGTGCTTAGAATAGAAGTCGACTTGGGCGATGTAGGAGTTTACCTGATCTTCAGAGTCACTGCTGACTCTGGCGTAGGCCGCTACCCTCAGCTTTGCTTTTTCAGGGACTCGTGGATCGATCACGGTGACCCGCGGAGTATTTGTAGCGGTTATGTTTGTTGCGGTCATATCTTTTTTGACCTCCTTTCAGCAACACACACTACCACAGCCCTTCCGCAATAGCTATTACCAACACCAACGAAAAAGGAGCAGGAAAACTGGGTAATAAGCTATTCTCGTACAGAGCCTATTCATGCGAACAACAGCGTGGGGCGGAGTTTTCGTTCCAGCTCGGTGCGGGACTTCTCTGCCTCCTCCATGGTCAGCAGGCCCTTTTCGGTGAGCTGCCCCAGCAGCTTCAGTGCAGAAAGAAATACAAGGTTATCTCGAAGTTCTGTCTTGGTCATAAAACACCCTCCTGTTATGGGGTGCCGTTCACCGGAGCCGATGAACGGCCCCGGTAGTCTATCGTTTGGTCTATCTTCATGGGTATAAGTTGTCCAGAATACCGGGCAAACTCAAACTGTGTTATAGCTTGACAGAAGTCCAACACTGACCTCCAGTGCATGGTCGATCTTAAGCATTTGCGCTTTCCCCAATGAACCGACCTTATCCATCAGTCTGCTCTTGTCAAGTGTGCGAAGCTGCTCCAGCAGAATAATGGAATCGCGGTAGAGTCCAGGCACCGAACTATTCAGGCTTACATGAGTCGGGAGCCTGGGTTTGTGCTTCTGGCCGGTGATGGCGGCTACAATCACAGTGGGGCTGTGCCGGTTGCCAACATTGTTCTGCAAAATGAGCACTGGACGGATACCGCCTTGCTCAGACCCAATCACCGGCCGCAGGTCAGCATAGTAAATATCGCCGCGGCTAATCTCCTGACTGCAATATGTTTTCACGGGATACACCTCCTCAACATCTTTGGCTTAATACCACAAACATAGGGACCGCCTCTACATCTCCCGTATCTGGTCGGAACGGCTGCACACACGGCATATTCCTGTCAATAATGGGTTTTGGACAGAAGCGATCCCCATGGCTTCTGATATTAAGACTTTACATTTGTGTTGTCTTTCTGATGCGCTCGTATTCGACACTACTTCCCCAAGCGCAGAACCAGCGAATACAATGCTGGCTCATAGGGCGATTAGTCTGAACCACGGCTGGCTTCACCGTGTCATGGGAATCTCACCCCCGGCAGGATCTCTGTCGGCCGCCCTCCTTGCGTGATCCCCATTTGGGTGGGGGCTGGGACTGGACGGAAGTATCATTGTCCCTGACGGAATCATTGCGATACAGCTTGCCATCGGCTGTTTTATGAACGGATGGACCCGCTTGGCACCTTATTTGGCCGTCGTTGATAGGCGCTTTTGCAGTCGAGCTTTCGAACTCTTTTTCAGTAAACATTTTCTTCGAGTCGATCCGCAGCACCTACAGGTGGTCTTGGCGCATCCTCCAAAGTCGCTTGCCCCTTGTCAAGGGGCCCCGGCAGGAAAGTATTCAGACAATCGGATATTCAGTTTTCAAGGAGCGCGGGGGCAGATAAATTGACCCCCTCACTACTAAGCCGAGTTCGTGAGAGGGTTGAGAACCAAATTTTTTATTTTGCTTTCATCATGCTCCTGAGTTTATCTAAGACCTTCTGACGGCGCTTGTTGACACCCTTCTGAGAAATGCCAATCTGCTTCGCATATTCCCGCTCTGTCAGGCATTCAAAATATAGCGCCTGTATCAACTCCCTATCCTGGGCAGGAAGCATGGCAAGTTGATAATGCAGTTCTTCGCACAGAATACTGCAAATGGCGGAATCCTCAACTCGTTCAGCGTTCCTATCAGGGAGCACCTCCTCGCCCAGCAGCTCATCTGTGTCCAGATCGCTATATAAAACCTTGCCGTTGCGCGTATCCTTCTCGTCCAGGGTGCGAGTGTGGCGTTCGATGCTGTAATATGCGTGATACACTTCTTTGCTGACGTCCACCAAGATTCCATCTACCCGAATCCTGTATTTTCTTTCTTCTGCCATGTGGCAAACCTCCGTAGCTTCAAGATTTTGATTGGAAAATCAAAACCTTGGGGCTACGGGTACCTGGCAATGTACGCCTCCCAGCGCATGCCGGCCCTCCTAATGCCGGGCAGAAAAAAAGCCGGGGGCGTTATAACGCCCTCCGGCTCATTCCTGCCGCCATATTTGCGGCAGGAATGAAAAAGGACCCGGTCACCGCGGAAAGCGGTGTCGAGTCCTTATGTTAAGTATTCAAATTTTAGAGCATACCTGCCACTGTAGCCAGTATAGCAGGTTCAAAATCGGAAGGGAGTAGGGATTCCGTCGGGGATGTATCGGGCTTTAGTCGGGATAAAGTCGGGGCACCCCATCCATCAATTCAGGGATAACATAGCCAAACAGACAGATAGAAAACAGATAAATCGCCTCCTTTTTTCGGTCATAAAACACGCTGCGCTCCATATTCAACTCATCCAGAAGCTCTTTTTCAGTACTGTTGAAACGGTAAATGAATTGCTTGCTGAGGATCTCATAGTACAACTCTCCTCGATCTGGATACCGCTTCAGGCGTAGTAATGCACGATTGATTACATCTACCAGCATTTGGCTTTGGATAACGCAGCAGACCTTCTCCTCAAAATCCTGCAAATCTATATCTGGAGCAAAGTTCTCCAGATAGCATAGTCCGGTACTCAGGTCCTGATCGCCCAATTCCCAGGCATACTCCTGGAGCTCTTGGGCTCTCTCACTCAACACCCAGACAACATCCCGATAAATTTTGAGAATCAACTTGCTCTTATGAAAAGCCACCGTGCTGTCCAGACCAAGTGATGAAAGTCTGCTGTGGCATTTGCGGATCGTTGCACTCTCTTTCCTCATGGTTTCCTCCTTCCTTGTTCGCTGGCCAGCGAACATTTTGGGCATAAAAACTTACAAGGGGCAGATATAGGGTCCTGGTGAGGACCCTATATCCAAGGCACCCTTATTTACATTAAATTGTGCGACTGCAAGCGAATTTGCATAGCTTGTTTGGAAACCTCAAATATCTGAGCCATCTCTGCAACTATTTGCTCCATAGTTCTTCCGGAGCGGAGACGATAAAAACACTTTTTGATTTGCGGAAGCGGCATCAGAAGGGCTGTGGCCAACGCATCCGCTTGTCTCTCTATCATTCCATCGCTCTCGTCAGTAGAGCACTGTCCATTGTATGCTGCAATATTCCCAGTCCCAGAATACAGATTCTTATGTAGCACCCAGTGGGCCAGCTCATGGGCACATGTGAAGCGAAGTCGCCCGATACTGCGAGTTTCACAAAGGCGTTCATCAATCAGAATCGTTCCTTTTCTGACAGCAATGATTTTATACGACCGTTCATCCATATCATATAGGATGACGGGGCCGTCATCAAAGATGGTTTCTCCCAATACAGCACCATTTTTGCGGAGAATGTGATACTCCAGAATCAGGTCAAACTTTACTTCGATGATAGCTTCGATGGGGATCGGTCTCGGTTCACTACTCAGAAGCGAGCTGTCATATTCCATCAGGATTTTGCGTGCAATAGCTTCAACTGTCTCCAAGCGAATTCGCGGAACTGACACCGTAGGCCCCCCTTATCGCGGTCGATTTTTCATTTGCTCAATGAATGCCTGCCATTCCTCGTCGGTGGCATTCACATCTTTAGAAACACGAAGTGCTGCACGAACGATATCCTTTTGCATGATATACTCTGGTAGATCGGCAGAAATCCTATTCCGAGACTTTGCAGCTAAGTCAAGCAGCCTTTCATGATCGGTTTTGCTGAGATCCAGATAGCGAGATATCCGTTCTACAAAATCACCTTCTGGTGCGGGACGACGGCTCTGCTCAACATCACTGAGATACCCACATGCAATACCAAGATGCTTTGCGGTTTCTCGCAGCGTTAGCCTAAGTTCTTTACGCTTTGCAGAGATAAACGCTCCAAAAGTCATGGTGACTTGCCTCCTGTTATTGAGGGTGTTCGCTGTGCAGCGAACTCTTAATTTCATTATAGTCAGAACAGGTGTTCTATTCAATGGCAAAAAAAGAGTTCCCCGCAAGGTGTTAAAATTCTTTAACACCTTGCGGGGGTTCTCATATAAATGTACGAGCGATATCCTGCATTTTATCTACACAGGATTGGGGTGACAAAATTCGTATTTTTCCCATAAACTTAAATACCCACCCATAAAAGGTTCCGCTGGGGTTGACTTCAATTACCACTGTAAAGTGGGTATCATCATATGGAGATATCTCGATGTCTTCACCATAATGGTCAATGATGACCCGCATCAGCTCATTGGAACAGAGAAGTTTGACCTGCTCTGAATGCTCTGCCGCAAACATATCAACCATTTTGTTCGTATAGGCGGCTACATCAAAATCAGGCATTGGCTGGAACTTGGAATCCAACGGCTCCACGCTGGTCAGACGATCCACACGAAAATGGGCAATTCCCTTATGCTTATGAGAGTAACCAATCAAATAATAATGGTCGTTCTTCCACTCCAAAGCATAGGGGTCCAGAATATAGCGATATCCATCGTGTTTCAGGATTTTCTTTTTCTCTGGCGTGTATTCATAGTATTGGAAACTGATTTGGTGTTGATCCAAGATAGCAGTCTGAATGCTATCAATGATGTAATAGACCTTTTCGTTATGCGGCTTCACACGGCTGGAGAGGCTGGCCAACCTTTGGAGCTGTTCCGCCTGTTGGATGCTGGTCAACTGTCCCAGCTTTTGAATTAGTGCCTGAGATTTTTTCGCAGAAATCACCTTGGAGGATGCCACGGCATCTACAAGCATCTTCAACTCAGGATATTCAAAAATTCGGCTGCCAATGAAATATCTGTTTTGTGTGCTTTTGATTTGGACGATATCAATTCCTGCGGCGTCCAGCGCCTCCAAGTCAGTATAGACAGTTTGACGCACAGATGGAATCCCTTTGCTTTTGAGGTACTCTATCATCTCAGATACTGTAACCGCATGTGCTTCATCGGTTTGCTGATAAAGAAACCGCAGCAGCTCAATGATACGGATATTACTCTGCATTGTGATCACCTCCTAAATAGAGTTTTGTGCTCTCAAAATTATGCTCCTGCTGTTTCTCAGCGGCCTCCAGATGCATATTTTCCCATGTTGATGTCCAGCACTCCTCTGGGTGGCTGGATCAGAGCATCCTCATATTGGCACTTCCACTGGATTTCCCTGCTCATCTGACCATTCTCTACGCCGTCTATCGTTTCTCCATCCTGAATGGGGTTGTCATTGGCCAGAATATAGGACGCCACATTGTAGGCGTGGTTTACCACCCAGTTGGGGTCCATATCGTGGAAGTGGTACTGGAGATCCGGCAAAAACAGGGTGCTCATGCCCACCGTGTC